>NZ_PFGL01000003.1 GCF_002783505.1 Shewanella sp. CG12_big_fil_rev_8_21_14_0_65_47_15
AGCGCATCAGCTTAGGTGTTAAGCAAACTGAAGACGATCCATTCAACGCTTATTTAGCTGACAAGAAGAAAGGTACTATCGTAAACGGTACTGTTTCTGCTGTTGATGCTAAAGGTGTGACTGTGGAACTGGCTGACACTGTTGAAGGTTACATCCGTGTAGCTGACATCAGCCGTGAGCGCATCGAAGATGCATCTACTGTTTACAATGTAGGTGACGCTATCGAAGCTAAGTTCATGGGTGTTGACCGTAAGAACCGTTCTATCAGCCTGTCAATCAAAGCGAAAGACGAAGCTGAAGAAAAAGAAGTAATGGCGACCTTGAATAAACAAGAAGACGCTGTTATTAGTAATGCAATGGCTGAAGCGTTTAAAGCAGCTCGCAAATAATCGCCTGTTGTTAAAGGGTGGTTCGCCACCCTTTATAGGTGACTGTGTTTGGCTTGATAATAGGGGATAGCTAGGATGACAAAATCCGAACTGATCGAAAAACTCGCCACCAGGCAGTCGCAGCTGTCGGCGAAGGAAGTTGAAAGTGCAATCAAAGAGATGTTGGAGCAAATGGCAACAACATTAGAAAGCGGTGATCGTATTGAGATCCGTGGCTTTGGTAGTTTCTCGCTTCATTATCGTGCGCCGCGTACTGGCCGCAATCCAAAGACAGGTTCATCTGTCGAATTGGAAGGCAAATACGTCCCGCACTTTAAGCCAGGCAAAGAACTGCGCGAGCGCGTTGACGCCGTTAATGTGTGATTGACCGCATAGTGAAAAGCCTCCGTTAGGGGGCTTTTTTGTATCTATTGTAAGGCAAAGCTGGTCAGCCCAGTGAATTTCTTGGATAATCAGAAAATTGAAACGCGTTTAGGGAGTGCAGCGTGAAATCTTTTATGGTGACTGTCCTTGTGGCACTGTTATTTATTCTGGCGTTAATCTTTGGCGCGCGTAACGAACAGCTTGTAACTATTAGCTATTTTGTGGCCCAAGGTGAATATCGTCTACCCGTAGTATTAGCGATCGTTTTCTTTGCTGGCTTTATGCTGAGTTGGTTATTTGCTTGCTATTATATTGTGAGACTGAAACTGACTTTAGCGGCAACCCAAAAAAAGTTAAATGTGCAACTTGCTAAAATGCCCCCGGACGTAGACGCCTAATATGCTTGAGATCCTCTTTCTGTTGCTCCCCATTGCTGCCGGTTACGGTTGGTATATGGGGCGGCGGAGCATAAGGCAAAATCAAACTAATCAGCGTAAGCAACTAAGCCGTGATTATTTCACTGGCCTTAATTTCCTGTTGTCGAACGAGTCAGACAAAGCGGTCGACTTGTTTATCAGTATGCTCGATGTGGACGATGAAACCATAGATACCCATCTGTCACTCGGTTCGCTGTTTCGTAAGCGAGGCGAGGTCGACCGTTCCATCCGTATCCACCAAAATCTGATCGCTAGGCCAACGCTCACCAATGAGCAGCGCGATATTGCCATGATGGAACTGGGCAAAGATTATTTGGCGGCGGGATTTTACGACCGCGCAGAGGAAATTTTTATTAATTTAGTCAGCCAAGACGATCACAGTGAAGAGTCTGAAACCCAGCTAATCGCTATCTATCAAGTGATTAAGGAATGGCAAAAAGCTATCGATATCACTAAGCGTTTAAGCCGTAAACGCCAGCAGACGTTAAAGCCCATCATAGCCCACTTTTATTGTCAGCTCGCCGATGAAGCCAATGATGATGTAGAGAAGATTAAACTGCTGCAGCAAGCACTCAAACAAGATCCTAAGTGTGGCCGGGCTTTACTCACACTCGCCAGAAAATTCCTCGATATTCAAGATTACCTACAATGTAAAGCCATGTTAGCGGCACTCAAGAAAGCGGATATTGAACTCTTTGCCGATGCCCTGCCGACGGCGAAACAAGTGTACCGCGATACCCAAGATAAAGAGGGCTATCAGGAATTACTGGTGGGCGCTATGGCTGAAGGCGCTGGCGCATCCGTGGTGGTGGCGCTTGCCCAACATATGATCAGTCTTGATGAGCTAAAAGCCGCTGAAAATATGGTACTCGATGCACTGTATCGCCATCCGACGATGAAAGGCTTTCAGCATCTGATGCAGATGCATTTGCGTCAGGCCGAAGAAGGGCAGGCTAAGCAAAGTTTAACTATGCTAGAGCAGCTGGTTGAGCAACAAATTAAATTCCGTCCAAGCTACCGTTGTAAGGAGTGTGGTTTTCCTTCCCATGCGCTTTACTGGCATTGTCCTTCCTGTAAACACTGGGGCAGTATTAAACGGATCAGAGGCTTAGACGGCGAATAACCTTTTTGAAATACCTAGTTAGTGTAACCCCGTTGGAGAGATGATGACGACTAAACCTATCCTCGTAGCGCTTGATTACGATAATAAAAACCACGCTTTACAACTGATAGACAAACTCGATCCCAACATGTGCCGCCTTAAAGTCGGCAAAGAAATGTTTACCCTGTTTGGCCCGCAATTGGTGAAAGATATCCATGATCGCGGTTTTGATTTGTTCCTCGATTTGAAGTTTCACGATATTCCCAATACGGTCGCTAAAGCCGTAGCGGCTGCCGCTGAGCTAGGTGTGTGGATGACCAACGTGCATGCCAGCGGTGGCTTAGCCATGATGGAAGCGGCAAAAAAGGCTTTGCAGCCCTATGGTGACCAAGCGCCTATGTTAATTGCCGTGACGGTATTGACCTCCATGAGTGACGACGATTTGAGGTTGATTGGGATTAATGTCCCTGTCTTTGAACATGTTCAGCGTTTAGCTAAGCTGACTAAACAAGCAGGCCTCGATGGTGTAGTGTGCTCTGCCCAAGAAGCGACAGCGCTAAAATCACTATTAGGCAAAGATTTCAAGCTAGTGACGCCGGGGATCCGCCCTGTGGGCAGTGATGCTGGCGATCAACACCGGGTGATGACGCCGCCAGAGGCGATTGCTGCGGGTTCAGATTATCTTGTGATTGGCCGTCCCATCACCAAAGCCGCCGATCCGTTAGCGGCATTGCAAGCGATCCACCAATCATTGGCATAGAATAATAAATCACCCCTAGAGTGCATATCTCACAGTTCACGGAGAACGCCTATGTTTAATGCTACGATGTTTAACTATCAAGGTAAGAATGTTGTCGTTGTCGGTGGCACCAGTGGGATAAATCTCGCGATTGCCATTGCGTTCGCGCAGGCTGGCGCCAATGTCGCTGTCGCAAGCCGCAGCCAAGATAAAATTGATGCCGCAGTATTGCAGTTGCAACAGGCCAATCCTGACGGTATTCATTTAGGGGTGAGCTTCGATGTGCGCGATCTTAGCGCCCTCGAAGTCGGTTTTGATAACATCGCTTCCGAGTTTGGTTTTATCGATGTGTTAGTCAGTGGCGCGGCGGGTAATTTCCCCGCCAGCGCGGCAAAGCTTTCGGCCAATGGTTTTAAGTCGGTGATGGACATTGATTTGCTCGGCAGTTTTCAAGTGTTAAAGCAGGCGTATCCTTTGCTGCGTCGTCCCAATGGTAATATTATTCAGATTTCGGCGCCGCAGGCTTCGATTGCTATGCCAATGCAAGTGCATGTGTGTGCGGCGAAAGCGGGTGTTGATATGCTGACGCGAACCTTAGCGTTAGAGTGGGGTTGTGAAGGGTTGAGGATTAATTCGATTATGCCTGGCCCCATAGCAAACACTGAAGGCTTTAATCGCCTTGCGCCCAGCAGCGCACTACAGCAGAAAGTTGCCCAGTCCGTTCCATTAAAACGCAACGGTACAGGCCAGGATATCGCCAATGCCGCATTATTCTTAGGCTCAGAATTGGCGTCCTATATTACAGGAGTTGTGTTGCCGGTTGATGGCGGTTGGTCCCTTGGCGGCGCCAGTATTGCGATGACAGAGCTTGGCGAATTGGCCGCAAAAATGTAGTTTAGTTTTAGATTATTGACATTAAAATTTAACACTTTGATTTTATAGAAATTAATTAGGTATGATCCATGGCTAATGCATTACAAGAGCAGCTACTCAAAGCAGGGCTTGCCAGTAAACAAAAGGTTCGCGACGTTAAGACCCAAAAACGCCGTGACAAAAAATCCCGAGTAGACGATGGCTCAAGTGCTTTTAAGCAAGAAGTGGCCGAGCAAAAACGGTTGCAGGCCGAAAAAGATAAAGCGCTGAACGAGCAAAGGTTTGCCGAGGCATCCGAGCGTGGACAGGTGCGCGGTTTAATCACTGAGTTTACTAAGTCTGCGATTAAGATCCCAGTTTATGCCGAAGTGAAGTTTAACTATACCCTTGATAATAAAATCTATTCTTTGTACATAGATGAAAAACTACAGGCTGAATTGCTCAAAGGGCAGTTAGGTATAGTGCGTTACGAAGATAAGAGTTACTTAGTGCCCCATAAGTTAGCCGAACGGGTCAAACTGCTGGTGCCGCAGTGGTGTGGTTATCTGTGGCAACAGGATGAATCTAAAGCTGTGGTGGTTGAAGATGATCCCTATGCAGATTATGCGATCCCTGATGATTTAATGTGGTAATTACCACAGACCTGTGAGCCAACGCTACGACAATCCTGTGGTAAAGCTTATAAAATAGAGACCCTTAAGTTAAAGCTTAAGGGTTTTTTTATGGGTTGAATTTATACTTTGCTCACGTACCTCCATATTATTCGCGGCTGTATTTGTAATGAGATTGTTTTCTACAGCGAACTCGTATAAATTAAAACAACTGTTTTAATCCTACGTTTAAGAGTCTACCAATGAACCCTTATCAAGCCCCGTTAACGGATATGCGTTTCCTACTGGAACAGGTATTTGATGCCCCTAACACTTGGGCACAATTGTCTGAGATTGCTGAAATGGTCGATATCGACACGGCCAATGCCATTCTTGAAGAAGCAGCCAAGATCAGCAGTGAGTTGATCCATCCACTGAACCGGACGGGCGATGAGCAGGGCGTGTTGCATCAAGATAATCAAGTGATTACCCCCGATGGTTATAAAGCGGTATATGATCAGTATTCCCAGGGTGGTTGGGTTGGTTTATGTGGCGATCCTGAATTTGGCGGCATGGGTATGCCCAAAATGCTCGGCGTATTAGTCGACGAAATGGCCTACAGTGCCTGTAATGCGTTTACGCTTTATGGCTCGTTAACTGCGGGTGCGGCGTTATGTATCAATGCCCACGGTAGCGAAGTATTGAAACAAACTTATTTGCCTAAGTTATATTCCGGCGAATGGGCGGGTGCTATGGATATGACAGAGCCACAAGCGGGTTCAGATCTGCGTAATATTCGCACCCGCGCCTTGCCGCAGGATGATGGTAGTTATGCCATCACGGGCAGCAAGATTTTTATCACGGGTGGCGATCACGATTTAACTGAAAACGTCATCCACTTAGTGCTTGCCAAGCTACCGGAGAGTAAAGGCATTTCACTCTTCCTAGTGCCTAAGATATCGCTGAATACCGATGGTAGCTTAGCCAATGCCAATGGGGTATCAGTGGGTTCAATCGAGCACAAGATGGGCCTTAAAGGTTCAGCAACCTGTGTGATGAACTTTGATAATGCCCAAGGTTTCTTGATTGGCGAGCCCAATCGCGGCCTAGTGTGCATGTTCACTATGATGAACTACGAGCGTTTAGCGATTGGTATTCAAGGGCTGGGCAGTGCTCAGGCGGCGTATCAGATGGCAGCAGATTATGCTAAAGAGCGTAATCAAGGCGTTGCCGCCGGTGGCTCACCGACGGGCAGCGATTCCGATCCTATTATCGTCCACGGTGATGTGCGCCGTATGTTGTTGACCATTCGAGCGATGACAGAGGCGGGCCGTGCTTTGTCTGTGTTTACGGGACAACAGCTGGATCTAGCAAAATATGCCCAAGAGGAAGTGAAAGCTAAAGCAGCGCGCTATGTGGGTCTATTAACGCCAGTAGCCAAGGCATTCTTAACCGACCGCGGTCTTGATGCGACGATCATGGCGCAGCAAGTCTTTGGTGGTCATGGTTATATTCGTGAAACGGGCATTGAGCAATTAGTCCGTGATACCCGTATCGCGCAGATTTATGAAGGCACCAATGGCATTCAAGCCATCGATTTCCTCGGTCGTAAAGTCACGGGTGATAATCTTGCCGCATTAAATGAATTTGTCGCTGACTTGAAAACACAAATGCGGGCATTTACCCAGGTTGATGCGGTGAAAGTGGCGGCAGTATGTGCGCGTTTAGATGCCTTAGTCATAGTCGCTGAGTCGATTAATGAGCACAAAGTCGCTCAGCCTGCGCTTATCAATGCCTGCGCGGTCGACTTTTTAGATGCTTTTGGCTACACCCTGTATGGTTTCTACTGGTTGGCTATGGTCGATAAGGTCGCTGCCCATGAAGATAAAGCGTTCGCCGAGCAGAAAGCCTATTTGGCTAAGTTCTATTTTGATAAGTTACTGCCTAAAGCCGATTATCATTTAGCCCAGGTGAGGGCTGGAGATACAAGCACTATGGCGATGCCTGCGGTCTTGTTCTAATTTTTCATCCATTCATAAAAAGCACTGAGTAATCAGTGTTTTTTTATTGTGTCATTGGCGATAGCCGCGGTCGCTAATGGCTCAGCTTCATGGTTTTAGCATCGGTTTGGCTCGCGGTGTTTACCTGTGCCGGGGGGATTTCTCTTAACAGTGTGGTGAGGAAATCGGCGCTAAAGGCGGGCTTATTCGGTTTGTTAGGCTCTGGAGCCATACCATTTTCGAGCACCACAAATAAAATGTCCTGTTGCTGCGGTAAACGCATAAAACCCGCTAAATTTGCCACTCCCTGCATTGACCCTGTTTTGGCGAAGATAAGGTTTTTCAGGGGCGGCTTGGTATAGCCTTGGCGATATTTAAGAGTACCACTCACGCCCGCCTGGGGCAGACTCGCAATGAGCCCACTGAAACGTGTATCCCTGTGCATTAGACTGAGTACATCGGCGAGCTGCCTAGCATTCAATAGGTTATACCGTGAGAGGCCTGAACCATCGACGATATTGGCACTCGATAAATCGACGCCTAAATCAGTTAGAATGTGCTTCATTGCCGCGGCGCCATGGGTAAAACTACCTTGGGTGCGATAATAGGTTTTGCCCACTTGCTTAAACAGACTATCGGCGATCAAATTATCCGATTTAAGCAGCATAGTCGTGAGCAATTCAGGTAAGGGGGCTGAGCTATGGCTGGCAATCAGTTTTGCTTTTTGTGGAATATGCTCCCCGATCTGTACTTTGCCTGCAACCGTCACTTCGCCCTTAAGCATGGCGCTGAGTGTATCCTTGGCAAATTTCTCAGGATCGCTCACGGCGATAGCGAGGGGAATGGCTTCACTGCCAGGATAGCAGCCACGTAAATGATACTGGTTCTGCCCTAGGCGCACGAGATCGAGCTGACAAAAATCGCGATTGGCCTGTTGGTCGAATACGGCATCGCTACTCACTTTGACCCCATAACTGGCAGCACGGAGTTTGACCCGAGCAGTTTGTGTGGCACTGCTCGGGATGAACTGACCGTAAACGCAATTTTGGTTGATAATATAGCTAGAGACGGGTGCCGCAAAACAAATGCCTAAATCGTCCCATACCCAGCCCGGTGCTTGAAGTTGTTCCTGTTTATCGCCAATCAAATATAAGTGGCCCTCGATGCGAGTGATCCCCTGTTTGACTAAACTCGCAAAAATGCCCTTAAGATCTGCCTGCGTTAACGTGGGATCGCCATTAAAACGTAAATAAACACTGCCCGCGATATGGCCATGGCGAATGGGGGCATCGCTCCACAGTTCGGTGACATAACGGAACTCTGGGCCAAGTGTCGCCATGGCCGTGACTGCCGTCAGTACTTTTTGTGTGCTGGCGGGGATCAATAAGGTATCTGGCTGATGGCTGTAAATGAGTTGATTGCTGGCTAAATCGAGCGCTATCACTGCGGTTTGTGAATGGCGCGGACTGATGTCTGCCATTTGTTTAGCAAAGAGGGCCGAGTTTTCAGGGGGACTAGGCTCGGCTTGCAAACCTAGGGCTGCTAGTAACAAGCTAATGTAAAGCGTTGTTTTGGGTAAGCTATACATGTGAGGGTTTAGCCTGAGTACCGAAGTTAATGTTCATTATTTCCATCATCTTTCTCCATAAGACGATACAGCCTTAAGGTGACAAATAACACTAAACCAATAAACAGTGGCAGGATCAATAATCCGAGTTGGGTTTTGAAATGAAAAATCCCCCAAGCCAAGATAAGCGTCAGTGCGAGTGTGAGCAGAATTTTTTTATTCATAGTCTCTATCATTCATAGTATCGGTCTGAGTAACCATAGGCGCTTTAGTTTACGCTAGCTTGTATGCTAAGGTTATTTTAGCCACAATCGCGCCACTTTTGCCCATTAACTTCGGCATTAAATCGTTTCAGGTCAAATTACCAGCAAAACCGTTAGGTTTAACGGAGCTTTTAGTCGAAAAGTCTTGCCGAGACGCAGTGAAGTCGGTAATTTCTACCCCTTACGATTTTAGGATCTCAGGTAATAACTAAACCATGCCTCATATTAGTATGCGCGGCTTACCCCAGGCAGTCGTTGCAGAGTTTAGCCAAGCATTACTGCAGGCTTTGGCGGCGATATGTAAAGGTAATGCAGAGAGTTTCACATTAGATTGGATCCCCAGCATCAGTTACCGTAATGGGAAAATTGATCAACGTTTCGTCCAAGTCGAGTTACTCTGGTTTCCGGTTGACCCTGATATCCATCTCAAAGTAGAACAAACGATCAGGCTGGCAGTGACAGAGGCCTATCCAGAATTAACTCATATTGCTGTGATGTTTTTGTCACTGACCCCAAGTACTTCCTATCGGGGTGGTCAGCATGTATAAAGGAGGATTGCCTTGCTAGATAAGCTTGGTGGAATAGCCGTTCAACCCGAGGCTTTAACGTGGTTGCTCACGCCATGCCGATTTAAGGCAGAGTTACTCGCTCGCATCGAAAAGGCTCAAAAGAGTATTTATATTGCCGCGCTCTATTTAGAAGATGACGAAGCAGGACGGGAGATTTTACAGGCCTTGATGGCCGCTAAAGCGCAAAATCCCGCATTAGATGTTAAGATCCTCGTTGATTTTCACCGGGCAAGACGTGGCCTGATTGGTCATAAAGGCGATAGCGGTAATTATCTTATGTATCGCCGCGTTATGGCCGGGGCTGAATATCCTATCGATATTATGGGAGTGCCAGTTAAATCCCGTGAATTTATGGGCGTACTGCACCTTAAGGGCTTTATTATCGATGATGCGGTGATTTACAGCGGCGCTAGTCTTAACAATATTTACTTACAACAAAGTGAGAAATATCGTTTCGACCGCTACCATGTGATTGAGTCGGCCGAATTGGCGCGCAGTATGCGGGCGATGATCCAGCGTTATATTATTGCCGATCCCGCGGTTGCTTCACTCACCCAAGATGCGCAGCAGGAAGTGCTGCCGCCCAAAAACGATGTGCGTAGCTTTAAATTGCGTTTATCGGAGGCGGAATACGAGTTTGCATCCATCCGCAGTGGCAATCGGATCACGCCTTTGCTCGGATTAGGTCGCAAGAAAAACCTCCTGAATAAAGTGGTGGTTGCTTTAGTCGAGGAGTCTAAGGACTCGTTATTTATCTGCACACCATATTTCAATCCCCCTTACATTTTAGTGCGCGCCTTAGCTAAGCATTTACGCAATGGCAAGCGTATCGATATCGTGGTCGGCGATAAGACGGCGAACGATTTTTATATTCCGCCAGAGCAGGACTTCTCGACCATTGGGGCGCTGCCCTATATGTACGAGCAATCTCTGCGTAAGTTTGCTAAGCGCCAACAATGGGCAATCGACAATGGCCAGTTGAATATTCATTTGTGGAAGCACGGCATCAACAGTTATCACCTTAAAGGGATCAGTGCCGACGGTAAAAAGCATTTGATCACAGGTTCCAATCTTAATCCTAGGGCGTGGGCACTGGATTTGGAAAATGGCCTGTTGATCCACGATGAAACCGCCTGCTGGAAAGCGCAATTTGAAGCCGAACAGGCACATATACTTGAACACACACAGCGGTTATATCACTACAGCCAAGTGGATACGCTGCAAAGCTATCCTGCACCGGTGAAAAAAATCATGACTCGGATCAGAAGGTTAAAAGCGGATTTTTTACTGCGGCGTATTCTCTAGTCAAATTTTGCCTAATAAAAAGCCCACAGATTTGTGGGCTTTGTTGTCTTTAAGCCGTACGGGTTATTCCTGTTGCAGCTTGCTTATCCCCGTTAGGATTTGATAACCGACTTCAACCCGTGGTGGTACGGGATAGTTTTTATTGCTTAGTAAGACGATCCCAAGCTTTTGTGCGGGAATAAAGGCGACATAGGCTGCAAAACCACCGGTTGAGCCGGTTTTATTGATCCATACATTTGACTGCGGCCCAAGGGGCGGCACTATGGGTTTAACTGGCGTACTGCCAAACACCACTTCCTGAGTATGCCCCATAAGTATTTTATCAAGATCAATAGGATAGGAGTAATGCTCCCAAATCATATCCTGGGTCATCATGCCGACATCAAAGTATCCGGTGTGGGTCTCATCGAGTGCCTTTTGCAGTGGTTTAGCCAGCGGGTGCATTTGCATATTAGCCTCCACAAAATGCAGCAGATCCGTGGCTGTGGTTTTTACGCCATAGGCTTCATCGGCTAATACGCCGGGATTAACCCGCACTGGCATGTCTTGCTTATTGTAACCTTGGGCATAATCGGCCATTTTGCTGCTCGGAACCTGGATATAGCTGCTGGTCATACCCAATTGCGGAAATAGCATTTGCTCAAGTGCTTGTTGAAACGTTTTATTTAAACTCTGTGCGGCAATCATGCCTAGCAGGCCAATGCTAGGATTGGCGTAATTCCTGTGCGTCCCTGCGGCAAATGACGGTTGCCAATGCTTAAGATAATCCATTAATTCCGCGTTATTCGTGACCTTGTCGGGCACTTGCATCGGCAGATCTCCCGCAGTGTGAGTCGCTAAATTGATGAGACTAATCTCGTCAAAATGGCTGCCTTTTAATGCAGGAACATAATCACTGGTCATATCCGTGAGGGTTAACTTGCCTTCGATTTGTGCGTAGTTCGCCAGTGTCGCGGTAAAGGTTTTACTGATAGAGCCAATCTCGAACAGGGTATGTTCAGTCACACTTTGCCCTGTGGTTTTAGAACTGACGCCATATTGGTAAAAATACTGTTTTCCATCAAGGGTGATGCCAATCGCTGCGCCGGGAATACCATATTCGGCCATCAGAGGTTTGACTGCGGTATCTACAATTGATTGGATGTCTCTGGTATGAACCGTTTGGGCCGTCGTGACATTAGAAAATAGCGTTGCAGTGAGCAGTACGCCGCTTAATAACGGCATGGAGGCGAGCAGGGTATGTCGTTGCATAGTTTACCTTTTATCTAAATTGCATTTATGGAGTCCAGATTGAACACGATATTACGGCAATTCCCCGTTAAGTTAAGCCCTTACTGATATTTAGCATTATTTTCCCTCAGGAGGTAACTAAAACGTTAACCTCGCTAATCCAGTGTTAAATGCAATGTGCTGACATTGAGTTTGGTATTACAGCTGTTGCACCCTTTACGGCCAAGGGATAAACTGCGCCACCGCGAGAGGAAAGAGCTGAATAACTTAGCGGCAATCCCTAATAAGTTTGAAAGAGAATTGGTTTTATGGCTTTAACCCCACATGCAGTGCACCATTTATATCAGTACCGTAAGTCTCTATCGACTAAGCCCTTTGGTGCCCGTGGTAAAAAACTGATCCGCTGTCCATTATGCCTATTAGGTGAGCAGTTCTGTACCTGTGCGCTGCGCCGTCAGTTACAGACTCAAGCCAGTTTCCTGCTGATCATGTATAACGATGAAGTGCTAAAACCAACTAACAGCGGGCGCTTGATTGCGGATCTTATCCCTGACACGCACGCCTATATTTGGTCGCGCACTGAACCCGAAGCGGCATTACTTGCCTTGCTCGATTCTCCGCAATATCAGCCCTATTTAGTGTTTCCGGCCCAATATGCGGAGCAGGGACAAACGGTACTGAACCAAGTGCCGATATCGACGTTAGCCGAAGGTAAACGGCCGCTGCTAATCATGCTCGATGGTAGCTGGCGTGAAGCGATTAAGATCTTCCGTAAGAGTCCATACTTGCATTCGTTGCCAATGCTATCATTCGATCCCGATACCTTGGCAACCTATGCACTGCGTAAGGGTAGCCATGATTTTCAGCTAGGCACCGCCGAGGTCGCATCCTTGGCTTTAGGAGCGATTGGCGAGGCGGCTAATGCTAAAGCCTTAAGTGCATGGTTTGATTTGTTTGTTGAATCATCTTTACTGGGGCGTAATCGCCGTTGCCGGGAAGATCTTTTGCCGATCACAGATTTTACCGATGCCTTCGAGCTTGCCTTTGAACAGGCGAGTGGCCGTACAAGTTAATCTTTTTTGATAATCAATCCAGTCATATAAAAATCCCCTACTGAGAGGGGATTTGTTACGTGTAGCAATTAGCTTATGGGGACTCTAGATTAAGAGGACCCATGCACAAACATTTTGCTTATACGGCGACTTCTTTGCCATCTAATTTGCGAATAACCACAGTGGCGGCGCGAGGACGTAATGTGACTCCAGTTGGCGTTTGTTCAGCGGCATTGGACGAATAAGGCCAGTTACCGGGATGCTGAATGTTAGCAAATACCGAAGTGTAATCAGGGCTAATGGCAAAACCTGTTACTTCACAGTCGTTGGGACCGACAAAGAAACGCTTTAATTCCATTTGATTATTGGCCGTTACGCCTACTTGTTTCTCTTGGCCATCCACCAGAGTTGAAGGTACTATTGCGAGCATTTGATCGTTAGTTTCTTCGGTAACTTCCTTGGCACCGTTGTCGGTTTGAACCCACAAGATACCGCGTTCATCAAAGGCTAACCCATCTGGGCTGGCAAATTGATTAAGATCGGTTAAGCCTGACAAGTTGGTCTCAGCATTGCCATCACTGGGTGATCCAAAAACAAAAATATCCCATGTAAATTCAGTGTCTTTATCGCCTTCATCCCAACGAATAATATGGCCAAAGTAGTTTTTAAGTCTTGGGTTGGCAGGATTCGCTTCGGTACGTTTCGAGTTGTTGGTCAGGGTCAAATAAACTGAGCCTGTGAACGGATCGACCGCGCACCACTCAGGTCGGTCCATAGGTGTTGCGCCGACTAAATCCGCTGCACCCGCGGTGTTTAAAATAATCTCGGCCAAAGTTGCGAAGCTATCGCCTAAGGTTTTGCCGTCTGTGGTTTGGCCATCTAGAGTCAAAGGTAACCAAATACCGCCACCATTTTCATTGAATTTAGCGACGTATAAGGTCCCTTCATTCATGTACTTATCACCCGTTTGCAGGCGGTTGCTGCTGTCGGTATCCTTTGCATCCCAGGCCGCTGAAGAAACAAATTTATAGAGGTATTCGAATTGAGAATCATGGCCAGAATAGAACACGACTGGCTTGCCTTCGGTCAATTTGCCAAAGGTACAACCCTCATGACGGAAACGACCAAGGGCGGTACGTTTTACCGCGCGAGATGTGGCATTGTACGGGTCAATTTCGACAATATAACCGTGGCCGTTTGCTTCGTTACGGTAGTCATCCTGCGCACTTGCGCCCTTTGGCGTGACATCGAAACGGGCAAATTCATCGAGGCGTTCTTCATCGTGACCGGCAAGATCGTCCCAGCCATAACGTGTGCTGGTTTTACTGATCCCGATGCGACTCTGATCGGCGGTTAAGCTACCACGGTTAGCAAAATAGCCAGGCCAATTTTCTTCACAGGTCAGGTAAGTGCCCCAAGGCGTGTAGCCATTGCCGCAGTTATTTAAGGTGCCGCGAGCTTGGCTGCCATCGGGAGAGTAGCGGGTTTCGAGTAGCGAAGAGTAGGCCAGAGGACCGCTGATATCCATCACAGTCGCGCCAGTGAATCGACGGTTATGGCCATCATTACTGACAACTTCCCATTGATTATTCATCAGTTTTATACGCACAACCGATACGCCGTGGGCGTTAATTTCTTTGCGCACTTCATCGATAACAGTGCGAAGACCAGAAGTGGGGTCAAACGTCTGGCCCGTAGGGTGCAAAGCATCTTCGTCAATGTATTCATGGTTAATGCAGAGCAGGCCGTCATCACCCGTATCATTTAATGGGAAGAAGTGCATACCATCGTGGTGCATGCCCACTGAGTTGGCTTGGTCATCGGCCGTGTTACTGCCATCGGCTTTCCATGGCGCCGCTTTTGCGTTTAATGGCGTGCCCCAAGGTGCTAACACCTGCGCTGTGTAACCTTCTGGCACGACAACCGCATCTAAGCGAGAACCGGCAACTGAGGTGAAATTCAGTTTTGCACTGCTTTTTGTTGGAGGAACGGGTACAACAGGATCGACGGGGTTGGGTGTTGAGGCATTATCAGAGCCACAGCCCGTTAAACCTATACCAGCAAAGGCGGTCATGGCGCTAATACCGAGCCCGCCTTTAACAAAGTTACGACGGGATAAATGTTTATCCAACACTTGGTTAAAGGGTTCATTATTGCTTTTATTATAAAGTGTCGGGTCAAAGGTGGCCTTGCTCATATTGCACTCCAGTTAAATGGTCGGATTTAAAATCGAGCCTTAGCCTGTCATAGCAATATGACAATAAAGCCGAGTTTGTATGACAAAAAAGCGACAAAAGTGGACTAAACTTTTTGATGTTAATGATGCAAATGGCTAAAAATAATCTTAAATTTCATCAAGATTAAGGTTGTACGTGACTTATTTTTTCGGTCACGTAAACTCTTTAGAGTGCAGGTTGCGGTACCGATCGCAATGCCATTATTTTAGGGAAAAAATTATGTCGGTTGAGAGGAAAATTGCCGTATTATGCCGAGTGGAACCCGGTTGTCTTGGACCCGATGGCCGCGAGCATATAGAAGCTTTTTGTGCGTTGGCACAAAGGGCAATGCAGCATTTTGATGTGGATATTGCTACTTGGATCCTTACGCCAAGGTACGATAAAACCTTAGAGGAAATGCAGTACAGCGTGGCAAATAAATTACTCTCGCATGCTCAGGCGACGCAGTATTTTGCCTTAATCGGCCGAGATATAGACGCATTTGAAGAGCGTTTTCAAGATAAGTTAACCTCACTCATCACTCTTTACCTTGCAAGAAAGTAGGACACTATCTCAGGTAATGGTTGTTGGCCTCGTTAAAATCATAACATATTGATATTATTTAGTTATATCTAGTGTATCGCAAACCATTTATGGTTAGAGTATTAACTGAAACGTGATGAATATTAGCGGTTTTGGCATTCACTATCAGCAATGGGGTGTAATTAAGTCCGTAAAGTCGAGCATAATTTGGTAGACTAACCCACAGATTTCAATGTTAGCTCGTTTTAGGCTTCGGTGATTGAGCCCCAATAGAGCAAAGGGGTTGTCCATGGTTCATTCCACCCAAACACTTCAGGCCCACAGTGCTGATGGTGCTCACTATGCCTCATTATTGCAGCGGCAATTTGGTTTTACTGCATTTCGTAGTGGGCAAGTTGAAACCATTTCTCAGTTGTTGGCGGGCGACTCCAGTTTGGCAATTTTCCCGACAGGTTCAGGAAAATCCCTTTGTTATCAATTTACTGCCATGCAGTTACCCCAGCTCACATTAGTCATCTCTCCGCTACTGGCATTAATGAAAGATCAACTCGCGTTTTTACGGGCCAAGGGTATTGCCGCGGCGAGTATTGATTCGACCTTAAATGCCGAGCAGAGCAAACAGGTGATGATGGACGCGCGAGCTGGCCGCTTAAAAATTTTAATGGTGTCCGTTGAGCGCTTTAAAAATGAACGTTTTCGACAGTTTATCCAGTCGGTTGCCATTTCAATGTTAGTCGTCGACGAGGCGCACTGTATTTCAGAATGGGGGCATAATTTTCGGCCAGATTACCTAAAGTTGCCCGATTATCGTCGAGAATTAAATATCCCCTTAGTCTTGCTGTTAACTGCAACGGCCACGCGAAAAGTAAAATTAGATATGGCGATGCGGTTTGATATTGCGCCTGAGCATATAGTGCAAACGGGGTTTTACCGCGCCAATCTCGATTTGAATGTGCTGCCAGTCACCAGCCAAGATAAGGTCACACGGCTTCATCAGGAGATTAGTCGCTTTTCCGGTGCTGGGATTGTGTATGTCACCTTGCAATCCACCGCCGAAGCGGTGGCAAAGGCCCTGTGCAGCAAGGGAATAATCGCAAGTGCATACCATGCTGGGTTTGAGGATATGAAACGTCAACAGATCCAAAACGATTTTATGCAGGATCGCATTCAGGTAGTCGTTGCGACAATTGCCTTCGGCATGGGGATTGATAAAAGCAATATTCGCTTTGTTATCCACTATGACTTGCCTAAATCTATTGAGAATTACAGCCAAGAAATTGGCCGAGCGGGTCGTGATGGTTTACTTTCCCACTGTGTGACCTTGGCAAATCTTGATGGAATGAATACGGTGGAAAACTTTGTTTATGGTGATACACCTGAACGTGAGTCCATTGAATATTTGATTGAAAATATTAAGCAAGAACAGCATGCTGCACGCTGGGAACTGCAATTAAATACCTTATCTAATGCGAGCAATATTCGCCAGCTACCGCTTAAAACCCTGCTAGTTCAGCTCGAAATCTATGGTGTGATAAAACCCCTTTATGCCTACTACGCCGACGTCAGCTATCGCTTTATTGTTGAGCCATCGGAAATTTTGCAAAGGTTTAATCCTGATCGACAGGCGTTTTTATCACAAATATTCACCTACACACAAATGAAGCGGATCTGGGGCATATTAGATTTTAATGCGCTTTATGAGGCTACAGGTAGCGAGCGCGGTCGCGTTTTAGCGGCGCTAGAATACCTCGCGGATCAGCAACTGATTGAGCTTGAAACTAAGCGGATTACGGATGTGTATCAGGTTAATGAGATAGCCTTAGCAAATCCATCATTAGTGGATGAACTTTATGGGTATTTCGTTGAAAAGGAACATAAAGAAATTCAACGAATTGCTCAATTAGTACGCTTTTTCGAGTTAGAGACATGTCTAAGTTACAATTTATCGCGCTATTTTGACGATAATGCAGCACCTAAGTGCTGTGGTCATTGCAGTGTGTGTCGTGGGCAAATAGCGAAGTTGTCCTTTTCGGTGGCGCCCGTTTGGCCACAGGAAAGCCAGATCCTCGCAGATCTACAGAAGTTACAGCACCAAGTGCAAGCGAAAGACGAGGCTCCTGTGTCCCTTGATACCCAATGCCGCTTCCTTGCGGGGATGGTCGTTCCCCTGTTTAGTCGATTACAGCTCCGTAAACTCGAGGGCTTTGGTCGTTGTGAAAAATTAAGATATGCGGAGATAAAACAGAAAGTGTCGTCGCTGGTGACGCGCTAAGATAGCAAAGGATCGAACATGAATAAGGCTGTAAAAAAGATGCTCGCCAAGCATGAGCGATTAGTTCATTCGGAAGGCGTAACGGTACTGTCCCATACCCAGAGAGAGAAGGGTGAATGGATACAACATACCATCATGGTGGATGATTGTGATGTGCCCTTTAAGTTTCGACGGGTAAAAAAGTACAAGGATTTACAGGGGCAGAAGGTGAGCCTGGTGTATTATCCTGACACCGAAATGGTGGCGGGTTTCGAAATCGAAATTATGCAAGTGGTTAGAATTAAACGATTCTAAGTGATGCTCTTCGGATCGTTGCTGTTTAATGTAGTGACGATCCGAAGGGCATTTGAGCTAAACCTGAGCCGTAAGCAGCTTATTTAGCATACTGATATGTGGAATCAACTTTCCAGGTTCTAAAGCGTAATTCTGTGCCTGCTGGCAGGTAAAAAACCTTAGGTAACCGACTGTCGTAGCGCATTTTTAATTCACCAGGGATCCGCACAAAGGCTTCCTTCTTCGCCATTTCAAAGCATGCCATCATAGTGCTTGGCCCTTGGGAAACCTCATCGACTTGGTAGTAGTTGTATCCCCAACCTTTTACCGTCAATTCTTTTAGTTCGCCACTTAGCCCATGCTTGTTGCAGTCAACTAACTGAGTCTGACCAATTTGAATTTCAACGAGATAATCGTCCTCGTTCTCTAGGGTGGGCAAAGTTAAAATATGTTGAACCATTCCTTGCTTAGGTGCAGGGAACATTTTAGTGACTTCCTGTTCGACATAGTTCACTGAGTTGAAGCTAGAAACACTGATCATAGGCGCATTTAATCCTGTAGGGGGCGGTGGGCTCACGGCGGCAGCATTAAAAGACAATAGGGCAAAGGTCAAAGGCAAGACTGCAGCGGCCAATAAATGGGTCTGTTTCATATTTTCTCCTTGTCGATCCAATTATTCGACAATAGGTTGACCAATCCAACCCCTTGTCACGTTTCTATTCCTATAAACGGATGTGAATTTAAAAAGGGTTAATCTTTTTGTGCCAATCATAAAAATGACCAATAAAAATCAATATACTGATTTTATTCAGAAAATAAAAGCACTACAGACTGGAGTATTTATATAGTGGGCGTTTTATTAATCTTACTTTATGTAAGGCTGCACAGCTGTATCATTTGTTGTAGATAGTCGCCAGTAACCAGCCAAACACCCCTGCCAATACAGACCAACTTATCAGCCCCATAAAAACGCCACTTACAGATAACTGCCAACCCATTTGTGACCAGTTACCATGGATCATATGACCCGTCATGTCCATCATCAGTGAAGGCAGCAGCCATACCAACAGACTACAAATGAGCCAGAATATGGCAAAGGTGAGGGCGGTTGCTAAGCCAAATTTGGTTGCATTGATTTTCATAGATATCTCCTTAAATTATCTTAGACTCAGTATTAGTTTTCACTGTGATGGCTCGCTATTGAGACTTCTGCGCGTCGTGTTCCATCATTTGCTCCATCATCATCTGCATCATGCCCATATGCTGCTCCATCATGCCCATGCGCTTATCCATGTCCATATCAGGTATATTCTTTCCCGTCTCTTGTTGATTTTTCATGCCCGTTCCCGCTTGTTTCCCCATCATGCCGTCATTCATCATATGCATGCCTTTTTGCATGGCCTCCCAATGCTGTTGCATCAACTCCCGATGTTTTTCCGGGTTCTTCTCCTGTTTGATGTTGTTCATCAAAGACTGCATGGCCTGCATATGCTCATGCATTACCGTCATTTGATCTTGGCTCATCATCTCCATTGCCATATCGCCACCTTGCGAACGAGCCTGCGGCTGTTCAACGACCGCTAACACAACTGGTGATGCTAGTAGGGATGAGATGACGATTGCATTAATCAGTTTTTTCATGGTTTTTTCCTCAGTTTCATTCAGGTTTTTTTGCAGAACTGTCGAGTTTTATTTTTGGGATCCATGCTGGTGTTTGGTGCATATAGGCGCCATATTCATCACCAAATTCTGCCAATGCCAGTTGTTCTTCGTGCCTGGCCAGACGCACATACATCAGCACCAAGATGGGGAACAACACTAGGGTGGGTAGGGTTGGCCATTGAAGTAGGAAGCCAAACATGATCAGAATAAATGCGAGGTATTGCGGATGCCGGCAGCGGGCGTACCAACCTGTACTGGCTAGGGTTCGTGTTTGCTGCGCCTTATGCAATACACTCCAGGCGGAGGACAATAAAATGAAACCCATGACAATGAGCAGGTTGCTGACAATATGTAGTGGATCCCAATGGGGGTTGCCTTCGAAGCCAAGCAGGGTATGTAGCAGGTGACCGTTGTCATGGGAAAAGAAATCCACATCGGGATAGTGCTTGGTAAGCCAACCGGAGAGGAAATAGATACTCAATGGGAAGCCATACATCTCGGTAAAGAGTGCGACGATAAATGCCGAGAAGGCACCGAGGCCGCGCCAGTCCGATGTGGTCCTAGGTTTAACAAAGCTGAAGGCGAAGAAGATAAAGATGGCTGAATTCAAGATCACCAGTGACCACAAGCCATAGGCAGATTCATCGTGCATCATCATTCTCCCGGTTACTCTTAGGATCTAAGTGGCTCCCATCTTTATCTGCCCCATGGGGATCATCGTTAACCTGTCGGTCAAGGTGTTCATGCCTGTGCCCATGGTGCATGAAAACGTGCATCAAAGGACAGGCCAATAAAATCAGCAAGGGTAGGAACTCAAATAAATGCTGCCTATGCTCCATAAAGAGGAAGTAACTTACCGCAGCTATCATACCTATGGCGGCCCAACCCTGCGGTGTGGACCAAAATGAACACCGTTGTTTAGCCATGATCCACCTCTAAAGGTTAACTCGTTATCATCAGACACTATCTATCTCTTCTTTATTAGTCCCATGACGTCTTTAAAATCATCGTTCGGTCACTCGACATGCAATTCGCCACAGTACATTTGCATCTGGCAATGGAAGCGATAGACGCCCGCTGGTAATGCTGGTAATGCAATCAACTTGGCTTTATTCAAAGGCAGGGTCTCGCTGATCTCCAGTTCGGGAAACACCAAGGTTTCAGCGCAGGGCGAAGCGTCTTTACGGATAAACTGCAAACGGGTGGCTTGGTTGACGTGCATTTTAATCCTGGAGGGCTGGTAGATACCGTTTTCCACCAGAATTGTCATATTATCTTCTTCAAGCGCAGTTTCCTTGGGCCGGTACAGCCAGAACCACCAGATGATAAGTGCAATCAGCAATATGCCGGCGATATTCACTATTAACATAATGCTCTCCTCACGCTTAATGTTCCTGAGCTTTAAATAGGCGCAGGCGGTTGGCATTGGTCACCACGGTCAAGGATGAAAATGCCATCGCCGCGCCAGCGATCACTGGGCTCAGCAACAGGTCAAAAAATGGGTATAAGACTCCGGCTGCAAACGGTACTCCCGCCACGTTGTAGATAAAGGCGCCGAACAGGTTTTGTTTGATATTTCGAAGGGTGGCCTTGCTGATCGCAATCGCATCGGCCAGCCCATGCAGGGAGCCGCGCATCAGGGTGATATCGGCGCTTTCGATGGCCACATCTGTCCCCGTGCCTATTGCAAAGCCGACATTTGCCATCGCCAGCGCAGGCGCGTCATTGATGCCATCCCCAGTCATGCCCACAATCTCACCCTGCATTTGCAGTTGCTGCACTTTTTGGGATTTCTCCTGTGGTAACACTTCGGCAAAAAATTCAGTGATGCCGGACTTGGCAGCAACGGCTCTGGCGGTGTCGCGATTGTCACCAGTCAACATGACTACTCGGATGCCGTTTTTTTGCAACCGTTTAATCGCGGCGATGGAATCGTCTTTTATTGGGTCTGCCACGGCTATGATGGCCGCAAAGATGCCATCCACGGCGAAGTACATGGGTGTCTTGGCATCCAGAGCTAATTGCTGTGCCTTGTCGACTAGAGAGCCCAAGGTTATATTGCGATCATTCATCAGTTTTTCATTGCCAAAGAGTAACATTCGGCCGTCGACGCTGGCTTCAACCCCATGGCCAGCAATGGCATTGAATTGACTGACATTCAGAAGCTCGATGCCCCGTTCCTGCGCCGTATCGACAATCGCCTGTGCCAACGGGTGCTCCGAACCCGATTCGAGGCTGGCGGCCAGTTGTAATACCCGCGCTTCGCCAACAGCACCTGCGAGGACGATATCGGTAACCTTGGGTGCGCCCAGGGTGATAGTGCCAGTCTTATCCAAGATCATGGCAGTGATTTTCGATGCGGTTTGCAGCGCTTCGCCATTGCGGATCAACACGCCAGCCTCTGCCGCCTTGCCGATCCCAACCATGACGGACATGGGAGTGGCCAACCCCAGAGCACATGGGCAGGCGATGATGAGTACAGTCGTGGCCGATACCATGGCGAGGGCCACTGCGGGCTCGGGGCCAAGGTTCAACCAGATCAGGGCACTGACGATGGCGACTATCATCACCACAGGCACAAAGTACGCCGAGATCACATCCGCCAGCCGACCAATAGGCGGCTTGGAATTTTGTGCTCGTTTGACCATATTGATGATTTGCGCCAGCGCCGTGTCTTTGCCGACGCGGGTTGCCTTGAAGATGATGGAACCTGTCTTGTTGATGGTGCCGGCGGCCAGGATATCGCCTAGTTTCTTTTCTACAGGCATGGGCTCACCGGTTAACATGGATTCATCGACTGAGGTATGACCCTCAATAACGTCGCCATCGACCGGAATTTTCTCGCCGGGCCGGACCCGTACCTTGTCGTCGATAAGGACCTGTTCGATGGCGATATCCAGCTCCTTCTCACTGCGGATCACCCGCGCTGTCTTCGGCTGTAATCCTATCAGGCGTTTTATCGCTTCCGAAGTGCGGCCGCGGGCCTTGAGCTCCAGTGCTAGCCCCAGATCGACCAAGCCTATGATCATCGCCGTCGCCTCGAAATACACGTGGCGTGTCATTTCAGGCAGTAGATGGGGGACAAATACTACCAGCATGGAATAGACCCAAGCCGTGCCCGTTCCTAGGGCTATCAGGGTATCCATATTGGCGCTATGGTGCTGTAAGGATTTCCAGGCACCGATATAGAAATGCTTGCCCGAAAACGTCATTACGCCCAAGGTGAGTAGGCCAACAAGGAGCCAGGTAATGCGTTCCGTAATGGTGTTAACCGTCATCTCCCCTATCATCAGGCTATAGATCATCAGCGGCACCCCCAAGGACAGGGCCAAGGTCACCTCCCGCATCAGCCGCTGGTAGTAGGCGAGATCCGCCTTCTCCTTCTCATCCAGCGCATCGCCTCCTAGCTCACTTCCACTCTCGCCCCCTGTTTCAATCTGAGCGGCTGTGGCCTGGTAGCCAGCCTGTTCAACGGCCTTCACTAGGCTTGCCACGGGTGCGGTTCCTGTGACTTGGACAGTGCGCTGGGCAAAATTCATTTCAGCACTCGTTACTCCAGGCACCTGCTGCAGCGCGGTTTCGATCTTGTCAATGCAACTGGCACAACCAGCCCCTTGGATAACTAACTCTAAGGAGGGTGTTGTGTTGAATAGGCTCTGCTGGTGTTTGCCATGCCTAGGTGAAGCTGAGTCTTGTGTTTCTAGTTTCATCACTGAGACTCCTCAAAGTGTTAGTTGCCAGCTATTTACATCTCTTGTTTAAGCATGGCTCAGTATCATTAATGGTGCCCAGTTTCTTGGTCACCTCGGGCGGTCAAGATCTGGTATTGCTGCGGTGACAACTCCGATAGGCGGTCGATAAAGGCCACCATGTTCCAGATGCGTTCATCATCGTGTCCAGCCCCCCATGTAGGCATACCCGAGGCTTTGACTCCGTGTTTGATGACCCAGAAGTACCGTCTGGCTCTGGTATCCGCACCGGATTCTGAGATTTTACGCTTTGCAACTCATGCTTGGCATCAGGCTCGATCTCAGCCTGGGCTTGCAATGGCGTGACAAACCAAGACAAGGCGACTGCAATACTAAAAGCTAGCACAGTTTTAGTGCGGGTAATTTTTCTCATGACACTATTTTCACGAAACTACCACCTCGCGAAACATGTCCGCATCCATATGAAACAACAGGTGGCAATGCCAAACCCAACGGCTCAGATCATGGGGTGAGTCATCATGGTATCGTTTTGCAAAATGACACGAATGCGCTGGTTATGTGGCATATGTACTGGTGCGCTGGTGTACTGGGGCCGAATTCGAGGCCATCGAATGACCAAGTGTAGCGCTCCATATTGCCTGTCAGGCGCAGTTCTAATTCCAGCATCGGTGACTGTTGATCTGTTAGTATGCCTTCACGGGAACGTAGATCAGTCAGTGTCAGCACCCTTCGATCATTATTTCTCAGTCCTATACCGGGATCGTCCAAGTTGGTGCGCGGCATATCGACGCGCATGTCCACTGAAGGGCCGTATTCGGTGCTGGCGTGTTGTACCTTTTGTGATGGCTGATCGGCTTCAGGTTGCTGATCTCATCCTAGATTTGCCCCGGCGTCGTGTGTTGCGGGGAGGGGAGAAAATTGCGCTCAGTCATAAGGAGTTTTGTTTGCTTGAGCTGTTAGTTCGTCACCATAGCGAGGTATTGCCACGCTCACGGATCGCGTCCCAAGTGTGGGATATGAATTTTGATTCTGACACTAATGTTATAGATGTGGCGATCAGACGCTTGCGTGCCAAGGTTGACGAAGGTTTTGAACCGAAATTGATCCATACGGTTCGGGGGATGGGCTACAAGCTGGATGTGGAAGCAGAAAATGTATAGCTTTCATACTTATCCAATATTACTCACCACGCGAGTTATGGCCTTTGTTGCTTTGGCAATAAGCCTGTTACTGATAAGCTACTTAGTGCAAAATGCCATCGAACATCACTTTGCCGAGCAGGATGCGGAAGAATTACAGGTGATCACGCACGCGATCGAGCGGGTGTTACTTGCTGCCGAGCCGGAACCTAAGTATTTGCCCTAGTCGCCTCCCACGCCGTTTCTGGTCACCATGGCGTGTATTTTCAGGTACAGGATGGGGATGGCATATTGCTCTATCGTACCCCGGATGCCAATTTGGGGGAGGCGATGATCACATTACAACCTGTTTGGAAAATCACCCCTGCCTCATTGCAAGTCTGGCAGTTCGCTGGCAAGAGTTACCGTGGAGTGGTGACGCTGGCTGCCATAGGTCAAGGCCAATACCACATCACTACCGCCATTGACATGGATTTTCACCGCTCTTTCTGGAGGACTTCAAGAAAAGCCCCTGGCCCATCATGTCACTTGCTGGTTTGTTGGCCCTGTTATCGGCCTAGTTTGGTGTGCACTAAGGCTATGCACCCCTTCGCAGGGGTGCTGACAGCCTAGCCGATATTGCCCATGAATTGCGCACCCCGCTCACAAACCTTATCACCCAAACACAGGTGGGACTGGGTCGGATTAGGAGTCAAGATGAATACCGTGAGCTTCTCTACTTTAATTTAGAAGAACAGGAACGGCTCGCTAAGATGGTAGGGGATATGCTTTGGTTAGCCAAGAGCGATCATGATCAGATCAAACTGATCACCTTGAAGTTGGATCTCGCGGAAGAAATCAAGGCATTGTTCGATTTTTTTGGGGCATTGGCAGATGAAAAACAAATCAGTCTAAACTTGGCGGGCCTAGACATTCAAGTTGTGGCCAACCGAGCTTTGTTGCGACGCGCCCTGACAATCTTCTGTCCAACGCCATCCGCCATACTCAGGCCAACAAACCGGTGTGTGTCAATATCTCTAAGGGGAGTGCAGGCGAAGAGCTGGATAAGGAAGCTTAATAACAAGACGGCGTATCTGCCTCTTCAACGGTTTCATGAATTGACATACCCATTGATGTTTTGTTTTTTTAATTATGAGAGAATGATTTTGATACAACATCATTTGAAATGGTACACCCGAGTGGACTCGAACCACCGACCCCTACCATGTCAAGGTAGTGCTCTAACCAACTGAGCTACGGGTGCACTGTTTACTTTTTAATAAGAAATCAAATTTTATACTCTTTGAAGAGAGTGGTACACCCGAGTGGACTCGAACCACCGGCCCCTACCATGTCAAGGTAGTGCTCTAACCAACTGAGCTACGGGTGCATTGTCTATTTATTGGTGGTCTGAACCACCGACCCTTATCGTCTGTCATCAAATGAGTAGGTAGTGCTACTCTTTTTATCCAACTGAGCTACGGGTGCATTGTATTACATGTATCAAAAGCATTGCGCTTTGGAACGAGCGCTATATTAGGGGGATAGCTAATCACTGGCAAGCAAAAAAACGAATTTTATTGCCAAATGGTGAATTGCTGTGCAACTTGTCCAGAGTTTCAACAAAGCCGCTGATAAAACCGCAATTTATTATTCGCCTTACTTCAGATAATCTCCAGAGAATGCATCGAAATCAAACCGATAAACCAAACGGCGGGAGGGTAGACCCACCGTTTACTTTACTAATGATGGATGTTATCACCTCCGATAAGACTTAAATGTACGCCATGTTTTTGGATATAGTGTAAGCGAATAAAAAACAGCAACGCCGCCGAGGTGAGGCCGGCGATAAGCCCAGTCCAAAATCCGTGGGCGCCCATAGCTGGCACAATATAATCCGTATAAGCCAAGGTATAGCCTAACGTCATACCAATGCCCCAGTAGGAAAACAGCGTGATATAAAAAGCGCTGCGGGTATCTTTGTAGCCACGAAGGGCACCCGCTGCAACCACTTGTACTGAGTCAGATAGTTGGTAGAGTGCCTCCATTAACATCAAACTTCCGGCTAAAACAACAACTTCGGGATCACTGTTATAGAGTTCGGCAATTTGGAATCTAAATAGTACAGTCAAAATGGCAGTGGATAGGGCGAGGGACAGTGCTAGCCATAGACCGACTTTTGCGACAATGGCAGAAATATCAGCCCGATCTCGACCTAAGTAGTACCCAATCCGAATCGATACCGCGATACCGATTGATAACGGCAGCATAAAGACGATAGCGGAAAAGTTCAGTGCAATCTGATGACTCGCCACCACAGTTGCGCCCAACGGCGCGAGTAATAGTGCAATGATGGCGAATAAACTCACTTCAAAAAACAACGCCATAGCGATCGGCATGCCGAGTCTAGTCATTCTCTTCATCGTTTTAAAATCGGGGCGATGAAATTGGCTAAAGGGCGCCAAGGCAGCAAATTTCCTATGTAGCTGCATATATAAGGTCATGGCGATCAGCATGGCCCAGAAAACAAGGGCAGTTGCGACACCACAACCTGCGCCCCCCATAGCGGGGACACCAAAGTGACCATAGATAAAAATATAGTTAGCGGGGATATTGACCGCTAAACCGACAAAACCTATGACCATAGTCGGCAATGTATAGGAAATTCCCTCACTGCAGCCACGTAACACTTGATACAGGACAAATGCGGGGGCTCCCCATAAAATACCGTCGATATAACCAATGGTTAAGCGGTACAATTCGGGTTCTAAATTCATATGGCCGAGCACAAAAGGCGCTAAGGCAAGAAATGCCATCACGCCAATTCCACCGATAAGTGCCAGATAGGCGGCTTGGAATGCTAAGGGTTGGATCGCTTTTTGGTTATTAGCTCCGTTATAGTGGGCAAATAAAGGCGTGAAGGCCATAAGCAAACCCTGAACAAACAGGATGGCGGGCAGCCACAGGCTAGTGCCAACTGCAACGGCGGCCATATCGACGGCACTGACACGGCCCGCCATGACGGTATCGATAAAGCCCATCATGGTCTGCGTGACCTGAGCGATGAGCACAGGGAGTGCAAGTTGGATAAGACGTTTGGCCTGGAAGCCTGAATGATTCATAAATACAGCCTTTAACGAATGAGCGAGAACAAATGTTTACAGGTATAGTTCAAGCCACCTGCGAGGTGGTTGCAATACATAAGAAAGATGGCCTAAATACCCTTGAGGTAGCGTTTAAACCTGATTTGCATGAGGGACTTGCGATTGGAGCAAGTGTGGCAAATAACGGGGTATGTCTTACCGTGACTCCGGTGGTTGATGATAGGGTATTTTTCGATGTAGTGGAAGAGACGTTACGGTTAACCAATCTTGCCGATTTAGCCGTAGGCCACAGGGTTAATATTGAACGTTCGTTAACCTTCGGCAGTGAAATCGGCGGCCATATTTTGTCTGGCCATATCCATACCAAGGCTAAAGTCATCCATATCAGCCATACAGAACAGCATTATGATCTGACACTAGGGATTGAGCCTAAATGGATGGATTACATCTTTTATAAAGGTTTTGTCGGGGTCAACGGCTGTAGTCTAACCGTTGGTAAGGTCAGTGATTCAAGTTTTATGCTGCACTTAATTCCAGAAACGCTCAAGTTAACAAACTTAAGTCAGTGCCAAGTCGGCGATGAGCTCAATATTGAGATCGATAGCCAAACACAAGTGATCGTTGATACCGTTGAGCGCATACTCGCCAGACGCTTCAAGGAACAAGCGCAAAAGAATGGCTGATATTGCCTATCAGTCAATAAATTTGCTCATCATCTGAGTCAACATACAATTCAACGGTCCGCCGAGCATCATCCACATGTAGACGCAAGTGGATAGGATTACAGCAAATACGGCAATCATCGTAATAATCTTGATCGCCACTGCTGGCATCGATGCTGATATGTTGATGATGCCCGCAGTGGGGACAGGCGATAACCTTATTCATGATCCTCATAGTGTTACTCCTTCAATGGGATGAAAGAATATATGACCCTAAGCCCCTATGGGCTAAATGACTCCTCCTATAGGGCTTACTAAGTATAGTTGCGATATGGTATAGCTGCGAAAGCGTAAACCAAGTGAACGGGTGCATCGCTCATAGGGAGCAAACGCTACTCTTTTACTGTAATTAGCCCCTCTATTTCATCACTGTGTAAAACGCCATCGCGGGCATGTTGAACGATTGAAAGGGTCAATTGCTGCATTTGCTGCTCAAGCTCAGCTTGGATATCAACAATCAGCATTTGGGTATCAATATGAGCATCTATGGTTTCTGGGATTTGAGTTTCAAGCGATATGGCCGATGATTGGGTTAACGCGACCGCAAATAGAATACAGTTCAACATATCAACTTCCTTTCGATGTTTTTGAGTGCTGCACAATCAACTGGCGCTAGAATAGGGATGTTTGATGACTGGCAAGTTACCAACACACTGCAAAATCATGAATTTGCATTTATTGCGCAATACCACGCAATTTGGCCAATTCACTTGCACCCCTTGGCGCCAATCCCGTAGAATGAACGCCCTGCTACGCAAGGCGGCTAAGACTCCTGTACTGTCTTAACCTAGCGAGCATTTCTCTTACATTAACTAAAACCAAGTGGCCCTACGTGTGGGTCACCACTGGAAAGGATATTTCATGCCTGTAATTACACTTCCCGATGGTAGCAAACGCGAGTTTGCCCATGCTGTTTCGACCCTCGATGTTGCCGCCGATATTGGCCCTGGTTTAGCGAAAGCTTGTATCGCTGGCCGCGTTAATGGCGAATTAAAAGATGCTTGCGATCCCATCGAAACCGATGCAGAGCTATCAATCATTACCGCCAAAGACGAAGAAGGTGTTGAAATTCTTCGCCATTCTTGCGCGCATTTATTAGGCCACGCGATTAAGCAACTGTGGCCAGAAACCAAGATGGCGATTGGTCCAGTTATCGATAACGGCTTCTACTATGATATCGACCTTGAGCACAAACTGACTCAAGATGACATCGAAGCCTTAGAAAAGCGCATGCTTCAATTAGCAAAAACCAACTATGACGTTGTAAAACGTGTCGTTAGCTGGCAAGAAGCCCGTGATACCTTCGCGGCGCGCGGTGAAGATTATAAGATTGCCATTCTGGATGAAAACATCAGCAAAGACGCAACGCCTGCGTTATATCATCACGAAGAATACACAGACATGTGTCGTGGACCGCACGTACCTAACATGCGTTTCTGCCAACATTTCAAATTAATGAGCATTGCCGGCGCTTATTGGCGTGGCAACTCTGAAAACAAGATGTTGCAACGTATCTATGGTACCGCTTGGGCCGACAAAAAAGCCCTGAGCACACACTTAACCCGTCTTGAAGAAGCGGCTAAGCGTGACCACCGTAAAATCGGTAAACAGCTCGACTTGTATCACATGCAAGAAGAAGCACCGGGTATGGTGTTCTGGCATAACGACGGTTGGAGCATCTTCCTCGAATTAGAAAGATTCATTCGCCGTAAGCTAAACCAATACACTTACCAAGAAGTCAAAGGCCCGTTAATGATGGACCGCGTGTTGTGGGAACGTTCTGGTCACTGGGATAAATACGCAGAAGCCATGTTCACGACCAGCAGCGAAAACCGCGAATATGCCATCAAGCCGATGAACTGCCCAGGCCACGTACAGATCTTCAACCAAGGGTTGAAATCTTACCGCGACCTGCCATTACGTATGGCGGAGTTTGGTTGCTGTCACCGTAATGAACCTTCAGGTTCGCTCCACGGTTTGATGCGCGTACGTGGTTTTACCCAAGACGACGCCCATATTTTCTGTACTGAAGATCAAGTGCAAGCGGAAGTCAGCTCTTGTATCCAGATGGTTTACGATACTTACGCCACCTTCGGCTTTGAAAACATCGTGGTAAAACTGTCGACTCGCCCAGAAAAACGTATCGGCGACGATGCGATGTGGGACAGAGCAGAAGATGCACTCAAGCAAGCTCTACGCTCAAATAACATTGAATTCACTATTTTACCCGGTGAAGGCGCCTTCTACGGACCGAAAATCGAATTTACTTTACACGATTGTTTGGACCGTGCGTGGCAATGTGGTACTGTGCAGCTCGATTATGCGTTGCCAAACCGTTTAGGTGCGACGTATGTCGCCGAAGATAACAGCCGTCAAACTCCCGTGATGATTCATCGTGCTATTTTAGGCTCTTTGGAACGATTCTTGGGTATCTTGATAGAAGAATATGCAGGTCGTTTCCCAACTTGGTTGGCCCCAATGCAAGTTGTCGTGATGAATATCACCGACAAACAGGCTGATTATGTTGAAGAAGTCGTCAAATTCTTCAAAGAACAAGGTATTCGAGCGTCTTTTGACTTGAGGAATGAGAAAATAGGCTTTAAAATACGCGAGCACACCTTAAGGCGTGTTCCTTATTTGTTGGTCGTTGGCGATCAGGAAATGGAAAATAAGGAAGTAGCGGTGCGTACCCGTGATGGTATTGATTTAGGTAAGATGCGAATCGAAGATTTCGCCGCTAAAGTCCATCAACAAATTTCGCTCCGTAGTCTCAAATTGTTGGAGGAATAGGTCATAAAGATCAAAAAAACAGCAGGGCGTCAGCCGGCCCCTAATAGAATCAATGAAGAAATCACAGGCGTACCAGAAGTACGTTTAACAGGCATTGATGGTGAAGCTATTGGTGTGGTAAGCATCAGAGATGCTCAGAATTTGGCAGATGAAGCGGGTGTAGACCTAGTTGAAATTAGTCCAAACGCTGAACCTCCAGTATGTCGCATTATGGACTACGGTAAGTTCCTTTTTGATAAGGCTAAGTCAGCCAAGGAACAAAAGAAGAAGCAAAAGCAGGTTCAGGTTAAGGAAATTAAATTCCGTCCTGGAACTGACGAAAACGACTATCAGGTAAAACTACGCAACCTGATACGTTTTCTGGAAGACGGGGACAAAGCGAAGATTACGCTGCGTTTCCGAGGTCGCGAAATGGCCCACCAAAATCTTGGTATGGATCTTCTGAACCGTATTAAGACTGATTTGGATGAGTATGCGGTTGTTGAATCTTTCCCGAAAATGGAAGGTCGACAAGCCATCATGGTGCTAGCGCCTAAAAAGAAATAAGTAGGGCAACCCGAAAGTAGCAAAGGTCTATGGCCTTTGCTCGCCTTGCTTTTTATTTAACATCCCAATGCGGAGTTTTAGTAATGCCTAAAATGAAAACCGACAGAGGTGTAGCGAAACGTTTTAAGAAAACCGCCAATGGTTTCAAGCGTAAGCAAGCACATTTACGTCACATTTTGACCAAGAAGAGCACTAAGCGTAAGCGTCACTTACGTGCCAAATGTTTAGTTGCTAAGTGTGATGTTCCAGCAATCGCGCGTCAATTACCTTACGCTTAATTTAGGAGATTAGAAAATGCCAAGAGTTAAGCGTGGTGTAACCGCTCGTGCTCGTCACAAGAAAGTTTTAAAATTAGCTAAAGGTTATTATGGCGCTCGTAGCCGTACTTACCGCGTTGCTGTGCAAGCAGTAACTAAAGCTGGTCAATATGCTTACCGTGACCGTCGTCAGAAAAAACGTCAATTCCGTCAACTGTGGATTGCACGTATCAATGCTGCGGCTCGTCAAAATGGTCTGTCTTACAGCCGTTTCATCAACGGTCTGAAAAAGGCGTCTATCGAAATCGATCGTAAGATTTTGGCTGACATCGCTGTATTCGATAAAGTTGTATTCGCAACTTTAGTTGAAAAAGCAAAAGAAGCGTTAAACTAAGAAATTAGTTTGTCGCTGTAGAGAAGGGACCATTTGGTCCCTTTTTTTGTGCCCCATTTTGGTGTTTCAATCACTTGTTAATCATAACGTTTTAAGAGGCTGGAGAGTAGGATGCAGGTCGGCATCATCGAGTGTTCTTAGTGATAAATGCCAGCTAAAAAAATAGCAGGCTAAGCCTGCTATTCGTTGAAACACTTACTCTGTTACTTTTTAGCGTCTAAGTAACGCTCTGCATCGAGTGCGGCCATACAGCCAGTGCCCGCAGAAGTAATGGCTTGACGATAATGTTGGTCCATCACATCACCACAGGCATAAACACCTTCGATACTGGTTTGAGTCGCATTACCCTGCAGACCACTTTGTACCTTTAAGTAGCCGTGATTCATTTCTAATTGGCCTTCAAAAATACCGGTATTAGGGCTGTGACCAATGGCGACGAACACACCCGCAACCGCAAGATCTGTGATTGAGCCATCTTTAGTGCTCTTCATCTTTAGACCCGTCACTCCCATAGCATCACCAACCACTTCATCCATGGTTTGATCTAAGTGGAGGATAATATTGCCGTTGGCGACTTTATCCATCAGGCGATCGATAAGAATTTTTTCCGAGCGGAAGGTGTCGCGGCGGTGAATTAAGTGCACTTCAGCGGCAATATTACTTAAGTACAGTGCTTCTTCGACAGCCGTATTGCCGCCACCGATCACGGCGACTTTTTGGTTACGATAGAAGAAACCATCACAGGTCGCACAGGCCGATACGCCGCGGCCCTTGAATGCTTCTTCAGACGCTAATCCTAAGTAACGGGCAGAAGCGCCTGTCGCGATGATCAGCGCATCACAGGTGTACTCACCGTTGTCACCTTTTAAACGGAAGGGGCGTTCGGTTAAGGTGACTTCGTTAATGTGATCGAACAAGATTTCAGTATCAAACTTTTCAGCATGCTTTTGCATACGTTCCATCAATGCCGGACCCGTCAAATCATCCGCATCACCTGGCCAGTTTTCAACTTCAGTCGTCGTGGTTAATTGGCCACCTTGCTGCATACCTGTGATCATCACAGGCTTTAAATTAGCGCGCGCCGCATAAACGGCTGCGGTATATCCTGCTGGGCCTGAACCCAAAATCAATAAGTTACAGTGTCTGACTTGGCTCATTTTTATCTCCGTGCCTTTAGCAAATTGCATGGATTGTAGGGAATTTACCTGTAGGGGTAAAGCGCTGTTTGGTGATTCTTTTAGATTAAGCTAATCGAGTCAGCGCGCTTTAGTATTCAGAGTGTCAGTTTAACTTTACTGCGGTGAAATAAACGGCTTAGGGGCATGACAAGCAAAGCACAAGACAAGTTTGGAAACGGGTGATTATCGATTCGCATGCTTGATTTTTAGTTCTGGCAAATGAATCGGCCTCAACAGAGTCGAGGCCGATTTGGATTATTTGCTAGGTAAAGCAAACGAATGTTACATCAAAAGCTTAAGCTAATTAAATGCTTATGCCAGTAATACTGCTGGAGATGTGAATTCTAAGTTCAGGGCGTGAGCCACTTCCTTACAGACCACTTTACCGTGCATCACGTTTAAGCCATTCAATAAGTGCTTGTCTTGCAACAGCGCTTCTTTATAGCCTAAGTTAGCTAATTTAAGAATGTAGGGTAGCGTTGCATTGTTAAGTGCGAAAGTTGAAGTGCGGGCAACTGCACCTGGCATGTTCGCCACACAGTAGTGCACTACGTCATCCACAATATAAGTTGGATCTTGATGAGTCGTTGCGTGTGAAGTTTCAACACAACCACCTTGGTCGATTGCAACGTCAACAATAGCACTACCTGGCTTCATGCGGGAAATCATGCTGCGAGTCACCAATTTTGGTGCTGCTGCACCAGGGATTAATACGCCACCGATCACAAGATCAGCTTCAAGTACATGGCGTTCAATCGCATCGGCAGTTGAGTAAATGGCTTTAACTGCAGAACCAAACTGCACATTTAAGCGGCGTAGTGCATCGATGCTGCGATCGAGCACAACCACATCTGCGCCCATACCAACCGCCATTTGCGCGGCGTTAGTTCCTACCATGCCGCCACCGATGATAACGACTTTGGCTGGTTCAACACCGGGTACGCCACCCAATAACATACCGCGACCACCGGAAGATTTCTCTAATGCCATAGCGCCAGCTTGGATTGACATACGGCCAGCGACTTCTGACATAGGAGCAAGCAAAGGCAGGCCACCACGATCGTCTGTCACAGTTTCGTAGGCGATACATACGGCACCACTTTTAACTAAATCTTCAGTTTGTGGTAAATCCGGCGCTAAATGCAGATAAGTGAATAAAATTTGATCGTGGCGTAGCATAGCGCGTTCAACTGCTTGAGGCTCTTTTACCTTTACAATCATCTCTGCTTTAGCGAACACTTCAGCAGCAGTCGCTAAAATTGTGGCGCCAGCATCAATATAATCTTGATCTGAGAAACCAATACCTGTGCCAGCATTTGTTTCAACAAATACTTCGTGACCTTTTATTGCTAACTCACGAACACTTGAAGGAACCATACCGACACGATACTCGTGGTTTTTAATTTCCTTTGGAACACCAATAATCATCTTTGAGCCTCAATTGCCTGATAACCCACTTCTAATGGGCATAATTGTTATTTTATCGTGACCTGAACGTGATTAATTCAGGGATATCTAGTATAGTATCGGCGACGCAGTTTATGCTGCTGAACTTTGGACATACGTAGAATAAAATGTTGTTTTAGTGATAAAGCAAGGTTAAATAAATGGCATATAATAAAAAGAGTCCTGTAAAAGACTTGGATCGCATCGATCGCAACATTCTTAATGAATTACAAATTGATGGCCGCATTTCTAATGTGGAATTATCAAAGAGAGTTGGATTAAGTCCAACTCCGTGTTTAGAAAGAGTGAAACGACTCGAAAAGCAAGGATATATCAACGGCTATACCGCGCTGGTTAATCCCCATTTCCTGGGTGCATCCCTACTGGTATTCGTGGAAATCACCTTAAGCCGTGATACACCCGAAGTGTTTGATAAGTTTAATCGTGCAGTGCAATTACTGGACGACATTCAAGAATGTCACCTCGTTTCGGGCGACTTTGATTACTTATTAAAAACGCGTGTTTCTGATATGTCGGCGTATCGCCGTCTATTAGGTGAAACATTGCTAAAACTCCCTTCCGTTTCAGATACTCGCACATACGTTGTGATGGAAGAAGTAAAACACACCAGTCGTGTAGCGATAAATCATCTACTCTCAGATATCTAAGTTCCCCTGATTGTTTGGTTTTACCATAAGGGGCCAAGGCCCCTTATTTATTGATACTCTCTTGTCAATGCACACTCAAATATTCAACCTTGCAACGCCCTTAAGCCTGCCAACTTAGGGGCATTTTTTTCGGTTGTTTGTGTACAAGTTATAGTCAGAAAGTCCTAGTGTTCTAATTGGTTAACGCTAAATATGTTCCTTTATGTTGAGGAACGGTTATTTTTTGTCTCCCACGGACAAATCTCGGGAGAAAAACAGACTAATGGGCTCCACATTTAGTGGGATTCTGGTATCGTAAGCCCACCTGTTTTCATTTTTTATGGATTATGTCGTTTGTCTCAAGGAAATAGTGTACGCACGCTCACAGGGCTGCAACGTCTACTCGAAGGTGGACTGATTATATGTTGTGTTCTCGCCACTTATATTCTTCTCGCACTGACTAGTTTTAGCCCATCTGATCCGGGTTGGAGTCAGTCGCATTTTCAGGGTGAGATCAGAAACTGGACCGGGGCTGTTGGTGCTTGGATTGCCGACATCCTTTTATATTTTTTCGGTGTTACCGCTTATATCATGCCCATTATTGTGGCATCGACGGGTTGGCTTTTATTTAAACGTGCCCATGACCTGCTTGAAATTGATTATTTTTCAGTCGCATTACGTATTATAGGTTTCTTACTCATCATCCTTGGGTTCTCTGCCTTAGCGAGTATGAATGCCAATAATATCTATGAATTTTCTGCCGGCGGTGTTGCGGGGGATGTGATAGGCCAAGCCATGCTGCCGTATTTTAATAAGCTCGGTACTACACTGTTATTGCTGTGTTTTTTAGGTTCTGGCTTTACCTTGCTCACGGGCATTAGCTGGTTAACTGTGGTTGAGAAAGTCGGTTTTGCCTCCATTTGGTTATATCACCAACTCAAACGCCTGCCGCAGGCCATGAAACGGGAACATGAGACCGAAGATACCCGTGGTTTTATGTCGGTTGTTGAAAAGTTTAAGCAGCGCCGTGACTCCCAGCATGTTATTGAAACGTCAAGGGTACATGAACGTGCGCCTGCCAAGGTGATTGAGCCCCAAAGAGCAGAGAACATCGCCACAGAGGACGCTCAGCTTCAGAAACCTGCGCAGAAAAAACGTTCGCCTCTTGCGAAAATCCTGAGCTTAAGTAGTACTAAAAACACCGTTAATCAGCGCGTTGAACCGCAAATCGATAAGCAGGAAGCCATTGCCGAGCATGGTCATTTTGAAGCGCCGCCTTGGGTAGCAAAGCCCAGTCATGCCGACGACCTTGAGTATGATGCTGGCTTTAATTCCTTTGACGCTGATGAAGATGAACCTGTGTTTGGCCGCGAGGCATTTACGGATGACGATGAAGATGATAGCACCTTAGATTTTTGCGATGAGGATGTGATCGATTTTGATACCAAAGCATCGACGGGCGCCGTCACGGCCCAACGCAGGAAGCAAGATCAACAAGCAAAAATTGTCGATGGTATCGTGGTTCTGCCCGGACAAGAAGATAAGCCTGTGCCAGCTAAACCTATGGACCCATTACCCAGTATTAGCCTGCTGGATGTGCCCGATCGTAAAAAGAATCCCATAAGCCCTGAGGAGCTTGAACAAGTTGCGCGCCTAGTGGAAGTGAAATTGGCGGACTTTAATATTATTGCCAATGTGGTCGGCGTGTACCCTGGACCTGTGATCACTCGCTTTGAATTAGAGTTAGCCCCAGGCGTGAAAGCGTCTAAAATTTCTAATTTATCTAAGGATTTAGCTCGATCATTACTGGCGGAAAGTGTGCGCGTGGTTGAGGTTATCCCCGGTAAGGCCTATGTGGGGTTGGAGTTACCCAATAAATTCCGCGAAACCGTATTTATGCGTGATGTGCTAGATTGCACGGCGTTCACTGAGAGTAAGTCGAACCTTACTATGGTGCTTGGTCAAGATATTGCGGGTGAGCCCGTTGTGGTTGACTTAGGTAAAATGCCGCATTTATTGGTTGCTGGTACCACAGGCTCGGGTAAGTCTGTGGGGGTGAACGTAATGATCACTAGCCTGCTTTACAAGTCTGGCCCCGAAGATGTGCGCTTTATCATGATCGACCCCAAAATGTTGGAACTGTCAGTCTATGAAGGCATTCCGCATTTGCTGTGTGAAGTAGTCACCGATATGAAAGAAGCCGCCAATGCACTACGTTGGTGTGTGGGCGAAATGGAACGTCGCTATAAGTTGATGTCCATGATGGGCGTGCGCAATATCAAGGGCTATAACGCAAAAATTGCCGAGGCGAAAGCCAATGGTGAAGTGATTTTAGATCCTATGTGGAAGTCATCGGACAGCATGGAACCCGAAGCGCCCGCATTAGATAAGTTGCCTTCGATTGTCGTCGTGGTCGACGAATTTGCCGATATGATGATGATTGTCGGTAAGAAAGTAGAAGAGCTGATTGCCCGTATTGCCCAGAAAGCCCGTGCGGCAGGGATCCATTTGATTTTAGCGACCCAGCGACCCTCGGTGGATGTGATCACAGGCTTAATCAAGGCGAATATCCCGACACGGATGGCATTCCAAGTGTCTTCCCGTATCGACTCCCGTACCATTTTGGATCAGCAAGGTGCTGAAACCTTGCTCGGTATGGGGGATATGTTATTCCTACCACCGGGGACGGCGGTGCCAAACCGGGTCCATGGTGCTTTTATCGATGACCATGAAGTTCACCGTGTGGTGGCCGACTGGTGTGCCCGTGGTAAGCCACAATACATTGATGAAATCCTCAATGGTGTCAGTGAGGGCGAGCAAGTGTTGTTGCCCGGTGAGACGGCGGAGTCCGACGAAGAGTATGATCCTTTATACGATGAAGCGGTTGCCTTTGTCACCGAAACGCGCCGCGGCTCGATTTCCAGTGTGCAGCGTAAGTTTAAGATCGGTTACAACCGTGCGGCGCGTATTATCGAACAAATGGAAATGCAGGGGGTCGTCTCTGCACAGGGTCATAATGGTAACCGCGAGGTGCTGGCACCTCCGGCCCCTAAACACTATTAATGTTAAGCTAAATGTAGTTTGAAATCGCGATAATGTGGCGAATTCACGCTTTAGTCCAAAGGATTATTATGAAAAATCTGTTGTGCGCTGTGATGTTAACTTCGCCATTATTCTTTAGCACCGCTGTATTGGCCGATGATGCACAGCTATTGAGGGATACACTTGTCAGTACCGCCTCCCTTAAGGCGGATTTTAAACAGACAGTGACGGATGTGAACCAAAAAGTGATCCAGACCGGTTCTGGTGTATTTGCGTTAGCACACCCCAACCAGTTTTATTGGCATTTAACCGCGCCCGATGAATCTCAAATAGTCGCAGATGGTAAAGACCTATGGATCTACAATCCATTTGCCGAGGAAGTGGTGATTATGGATTTTGCCCAGGCGATTAATGCATCTCCCATCGCACTATTAGTGCACCGTGACGATGCCACTTGGTCACAGTATTCAGTGACCAAAAAACAAGACTGTTACGGGATCAAACCTAAATCGATTGATTCGGGCATTTTGTCCGTTACTGTTTGTTTCAAAAATACCCAGTTAGCTAACTTTAATGTTGCCGATGACAAAGGTAATCTGAGCCAGTTTGATTTGAGCAATCAACAAGCGATTAGCACAGACGACAAGTCTTTGTTTAAGTTTGTGTTGCCCGAAAATGTCGATGTTGACGATCAGCGTCTTAACACACCTCACTAGGCCAGAGCGTGAGCAGTTTATCCTTTGATTTCGCCCCCGACTTTCGTCCTCTAGCCGCGCGCATGCGGCCAAGGACGATCGCGGAATATATAGGCCAAGCCCATTTATTGGGTGAAGGACAACCCCTGCGTAGGGCGCTCGAAGCTGGGCGTGCCCATTCCATGATGTTGTGGGGGCCACCGGGCACAGGTAAAACAACCTTAGCCGAATTAATCGCCCATTATTCAAATGCCCATGTTGAACGCATCTCAGCGGTCACCTCGGGGGTTAAAGATATTCGCGCCGCTATTGAGCAAGCCAAAGCGGTTGCTCAATCCCGGGGACAACGCACCCTGTTGTTTGTCGATGAAGTGCATCGATTCAATAAAAGCCAGCAGGATGCCTTCTTGCCCTTTATTGAAGACGGAACCGTTATTTTTATCGGTGCGACCACTGAAAATCCATCGTTTGAAATTAACAATGCCTTGCTCTCGCGGGCGAGAGTTTATCTTATCAAGCGATTAAGCAACGATGAGATCGCACATATTGTCACTCAAGCCCTGACGGATGTGGAGCGAGGTCTTGGTCAGCGTCAACTGGTGATCCCTGAGGACGTATTGACAAAACTGTCGCAGTTCTGTGACGGTGATGCCCGTAAAGCCCTTAATTTACTCGAACTTATGGGCGATATGGTTGCCGATGGCGGTGATCTAACCTTAGATATGCTCGTTCAAGTGGCGGGGCACCAAGTTGCCGGATTCGATAAAAATGGCGATCAGTTTTACGATTTAATTTCGGCGGTGCATAAATCAATCCGCGGCTCTGCACCCGATGCGGCGCTGTATTGGTATTGCCGGATTTTGGAAGGCGGCGGTGATCCACTTTATGTGGCAAGGCGTTTACTGGCGATTGCCTCGGAAGATGTAGGCAATGCCGATCCTGCGGCCATGACCATAGCGCTCAATGCCTGGGATTGTTTTCACCGTGTTGGTCCTGCAGAGGGCGAGCGAGCAATAGCCCAAGCCGTTGTTTACCTTGCCAGCGCACCAAAGAGTAACGCTGTCTATACCGCGTTTAAGGCTGCAAGGGCGCTCGCCCGTGAAACGCCTCAAGAAAGCGTTCCGCACCATTTACGCAATGCACCGACACAATTAATGAAAGATATGGGCATGGGAGCAGGGTATCGCTATGCCCACGATGAGCCCAATGCCTATGCCAGCGGTGAGAATTATTTCCCTGAATCCCTGCAAACGGCGCAGTTTTACTTTCCAACGGAACGGGGATTTGAGAAGCGAATTAAAGAGAAGTTGGCGCAATTAGCCCAGTTAGATCAGGCCAGCGAGCACAAAAGATATGAATAATCTCTTACTTGTGGCGCTAGGTGGTTCAATTGGGGCGGTTTTTCGCTATCTTATTTCAATATTCATGATCCAAGTATTTGGCAGCAGTTTTCCTTTTGGTACACTGTTGGTCAATGTTATTGGTTCATTTTTTATGGGCGTTATTTACGCACTGGGGCAAATGAGTCATATCAGCCCTGAACTCAAAGCGTTAATAGGTGTTGGCCTATTGGGTGCTTTGACAACGTTTTCGACTTTCTCTAATGAAACCTTATTGCTACTGCAAGAAGGGAATTGGCTGAAGGCGATTTTGAATGTGGTGCTGAACCTAAGTTTATGTCTTTTTGTGGTTTATTTAGGTCAGCAACTGGTGTTTTCTCGCATTTAACTATTAAGAATATATCACATGTTAGATCCTAAATTTTTGCGCAACGAATTAGCCGTTACCGCGGAGCGATTGGCCACCCGTGGCTTTATTTTGGATGTCGCTCATCTGACTCAATTAGAAGAAAAGCGTAAGTCGCTGCAAGTGGCGACCGAAGAGTTGCAGGCCTCGCGTAATGCTATCTCCAAATCCATTGGCCAAGCTAAAGCCCGTGGCGAAGATGTGGACGCTATTATGGCGCAAGTAGGGGATTTAGGTTCACAACTTGATGCAAGAAAAAGTGAACTGGCCGCCGTGCTTGAAGAAGTCAATGCGATTGCAATGTCGATGCCTAACTTGCCAGATGAATCAGCGCCCATTGGTAAAGATGAAACTGAGAACGTTGAAGTTCGCCGCTGGGGCACGCCACGCACTTTTGATTTCCCGATTAAAGATCATATCGATTTAGGCGAAGGCTTAAACGGATTAGATTTTAAAAATGCCGTTAAAATAACGGGTTCACGTTTTATCGTGATGAAAGGCCAGATAGCACGCTTAAATCGGGCTCTTGGCCAATTTATGCTAGATCTGCATACGACAGAGCACGGCTATACCGAAGCCTATGTGCCATTACTGGTCAACGAAGCCAGCTTACTGGGTACCGGCCAATTACCTAAGTTTGGTGAGGATCTATTCCACACTAAACCTGCTACCGAAGAAGGCCAAGGCCTAAGCTTGATCCCAACGGCAGAAGTCCCACTCACTAACTTAGTGCGTGACAGCATTGTCGATGAAGACGAGTTACCGATTAAGTTAACCGCACATACCGCCTGTTTCCGTAGCGAAGCCGGCTCATACGGTAAGGACACCCGCGGCCTTATTCGTCAGCATCAATTCGATAAAGTCGAGTTAGTGCAACTGGTTAAGCCTGAAGATTCAATGGCGGCGCTCGAAGCGCTGACGGGTCATGCCGAAACTGTACTACAACGTTTAGGACTGCCGTACCGTACTGTGATTTTATGTACCGGCGATATGGGTTTTGGCTCAAGCAAAACCTACGATATCGAAGTTTGGTTGCCAGCACAAAACACCTACCGTGAGATTTCTTCATGCTCGAATATGAAGGATTTCCAAGCCCGTCGTATGCAGGCACGTTACCGCGTGAAAGCAGACAATAAACCTGCGCTATTGCATACCTTAAACGGCTCTGGTTTAGCGGTTGGACGTACCTTAGTGGCTATTTTGGAAAACTATCAAAATGCCGATGGCAGCATCACGGTACCTGAAGCACTGCGTCCTTATATGGGCGGTTTAACACAAATCGGTTAATGGAACACTACGTAAACCGTTATGAATAAAGGTCAACGTTATCTTCGTTGGCTTTCCTATACCGCCATCATTGCCGTATTTGGTGCGGTCATGTTGGCGACTTTAGGCAAAGCCGTCTGGGTTGTGTTAGAAAACGTGAATTAATACGACCCATGTTGTGCAATAAAAGGCATGTATCCCCAAGGAACATGCCTTTTATTTTTAACGCTGACTTTTAGCTTTTTAGCGCACCAATATAAAAATCAACTTATTGAGATTAAATGCATTTAGCTGGCTTTGGTAAGCCGGCAATCTTAGTTGCTTGTTTCGCAGGACCAATAGGGAAGAGGGTGTAAAGATATTTAGAGTTGCCCTTATCTGGCCCCAGTGTTTGACCAATTGCCTTTACTAACACACGTATTGCGGGGCTGGTTTTGTACTCCAGATAAAAATCCCGTACAAAGTTAATCACTTCCCAGTGGGCACTGGTCAGTTCGATCTCTTCTTCTTGGGCTAACAACGGCGCCATTTCGGGCTGCCAGTCGGCGATATTTTTTAAATAGCCTTGATGGTCGCGTTCAATTTCGACGCCATTGAATATAAGCGGATTTACCACGTGATCACCTTATCGTGCTGCAAAGATTGAGCGACAAACTCGTTGTAATCAATTTGATTAATATTCTTAAGACGTTCGGTTAAGCCGCGGGCGACCACATCGTCTTTAAGGACCATTACTTTAAATGGTGATAGTGCCATGGCCCATTGACGCAGTAATAACGCATTTACGCCATCACTCGAGAGTAAAATTGCATCCTCTTTACAAGCATAACGCAGGCAAAGTTTGAGGGCATTGTCTCGGCTAGGCGAGGTTTGAATATGATGTAAAATCATTAGAATACTAAGACCTCATCGACGGCTTTTAAGTGAGCTGAAATGGCTTCATCGTTTAAGATGGTCACCGGAATGGACAGCAAACCATGGCTTAAGCCGTAGTCACCTAAGGACTGTTTGCAGGCGAACACCGCATCTATGTCATAAAGTGGTAAAGCTTTTAATGCCGCGAGATAATCCTTGCCGCCGATAAGCTCAGGCTGTTGATCCTTAAGCAAGTGCAATACGCCTTCATCGACAAACACTAGGCTCACTTCTTGCTCAAAACTGGCGCTCAGCAATGCCAAATCTAATCCTTCACGGCCTTTTGTTGTTCCATGGGGCGCACTTCGGAACAGAATACAGATTTTTTTCATAGAATTTCCGAAGCTTAAAAGCTGATCAAACGATCGGCTGACTCAATGCCCGTGACCAGTTCACCCAGCCCGCCCATAATAAAAGAACTTTCCACATTCCAGTGGTTTAAACCATTCTCCTGCGCTTCTTGCTGTGACACTATGCCGCGCCTCAATGCGGCGGAGACACAGTTCACTAAGGAGACTTGATGCTGGGCCGCCAGTTGTTTCCAGCCAGCAACCACATCATATTCATCGGATGCGGGTAAGTTAAAGTCCGTGGAGTTATACACGCCATCCTGATAGAAAAACACGCAGACAATCCCATGTCCGCTTTGCAAGGAGGCTTGGGTGAAACGTAGGGCATTCACACTTGCCGACGTGCCATAGGCAGGCCCGTTCACTTGGATAATAAATTTGCTCATCATAATAAAAATGGCCCTAAAAGTAGGGCCATTCTAGCGTAAGTTGCCCTAAAAGGGGATTAATCATCGTTACCAATGCCCAGCAAATGCAAAATGGCAATGAACAGGTTTAAAAAGTCTAAGTACAGCGCGATAGTGGCGCGGATATAGTTAGTTTCACCGCCATTCACAATACGGCTGGTATCGAACAGAATAAAGCCCGTCATTAACAGCGCAAGACCCGCGTTAATTGCCATAAAGGCAACGCTGTTGCCAACGAAAATGTTAATTAGCGCAGCGGCTATCACTACAATCAATCCTGCGAACAGGAAACCACGTAGGAAAGAGAAATCCTTCTTAGTCGTGACTGCATAGGCTGAGAGTGCAATAAAGATAACCGATGTTAAACCAAGGGCTTGCATAATAAGTTCTGAGCCATTGGTCATGCCAGCGTAATGGTTGAGCATATAGCCCAGTGAGGCGCCTTCCATACCAGTAAAGGCAAACACCCAGAAAATTCCCGCCGCCGAATCGGCTTTGCGTAAAGTAACAAATAGCAGCACTAAACCACCGATAGATAAACCGAGTGACATGAGTGGGCTGATGTTGAATGCCATCGCTAAGCCAGCACAAAGTGCAGAGAACGCTAAGGTCATGGCTAATAGTAAATAGGTATTTTTGAGAAGTTTGTTCACTTCCAGTGTTGAGGCACTCGTTGAGTACAAGGTTTGCTGAGTCATATCTTTCTCCATTAGCTTTTAAATCTAAACTGATCATTTTGATTTTTAACGGGCACTAGAGTTCCCATTAATTTCGCAAATCCAGTAATCCTGTTTGCATAGTACCTAAAACGGCGCTTGGCTTAAAGGATTCACACCACAAATAACAAGTTATAAAGATTACGCCAACCATTCACGGTGCAATTTATCGGTATCGCCTAAATAATCCAGCACCCAGGCGAGGGCGGGCGACATCTTGTCGGCATTCCAAGCCAGACAACAAGGGCTGGTCAGCTTGGGATTTTCAAGCTGTTTCTGCACTAAGGCCCCCGCTTTAATAAATACACTCGCTAAGTGGACGGGCATATAACCCACACCTAAACCTTCACGGAAGCAATTGATTGCCCTGATCCAATCTGGCACTACTAATCGGCGTTGATTTTCAAGGAGCCAGGTCATGCGTTTGGGGATTTCCCGCGAGGTATCTTCCAAACAAATAGATGGGAAGGGGCGTAATTCATCATCGGTCAAAGGTCGGTCAATATTAGCTAAGGGATGGTTTTTACTCACCAGAAACGCCCATTGAATATCACCCATATCTTTATATTGATAGACGCCACCAACAGGAATCGCGGTGGTCGCGCCAATAGCAATATCACTGCGGCCAGTCGCAAGCGCCTCCCACACACCGTTAAAGACCTCGATGCGGATAATCAGCTCAATATCTTGGAAATGACGGTAAAAGTCGGCGATTAATACGCTAATTCTGTCGGCGCGTACTATGTTATCTAAGGCGATAGACAGCGTGGGTTGCCAACCGTTGGCCACGCGCTGAGTGCCGCGTTTCATCTCATCCATTTGAGTCAACAAGTTTCTCGCTTGCTTAACAAAATGCTCTCCCGCAGGGGTCAAGGTCACGCTGCGATGGTGACGCTCAAATAACACCACGCCAAGTTCTTCTTCGATTTGCTTAACGGCATAACTGACCGCAGAAGGGACCTTGTGCAGTCGATTGGCTGCCGCCGTAAAACTCCCCACCCGGGCCACAATATCAATGAGTTCTAACGCTTGTTCCGAGAGCATAGTTGACATCCATTGTGATGAAAATAATTGATAGCATCTGTCAAAAATAAACGTTTCCAATCAAATTAACAAGTATTTAGACTGCACGCCTTAAGTCTTTTGACATGATTATTTTATGAGAACATCTAGTAATATCTTTGTAAATATGAAGTTTTTTGTATTTTTATTCTATTTAGCTTTATTAAGTATGCTGGGCTTTATTGCCACTGATATGTATTTACCTGCTTTCAAAGCAATTGAAAGTTCGTTTAATTCTTCACCTTCTCAAGTGGCAATGTCGCTCACCTGTTTCCTTGCCGGTTTAGCCTTAGGGCAACTGATTTACGGCCCTCTGGTCGGTAAACTCGGTAAACGTTACGCCCTTATCATAGGTCTTGGCATTTTTGCCGCGGCCAGTGTCGCGATCGCCAACAGCGACTCGATTCTCATGCTGAACATCGCTCGCTTCTTCCAAGCCATTGGCGCCTGTAGTGCAGGGGTTATCTGGCAAGCAATTGTGGTAGAACAGTATGATGCCGAAAAAGCGCAGGGGATCTTCAGCAATATTATGCCGCTAGTGGCACTGTCACCTGCACTGGCCCCCATCCTTGGCGCTTATATTCTGAACGAATTTGGATGGCGTGCAATCTTTATCTCATTGTGTGTGATTGCCTTTTTATTGGTGTTGATGACTTTTTACTTCGTGCCAAGCCACTCACAGCATCAGGATGCTAAGCCAAGCGCGGTTTCCTATGGACAGATTTTGAAAAATACCCGTTATCTTGGCAATGTGGTGATTTTTGGTGCCTGTTCGGGTGCGTTTTTCGCATACCTCACTGTGTGGCCGATTGTGATGGAACAACACGGCTATCAGGCAACCGAGATTGGGCTTAGCTTTATTCCGCAAACCATCATGTTTATTGTCGGCGGTTATGCGAGTAAGTTGTTGATTAAACGCATAGGCGCGGATCGTACGCTCAATGTGTTGCTGGCCATTTTTGGGCTTTGTGCTATCTCAATTGTATTTTTCACCCTATTAATGAGAGCAGAGACTATTTTCCCGCTACTGATTTCATTCTCAATACTTGCCGCAGCCAATGGGGCGATTTATCCGATTGTCGTGAACAGTGCCTTGCAGCAATTTACCCAAAATGCGGCTAAGGCGGCAGGATTACAGAACTTTTTACAAATCACCATCGCCTTTGGCGCCTCAAGCTTAGTCGCGCTCTGGGCAAGTTTGGGCGAAGTTGCCATAGGTTGGGGCATTCTGAGCTGTTCTTTAGTGGTGATCTTGGGTTACCTGTTAAAAACCGAGCAAACTTGGGCTGATTTTGCCAAGCACTTTACTGCGCCAGATCCTGCCCGTGTTGGGATCAATGCAGATACGAAGCCAAATCAAGCAGATTGAATGTAATACGAGCAGTTGGCACATAATTATCAGTTAGTGCTTTACAGTCAGTAAACTTACTTATATTATGCGCATCGTTCGGAGGGGTGGCAGAGTGGTTTAATGCACCGGTCTTGAAA
>NZ_PFGL01000008.1:0-8680 GCF_002783505.1 Shewanella sp. CG12_big_fil_rev_8_21_14_0_65_47_15
ACTCAACACCTGTGAGTGTCCACACAGATTTCTTGTTTTATCTTGTTAAAGAGCGTTGACCACATACCGTTTAGGCGGGTCGTGCTGATGCTTCATCAGCTCAGGGTCGTGCATTTTACGCATTTCCCGTTTCGCGTCAAGGAGTTTTTGCAAACTTTCTCAACACTCATCAATCAGTAAACTCATCGATGAACTGTCACATCAGGGCTGCTTAGCGCCGTCTGCCGTGTCAGTGGATGCGCATTATAGGGAGCAGAAGATTTTGTGCAAGGGCTTTTTTAACGATTAATGCCAAGCGAACAAATAATCACCACAACACACACTAAAGAAGGGATACTTCCCTTGGGTTGGTAAGTTTGGCATAGGAATTTTAGGAGTGCAGATAATTTAATAGATCAAATAAACATAAACAGTCGGTGGTGGAAGCTTTTAGCTATATCAACCAACATTTCCCATCGTTAGCTGGTTTGGATTACATCCGACAGCTTTTTATGTTCAATTTATCAAGGCAAGTGTGCCTGGTATCTATCTGGAATGAGGGAGTGAAATATCCCGTTAAGGCTTATCCTCTTCGTGTCTATTTTTAGGGTCTAATTCAATCTCAGTGTCACTTTCGCTTGGTTCATTATCACCAACCACATGGGCGACCTTTAATTTTCTTACCGTTCTAATCGTAATGACAGGGCCAGAAATTGCGTAAAGGTAGAAACCGATACACAGGATCAGTGCTGGTTGAACCGATACCACCACAAATACGCCCACAACCAGTAATATGGCAATAAAGTTGACTTTACCGCGCCAATCAATTTCTTTGAAAGAGTGATAACGGAAATTACTCACCATCAATAGGCCCGTTGTCGCAGTCACAAGACCCGCAATCCAACTGATATTTTTCCCATCGAGGCTGTATTGATTACCGAGCCAAATACTCCCAGCGATAACTGCCGCTGCGGCTGGACTTGCAAGCCCTTGGAAATAACGCTTATCAGCTACACCAACTTGGGTATTAAATCGAGCGAGTCTAAGTGCCGCACCTGCGCAATAGATAAATGCTGCCAGCCAACCAATTTTACCTAAATCGGCCAACGCCCAATTATAAGCGAGTAAGGCGGGCGCCATGCCAAAGGACACCATATCGGCCATACTGTCATACTCTGCGCCAAAATCACTTTGTGTATTAGTGAGCCTTGCGACACGTCCATCGAGACCATCGCAGATCATAGCGACAAAAATCGCAATCGCTGCGGCTTCAAAATTAGCATTCATCGAGGCGATCACAGCATAAAAACCCGAGAATAACCCTGCTGTCGTAAATAGATTTGGCAGTAAGTAGATACCTTTATTCTTTACTGTTTGATTCGAAGAATTTTGCATACACTTATTAAGTTATAAGCTGGAATGAAAGTGAGCTTCAAGATAGCATATTTTACTAGCATGTCGATGAGCGGCAATGAGGGATGATCCATGTTAAAAATGACTAAGTTAACGGCACTGCTGTTTTACACCTTTTGGCTCTGTTTGTTAGGACAACCCGTATTTGCAGGTGTGATTTACACTTGGGTTGATGAACAGGGTGTCACTCATTACAGCCAACAACCACCGGAACAAGAACAACTGAAGGCCAGCCAACTCTATAGTGAAGATATTGAACCGGCAAAAGTAGGTTATATTGCACCAACCAAAAAAGTCGAACCACAAGCTGAGAGTGAACTCGAAAAATCAGCGGCACTCATTAAAGAAAAAGATGCTAAACAGGCTCAGTCGATCTGTGACAATGCTAAACATAGTTTGGATGTGCTGACGACACACAACAGACTTATCCGTCAGAGTGAAGATCCCACTAAGGAACCTGTGGCTATGAGTGAAGAAGAGAGACAAGCCGCCATTGCACAGCAGCAAGAGAGAATTAAACTCTTCTGTGATAAAAAATAGTGCCATTCCCTATATAAAAAGAGCCGAGTCAATACTCGGCTCTTTCGTTATTCTAGGGATAAGGCTTAGTTTGACAAGCATCTAAGCCATCAATCGGTCGCTTACTGCTCGAACGCTAATTCACCACCCGCACAGCTGACCTTAATGGGTTTACCCGGTAACAAGTCACCACGGAGCAATTTCTGCGCCAGCGGGTTTTCGACTTCTTGCTGCAATGCCCGTTTCAAGGGTCTTGCGCCATACACAGGATCGAAACCAATTTCTGCAATCAGTGATAATGCGTCGTCGGTGATCTCCAATGTATAGTCCTTTTCCGCCAGACGTTGGCGTAGGGAAGCAATCTGTATCGAAGCAATACGCTTGATATTGGCAGCATCCAATGGATGGAACACCACAGATTCATCGATACGATTTAAAAACTCGGGTCTAAAGCTGTGGGTCACCACATTCATTACCGACGCTTTCATCTCTGCATAGGTCACATGGCCAAATCCTTCTTGGATAATGTCGGATCCTAAGTTCGAGGTCATGATGATCACTGTATTTCTAAAATCGACAGTCCGACCTTGACCATCGGTTAAGCGGCCATCATCGAGCACTTGCAGTAAGATGTTAAACACATCGGGGTGCGCTTTCTCAACTTCGTCGAGCAGTATCACCGAATACGGTTTACGGCGTACGGCTTCCGTTAAGTAACCGCCCTCTTCATAACCCACATATCCCGGAGGGGCCCCCACTAAACGCGATACTGAATGTTTTTCCATAAATTCAGACATATCGATCCGCACTAGGGCCGATTCGGTATCGAATAAAAACTTCGCCAGTGATTTACACAGCTCAGTTTTACCTACACCGGTTGGGCCTAAGAACAGGAACGAGCCAATCGGGCGATTTGGATCCGCCAGACCCGCGCGACTACGACGAATCGCGTTTGCTACCGCATCGACGGCTTCGTTTTGGCCTATTACCCGCTCGTGCAGCGCCACTTCCATTTGCAGTAGTTTTTCACGTTCGCCTTCAAGCATCTTCGATACCGGAATACCTGTAGCCTTTGATAGCACTTCGGCAATCTCAAGCTCAGTGACTTTATTACGTAATAAGGTCATATCCTGCATTTCGGCTTGTGACGCCAAATCGAGCTGTTTCTCAAGCTCAGGAATACGGCCATATTGCAGCTCTGACATTCGAGTGAGATCACCCGCGCGGCGAGCCACCTCTAAATCCATCCGCGCCTGTTCGAGATCGGCTTTAATGTGCTGAGTTCCTGCCAATGCGGCTTTTTCAGTACGCCAAATTTCATTAAGTTCCGAGGCTTTAGCTTCAGCTTCTTTCAGTTCGACTCGAAGATGATCGAGTCTACGACGACTCGCCTCGTCATTTTCTTTGGCTAATGCCTGCTCCTCCAATTTCAGCTGGATAGCACGACGTTCGAGCCTGTCGAGTGACTCAGGTTTTGAGTCCATCTGCATACGGATGCTGGATGCCGCTTCGTCGATCAAATCGATCGCCTTATCGGGCAATTTACGGTCCGACACATAACGGTGCGACATGGTTGCCGCCGCCACAATCGCCGGATCGGTAATTTCCACATGGTGATGCAGCTCGTAGCGTTCTTTCAGGCCACGCAAAATGGCGATGGTGTCTTCAACGCTGGGCTCATCCACCAGCACTTTTTGGAAGCGGCGTTCAAGTGCCGCATCTTTTTCAATGTACTGACGATACTCATCGAGCGTGGTCGCGCCCACGCAGTGTAAGTCACCACGCGCTAACGCAGGTTTGAGCATATTACCCGCATCCATTGCCCCCTCACCTTTACCGGCACCGACCATAGTGTGCAGTTCGTCGATAAAGAGGATCACTTGACCTTCTTCCTGCGCCAACTCATTAAGTACCGCTTTTAAACGCTCTTCGAACTCACCGCGATATTTAGCGCCCGCAATCAACGAGCCCATATCGAGGGATAAGACCCGCTTATTTTTAATGCCTTCTGGCACTTCACCATTAACGATACGCTGGGCAAGCCCTTCGACAATTGCGGTTTTACCGACCCCCGGTTCACCGATAAGCACAGGATTGTTTTTGCTGCGACGTTGCAGAACTTGGATCGTGCGGCGAATCTCATCATCACGGCCGATCACAGGATCTAACTTGCCCTGTTCGGCGCGCTCGGTCAGATCGATAGTAAACTTCTTCAGCGCTTGGCGTTGATCTTCGGCATTGGGATCATCCACTTTTTGACCACCACGTACCTGCTCTATGGTTTGCTCCATTAATTCTTTCGTGGCGCCAGATTTTTTCAAGCATTGGGCTAATGCATCAGAGCCCTCTAGCGCCGCCAGCACAAACAATTCACTGGAGATATATTTGTCTTTGCGCTTTTGCGCCAACTTATCGCACAGGTTTAATAATCGAATTAACCCTTGGGATAACTGCACATCGCCGCCTGTGCCTTCAACTTGGGGTAAGCGTTCTAATTCTTGGCTAAGGAGCGAGCGCAGTGCGCTGACACGAATGCCAGCTTGGGTTAATAAGGGATGGATAGAACCAGAATCCTGGTTAAGCAGTGCCATCATCAAATGTAGCGGTTCGATAAACTGATGATCACGCCCAAGTGCCAGTGACTGGGCATCTGAGATGGCAAGCTGAAATTTATTGGTCATACGATCGAGTCGCATACAGCCTCCTAAAACTCACATATTTAGAAATATTTCGTTAGTTAAAAGATGGGGACTATTTAGCCAATTTCAAGCAACTGGAAGGGAATTAAATACAAATAGTGGGGGAATTTGCTTAAGACTTAAGCCAGATCAATGAAGCCATTCGTCCCGTCACTCTATCGCGGCGATAGGAGAAATAATCTGGGCTCGATACAGTACAGATATCGGCGCTATAAATATGCGTTATCCCGAGTAAGCTCAGGCGCAATTTAGCCAAGCCAATGATATCGGCAAGAAACTTATTACCACTTGGAATAAAACACGCTACGGCCAGTGGATGCAATGCACAGAATGCGTGCTTCACTTCGTCGCCGACTTCAAATTTTTGTGGACCAATGGCCGGGCCGAGGTAGGCAATCAACTCACCCATAGGCGAGCTAAATTGTACCGCAGCGGCCTCTATCACACCATCACACAGGCCGCGCCATCCCGCATGGACCGCCGCAACCTCAGTGCCGGCATGATTACACAATAACACGGGTAAACAATCTGCCGTCATTACTGTGCAAACTCGCCCAGCGGTTCGGCTGTAACTGGCATCGGCAATGGGCGTATCAAGGGCGGCATTAACTAAGTTAAGCGAATCAAGGTTGAGCACATGAGTGCCATGGACTTGCTCGAGCCAAACAGGCTCAGTGGTTAACGCTAATTGTTTGCAGAGTAACTCACGATTAGCCATCACCAGCTCAGGTGCATCACCAACATGCAGTCCAAGATTCAGACTGCCATAGGGATGCATGCTCACACCGCCATGACGATTCGTCATAGCGATGCCAACATTAGCAGGAACGGGCCAATCGTGATTAAACACTTACAAATACTCGATCGGATGCTCGACCGTGTCTTGGCGCAGTGCTTTGGTCAAAATCACCATGTCCTCAGGGATTGGCGCCTGCCAGCTCATGATTTCACAGCTCACAGGATGCGCTAACTCGAGACGCACAGCGTGTAATGCTTGGCGTTTAAAGTTTTTCAAAATTTCAAAAAACTCTGGGCTCGCGGCCTTTGGTGGTTTGGGACGGCCACCATAAACAGGATCGCCCACTAATACGTGACCAATGTATTCCATATGCACACGAATTTGGTGAGTACGTCCCGATTCAAGTCGCAATCTTAGACGAGTGTGGTTACGGAATTTCTCCGCCACACGATAATGGGTTACCGCAGGTTTACCCGAGTGATGCACCGCCATATGAGTGCGTTTTGTGGGATGACGGCCAATCGGCTCATCCACAGTACCGCCACCTGTCATAGTGCCCATCACAATCGCTTCGTATTCACGGGTGATTTCACGGGCTTGCAATGCTGCGACTAGGTGAGTTTGTGCCTCAACAGTTTTTGCTACTACCATCAAACCCGTAGTGTCTTTATCGAGACGGTGCACAATACCCGCACGCGGCACATGCTCAATATCGGGGCAATGGTGCAAAAGCGCATTCATCAGCGTACCATCAGCATTACCCGCACCAGGATGGACAACTAAGCCAGCTTGTTTGTTGATAACCAAAATATGGTCATCTTCGTAGACAATATTCAGCTCGATGGCCTGAGCCGCCGCATGCACTTCTTCTTCAAGTGTGGCTGCAATTTCAATCTGTTGTAGCTCAAATACTTTCTCACGCGGCTTATTGACAACCACGCCGTCAACATAAACTGCATCAGATAGGATCCATTCCTTGATGCGCGTGCGCGAGTAATCTGGGAACAACTCAGCCAGAGCCTGATCTAATCTCAGGCCAGTTTGTGTTGCCGAAATCTCGCTTTTTAGATTAATCTCTTGTGTCATAGGAACCGTATCCCCATTTAGGGGTCAAAAAATGTGTGCTATCTGTTACAATCGGATGTTTTCTATTTTATAGTGAAATGGAAAAATTCTTAACTACAACTTAAAAAGAATTGAATTCAAGTATGTATAAATTTTCCAAAGGCGTAACCTTAGTCCTATTTTCACTAGCGTTATCAGCCTGTAGTAGCAGTCCTGAAGATAACGACATTGCCGCAAAAACCTCACCTGACGTACTTTATTCTCAGGCAAGAACCTCAATGGAGCTTGGCAATTACTCAAAAGCGGTCCGTTCTTTGGAAGCACTAGACTCTCGCTTCCCCTTCGGCCCCCATAAAACTCAAGTCCAGCTAGATTTGATTTATGCGTACTACAAAATGGATGATGTCGCCTCAGGCATTGCCAATATAGACAGATTTATCCGTCTAAACCCAACCCATCCCGATATCGATTACGTCTACTACATGCGTGGACTCGTCAATATGCAAGCGGACAGCTACCTGTTCCATGATATGTTAAATATCGACCGAACTGACCGCGATCCTAAAAATGCTCAAGATGCTTTCAAGGATTTTGAACGTTTAATTAAAACCTACCCTAACAGCAAATATGCCGCCGATGCACAAAAGCGCATGTTATCGCTGAAGAATCGCTTGGCAAAATATTCAATTCAAGTTGCCGAGTATTATCTCAAGATGAACGCTTGGAGCGCCGCAGCAATCCGAGCTCAATCAGTGCTAGAAACATACCCAGGCACCCCTTCAACCGAACGGGCGTTAGAGATAATGATAGAAGCTTATGGCGAATTAGGTCAGAACCAACTGAAGCAAAACGTGCTAATGGTAATGCAAGCTAACTTCCCAAACAATGAAATCTTATCGAACTAATCAAGAATGCCCCTTTTAAAGGGGCATTTTTTTAGCTCTACACTGAGCTTTTTGATTATTCTACCGCCGCTAGCCCTATGCCTTTATTGATGATTTCCCTCTGAGTATCAGCCTAAACCATAGTTGTGCCCCCTATTCGAGTAAAACTTATGCAACTGCATCGATTTTTACCTGATTTAGTAAAAATCTATTGACTCAAAACCCGAAAAGCCTTTAAATTGCGCCCGTCGCCCGAATAGCTCAGTCGGTAGAGCAGAGGATTGAAAATCCTCGTGTCCCTGGTTCGATTCCGGGTTCGGGCACCATCTTTAATTGGGTTGCCAATGCGACCAGAGTTAAAGGATTGCAATAGGTACAGTGCAGGTGTGGTGGAATTGGTAGACACGCCAGCTTCAGGTGCTGGTGCTCGCAAGGGCGTGGAGGTTCAAGTCCTCTCACCTGTACCAAATTGCAATTCAAGTTTTAATTCGGTTAAAGGCCGAATATCGATGCAGATGTGGTGGAATTGGTAGACACGCCAGCTTCAGGTGCTGGTGCTCGCAAGGGCGTGGAGGTTCAAGTCCTCTCATCTGTACCAACATGTAAACCTCGCTTAGCGAGGTTTTTTTGTCTCTGCAATAAAATATTTTCCGCTTTCCCCTAATTTCCCCAACTTTGCTATAACTAATCTTACAGGCTCATCATAGGGATAGCTCGAGCTCTGCCCAAAGGACTCTCTTAGTTCTACTGAGGCAATCCATATGAACGGCCTACAGATCAAACAAAAAATGTTTATCGGCATTCTGGTACCGCTTGCAATGCTACTGGTTATCGGTTTTATCGCTATTAATATGATGGGGAAAATCGAGTCGGGTGTTGAACGCATCTATAACGACAGAGTCGTGCCGCTGGATGATTTAAAAGTCATTGCCGACAAATACGCCGTCGATGTCATTGATGCGATTAATAAAGCCAATGCCGGCGGATTTAGTGCCCCCCAGGCTATCGATGCACTTGAAAGTGCAAGATCTATGGTTAATCAACACTGGCAAAAATACCTCGCCACAGAATTAACCAGAGAAGAGTCGCAACTCGCGCAACAGGCGGAACGCTTGTTTTCACCTGCAAATCAACAGATTGAGCAACTAATATCACGCTTACAGCTCTTAAATGGGAATCTTGCCCACCAACTCAACACAGATATATTGCCCCTCTACCAAGCCGTCGATCCCATTAGCGGAAAAATCTCGGAATTAATTGCACTGCAAATAAAAATAGCAGGGCAAGAAAAAGATACCGTCAAAGGAATTTATCAATCTTCCATCTCTATTTTCATGATCTTGGCTGGGCTCGCCATGCTGATCAGTATCGGAATCGGACTC
>NZ_PFGL01000008.1:8690-9233 GCF_002783505.1 Shewanella sp. CG12_big_fil_rev_8_21_14_0_65_47_15
GATTTTATGTTACTATTTTCTTTTGTATTCGAAAAAATTAACTGGTTGATATTATAAGTAGAAATACCAATCACTTCCTGTTTTTTTAGTTTTGCCTGGTATCCTCTTTCAAAAAGTTCATTATCAACCAATTCCCTCAGAAGGCTTACATTAATAGTTCTAATACCCGAAGATAAAACCTTTCTTTCCACTGCAAATGCAATGTCTTCTGCTTCTTTGTCTGATAGCTGTGCTTCTTTTATCAAAGCATCTTTAATTCTTTCCCTGTCCCAATTTAAAGTTTCACCTTTTGTCGGGGCAGATACCAAAAGATGTAAATCAGTTGAGTCTTTGTAATCATTGCTTTCCTTAACCACTCTAAGAATTTCATTCATCTTAAGTTGGTCCTCAGAAACTTTTTTATATTTTTCAAAATTCTTACCTATAATTTCCACTATCTCTTCTATGGCTTCCCTTGGTAACCCTGTATTCTCTACTTCTTTCACTAGGTATTGAAAAAGTCTTCTGTTTTCTATGGTCAATTTTTTGCCCCTTATATTAATT
>NZ_PFGL01000043.1:0-45573 GCF_002783505.1 Shewanella sp. CG12_big_fil_rev_8_21_14_0_65_47_15
TCGTTAGCATAACATGCTTGCTCTGATCCTGTTTAAGCCTAAAAGTTTCCGTTAGTTAACAAAGTATGATCCCGCCCTGCTGCGAATGACTGGAACCATTAAAAACATTAGCCAGTTTAAGCAAAAAGAAGAACAGCTAAAACTATTTGAAAAAGCGATTGAAAATATTTCAGAAGGTATGTTTATTCTCGATAGTGAATATCGTTTTGTCGAAGTCAATGAAGCCTGTTGTAAAATTTCATTACGAAACCGCTCCGAGTTTATTGGTAATTTATTGACATTTGATTTGTATCCAGAGTCATTTTCGGTTCAAATTCGAACCATGCTTAAGCAACAAGGCCGCTGGGCTAACGAAGTAGAAGCAGCCAGAGGAGACAAGAGTCATTTCCATATGGAACTCACCATAGATGCTATTTATGACGAGTTAGGTGAACTTTCGCACTACGTAGGTGTTTTTTCTGATATTTCACGGCGTAAGCAGCAGGAAGAAGAACTGAGAAAATTAACCAACAATGACCTTCTCACTGGACTACCAAATCGCTCAAACCTACAGGTCACCCTAAGTAACTTAGTGAATAAAGAAATATCTCACACCTTAATGGTATTAGATTTAGATAATTTCAAACGTATTAATGATTCATTAGGCCATCAAATTGGCGATCAACTACTCAAATTAGTATCGATAAGAATTAAATCATCACTCCCAAGGAACACCAGTATTTATCGTCTTGGGGGGGATGAATTTGCAATAGTATTGGATAAAGAAGCAGATATTAGTGCCAGTGCAGTAATGGCTGGACGAGTCATAGAAGCTTTTAAGACTGCTTTTGATATTAATCACGAACAATTAGTCTTGGGACTCAGTATAGGTATCGTGCTTTACCCTGAGGATGAGCAAAATGAGCAAGCGTTACTCAGAAAAGCGGATATTGCCATGTACCATGCAAAATCAGCCGGTGGTAATTGTTATCAATTCTATTCAGAGTCACTGAATCAGCATGCTATTCGGCAGCTAGAGATTGAAAATCTGATACGCGAAGGGCTAAAAGAAGATCTATTTGAAGTTTACTATCAACCTAAGGTTGATCTAAAACGCGGCCGTGTTGCAGGCATGGAAGCCCTTGTCAGATTAAATCACCCGACACGCGGCTTAATTCCGCCCAATGATTTTATTCCTCTCGCGGAAGAAAATGGATTAATTATTGAAATTGGTGAGATTGTTTTACGCAAAGCTTGTTTCGCCGCCCAGAAATGGCGGGAGCAAGGTCTGTTCAATGGCAGAGTCGCCGTCAATTTATCGTCGCGCCAGTTTGCTCTACCCGATATTCAGCAACGAATAGAGTCAATTTTAAGACTGACCCAGTTACCAGCATGTCACCTCGAATTAGAAATAACCGAAGGTACGGTTATTAAACAGCCAGAAACGGCCATTATCGTTATGCAACAACTCACCAAAATGGGAGTGAGCCTAGCCTTGGATGATTTTGGAACGGGTTACTCATCACTTTCCTATTTAAAACGTTTTCCTATTCACACCCTTAAGATAGACAAAGCCTTTGTTGATGATATAGATAAATCGGATCGCGATTTAAAGATGGTCGACTCTATCATTACCATTGCCCATAATATGGGGCTTTCAGTGGTGGGAGAAGGTGTAGAACAAACTGCACAGTTAAATATTTTACGCGCACTCAACTGTGAGGAAATTCAGGGCTACATTTTCAGCAAAGCGATAAAAGAGACTGAGTTTACCCAGCTACTCCAACAGGATATGGAAAAGTCAAACACAAAAATCAACATAATTTAATCATCTTACTCTCAATTTGATTTTTATTTACAACATTGGCACAACAGATGCATCAATTATTTCAGTGTCAATAATAAATCAATATCAACTACCTGAGAGACAATGAACATGATTAAAGGAATCTTGACTAGTGCATTTTTATTATCTGCGCTTGGTTTTACTGTTAATAGTGTGGCACAAGAAGGTTCACCAAATGTGAAATTCAAGCCTATTGAAGTCGCTGGTTCACCCAACGTTAAATTCAAGCCTATTGAAGTCGCTGGTTCACCCAACGTTAAATTCAAGCCTATTGAAGTCGCAGGTTCACCTAACGTTAAATTCAAGCCTATTGAAGTTGCTGGTTCACCCAACGTTAAATTCAAGCCTGTTGAAGTCGCAGGTTCACCCAACGTTAAATTCAAGCCTATTGAAGTCGCGGGTTCACCGAATGTGAAATTCAAGCCTATTGAAGTCGCGGGTTCACCCAACGTTAAATTTAAGTCAATTGAAATAGCTGGTTCACCGAATGTGAAATTCAAATCTGTTGTAGCAGCGTAATCAGAAACGATTAAGGAGCTAACATGCTAAATTCAATCAAAAAAGCACTCGGTTTATCTAAGCCAGCGCGTAAAAAAGTTAAATTGCCTGAAGGTCTAAACCACCTTGAAGTGATTTCTGCAAAGGGTTGGTGGAACTAAATTTACTCATCTGTGGTAATCAGTTCGCTGATACTGCTGACTGAAATTAAGCTAGCGCAGCTTAGAAAACAATAAAGGGAGCTATGCTCCCTTTAGTTTTTAAATACCTAGATGACGTTACAAATATCTATAAATACTTATAAATCAGAACGCTAACATCAACTCTTTCTGGCAACGTATCTTCCTCAGTGCCAAATGACTATGGGCAGTAAAGAGCGGAAAAGCCAAAGGGCCTAATATAAAACCCACTATCGCCCAATACTTAACTGAAAGACCTGCGGTAAATGCTGCCAAGCCAAAATACCAAGCCGAGATAAATGCAAGTAAAACGATCAGCAAAACCACAAATAGCCCCTCTAGAAACAAATAGAATCATATCGTTAGGAAATATAATCCCTTATCAAAAAGTGCTCACACACTCACTGTTCTTAGCCATTTTTTGTAATCCCACTCAAATGGTTAAATAAGTTATGTGCACGACCCTCAGTAAAGCTCCTCAGTAAAGTCCCTCACTAAGAGCAAAACAGTTAGCGTAAACGGTTTCTACTCGAGGGCACGGATGATACAAGATATCCGCCCCTATTGTGAACACTTTTTAGGCAAAAATATGCCTTATGGCAATAAAAAAACGGCAATTTACTGCCGTTTTTTTGTTCAATTTAATGAGGGCTGACTGAAAACAAATGGCTTAGAAAAAACGCTTATTCTCTTGTGCCATCGCTTTTAAGCGCTCACAAGGTTCGAATCTGTTACCTAATTGACTTTGATAACCTTCAAGAATTCGCACTAAGTTCGCGGCGCCTAAAGTGTCAATATGGTGGAATGGGCCACCGAGGAATGGTGGGAAGCCAATACCGAAAATAGCGCCAATATCACCGTCTCTTGGCGATGCAATAATGCCATCATCCAAGCAACGCACCGCTTCATTAAGCATTTGCACCACACAACGCTCGGCAAGTGCTTTTGCGTCTTTATTGGTGCCAGGCTTAATGCCTAATACGCCATACACAGTCTCATCGACTGCTTTAGCTTTCTTGCTCGATGCGCCGTATTGATAGAAACCTTTGCCATTTTTGCGGCCTTTACGATCGTCAGCTAAAAGCTTGTCAAATGCGGCTGGCGCTTTAAAACGTTCACCCAGTTCTTTTTCGAGGATTGGTGAAATCTTAGCGCCCACGTCAATTCCCACTTCATCGAGCAAGGTAATAGGTCCCACAGGGAAACCAAACTTAACCAGCGCATTATCCAAATGCTCAACACTTTGGCCTTCAAGCAATAATTGCGCGGCCTCGTTCATGTAAAGCGCAAGAATACGGTTGACGTAGAAACCTGCGCCATCCTGCACAACTATCGGTGTTTTACCTTGCTTACGGGCAAATGCGACAGTAGTCGCAATGGTTTCTGGCGACGTTTTAGCATGGGCAATCACTTCCACCAGCGGCATTTTTTCTACTGGTGAGAAATAATGCAGACCAATAACGTTCTCAGGACGCGTTGCCGCCTCGGCGATTTGGCTAATAGGCAAAGATGACGTGTTAGTGGCAAAAATCGTGTGCTCACCACACTCCCGCTCGATGTCTTTCACCATTTGATGCTTAAGCGCTAAGTCTTCAAATACCGCTTCCACAACGATGTCGGCATCTTTAACGCCTTTATATTCAGTGGTTGTGGTCATCAGTGCCATTAAACTGTCGCGGGCAGCGGGTGTCATATGACGGCGCTTAACCCCTTTATCCAACAACTTATAGGCGTAGGCTAATGCATTGCTTAAGCCCTTTTCGCTGATGTCTTTGACGCGAACGGGAATTTTAGCCTTGGTCGTCGTCACAGAGGCGATACCGCCGCCCATTAAACCGCCGCCTAAGATCACCGCTTTTTTGACTTTACGCGGGCTCACGCCCTCAGCGCCGGTTTCTTTCTTCATTTCTGTGGTGGCGAAGAAAATACTGCGCAGCGCTTCAGACTCTTTCGATACCACTAATTCGGCAAAATGACTGGCTTCGACTTCTAGCCCTTTTTGCATGCCCTTCGTAACCCCTTGACGCACACAGTCAATGATCTTGGCTGGTGCAGGATAATTACCTTGGGTTTTCTTCTCGACCTGTTTTGCCGCTTGATCGAAAATAATGTTACGGCCAAAGCTCGTGCCTTCAAGCACTCGATTAACGAGTGACTTTTTAACAGGTTTCGGTGCACGTTTACCCGCAAGCGCCATCTCAACTGCGGTTTGCAGTAAAATGGTCTGCGGCACAACATCATTCACTAGGCCCATTTTCAAGGCTTGTTTAGGACGAATCTGTTTGCCGGTCAGCATCATATCTAAGGCGGTGGTAATGCCGACTAAACGTGGCAAACGTTGAGTGCCGCCACCACCTGGCAATAGTCCAAGTTGGACTTCCGGTACACCGAGCATGGTTTTACCATCGTCGCTGCATACCCTTTGATGACAGGCTAAGGCTAACTCTAAACCACCACCTAAACAGGCACCATGGATTGCCGCAATCACAGGGATTTTTAACGCCTCTAACTCATTAAAAACCACATGCCCCTGCTGGGATAAGGCTTTGGCATCGTCTGGCGTTTTACAGGCATCGAGCATAGAAATGTCCGCGCCCGCGACGAAAGAATCTTTTTTGCCCGAGATCAACACTAAACCGCGAATGCTCGAATCACTCTTGATTTCGGCTAGGATCTCACTGATTTCAGGGCCAAACTGTGCTTTTAGGGTGTTCATGGTTTCGCCAGGAACATCCATAGTCAAAATGGCAATGCCGTCGTCGCGGCGGGTTAAATTAAAGGTCTTTTCCATGCCGATTACTCCACTTCCACTATCATAGCCACACCCAAACCACCGGCCGCACAGGCCGTTGTTAGGCCAGTGCCACCACCGCGGCGCTTAAGCTCACGACACACTTGGGTGATCAAACGGGTTCCCGTTGCAGCAAAAGGATGGCCGTAGGCAAGCGAGCCACCGAGCACGTTAAACTTGCTCATGTCGATTTCACCAATCGCGCGGTTACGACCGAGTTTTTCTTCGGCAAATTTTTTCGAGGCAAACATCTGCATATTCGCTAATGTCTGCGCCGCAAAGGCTTCGTGCATTTCAATCAGAGTAAGATCTTCTAATTCCATTCCAGCACGTTTTAACGCCAGTGGCGTCGCGTAGGATGGTCCCATCAGCATGTCTTGCCACACATCAATGGCGCTAAAGGCGTAACTCTTAATGTAACCAATCGGTTGATAACCTAAGGCTTTAGCTCGACCTTCGCTCATCAGGATAATCGCTGAGGCACCGTCAGTCAGTGGCGTACTGTTGGCCGCCGTCACAGTACCATGCTGTTTATCGAATGCAGGACGCAACTTAGCGTATGACTCCAGTACCGAGTTTTCGCGGATATTGTTATCGCGATCGATAAACTGTTTATACGGCGGCACATGGGCAACCATCACTTCGTCACGAAGATGGCCCGAAGCCCAAGTTTCACTCGCTAAGGTGTGCGAGCGGTGCGCTAGGGCATCTTGATCGGCGCGGCTAATATGGTAGGTTTTTGCCATCTGCTCAGCGGTTTGTCCCATAGACAAGCCCGTCGAGTACTCTGCCACGGCAGGCGGCACAGGTAATAAATCTTTAATGCCTAAACGACGGAAAATTTGTAATTTTTGCCCAAAGCTACGGGCTTTATTCAGATCGACTAACGCATGGGCTAATTTTTTCGACACGCCGATAGGCAAGACAGAAGAAGAGTCGGCCCCGCCCGCAATACCGATGTCGATATTACCTGTCATGATAGATTCGGCCACGTTTACGGCAGATTGGAAGCTAGTCGCACAGGCACGAGTGACACTATAGGCATCGGTCGACACATTCATGCCAGTACCGAGTACGATTTCACGGGCGATGTTAGGTGCAGCCGGCATTTGCACCACTTGTCCATACACTAATTGCTCAATCAACTTAGGATCGAGTTCAGAACGCGCCAATAATTCATTGACCACCATTTTGCCCATATCGAGCGCCGATACACCGTGAAATGCCGTGGCTTGTTTTGCAAATGGCGTTCTTAAACCCGCTACTATTGCGATACGCTCGCCCTTGGCGTTCGTAACCTGTTGTCTATCACTCATTTGTCACCCTCTTTATGTGCGCAATCGCTGAGAGATTTCAGGCGGCGCTAGCTATTTCCGTGTTTGACCCATTGTTTTACGGCGAAAAACGCCCAATAACAGGTCTGACCATTAAAGTGTGATCTGATTCTAACTTCTTGTCAGCAAGTTTTAAACACCTGTTTGTTTTTTTAACACTAGCCAAACCCTAAGGGAATTCTTTACCATAGCGGTTGTCTATACATTTCCAACATAATAAAACGAGTAGCATCATGCCTTTGAGTCGCTTCCACGCATTACGCACTTACCTAAATAAGGTTGTTTTAGGGCAGCCAGTATTGACCGAAAATCTGCTCATTGCCTTAATTGCCAATGGTCACTTATTAGTTGAAGGCCCACCGGGACTGGCCAAGACCCGTGCGGTGAAAGCCCTATGTGACGGAGTTGAGGGGGATTTCCACCGCATTCAATTTACCCCAGATCTGCTGCCCGCCGACTTAACCGGCACAGATATCTATCGCTCGCAAACCGGCACCTTCGAATTTGAAGCCGGACCGATTTTCCACAATTTAATCTTGGCGGACGAAATTAACCGCGCTCCCGCCAAAGTACAATCGGCCTTATTAGAAGCCATGGCCGAGGGCCAAGTCACAGTCGGTAAGCACAGTTATAAGCTACCGCCGCTGTTTTTAGTGATGGCCACCCAAAACCCATTAGAAAATGAAGGCACATATCCGCTGCCCGAAGCGCAGCTTGACCGTTTTCTGATGCACTTAAACCTTGATTACCCGAGCGGCGAGACTGAGCTCGAAATTCTGCGTCAATCCCGTAAAGAAGCGCTAACCCACGAACTGCCAACCACTGAGCAGATTGCTCAGGCCGATGTGTTTGCCGCCCGTGACGAAGCCATGGAAATCTATCTCGCCGAGCCACTCGAAAAGTACCTAGTCGAAATCGTGATGGCGACCCGTGAGCCAAGCCGCTACAGCGAAGACTTAGCGAAATGGCTTGAGTACGGTGTTAGCCCACGCGCCACTATTTCGTTAGAACGCTGCGCCCGCGCCCGCGCTTGGCTGCACGAGCGAGACTTTGTTTCACCGGAAGACATTCAAGCCGTTGCGCCGAATGTGTTAAGACACAGGTTATTACTCAGCTACCAAGCTCAAGCCGAAGGCGTCAGCCGCGATCAGGTGATCAACCACATATTGAGTCAAGTTGCAGTACCTTAACGGTGAAGATAAAGGTGAAATAAGATGAGTGACACTGCACGACTCTCTGACTCGGTCTATGGTTTGCCGCTGTTTGCCGATGGCTTGCATTTAACCGAGCAAGAGCTGCTGGCGTGCCAAAATATCGCCCGTGCTATGCCCGAGCGTTATAGCCGTGCCCGCGCTAATTTAGCGGGCCATCGCAGCAGCTTAATTAAAGGCCGCGGCATGGAGTTTGCCGAAGTGCGCCACTATCAACAGGGCGACGATGTGCGCACCATTGATTGGCGCGTAACCGCTCGTACGGGCACAACTCACACTAAGTTATTTGTCGAAGAACGTGAGCGCCCTATTCTGTTGTTGATCGACTTAAGCCAAAGTCTCTATTTTGGCTCGAGTTTATTGCTGCAATCGGTGCAAGCAGGACACCTTGCCACCACCTTAGGTTGGAATGCCATTAACCATGGCGATCGACTCGGCGCCTTGATCGCCAGCGAATCTGAGCATCTAGAGCTTAAGCCCCGCAGTCGCCGCCAGGGCATATTGCAATTGATCTCGGGACTTCGCCGCATTCACGAAAATCAGCTCAATCATGTTGGCAGCGGCCAGCGCGATCCTGACCATATCCTGCGCGCCTGTCAGCGATTACAACGTATCGCCAAACCCGGTTCCTTGGTGTGGATAGTGACAGATGGCAGTCACTTTAGCCCCCAATGTATCGCGCCTCTCACCGAGCTTAAACGTCATTGCGATGTGGGCGCCTACCTTATTACCGATCCCCTGCGCCAAGGCACTCTGCCATTGCCGCCCAACTTTAGTTTGCCGGTACGGGATGGGGATGAAGATCTAGTGCTCACCCGTCACAGTTATCAGGCATGGCTCGACATTCAGCTGCGTCAGCAAAGGGACTTTATCGCCATGATGCAGCAACTGCGCGTGCACACCCAGCTCATCGATGCGGGTGCTCCCCTAGCCCATCAATTGGAATTATTGCGTTAACTATGGATCCAGCAACAGTGAATTCAGAAATAGTGACACCAGTGATAGAAAATCCACAGGCTGCAGTCCCCATGGCTTCAGCGACGCCAAACCCAGCGTTGGCGGATCTGCAGGATATTATTCATCCCGATCCAATCGGCGCTTGGCCTTGGGCAATCGGTTATTGGTTGGTTTTAGCACTTGTGATTGCCCTCATCACACTCTTAGTTATCTGGCTAAGAAAACGCGCCCGTGACTTAGCGCCGAAAAAAGCCGCGAAACAGTTACTCAGTCAACTTGATAAACAAGCGCCGTCCTATGTCTCTGATGTCAATAGCCTATTAAAGCGTACCGCCATGAGTTATATCAGCAGAGAAGCGATAGCCTCGTTAGATGGTGAAGCTTGGGCGACGTGGCTAGACAGCTATTTACCCGCGCCCAAACGCCAACGTATCGGTCCCTTGTTAGCCAAACGTCACCAACCAACGCCGTTGACCTTAGCTGAAGCCAATGAGTTACATGCACTCACAAAAGCTTGGTTGGCATCGAAAGCAACACTGAGTGCGCCCGTGCCTACTCAAACTCAAGCTCAAATCCAGCAAACTGGCACTAAAGCGCAAACCCAGCCAGCTGACACCAAACAACCGGAGGCACAATGTTAACCATTGCGTGGCCTTGGCTATTGATATTACTGCCTTTACCTTTGATTTTTTGGCGCCAACAAACCGTACAAGTGGATGGTGGCCGGCTGCAATTACCCGGAATAAGCCAAACAGGCAAACAAAGCTTAGCGGCCAACACGCGCCAGAGCCGCAAACGCTACTGGCTGATGTGGAGCCTGTTAGTGCTCGCTATCGCTCGTCCACAATGGCTAGGTGAACCTATCGAACTGCCGAGCCAAGGCCGCGATCTGATGATGGCGGTGGATTTATCCGGCAGTATGCAGATTGAAGACATGGTGGTAAATGGCAAAACCGTCGACCGTTTCACTTTAATTCAGCACGTTGTCAGTGACTTTATCGAACGCCGCAAAGGCGATCGTATCGGTTTAATTCTCTTCGCCGATCACGCCTATTTACAGGCACCGCTCACCCAAGATAGACGTTCAGTGGCGCAATTTTTAAAAGAAGCACAAATCGGCTTAGTCGGTAAACAAACCGCCATAGGTGAAGCCATCGCTCTAGCGGTAAAACGCTTCGATAAAATGGACGAGAGTAATAGAGTGTTGATTTTATTGACCGACGGTTCTAACAACGCGGGCAATATCGAACCAGAGCAAGCAGCGCAAATTGCCGCTAATCGTAAAGTTACTATTTATACGGTTGGTGTGGGCGCAGATGTAATGGAGCGCCGTACACTCTTTGGCCGCGAGCGGGTTAATCCTTCGATGGATCTGGATGAAAACCAACTTAAGCATATCGCCGACGTCACCCACGGCCGTTATTTTCGCGCCCGTAACAGCCAAGAGCTAGACCAGATTTACCAAGAAATCGATAAACTCGAACCCGTGAGTCGCGATCAATTAAGCTATCGTCCGCAGGCAGATCTGTTCTATTGGCCGCTGGCACTGGCATTACTGACGAGTCTGTGGATTGCCTTAGGTCAATTGCCACTGTTTGCAGCGCGCCGCGTTAAACCCTCTGTCGCAACCACTTCACAGGGGAACATCAAATAATGAGCCTACATTTTATTCGTCCTGAATGGCTACTCGCACTAGTACCGCTAGCCTTAGCCTTGTTGAGTTTATGGCGGCAACACGAGAGCCACAGCGCTTGGAATCGGTATATTGCGCCGCACTTAGCCAAGATATTGGTCACCCAAGGCAGCAAGAAATCCCGTCGTCCTTTGCATTTACTAGCTTTCACTTGGCTGATGGCGACTTTTGCACTCGCCGGGCCTGCCGTTAATAAACAGTCCTTACCTGTGTTCGCCGCCGAGCAAGGCCGCGTGCTGGTGATGGATATGTCCGTATCTATGTTTGCTACCGATCTTGCGCCAAACCGGTTAACCCAAGCCAAATTTAGGGCTACGGATCTGCTGCGTAATCTTAAAGAAGGTGAAACAGGTTTAGTCGCCTTTGCCGGCGATGCTTTTACTATCAGCCCGTTAACCCGTGATACCGGCACACTACTCAATTTATTGCCGACCTTAAGCCCTGAGATCATGCCGGTTCGTGGCTCAAACTTAGCGGCAGGTTTAACCCAGGCCAAAACGCTACTGGCTCAGGGTGGGCATATTCGCGGCGATATTATCCTGATGACAGATGGCATCACCGCGGCCCAATTTGATGACGCTAACTCGGCATTAAGTGGCACGCAATATCGCCTTGCTGTCGTCGCTTTTGGTACCAGCCAAGGCGCGCCAATTCGTCTACCCGATGGACAATTGCAGCGCGACAGCAGCAACGAAGTCGTTGTGGCTAGCACTGATTTTGGCCTGCTGCAAAAACTGGCCGCGGATAACAAAGGCGTGTTAATCCAAAATCGCACCGACGGCAATGATTTAGCCCAATTACAAGATTGGTTAAGTGATACGGGCGATGCCAAAGCCACAGATCTTGATGGTGAAACTTGGCAGGATCTCGGTCCTTACCTCGCCTTATTATTACTGCTCCCCGCCCTTTTCAGTTTTAGACAAGGAATCGTGGCAAGCATTGGATTTGCTACTCTCGCGGGCGGCATACTGCTCGCGGCTGCGCCTCAGCCTGTCCATGCCAGTCTGTGGGAAGATGTGTGGAAAACGCCAGATCAGCAAGGGATGCAGGCCTATCAATCCCAAGATTATGCCAACGCTGCTAAGCAGTTTGAGTCGCCCCAGTGGCGAGGCAGCGCCCAATATAAAGCCGGTGATTATGAGCAAGCGCTGAAAACCTTCGAGCAAGATAGCTCGGCCCAAGGCCTCTACAATCAAGGCAATGCCTGGATGCAACTCGGTAAACCCGATAAGGCCAAGGAGCGCTATCAAGCCGCACTAGAAAAACAAACCGATTTTCCTGCGGCAAAGGCCAACCTTGAACTGGCTGAAAAGTTATTGAAAGAGCAGCAAAAGCAGCAAGGTAAAAACGATCAACAGGATAAGAACCAAGATCAACAAGGCGATCAGCAGTCCGGCGACCAACAATCCGGTAATCAAAAAACGCAGGATAAACAGCAATCTGACCAAGATAGCGCTCAGAAAGATAAGCAAGATCAAGCTGAGCAAGAGTCTCAGGATCAACAGGACAATGCTCAGGACAAGCAGGATGAAGTTCAGCAAGATCGCGCTGAAGATAAAGCGCAACAGGCTCAACAAGCCGCGCAGCAAAATGCCGAGCAGGATGCAAAGAAACATGAACCTGTAGACGATTCACCAGCAGATAATGAAGCTAAGATACAAGCGCAGGCTAACGCCGATGCGAAGGAGCAAAAATCAGCAGAGCAAGCAAAGCAAGGCGTTGGCGCCAAAGAAGCGCCAGAGCAAAATGCGCAAGATAAACAAGAAGCTGCCATGAGTAAATCCGTCGAAGCGCCGCCCACCAATAGCGAACCGCTTCCCGCAGAAATGCAGCGAGCGCTGAGGGGCGTGAGTGAAGACCCCCAAGTGTTACTGCGCAACAAGATGCAGTTGGAATATCAAAAACGCCGTCAAAATGGCCAAATATCAAAGGGGAACGAACAGTGGTAATCAGACAATTTTTTATCCTGCTACTCCTTGCCATCGGAGTGGCTCAGCCCGCCTTTGCACTCAGCAAAATTGAAGCATCGGTCGATCGCAATCCTGTGATGGAGGGCGAATACTTTGTGCTCAACATCAGCGTCGATGATGAAATCGATACCGGTAAGCTAGATACATCAGCCCTGCTGAAAGACTTTATTGTCGGCCGCACCAGCGTGAGTCGCAGCACACAAATCATGAACTTCGATGCGGTCAAAGAAACCCGCTGGCAAGTGTTGCTCGCGCCAAAACAACAAGGTCAGTTAACCATTCCAGCCTTTATTATCGATGGCATCAGCTCGGCGCCGATCCCACTCAAAGTGGTCGAAACGGGCAGCCAGCCCGCGCAAATGAATAACCTATTCATCGATGCCAAAGTGTCAACCGACGAGGCCTATGTCGGCCAGCTCATTACCTACAAGGTAAAACTCTATCTAGCGGTGGAATTACAAAGGGGCGTATTGAGCGCACCAGTAATCGAAGGCGCGCAGATCAAACAAATCGGTGAAGATAAGGATGGCTCAGAAATAGTCGATGGCCGCCGTTACCGCGTGATTGAACGCACCTATGGCATCATTCCCGACCTACCCGGCCAAGTGAACATCAAAGGTGCAACCTTTGCGGGCGATGTGCTCGTCGAATCCCAACGTCGCGGCGGCATGTTTGGCTTTAATGAAAGCCGCCCAATGCAAGCGGGTGCGCCCTCACTCACAGTGCAAGTGAATCCTGCACCGACAAACTTCCAAGGCCAATGGCTGGTTGCCGATTTAGTGGCGCTAAAAGAAAACTTTCCCGAGGATATTAAGGAATTTACCGTCGGTAGCCCTATCACTCGCACTATTACTTTATTGGCTTCCAATGCCGATGAAAATAGCCTGCCAGATATAGTGCAAACCCTGCCGAATGAACTAAAGTCATACCCAGAAAAACCTCAGCGACAAACCTTTGTACGCGATGCACAAATTGTCTCCCAGTACAGTATGACTTCGGCAATCGTTCCCAGCAAAGCAGGAACATTTACCCTACCCGAAGTCAAAGTGCCTTGGTGGAATCCACGCCTTAAACGTCAAGAAACCGCAACGCTCCCCGCACGTACCATAGTGGTAACAGGCGGTGTTGTCACAGAGGCTCCCGCCCAAGCCTCTTGGCAAGCAAATTCAGCGGCCGATAACAATACCCCGTGGATGGTTAAGGTGTTTGCTGCGCTATGGCTGGTCACTCTCGTCGCTTGGATCATCACTTTAATCGCCTGGCGCCGCGCCTTAAAAAACCCATCGGCCGCCCCGACGGCACTTAACGCTTCCCTTAACGCCTCAATAAGTTCAGCACAATCAGCGAATATTGCGAGCTTACAAGGACTAGAGCAAGCCTGCGCCAGTGGCGATGTGAGCCGCATTATGTTGCAGTTACAGCACTACTTCAGCGAGTTACAGCAAACGCCTATGACACTGGATAAGATTGCCGAGCAGTCAGTGCAACTCGCACAGGCGATACAACAACTGCAAATTGCCGCCTATAGTGCGAAGGCCGATGCCAGCAGCCATACTGACAGTGCGAATACTAACAATGCTAATACTAACAAGCTGAACGCCGAGTGCGCCGCGTTGCTTAACGCAGTTAAGGCCTGTGCACATAAGCATTCAACCCCCAAATCAGCGCCATTAAGCCCACTGAACCCTAAGTAAATTAAGGGTTTAATGACAGATAAGCGAGTTCAACAATGCTAAACATTCAGCCAACAAACCGAAAAATTAAAAATGTTTGCTAACTGGCGTAAGAAATCCGTCGAGCCCGCGGTCTCTTCTGACATGCTAAGCAAACAACGACGATATAACAGCCTAGTCAAGGCGCTACATGCAGACATCTTCCGCTACGCCTACTGGTTATGCGGCGATAAACACGTGGCAGAAGACATTACCCAAGAAACCTTCTTGCGGGCGTGGCGCTCTTTGGATTCCCTCAAGGATGATAAAGCGGCGAAGGCATGGCTGATCACGATTCTTAGGCGTGAAAATGCTCGGCGTTTCGAGCGTAAACAGTTCGATTATTCCGACGTTGAACAAGATACCTTAGAGGACAATATCTCCAATAGCAGTGAAGAGCAGACCGAGCAATATTTGATCCGTAGGCAAATTGGCAAGCTGGATATCGAATACCGCGAGCCACTGTTACTCCAGCTGATTGGTGGTTTTAGCGGCGATGAAATCGCAGAACTGATGGAGCTCAATCGCAACACCGTCATGACGCGTTTATTTCGGGCGAGGAGCCAATTGAAAGAATTACTTGAGAAGAATGATCTGAGAGGTCAATCCAATGGATGAGCTTAAATTTAGACGTCAAGCTTACGAAGACCCTCATAATCAAGATGCTGATTTTCTGACACAAATTAATGCTAAGCCAGAAAACCAAGCCTTAATCAATGAGCTTAAAAACCTTGATGCCAAACTGACAAATGCATTGAAAGTCGATGTAGCGGACGATCTCGCCGATAAGCTGATTTTGCGTCAGCAGTTACAGCAGCACCATAAACAGCGTCGTCAGACGGGCTTTTTAGTCGCAATGGCTGCCTCAATTGCTTTTGTGATCGGCGTGAGTTTTAGCTTACTGCGCTTAGGCCCAGTCGATTTAGCCGAGCATGCGCTGGCCCATGTCTACCATGAAGATATGGCCTTACATCTTGACCAAAACGTCAACTTTAATCAGGTCAATGCCCAGCTCGCATCACTTAAAGATTTTGGTAATGCCAAGTTCACCCAACAACCGGGCAAAGTGTATTACACCTCCTATTGCGATTTTCAGGGTGTAAAAAGCCTACATCTGGTCGTGCAAGCTGAGCAGGGTAAAGTCACACTGTTTATTGTGCCGCTAGAGAAACGTATGGTGCTAGACCAAACCTTCGCCGATGGTAAATACCAAGGCATGGGCTTTGAAACCGCCGACGCCTTTATTTTACTCGTGGGTGAGGATAAAGCCGATTTAAGCTACGTAAAAGAAGAAATCAAGAATACCTTTATCTAACCCCATATTATCTAAACTTTTTTAAAATGAACCTCCGATATTTTTATGCTATCGGAGGTTAGATTTTAATCACATTTTTATCTGCTAATGGGCGATTGCTCAAACATCTGGTAGCATGCTTGCCACTTTTAATAATAAAAAGATGGGAAAAGGCAAGATGACGATTGAAACCCCGATTTTAATCACATTTGTTGGTTATTTAGTATTGATGATGGCCATAGGTTTTTGGGCTTACCGCGCTACCGATACTGTAGATGACTATATTTTAGGTGGCCGTAAAATGGGCCCCGCCGTTACCGCACTGAGCGTCGGAGCATCTGATATGTCCGGCTGGTTATTACTGGGTTTACCCGGCGCCGTCTATTTAGGCGGTTTAGGGGAAGCTTGGATCGGCATAGGGTTAATTTTTGGTGCTTGGCTTAACTGGCTATTTGTTGCCAAACGCCTGCGTATTTATACCCAATTAGCAGACAACGCCCTTACCCTACCGGATTTTTTCGAGAAACGGTTCCACGATAACCAGGGTTATTTGAAGTTGGTTTCCGCCGTGACTATTTTAGTTTTCTTCACTTTTTATGCATCCTCCGGCATGGTGGGCGGCGCAATATTATTTGAGAAAGTCTTTGGGCTCGATTACAACGTCGCCTTAGTCATAGGTTCGGCCATCATTGTCGGTTATACCTTTATCGGTGGTTTTTTTGCGGTAAGTTGGACCGATTTCTTTCAAGGCTGTTTAATGTTAATCGCCTTGCTGATTATTCCCTTCGCCATTTTCTCCAACCCAGAGAGCCATGCGGGCATAGAATCTCTCGATCCCGCCATGTTGACACTCGTGAGTGACAAAACCACCGTCATTGGCATGCTGTCCTTACTCGCTTGGGGGTTGGGATATTTTGGCCAGCCACATATTTTGTCGCGCTTTATGGCGATTGGCAGTGCCGATGCCCTGCCCTTGTCGCGCCGTATTGCCATGAGCTGGATGATACTGTCGTTACTAGGTGCGCTCGCAACGGGACTGGCTGGTTCACTGTATTTTGCCAAAGAACCGCTATCTAACCCTGAAACCGTGTTTATCCACTTAGCACAAGCCGCGTTTAACCCTTGGATAGGTGGGCTGCTTATCGCCGCTATTTTATCGGCGATTATGAGTACTATCGATTCACAGTTACTGGTGTGCTCAAGCGTCATCACCGAAGATTTCTACCGTAAATGGTTACGCCCACAGGCAGACGATCGCGAGTTGATGATGGTCGGTCGTTTAGGTGTACTGGCTATCGCTGTGATTGCCGGCGTGATTGCCCTTAATCCTGAAAGCAGTGTATTAAGCCTTGTGAGTTATGCTTGGGCTGGCTTTGGTGCGGCCTTTGGTCCGGTTGTTCTACTATCTCTCTTTTGGAAGCAATACAGCCGTAATGGCGCTATTGCCACTATTATTGTCGGCGCATTAACCGTAGTAGTTTGGAAGCAATTAACCGGGGGGATTTTCGACTTATACGAAATACTTCCTGGTTTTATTTTTGCGATCCTCGCGGGAATAGCCGTCAGCAAATTGTCCACACCCGATGCCAAAGTCACCGCGGAATTTGAACAGTTCAAGTCCGCGTTATAAGCCACTCCCTTCAATGATGGCAGTAAAAAGCGTACACCTGTACGCTTTTTACATTTTGTATCTTTTTATCCGCAAAACAGAAGTCACAAACTGTTAACCAAAATTAAAACTCCTCCGACCATCCAAAACCTTTGGTATCGGGCATCTGGCCAGACCATTCAATCACACTAGAGCATAAACCCCGTTTAATTCGATTTTAATTAACTGAAAATTAACATTATTCGCATCTGGTCGGACTTGTTGAGGTTACAGCCAATCCCTAAGATGCCACAGACTATAAAAGGGTTTCAGCACTTCTGGGCACTAGGGCCAGACAAAATCCGATACTTATAAATAGAGAGAATAATAATGAAAACATTCAACAAGACACTCATTGCCGTTTCTGTCGCATTAGCAAGTACACAAACCTTAGCTTCAGGTTTCCAACTCAACAGCCAATCAGCCACAGGTATGGGCCGTGCATTTGCCGGTGACGCTGTGATTGCCGATAACGCTTCTGTATTATCACGTAACCCAGCGGCTATGGCATTATTCGATAAAGATGCGATCTCCTTCGGCTTAACCTATGCCGATATTACTGTTGATGTTAAAGACGTTAACTTTGCCGGTGGTGCCATTGACTTAGGCAGCATCGATGATGCGGGTAGCTCTAAAGTCATCCCTAATATTTTCTACATCCACCCAATCGACGATAAGTTCGCCGTCGGTTTTGCCGCTTTCTCTAACTTCGGTACCGGTACCGATGCCAGCTCACTTTCTAAGAATTTACCCGCAGGCTCACCAGCACCCTATGATCTGCTTGGCGAAACAGAAGTAACCACGGTTAACTTCAACGCCAGTGTGTCGTACCGCATCAACGATATGTTCAGTATCGGTGCGGGTGTGGATGCTATTTACGGCGAAGGCCGTCTTACCCGTAATGCGGGCACGACACCCCTGGTTGACGTCGACGCTGACGGTTGGGCATTTGGCGGTATCGTGGGCGCCACTGTAGAGTTAGATAAAGATAACCGCTTCGGTATTAGCTACCGTTTCAGCCCGACCGTAAACGTAAAGGGTGATATCAACACGATCAGCACTAAAGATTTATCTGCCGTTGGTTTAGGTGCAAAAACGACTCTAGCAACAAGCTTTGATAGCTTAGACGTACCGCTGGCGGATATTTTCCAATTTGCAGGTTTCCATCAGCTAACCTCTAAATTTGCAGTGCACTACACAGCGCAATACACCCAATGGGGTAACTTCGACCAAATCACCGCTAAAGATGGTGTAGCAACTATTCTACCTGGTCAAGCGGGTGCTGGTACTCAACTTCAAGCTGGCGACGTTGCACTGAAAGAATATCAATGGAAAGATTCATGGTTATTCAGCTTAGGCGGAACTTACACTATCAACGAGCAATTTACTGTGCGTGCGGGTTACATGCATGACCAAGGCGTTGTGGACGAAATCAGCTCTATTTCATTCCCAGATTCTGACCGTAACTGGTACACAGCGGGTATGAGCTACCACATCAACCCACAAAACACGGTTGACTTCGGTATCGCTTATATTAAAGGCGAAGAAGTTCACCTGATCGAAAACAGTGCCATCACAGGCCCTGTGAACGCGGTAACTGAATCGAGCGGTATGTACTACTCAGTACAGTACAGCTACCAATTCTAAGCTGTTTTTACCTCAAAAAGCCGCATTTTTTGCGGCTTTTTTGTATCTTAAGCATTTATTGCCTAAAGTTAATCCACGCTCCTCTTCATACGACAACGGTTATGGCTAAAGTCATTGGACTCGGTGGAATTTTTTTTAAAAGTACAGATCCCGTTGCCTTGGCAACTTGGTATAGGACCCACCTCCAAGTGCCGATTGAGGACTGGGGCGGCGCCGCATTTTACCACAATGACAAATCGACCCCCGGCTACCATGTCTGGACCCCCTTCGCCAACAGCACCGACTATTTTGCACCGGCCGATAAAAGCTTTATGTTCAACTTCGTTGTCGATGATCTAGCACAAGCACTTGCCCAAGTGAGTCAAGGTGGAGGCCAGCTTATCGGCACCATCGAAGACTCTGAATTTGGCCGCTTTGGCTGGTTTATCGACCCAGATGGCAATAAAGTCGAACTATGGCAACCCTGCGCTATCCCGCCTGAAAACTAAGCCTTTACAGAGTACTTTCCAACTTAAGTGGCATCGATTCGAAACCCTGTGCATGTCCAGCACTTATTAGGTATGGTTAGCTGAGTTAACTCACCAAGGGATTGTACTATGGAAAAAAATAACTTGTTTCCCGCCCTGTTGTTGGGCGGTTTTTTATGTGCAGGGCTCGTTTATATTGGACAAAGTGCGAGTTCTGCCCTACTGCAAATGAAATCGATGGAACGCACAGTCACGGTAAAGGGCTTAGCGGAAAAAGAAGTCAAAGCCAATGTGGCCATTTGGCCGATTAACTTTACTGAGGTGGATAATAATCTGCCAAAACTCTATGAAACCGTGCAGCAGAAAACCGATAGCGTCGTGACATTTCTCAAGGAACAAGGCTTTAGCGACAGTGAAATTACCGTTTCGCTTCCCTCCATAGAGGACCGTCAGGCCCAGGGTTATGTCGACCCCAATGTCAGATACCGCTATTCGGCCAAAGTGAATTTATCCGTCTATACCAACCAAATAGATCTTATGCTCGTTTCACGTAAGCAAATGATTAATCTTGTGAAAGAAGGTATCGCCATCGCCAGCCAAGACTACGATAATCGCACCGAGTTTTTGTTTACCGATCTCAACTCAGTCAAACCTGTGATGGTACAAGAAGCCACCCAGAATGCCCGGGAAGTTGCTGAAAAATTTGCGAAGGATTCAGACTCTCGTCTCGGTAAGATCAAAAGCGCCAGCCAAGGCCAATTTACGATTGCCGACCGTGATAGCAGCACGCCCTACATTAAACAAATTCGCATTGTTTCCACACTCACCTATTATTTAAACGACTAAAGGCTTAATCGAAACCCACTGAAATAATAGGAATAAGGTATTTGTCTGCCCTATTCCTATATTAGGGATATCGATTACATTAATTTTTTCTAATAAATATTAATTGCCTATTGAAAACAACTCCATTAGAATTTACTCATAAATTGTATTTGGGATGGTTTAGTATGGCTACAATACCTCGTGTTCTTTTGGTTTTACTCGCGTTTTCTGGTGTGCAAGTACATGCAGCTTCGCTGGAAACGATGGAAGTAATGAGCAAGCCCTATGCAAACTGGGTGACGTTAGATGCCACTATTGAGGCGGTAAAAGCGGCGACTGTGTCGGCACAAACCTCTGGTCGCATTATCAAACTCAACTACGATGTTAACGATGTCGTCCCCGAGGGCGCTGCGCTACTGGAAATCACCAGTAAAGAGCAAGGTGCCGAGTTGGCCAGTTTTGAGGCAGATTTAGCCAAAGCCAGAGCCCTGAATGTCGAATCTCAGGCCCAGTACAAGCGCTATAAAGAGCTTTTTCCCCAAGGCGCAATTTCTAAGGGCGCAATGGATGAAGCAACCGCCAATGCCAAGGCGACTGAGCAAGCCGTCAGCGCAGCACAGGCCCGGGTTATCAAGGCGACGGAATCCTTAAAGTACACTGTGGTATCCGCCCCCTTTAGTGGCATAGTCACAGAGCGATTTGTGCAGTTAGGTGAAACTGTCAGTCCAGGGCAACCTTTGCTCTCGGGGTTTTCAGCCAATCAAATGCGGGCTATCACTCAAGTGCCGCAGTGCTATATTAATCAACTCAAGAATGCCCCAGAATTTATTGTCCGTTTAAGTGACGGCCGTGAGCTAACCTCAAGGGATCTCATCATTTTTAGCTTCGCCGATCCCGTTAGCCACAGTTATCAAGTGCGGATTAATCTGCCAGAAAATGAAGCCAATCTACAACCCGGCACATGGGCAAAGGCCTCCTTTAAAAATGGCGAGCGGGAAAAAATTCAACTTCCCGTATCGGCGCTGATCACTATGAATGAACTGAGCAGTGTTTACCTTAAACAGGGTGAAGTCTTTGTGCTGACTCAAGTGCGCGTCGGTGAACCCTTAAATGGGGAAGTAGAAGTGCTTGCGGGGCTGAAGTCCGGTGACACTGTAGCCATGGATGCTTATCAAGTGTTGCTCAATAAAAAGCAATAAATTCCTAAGCGACGCAAGCTTTGTCGAGGTTGTTTTATGAAACATGATCCTGTACCACAGAACACACTTGGGATTTCGGGCCGAATTGCCGCGGCCTTCCAAAATAGCGCCATCACCCCGCTGCTCGCCCTACTCGGGTTGCTACTGGGTTTATTTGCGATTCTCGTGACCCCAAAGGAAGAAGAACCACAGATTGACGTCACCTTCGCCGACGTATTTATTCCATTTCCCGGTGCAACTCCCACAGAAGTGGAAAATTTAGTCACTCTGCCTGCAGAGCAAGTGATCTCTGAAATCAAAGGGATAGATACACTCTATTCCTTTTCCCAACCCGATGGTGCGCTGATTATTGTCATCTTCGAGGTGGGTGTCGCTCGAAACGATGCCATTGTCAGCCTGTATAACCAAATTTATTCCAATATGGATAAACTGCCCCTAGGTGCGGGTGTCGGTGAGCCCTTGATTAAGCCCCGCGGCATCGATGATGTACCCATCGTTAGCCTGACGCTATGGTCAAAGGACAAACAGGTCTCGGCGGAACAACTCACCCATGTGGCTCTCGGCCTAGAAACTGAGATAAAACGTATCCCTGGAACGCGCGAAATTTACACCCTTGGCCAGCATGAGATGGTGGCCAATGTGCGGATCGATCCCGCCAAGATGAACAGCTTTAATCTGACCTATGACAAGCTAAGACAGAGCCTGAATGATAATAACCATATTTCAATGCCCGCATCTCTAGTGCAAGGTAATCAAGAGATTAAAGTTCAAGCCGGGCAATTTCTACAATCTATCGATGATATCAAACAACTGGTTGTCAGTATTTCACAGGATAAAAGCGGTAACACCATTCCCGTTTATTTAGCGGATATTGCCGACATCAGTTTAAAGAGTGATATCCCCAAGAAGAGTGTTTGGCACGCCGATAAAACCGCTATTTACCCCGCCGTCACTATCGCCATAGGTAAGCAGCCAGGGCAAAACGCCGTCGATATTGCCGATGCAGTGCGTGAACGTATGGCACAGGTCGACAATGTGCTCATCCCTGACAATGTGGAAGTCACTGTATCGCGTAATTACGGTGAAACCGCTGCAGACAAATCCAACACGCTTATTTTAAAACTGATTTTTGCCACCAGCGCAGTGGTTGTGCTGGTCTTCCTCACCATGGGAGCCCGGGAATCCTTAGTCGTTGGCGTGGCGATTATCATCACGCTGGCCATTACCCTCTTTGCCTCTTGGGCCTGGGGATTCACCTTAAACCGTGTGTCACTTTTCGCCCTGATTTTCTCCATCGGTATCTTGGTCGACGATGCCATTGTGGTGGTAGAAAACATCCACAGACATATGGCGCTTGGCAAAAAATCCTTCAGCGAGCTTATCCCCGTGGCCGTCGATGAAGTGGGTGGTCCCACCATTTTAGCCACCTTTACCGTCATTGCCGCACTTCTGCCCATGGCATTTGTCTCGGGCTTAATGGGACCCTATATGAGCCCAATTCCCATTAACGCCAGTATGGGTATGCTCATTTCCCTCGCCGTCGCCTTTATCGTTACGCCATGGCTGAGTCGCAAACTGTTAAAACATGAGTCCCACAATGACACTCATACGGCGCAAACAGATGAGGCTGAGAGCAAGATGGTGCGCCTCTTTAGCCAATTAATAGGCCCGTTTCTACTGGGTAAGAATGCCCGTAGGGCCAGAGTCGGTTTGGCCGCGGGAGTGTTTGTCCTAATAGGTATCGCCGTTGCTTTGCCCGTAGGTCAGCTTGTCGTGCTTAAAATGCTGCCCTTCGATAACAAGTCGGAATTTCAAGTGATGGTGGATATGCCTGAGGGCACCCCCGTAGAGCAAACCCAAAGAGTGCTACAGGATTTAAGCCGCTATCTGGCGACTGTGCCCGAGGTCGAACACCTACAACTCTACGCGGGCACCAATGCACCGATGAACTTTAACGGCTTAGTGCGCCATTACTTCCTGCGTAACAGTCAGGAACTGGGTGATATTCAAGTCAACCTGGTGGATAAAAAGCACCGAGACCGTGACAGCCACAGCATTGCCGTGTCGGTGAGGGAAGATCTGCAACATATTGGTGCCCAATATCGAGCCAATATCAAAGTGGTTGAAGTCCCCCCCGGCCCACCCGTTTGGTCGCCCATAGTCGCCGAAGTCTATGGTCCAAGCCCCATCATCCGTGAGCAAGCCGCCTATGAAATGCAGGCACTATTTCACGAGACGAAAGACGTAGTCGATATCGATATTTTCTTGCCCGCCGCCCAGCAAAAATGGCAAGTGATGATCGACCGCTCTAAAGCCAGCCTGATGGCCGTGCCCTACAGCAATATTGTCGATTTGATCGCCACCTCAGTCGGCGGCAAAGATGTGAGCTATTTACATCAAGCCCAGCAAAAACAACCGATACCGATCCGCCTGCAATTAAACGAAGGTGCTAAGGTCGATTTAGAGCAAGTGCTGAATATGAAGTTACAGAGCCAAACAGGACGATCCGTGCCTGTCTCTGAGCTAGTGACCATCAAACGCGGCAAAATCGATGCCCCTATTATCCATAAGAATATGATCCCTATGATCATGGTCGTCGCCGATATGTCTGGGCCATTGGACAGCCCGCTCTACGGCATGTTCGATATGGCGGGCAAAATTGATGGCGCCGATGGCTTAGGTTTTGATCAGCATTATATTCACCAACCCACAGGGCTAGACTCAGTCGCCGTGCTCTGGGATGGCGAATGGAAGATCACCTACGAAACCTTTAGGGATATGGGCATCGCCTATGCCGTTGGCATGATAGCGATTTATTTACTGGTGGTGGCACAGTTTAGATCCTATCTGGTGCCGCTTATCATCATGGCGCCTATTCCACTGACAGTGATTGGTGTGATGCCAGGGCATGCCCTGCTCGGCGCCCAGTTCACTGCGACATCCATGATAGGCATGATTGCCTTGGCGGGGATCATTGTGCGTAACTCCATATTATTAGTGGATTTTATCAATCAAGAAACCGCATCCGGAGTGCCCTTTGAACGGGCAGTGATCCATTCGGGAGCGGTGCGGGCAAAACCCATTATGCTCACCGCCCTAGCGGCCATGATAGGGGCCTTATTCATCCTCGATGATCCCATTTTCAATGGGCTTGCGATCAGCCTGATTTTCGGGATTTTTATCTCAACACTGCTGACCTTAATCGTGATCCCAGTGCTGTATTACGCGGCCATGAAAAACCGCATAAACTTAACTCAACCGTCCAATTAATCACCACATTGGCAGCCATAGCGCTGCCTCAAGGAGCAAGGTATGTCTTTAGAACGCAGTATTATGGCTTTTGCAGGATTTATGGTGTTACTGTCTTTGGTATTAACCGCCTTAGTACACCATAACTTTGTCTGGTTAACGGCCTTTGTTGGCGCTAACCTATTCCAGAGCGCATTCACAGGCTTCTGCCCCGCCGCCATGGTGTTACGTAAATTGGGGGTAAAATCAGAAGCTGAGATTGCAAAACAAAGTTAGTTCTTCAAGGAGAGATAAAGTGATCCACAATATACTGTTACGCAGTCAAAGTGTGCTGCGCCTTGCCCTATTTTGCCTGCTATCACTGGTACTCATGCCACTGCTAGTGCCAACGATGGCAAATGCCGCCGATCAAGACTCTGCAATCGCCTGGGATAAAATTGCCGCCGGCGCTATGGTGGTCGATGTCAGAACGCCCGAAGAATTTGCCGAAGGTCATTTAGCCAATGCGGTGAATATCCCCTTCGAACAAGTCGCAGAGGAATTTGCCAAGCGTGGCATAGCCAAAGATGCGCCCGTCGTCTTGTATTGCCGCAGTGGTCGCCGCAGCAGCATGGCAATAGAAGCCCTAGTCGCCGCTGGGTATACCCAAACCTATAATGCTGGCGGCTATCAGACCTTAGTCGAGGCGCAAAAAACGCCCGCTAAGTAAGAAGGAATGAACTCTGGTTTGGGCTGGGGTGCGGGACGTGAAGAGTCGGTGTAAATCACTTCGCACTTTAAGCCCCGCCCGATTAATTCAGTTTTACCCGCAAAAGCGCCCTATGGCGCTTTTCTATTGCCTAAGTTATGCAAAATTCGAGATAGACTCTGCCACCTCCTTATCAATCACGCCGCACCTTATACACGGCAATATTCTCCTCTTATTCAAGGAATATCTCAGCAATTTGTGCCAGAGGCTTATCGTCAGTGGTTAAATATCGTCAACCAATTGGCAACTGCCACCCCATTGACAATACTTTGCAACAATTTCGCATAATCAATCACTTGAGAAAAATTCACTGCGATACTTAGGATTTAATATTATAAATCATTATTTTAAATTCCAAAAAAATATATATATTTATTTCAGTAAGATAGAAAAACAAAATTCAGCCTTTGGTATTAACAATCTCGGTAAATTCGCTTTACCTTATTCATTTTTTCCACATAAAAAAACATCATTTCAGCCAAAAAATCGTTACAGTTTGTTACATATTGAATTTTTATTCTATTTTGCTGCTTAAAAATAACGAGTCGTTACCAATCACCGTACCGTTAACAATTAATTTACAACACCATCAACCAAAGATAAATTCACTAACCGAGTAACACCTAAGTCGTAGTTATTCTTTAAAAATACAAAATAATAATGATTAACACTAAATTGACCATGGAAGAAATACATGACAATCAACAGAACCACAAAAATAGCGTTAAGCCTATCAAGCTTAGCTATTGCAATCTCAGCCGGAGTACAAGCAGCGCCGCAGGCGCCCGGTTTTGCTGCAGCGATGCAAGCACAAACCTCTCCCCTGCCAAAACGCTACATAGTTAAATTTAAAAATGCCGGTGCGGCAGTGATGTCTGCTGACAATCTGCAAGCGACCAATGATGCTCAAGCAAATGCCCTCTCCACCTCGATGAACTATCAACCACAAGTGGCAGAGATCAGTGCGCAACATAGTGTACTCAATAAAGCTCAAGCAAAAGAAATGAAGCGTATTGGCCGCAGTAACAGTTACTCGGTTAAACTCGATGCCAAGGGTATCAAAGCGCTAAAGTCCCGTGCCGATGTGGAATATGTTGAAGAAGACATGCCGCGTCACTTACTGAGTGAAAGCACGCCTTGGGGCCAAACCTTTGTCGGTGCAACCCAATTAAGCGATAGCCAAGCGGGCAATCGCACGATTTGTATTATCGATTCTGGCTACGACCGTGGTCACAGCGAATTAGGTGGCAACAATGTCACGGGCACCAATAACTCAGGCACTGGCAATTGGTTTGAGCCTGGCAACAACAACGCCCACGGTACCCACGTTGCGGGCACGATTGCGGCGATCGCCAACAATGACGGCGTGATCGGCGTCATGCCGAATCAAAATGCCAATATTCATGTGGTGAAAGTGTTTAACGAATCAGGCTGGGGTTACTCTTCATCCTTAGTGGCCGCGGTAGATACTTGCGTTGCCAACGGCGCTAACGTTGTCACTATGAGTCTAGGCGGTTCGGGGTCAAGCACGACTGAGCGTAACGCTCTGGCTGCCCACTATAATAATGGCGTACTCTTAATTGCCGCTGCGGGTAACGCGGGTGACAGCACTCACAGCTACCCTGCATCCTACGATGGCGTTATGTCTGTCGCCTCAGTGGATAACCATAAAGACCACTCAGCTTTCTCCCAATATACCAACCAAGTGGAAGTCTCTGGCCCAGGTGAAGCGATTCTGTCGACTGTGACCCGTGGTGAAGGCCGTTTGGCAGATATCACTATCGGTGGCCAGTCTTACTTTGATTCAGGTGTAGTACCACATAATCGTCTGATTTCATCGGGCGGCAACTATGTGCCTGCGCCTTACAATGGTACAGCGACGGCCACACTCGCCGAATGTAGCGTCAGCGGTTCGACCTTCAACTGCGGCAACATGACTAACAAAATCTGTTTAGTCGAACGTGTGGGTAATCAAGGCACAAGTTACCCTGAAATCAATGCGGCTAAAGCCTGTAAGAGTGCTGGCGCGAGCGCAGCAATCGTTTACAGTAACGTGGCATTACCTGGCTTACAAAACCCCTTCCTTGTCGATGCAAACAATGAAATCAACATGGTTTCAGTGTCAGTAGATCGCGCAACAGGTTTGGCACTGCGTAATCAACTGGGTGCAACCGTGACGGTTAGCAACCAAGGTAATAAAGATTACGAGTACTACAACGGCACTTCAATGGCAACGCCACACGTATCAGGTGTTGCAACCTTAGTGTGGAGCTATCACCCAGAATGTAGTGCGGCGCAGGTTCGTAACGCATTGAAAATGACTGCAGAAGATCTCGGTACTGCGGGTCGTGACAATTACTATGGTTACGGTTTAGTCAACGCAGTGGCCGCGAAAACCTTCTTAGATGCCTCTTGTGATGGTCCAACCGATCCTGTCGACCCTACACCTACCGACGGTGTGCTGGTTAACGGTGTCGCTAAAACGGGCTTAACTGGCGGCGCGAGTGAAGAATTACACTTCTCCTTTGACGTGCCACAGGGTGCGACAAACTTAGGCTTTGTGATGAACGGCGGCACAGGTGATGCGGACTTGTATGTGCAATATGGTGCAGCACCAACAACCTCGAACTACGATTGCCGTCCTTATAAAGGTGGCAATAGTGAGTCTTGCCCAATCACCAACGTACAATCAGGCACTTACTATGCCATGTTGAAAGGCTATTCAGCCTTCTCTGGTGTATCGTTGACGGCAAGTTACACGGCATCAACTGGCGGTGGTACACCTCCAACGGAACCATCAAGCTATAGCAATACTGATAACTACAATATCCCTGACAACAAAACAGCTGGGATCACTAGCCCTATTACCGTCACTCGCAGCGGTGATTCTGGTACTGTGACTGCGGTAGTGAACATAGTTCACCCTTATATCGGTGACTTAAAAGTGCAGTTAGTCAGCCCAACGGGTCAAATCACCACGCTCCACAGCAATAGCGGTGGCAGTGCTGACAATATCAACAAGAGCTATACCGTTGATATGACTGGTGTTGAATCAAGCGGTGTATGGATGTTAAAAGCCATCGACAGTGCAAGCAGTGATGTAGGCTATATCGATAGCTGGGAACTGAAATTCCAATAATCTTTCACTGAAAAGACCAGAGCCTGCCATTGCAGGCTCTTTTTTTATAGGAAACGTTATTCAATATCTTTGAGAATTTCGGGTTCAACTAACACGCTGTTGTTATTATCCGAAAGCCAGATTTGCCCTTCACTGATAGACACCTGCAGTGCCATAGTGCGGCTGACCAGCGCCTCCATTGCGGATACCGACTCTTCGGTGATATTCCACACCTTAAGATTTTGATAGCGCTCTAATGCTTGCTGATTCTGCTTCCACCAAATAGGCACACTACGACCACCATAGGTGAAGAGTTGTACCGCTTTGGCCCGGCCACTGGCTTTTCTAAGCCATTTTTCATCGGCTTGGCCAAACTCAACCCAAAGGTCAATTTCACCGGATAAGGCCTTGTCCCATAGCTCAGGCTCATCATCGACGCACAGGCCTTTACTAAATGCTAAGGTCGCGCTGGCATTGATAATAAAAGCGAGTAAACGCACCATCATGCGGCCATCGGTTTCCGATGGATGCTGGGCCAGTGTCAATTGATGATCCTGGTAATAACCACGGTCCATATCGGCGATCTGAAGGTTGACCTTAAATACGGTCGCTTTGAGGGCCATAGTAAATCCTAATTAACGATAAAAAATAACGGCGAGTCTACCTAAGACTCGCCGCTAGCTCAAACAAAGTCGATTGAGAACGACTAAATCGCACCGGGACGCAAATGCTTCGCCACCGGGAAGTGCGCCTTTAGCTGATTAATTTTCTGGGTATCTGCAACAATAAGCATTCTTGTACCCAGCTCATATTCATGGCTTATTTCGCTCAGCGCAGGTAATTCAGCACGATTCGCATCCCGGCGCACCAGTTCAGTGAGTGCTGTGCTCAATTTATCCTGACTATAAATCCAATCGAGACGCTGCAATAACGGCATAGCCGCAAGTGGCAATAAATCCACTTGGGTTGAATCCTCCAGCAACAGGATTTCACCGCGACTGACTAGATTATCAAAGGCATTCTGGTAATGATCTAAGGTACAGCTATCGAAACGGTCGCCATTGGTATCGAAAAAACGTTCCCAAAATAGGCGCCGTGTTGCAATAGACTCGAGCCTCTGTTGCACTTCGACACGCCTATCGGCGACAAAGTCGAATAAAGGTGTCAGTGATTGCGGCAGGCTGGCTTCTAAACGTGAGCGGATAGTGCGGGCAAATACTGGCGCAGCCCCCGCGGTGCTGATCGCCACCACTAAACGGCCACGATCGACAATCGAGGGGGTGATAAAGCGGCAAAGGGCCGGATTATCGACCGCATTCACCCAAATCCCCCGCGCGGTGGCTAGGGTCGCCAACTCGGCATTGAGGTCATCGTTTGCCGTGGCGAGATACACCAGATCATAATTTTGAATATCGGCGTGGGCCACTTCCCGCACGGATAACAAAATGCGGCCCGCATCGGCATAATGTTGAACTTGTGCACTCACATGTGGCGCGATCACATGGATATTCGCCTCGGTTCGAGTCAATAGTGCTAACTTACGACTTGCGATATCACCCGCCCCAACGAGCAACACATTGAGATTAACGGTATCGATAAACAGGGGGAAATATTGCATTAATGGGATCCTAAATCCGGCTTGATAAATAACGAACTGGGCTTAGTTATGACTCTCGCTGCGCTCTGAACTGCATTGCCAGCATAACTCAAAATTACCCTCGTTAAGTTCATGGCATTGTACACATTGCCACTGGGGACTGGCCACATCCAATGCACTTAGCTGTGCCTGCGCTTTAGCAAATTGTGATTCACCGACCCATAATTCCACATTGTGCAGATCGGCGGGCAATTCCCCCACACCACCTAATAATGCCTCACCACGTAACTCGACATGAATACCACAGGCTTCTAACAACCCTTTCCATGTATGGGCCTGTAATAAATTACCACCAGCGATTAAACTCTTACGTTCTTCCATGCGACATCCTACGGCTACAACTCTCTAGAATATGGGGGTGCCGACATCCTACTGCTAAATAGCCGAGCCTGTCGAGCGCTGATTTTTAGACCAGTTGTTAATTTAATTAACATTCCACTTTTACAGCATAACTGACTATAACTTTGTGAGTTTGCTAGCAGAATGTTAGATTTAGCTCAAAATGGTGACAAAAAAAAGCCACCTCATCGGTGGCTCTTTAACGCTAATGTCACCGTTAAGGCATCATAGCAGGTTGGTCTGCGCCTTCTTTTTCAATCTCAACTGGCATCATATGTTCACGATTGATACCCAGTTTAATGGCCAGGAAGCTCGCCACATAGATAGAAGAATAAGTACCGACAAAAATCCCCATCAGCAATGCAGTCGCAAAGCCATGGATCATAGTGCCGCCCTTAAGGAACAAGGCGATCACCACCACTAAGGTGGTACCCGTTGTAATAATGGTACGGCTCATGGTTTGAGTAATGGACACGTTAACTACTTCTTCAGGGTCGCTTTTACGCATCTTAAGGAAGTTTTCACGGATACGGTCAAATACCACGATAGTATCGTTGAGTGAGTAACCCACAACCGTCAATAGACCCGCCAGAACGGTCAAGTCGAATTCCAATTGGAATACCGAAAACACGCCCAAAGTCACGATCACGTCGTGGGCCAGTGCCGCCACAGAACCGAATGCTAAACGCCATTCAAAACGGAATGACACGTAGATCATGATACAGATAAGCGCGACCAATACCGCTAAACCGCCCTGCTCTGCCAGCTCTTTACCCACTTGTGGACCAACGAACTCAACACGCTTCTGCTGGACTTGTGGGTCAACTTTCTGTGCGGCTTCCATCACAGATTTAACCTGCACATCACTCTTCACGCCTTCTTTAACGGATAGACGCACTAATACATCACGGCTCGAACCGAAGTTTTGCACCACGGCGCCATCTAACTCTGGCGTCGTCAGTTGCACACGCAGCACATTTAAATCAACCGGCTGAGTGAACTCCATCTCAACGACAGTTCCGCCAGTGAAATCGAGCCCCCAGTTAATGCCTTTAGTCGCCATAGACACCAGCGAACCCAGCACTAACACGGCAGACATGATGCTGATGGGCAGCGCATGGCGGAGGAAGTTAACCGTATTTTTTAAAGATAAAATTTCTAACATTATCGCTTCCCCTTAGATAGACAGCGTCTTCACGCGCTTACCACCCCAAATCGCGTTAACGATTGAGCGAGTACCCACGATGGCGGTAAACATAGACGTTGCAATACCTATCATCAAGGTCACCGCGAAGCCTTTAACTGCCCCAGTACCTACGGCAAACAGAATAAGCGCCGTGAGGAAAGTGGTAATGTTCGCATCGGCGATGGTGGAGAATGCATTACCATAACCTTCATGGATAGCTTGCTGCACACTGCGACCCGCACGTAACTCTTCACGAATACGTTCATAAATCAGCACGTTACCGTCAACCGCCATACCTACAGTCAACACCATACCGGCAATACCGGGCAGGGTTAACACGGCACCAGGGATCATAGACATCACGCCGACCACCATGACTAAGTTTGCAGTCAGTGCGATATTGGCAATAAGGCCAAAACCTCGGTAGTAAACCAGCATAAAGAGTAAGACAACCGCCATACCCCAGATCATCGCTTGCACACCGTTCTCGATGTTTTCAGCACCTAAGCTTGGACCTATGGTACGTTCTTCCACAATCGAAACAGGCGCAATCAGGGCACCAGCACGCAGTAATAGCGCAAGGTTTTGTGCTTCACCGTGGCTTAAGCCGGTGATCACAAAGTTACGGCCTAAACGGGCTTGAATGGTCGCGACAGAAATCACTTCTTGGATTTTCTGCATCTTAACGCTGCCATCGGCATTGCGCTCACCACTGTCTTTATATTCGATAAATAAGGTCGCCATCGGTTTACCGATATTGTCCTTAGTCACGTTAGAGAAAATGGTACCGCCTTTCGCATCGAGGTTAATGCTCACCTGTGGACGGCTATATTGATCAAAGCTAGGTTGCGCACCAGTGATATGGTCACCGGTCAACATCACTTCTTTCTTCAATATCACAGTGCCACCTTCACGGCGTTGGTACACTTCAGAACCAGCAGATACTCGCCCCGATTGCGCCGCATTAGGATCGGCCTTGTCATCCACCATGTGGAATTCAATCGATGCGGTAGCCCCTAAGATCTCCTTAGCACGGGCCGTATCTTGCACACCTGGCAGCTCAACGATAATGCGCTCGGCGCCTTGACGTTGCACTACAGGCTCGGCTACTCCTAACTCGTTAACACGGTTACGGATAGTGGTAATGTTTTGCTGCAGCGCTTCTTCTTTAATCTGCTTAAGATAGGTTTCACTCATCACGGCCTGCAGGGCGAAATCTTCGCCACGGCTCGCATCACTGAATACCATATCGTTGCTGCGGGATTTAAGGAAACGCTCGGCACTCGCTAGACTTTCAGCATCACGGAACTTAACCTCGATACCATTAGCGTTGCTGCGAATACCGGCATAACGAATTTTTTCTTCGCGTAATTGCGCCCGAAAATCGGCAATTTTAGCTTCTTCCATCTTGCGGATGGCTTCGCCCATGTCCACTTCCATCAGGAAATGCACACCGCCGCGAAGGTCGAGGCCGAGTTTCATTGGACTGCCGCCCATGGATTCGAGCCACTTAGGTGTCGCTGGTGCTAAGTTGAGCGCCACGGTAAACTTGTCACCTAAATTTTCGGCAATCACTTCTTTTGCCAGTAATTGTTGATCCGCATTTTGCACACGGACCAACAATTGACCTTTTTCAAGCTCAGAGCGCTTTACCGCAATGCCCTTACTGGCTAACAGCTCGTTCACTCTGGCTTGGGTAGATGCTGTGACTTCAGCACCTCGAGTCGCCACCACTTGCACCGCATGATCTTCACCAAACAGGTTCGGTACGGCATAGAAACAACCTATGGCGATGACGAGCACCACCATAATGTTTTTCCACATTGGGTATTTATTTAACACGCCTGAGCTCCCTTGGCTTACAAAGACTAAATACTGACTTACAGCGACTGAATAGAGCCCTTAGGCAATACAGCTGCAATATAGTCTTTTTTGATCGTGATTTGCGTTGTGTCGTTTAAGCTCAGTAACACGTAATCGCTTTCGTCGCTGATTTTTGCAATCTTGCCTAAAATCCCGCCACTGGTCAGCACTTCATCGCCTTTCCCTAATGATGACATTAGGTTTTTGTGCTCTTTAACGCGTTTTGATTGCGGACGGAAAATCATGAAATAGAAAATCAGGCCGAAAATCGCCAGCATAAAAATCAATTCCATGGTGCCGCCACCCTGGGGTGCTCCAGCTGCGCTTGCATATGCATTTGAAATAAACATAGTTTTCTCTTCTTATTAGCAAAAAATCAATCGACTAACTCTGGTACTTCACGACCTTGACTGGTATAGAAGTCCTTCACAAAGGCGTCTAATGTACCCGTCTCAATCGCACCGCGCAAACCTTCCATTAACATTTGATAGTATCTCAAGTTGTGAATGGTGTTTAAACGCGCACCCAGAATCTCATTACAACGATCTAAATGGTAAAGGTATGCCCGTGAATAGTTTTTACAGGTATAACAATCACACTTAGGATCGAGCGGTGAAGTGTCATCACGGTGCCGCGCATTGCGGATCTTAATCACACCTTCACTGGTAAACAGGTGACCGTTGCGGGCGTTACGGGTTGGCATCACACAGTCAAACATGTCGATACCGCGGCGCACACCCTCAACGAGATCCTCTGGCTTACCGACCCCCATCAGATAGCGAGGCTTGTCCGCAGGAATTTGTGGACAGATATGCTCAAGAATGCGGTGCATATCTTCCTTTGGCTCTCCTACGGCCAAACCACCGACGGCGTAACCGTCGAAACCAATCTCGACTAAGCCTTTTAAGCTTTCGTCGCGTAAATCTTCATACACACCACCCTGGATAATGCCAAATAAAGAATTCGGATTTTCTAGGCGATCAAACTCGTCACGGGAACGTTTAGCCCAGCGCAGCGACATCTGCATGGACTTGCGCGCTTCATCTTCGGTCGCGGGATATGGGGTACATTCATCAAAAATCATCACCACATCACTGCCCAATGCATCTTGAATTTGCATTGATTTTTCAGGATCTAAGAAGATTTTCTCGCCGTTGATCGGTGAACGGAAATGCACACCTTCTTCGGTGATCTTACGAATATCCCCCAAACTGAACACTTGGAAACCACCCGAATCGGTCAGAATAGGGCGCTGCCAGTTCATAAAGTCGTGCAGGTCACCATGCTTGCGCATGATTTCTTCGCCAGGGCGTAACCATAAATGGAAAGTGTTACCGAGTAAAATATCCGCACCAGTGGCACGTACTTCTTCCGGCGTCATCCCTTTAACTGTGCCGTAGGTTCCCACGGGCATAAATGCGGGGGTTTCTACTGTGCCACGGTCAAAAATCAATCGGCCCCGGCGCGCTCGGCCGTCGGTAGTATCTAATTCAAACTTCATATTTCACCTCGCCAGATAAACAGTCTGACTACATTTGTAATGGCTAATGCCATTTTGATTAACAATAGAGATGGGGACAGCGCTAAAAGGTTCAACCTTTAGATATAAAAAATGCCGCACCAACTCAATTTGGGCGGCCATTTTAAAACAAAATCTTGCTCTAGTGAGCTTTTTTCGTCACAAACATAGCATCGCCATAGCTAAAGAAGCGATATTTTTCCGTGATAGCATGTCGATAAGCCGCCATAACATGATCAAAACCCGCAAAGGCACTGACCAGCATGATCAGCGTCGATTCAGGTAGATGAAAGTTAGTCACCATGGCATCGACCACTTGGAATTGGTAACCGGGGTAGATAAAGATATCGGTATCGCCGCTAAAGGCTTTAAGTTCACCTTGGCTTGCGCGGGCCGCACTCTCTAAGGAGCGCACAGAGGTCGTGCCCACGGCCACCACACGTTTGCCCGCCGCTTTGGTTTGGGTGATTAAGTCCACCACATCCTGCGGCACATTGGCCCACTCGGAGTGCATCTTGTGCTCAAGAATGGTATCGACACGCACCGGCTGAAACGTGCCCGCGCCCACATGCAAAGTCACAAAGGCAATATTCACGCCCTTGGCTTTTAATGCTTCGAGCATGGCATCGTCAAAATGTAACCCCGCCGTTGGCGCCGCTACTGCGCCTGGGTTTTGGTTATAGACAGTTTGATAACGCTCTTTATCAGCATCCTCATCGGGGCGGTCGATATAAGGCGGCAGTGGCATATGCCCTACCGCTTCGAGCACTTCTAAAATGGTGAGTTCGGATAACAATACAAGTTCAAACAAGGTATCGTGACGGGCGACCATCTTCATTTGATAGCCACCGTCGAGCAGAATTAACGAATCCACCTTAGGAGATTTAGAGCTGCGAACATGGGCGAGGATACGTTTATCATCGAGCATGCGCTCGACCAAAATTTCCAGCTTGCCGCCACTGGCCTTTTGGCCAAACATCCGCGCAGGGATCACTCGGGTGTTGTTAAACACCATTAAATCGCCGGGATTTATCATTCCCAGCAGATCGGTAAACTGTTTGTCAGCGAGCGCACCAGTATTGCCATCTAAGGTTAACAGACGTGACGCATTACGCTGCGCCATAGGATAACGAGCGATCAGCTCATCGGGAAGATCGAAGGAAAAGTCTGCAACACGCATGGATTGGCCTCTACATAGCTTAGAACGGCGGCTAGTCTATGGTTAGAGGCCAATAAGATCAAGATTACTTGTTATCCAGATGCACTTCTTGCACCGGATCCAATTCATCTAAGTCCGTCAGTTCTAATGTATCGTCGGTATCGAACTTAGGTCGATTACGAGCAAAATCATCCAAACTAAAACGGTGTTGTTCATAGGGGATATCGATAAACACTTTCTTGCGCTTGGAACGCTCGTCTTTACCGAGCATTTTGATGAACCAGTTCCACATCGTCCATGATCCTAAAAGGTTATTGATTTGATACCAGATTAACAAGCCACTCCATTCCAGTGTCCACATTGGAATACTCAGCTATCTGGCTAAAAATGTGCTCGCTAAAAAGAAAAAAGCACGGCATTTTTGCCTGTTGCACTTTCCTAAGCGCGCCTGCACATGATACCGTGAGCAGACGCGATTAACCAAGCACAAAAAATGAACTTTCTTACACACTTACATCTCGCCGATATTAGCAGAACCCATCTCGCCGCTAATCTCGCGGGTAACTATATCACCGCACCGATAGCCAACGCACCCGTGCCATTGCGTCAGGGCTTATGGTTAAACCAAGAAATTAACCAACTCTGCACTACCCATGAGCTGACTCAAGAACTCATGGCACTATTTCCTCCCCAGTTAACAAGCATAGCAGCGGATCTGATGTACGTAAGCTTCGATCATTATTTAGCCTACTACTGGGAAGAATATCATCACCTGCCTCTGCCCGAGTTTAGCCAGAAAGCCTATGAAGAGCTGGCCCAATTTTCCGCACAAACCGATGAATATCATCCACAGCCACTCCTTAGCCTAATTGCCGATATGCGCCGCGAGGATTGGTTAAACGGCTATGCTACACCTAAAGGCATACAACAGGCATTAGCACAAAGGGCAAAGAATCATCCACAAAGCGCCTTGTTTAAAGGGGCGGATAAGATTTTAGCCAAGATGCAGATTGAGACAGAAACTGCATTTCGCACCTTCTATCCTCAATTGATGGCGTATACCCGTATTTGGAGCCGCAAAACTCCGAGTAACTATTTACCAAATGAGTTAGCAGAATAAGTTACCCGACTAATGTACTGAAATAATTTAGCTCAATGCTCTAGCCAAATGACTTAACTCCGTTATCAATCCTTTTTTAAGCTTAAGGGCTTAAACTAACCGCTTTGCGATAACGTATAAAAACCTAGGATAATACTCTAGTGACGCCTGCAAACCCAATGGCCAAGCGATCTCATCCCCAAGGTTGGAGACAAAAGCTTCAAAGCCCTAAATTTTGGCTCAAACAGTTTAGGGATCTCGCCATCATGGCGCTGGTACTCTATGGCGTCAGCCTCTATTTGCAACGGGATATGGTCACAGGTCAAGCCCCAGCACTCAGCGGCATCGCCATTGATGGTAGTCATCTTGCACTCAATACCACCAAGACTGAGCCCACTTTAGTGTATTTCTGGGGAACCTGGTGCCCTGTGTGCCGCGTCACCTCCCCTATGGTTGAGACCATCAGTCAAGATCATCGGGTGATTTCAGTCGCAGCCGCTTCTGGCAGCGATAGCGATATTCAGATCTATATGAACGAACATCAATATCACTTCCCGGTGTTTAACGATGACAGTGGCGAACAAAGTGCCAACTGGGGTGCAATGGCGTTTCCCGCCATTTATATTATCGATACTCAAGGTAACATTCGTTATGTTACCTCTGGAGTCACGTCTACCTGGGGCATGAAATTCAGATTGTGGTTGGCACAGTTTTAATACAACCACGGTATCGCTAGATAGAGAATCTACTGCTTAGTGACTGATATTTTGCTAGTATTAGCGCGCAAAGATGAGGACAAGATGCAGATATTTGATTACCAACCCCCGGCAGTGCCTTGGCTAGACATCCGCTATAAAGATAGAGACCTGGTTATTATCAATAAACCCTCGGGTTTATTGTCTAATCCGGGGATCGCGGCCCACACCTATGATTGCGCATTGACACGCCTACAAACCCTTTATCCAGAAACGATTTTAGTGCATCGGCTCGACTGCGCGACCTCGGGCATTATGGTGTTCGCCCGTAATAAAAAAGCCGAATCCCATTTAAAGACCCAGTTTCAAGATAGGCAGAGCAAGAAAATCTATATTGCCGAAGTGATGGGACATGTGCCGCAGCAACAGGGCATGATTGACCTCGCGATTGCGCCAGACACTGAGCATCCACCCTATCAAAAGACACTGCAGGCGGGAGAAACGGGCGGCAAGAGCGCTATCACCCATTATCGAGTGTTGGAACGCAGGCAAAACAGCACCTTAGTCGAGCTTTCGCCGGAAACAGGCCGCACCCATCAGTTACGTGTGCATATGCTTGCCCTTGGGTATCCTATTTTAGGGGATGAATTTTACGGCAATGCAGAGGTTATCGGCGCTAAGCCACGGTTATGCCTACACGCCCAAGGTTTATGTTTTAGCCATCCCTACTCTGGCAAAGCCATGTGCTTTTACAGCAAACATCCTTTTAGTGAATAAGTCATTGTATAAACCTAAGGGGCCTCGTTAATGCGGCCCCTTGGCGAGCACAGGCTTTAAGCAACGCGCTGATTAAAATCGATGTCAGCCATTACTTTATCGACTTGAAAGTAGCAGCCCTGTTCATTACAAAATTGTAGTTGCAACGAGGGAGTCACCAGAAAGTATTCACCAAAGAAATTGCCGCCCACATCTTCGACTTTGCGACCTTCGGGCAGATCAGTCATACGGACTTCATCTAAACTATGGCAACCATCGCTAAACCAGGTTTCTAAAAAATACGTTCCGTCTTCTTTATATAAAGTGATCTTATCCCCCAATAGAGGACGCTCATCTAACCAACGACCTATAATTTCACGATTTTGCATATCTGTCTCCCGCCAATGAAGGCGACGGCGTTTTTCAATCCCAGACATCCTGATATCCTTATGCAATACCCAATCACCTAAAGTGAAAGTCAGTTGTGGTAGTACATTAAGCATAGAACCCATTTAACGCTTTACTCCCCTGAGCAGCAAATTCCCCTCAACCAACCCAAAATGTAACTTTTTAGTTAATTAAAGTTTGCTAAATATTTAAAATATAAAAGATAAATCCCCTAGGCCAATTAATCGGCAGTGTAGCTCAATCGGAAAATAAAAACGCGATCTTTATCACTATTTACTTATCGCTAAAGTAAAGGCAGCTAAAAGACTTATCTAGCGAGTTGAATAAAAAACCGCTCGGTTTAAACGTCGATACAATGAGAGCGGCAGCCAGACATATCAACTGGAATGTCTGCAAAAGTTCAGTTAATCCCCACTATATAACTAACCGCCCTCATAACATCCTTGTTAACCGTTATGCGTCAAGTTGAAGAACTTGTATGGCACTTAGTCACAAGCGCCAATATATTTTCCATTGCCAACGAGTTTCGACTTGATTTTCATTGACTCTTCCGAGCGTGTCACTTCAAGCTTAGAAGTGGACGTTTTCCCATTGAAATGCATTTCACCCACTGTTTTAGTTGCACCATCAGGGCTAGTGCATGATGTTTCAAACACCATCTTGTTAGCACTGATCCGATTGCTGTTTGTTTGACATTCTTCACCTTCATTTTCTTCAGACTCTAAATTAACTGTAGAGGCGATATCATTTATGCATTCAGTTTCCGTGTAATCAGACCTATTGGCCATGCTCCGCAACATTTTCTCCATTTCAGGAGGTGCGTCTATTTCTACTATTTCGGATTTCCAAGTGGTTTCCCATAAACCCGGTTTGAAGTCATAGTTTTCAGCGTGAAGATGAGTTGATGCCACTATGAGTCCAGTGAACATCACTTTAGTAATTAGGTGGGTCATTTATTATTCCTTTAATTAATGAAAAACAAGCAAGGTTTTAGTGCCTAACGCCCAAATTTAGCACGGAAAGCCGCGCAGCGGGTTGACGTCGCAGCCAGCACTTTTGCTGGCGTTAACATTTTTTAGGGCCGACATCCACTTAATCGTCCGACCCACTATAAACATCTAAATTTAAAACAATTCTACGTTGACCAAGTGCCAGCATGATTTCAGGTGACAAGCTTAAACCATCATTCCAGTTGCCCACAAACAAGCCACAGAACATGTCATCCTTTGGTATGAATATGTTCCACATATTGCCAGCTTTCGCTTTTTAGTTTGGTTTGGTTTGAATATATTGATGAATCCGCAACAAAAACAACTCAACTCATTGTTTTTTTAAGTTTTATATCAAGCTAATAATGTTGTGCGTTTTATACCAAATTGACTTATAGGAGCTTGTTACATCTTTTATTGCCAATTTAAATGGGGTTTCTGATATAACCCATAAGTGACTTACCCCACAAATAAGACCAAGTGATATTTTAATATCCCTACAAAATAAAGCAGGAAGCCTATGCATAATATTCACCGTCGCAATTTCCTTAAAGCCGCTGGTGCCGTCACCGCAGGACTTGTCACCGCCAATATTGCCCTCAATGTCAATGCCAGTAGTGTTGCCCCTAAACCGCAGGCGGGTAAATCTGTTATCGGACTCATAGCACCCAAGATGGACGTGGTTAGAGTCGGCTTTATCGGTGTCGGCGAGCGGGGTTTTAGCCATGTCGAGCAATTCTGTCATTTAGAGGGCGTGGAACTCAAAGCCATTTGTGATACTCACCCTGCGGTGCTGGACAGAGCCGTTAATCATATTCTTAAGCAAAATCGGCCAAAACCGGCTGTCTATACCGGTAACGATCTGAGCTATCGCGAATTATTAAACCGCGATGATATCGATATTGTGATTATTTCAACCCCATGGGAATGGCATGCTCCAATGGCGATAGACGCCATGGAGAGCGGTAAACACGCCTTTGTAGAAGTACCACTGGCACTGACAGTGGAAGAATGCTGGCAAGTTGTCGATACCGCCGAGCGCACCCAGAAAAACTGCATGATGATGGAAAACGTCAACTACGGCCGTGAAGAACTGATGGTACTCAACATGGTACGCCAAGGCGTATTTGGTGAGCTGCTCCACGGAGAAGCCGCTTATATCCATGAATTGCGCTGGCAAATGAAGGAAATAGACCATAAGACAGGTTCATGGCGCACTTACTGGCACACTAAACGCAACGGTAATTTGTATCCGACCCACGGTTTAGGACCCGTCGCCCAGTATATGAACATCAACCGCGGTGACAGATTCGATTACTTAACCTCGATGAGTTCCCCCGCCCTTGGCCGTGCGCTCTATGCTAAACGTGAATTTCCCGCCAATCATGAGCGTAATCAGCTCAAGTACATTAATGGGGATATCAATACCAGTCTGATAAAGACCGTTAAGGGTCGGACCATCATGGTGCAGCATGATACCACCACCCCAAGACCTTACAGTCGTCATAACCTGATCCAAGGCACCAATGGTGTGTTTGCCGGTTTTCCCAATCGTATCGCCATCGAAAATGGTGGCTTTGGAAAAAGCTATCACGAGTGGGATATGGATATGCAAAAGTGGTACGACAAATATGACCATCCACTGTGGCAGCGCATAGGCAAAGAGGCTGAAATCAACGGCGGCCACGGCGGTATGGACTTTGTGATGCTATGGCGCATGATTTATTGTCTACGCAATGGCGAGGCTTTAGATCAGGATGTGTACGATGGTGCGTCTTGGTCCGTGGTGAATATTTTAAGCGAGCAATCGCTGAATAATCGCAGTAATTCAGTCAACTTCCCCGACTTTACCCGCGGCGCTTGGCAACATGCCGCTCCTTTAGGCATAGTTGGCATTCAGTCCTGATATCACAAATGCCACACGGGTACTGGGTTTACCGCGGCATTGGGGCAGAAAGTCACTGAAGGGAATTTCAATACGCTGCCAGTGCAACGCACTCGTGCCATTAACCCCAAAAGCTTGGTGACTCGGTGCAGGCATGGGAGCCTGATAAACCGTGCTCTGCGGAGTATCCACATCCTTTAAATTCACTTTATAGTCTTTAGTTCGGCCACCATCGAGTTCAAGGTAAATCCCGGTGAACGCGCTCACATCCACAGCGTTAAACTCCGCGCGCACCGAGGCAAACCCACCACCATTAGCCAAGGACACATGGCCACTAAAGACACCATAACCTAAGGGGGAAATGGTGAGCTTACTGCGGGATAAACCGCCCATCACAGTGTCGTTAACACCATACCAAGGCTTTGCCGCATCTAACGCGTTAAAATCAAAAAGGATCATAATGACTTCCATAAAAAAGCAGCCACCTAAGTGGCTGCTCCTATGATGCTTTCTGTTTACACTAACAACAGCACACTTTATCCAAGTTTAGCTTTGTTTTCAGCAGCTTCACAAGCGGCGGCGGTAAAAATCACGTCCGTAGAGCTATTCAATGCGGTTTCAGCCGCATCTTGGATAACACCGATAATAAAGCCGACGGCAACCACTTGCATGGCCACATCATTCGAAATACCAAACAGGCTACAGGCCAGCGGGATCAGCAGTAATGAACCACCCGCGACGCCGGACGCACCACAGGCTGAAATGGCTGCAACCACGCTTAATAGTAATGCCGTCAGCAAGTCGACTTGAATACCTAAGGTGTGCGCCGCCGCTAGGGTCAGCACGGTAATAGTGATCGCCGCGCCGCCCATATTGATGGTAGCACCTAAGGGAATGGAAACTGAATAAGTGTCTTCATGCAGCTTTAACTTCTCACACAGCGCCATATTGACCGGGATATTGGCGGCACTCGAGCGGGTAAAAAAGGCCGTTACACCGCTTTCTCGCAGACAACGTAGTACCAACGGATAGGGATTACGTTTGATTTTCACGTACACTATCAGTGGGTTAACTATGAGCGCAATAATCGCCATGGCTCCCAATAATACCGCCAGTAACTGGGCATAACCCGCAATGGCGGCAAAGCCTGTTTCGGCAAATGTCGCCGCCACTAGACCAAAAATACCGATAGGCGCTAAACGAATGATAAAACGTACCATTTGTGAAATACCATGGCTCACATCGGCAAATACTTGCTTGGTCGAATCACTCGCATGGTGCAGTGCGAGTCCTAAACCCACCCCCCATGCCAAAATGCCGATGTAGTTACCCGTCATTAACGCATTCACAGGGTTATCCACCAACTTAAAAAGCAAGGTATTGATCACCTCACCAATGCCCTGTGGTGGACTGGTGCCTTCAACACCCGCCACTAAGACTAAATTGGTGGGGAAAATGCTACTGAGAATAACGGCGGTGAGTGCGGCGGCAAAAGTCCCCAATAAATAGAGCACGACGATTGGACGCATATTGGTTTGCGTATTTTTCTTTTGATTGGCAATGGAAGATGCCACTAGGATGAACACCAGAATAGGTGCTATTGCCTTTAACGCACCCACAAATAAACTGCCTAAAAATGCAACTTGCTTAGCCCAGTCCTGTGAAAAGCTGGCTAAGATAATACCTGCCACTATCCCCACGAGAATTTGCAAAACTAAGCTGCCATTAGCCAACTTAGCTAGAAATGATGATTCTTGTTTCATTACTTAACCTATCGTTATTATATTTCGGTCGAGTGTTCCCAACCCACGCCTTCGGATCTGAGGCCAATAAGGTTTTTATAGGATGTGATGGAACTTGTCTAGTTTTGCAGGAAAATAAGCAAACTTTATCCCCTCATCCCACAAAAAACAGACAAAATAATTTACTTAGACTTTTTTGCCGCCAGATCGGCACCACGCAACATGGCATCGATAAGCTCATGGGCATCAAACTTAGTCAGCGCTTCATTAGCGCCCACTTGATGGGCCTGGCTGACGCTGATCTCACTGGAAAGTGAAGTATGCAGAATAATATAAGCATTCGCCGTTTGCGGATTATCGCGCACTTCAAATGCCAACTCGTAACCATCGAGCCCAGGCATTTCGATATCGCTCACTAAAATATCGATAGGATGATGCTCGGCCGCAGCCTGCTCCATCATGGCCAGAGCCTCTTTACCATCGGCGGTGACAAAGTAAGGAATATTAATGGTATCTAAGGCGTCGGATAACTGCTTACGGGCAACCTTAGAATCATCCACCAGCAGAATATTCATCGGTTTGAGTTTTTCACGTTGCACATCGGTCAAAATCGCGCGATTGGCCTGTGGATTATCGGGGAAGATTTTCGATAGCAATAACTCCACATCGAGTAGTTGCACCAACTGATCCTCAAAACGCGTCACCCCAGTTAAGAAGGCATTTTTGCCTAAGTTGGCAGAAGGCGCTTCAATATCGCGCCAATTACACTCAATGATTTTATCTATGCCACGCACGAGAAAGCCAATAATCATGCGCTGGCAATCGGTAATGATGATATAGCAATGTTCACGCTCCTCATCCGTTATCGGACGATAGCCAATGGCCGCAGCCATATCGATCACGGGAATGGTATGGCCACGGATCGTCGCCGCGCCAAGAATGGTCGGATGGGATTGGGGGATTTTACTCAGCGGTGTATAGGGCACTAATTCACGCACCTTAAGCGTGCCTAAGGCGAAGACCTGTTTCTGTGATAACCGGAATAATAATAGTCCCTGCGACTGACTGGCTTTACTCTTCATAATTAGATAGATAACTCACTAAAACCAACCTACGGATAGCTTAACCTTAACACACTAAAAATTTGATGACTAAGGTCAAACGAATGAAACTATTATGTATGCCTATTAATGAATATGCCTCTTACTGAATAGGTTTGACGCTGAGTCGCCTAAAAAGGTTTAGTCTTGTAATGCGTACAACACATCGAAGGCAAATTGATCCCAACCTTCGGCCGTAAAAGCAATATCACGGATACTGCGCACTTGGCTCACCGCATGCAGTGGCGCGGCACCATTCACCATCAGGTAATAGGCCATAATGAGTCCAGTGCGATCCTTACCCGAGCGGCAATGGATAACGACCGGAATATTCTCCGCCTCACATTGGCGAATAAAACTCAATGCCTTAGGAAGTTGAGCGACACAGATAGTCACATCCCCCTCCTGTGGCGGAACATTTCTCGAGAAAGGAATACACTCATACCTTAGGCCATGGTGCTTAAACGTGCCGGGCTCACACCCTTCCCCACCATTAACCGACAGTACCGCACCAATACCAGCCGACTTCAACTCGGCTAAATCCCAAGGATCTTTATTTGGGCCACTGCGGCCAGCAATCTTACCTTCAACTAACCAAAATAAATGCTGCATACTGCTCCCCCCACCAGTGGGATAACTTGGGGCATAAGAATAAACTAAGCATAGCTCGTGCCCAACGACTTAAGACTTTTTGCCCCAAAATTCAACATTGGCAGTCGGTAACTGTTTACGTTTTTTTTTACCCGTACCTTCGGGCTTAGCGGCGGGTTTGCCTTGCGCTAACAGCTCGGTCGGCATGTCAGCATCGGCC
>NZ_PFGL01000043.1:45603-51352 GCF_002783505.1 Shewanella sp. CG12_big_fil_rev_8_21_14_0_65_47_15
GGTCACCGCCAGACCCGCTTCGCCAGCACGACCGCTGCGGCCGATACGGTGCATATAGTCCGCGGGACTTCTTGGCAGATCGAAGTTAATCACGACGGGGAGTTTATCTATATCAATCCCGCGGGCGGCGATATCGGTCGCAATTAACACGCTGATCTCACCGTTTTTAAAGCCATCGAGCACACGAGTACGCGCGCCTTGGGCTTTATCACCATGGAACACCTCGGCGCTAATCCCCCGTTTAGAAAGCTTTTGTGCGAGGTGATTACAGGTATTTTTAGCGCTGACAAAAATAAGTGCCTGTGACCATTGATGCTCTTTAATCAGATGTGCGAGCAAGGCGGTTTTCATTGGGCGGTTAACGGTAATCACCCGCTGCTGAATCGTGCTTTCCTGCTCGCTTTGTAATTGATATTCAAGTGGATCGTTAAGCAGTTTATCCGTGAGTAGACGCACTTCTTCGGGGAACGTGGCCGAGAACAACAAGGTTTGTTTCTTGCTCGGTAAAGCGGCAAGCACTTGGGCTAATTCGTCAGTAAAACCAAGGCTTAGCATACGATCGGCCTCGTCGAGCACTAGGGTGCTCACCCGGCTTAACTTGATTGCATTGCTCGATAACAGATCTAACAATCGGCCCGGCGTCGCCACTAATACATCGGCCCCCGAACGTAGGCTTTGCATCTGCGCATTAACAGAGACACCACCAAAGGCGGCAACTATCTTAAGTTGGCCGTTTAAATGGGAAGCATAGGATAAAAAGCTGTCGGCAACCTGCTGGGCGAGTTCCCGCGTGGGCACCAAGACCAAACAACGGGCGTAAGATCCCGACTTATCTGGCGTTTTAGCTTCAATCAATTGCTGTAGCAGCGGCACGGCAAAGGCCGCCGTTTTACCCGATCCCGTATTCGCGCCCGCTAAGACATCACGCCCCGCCAGCACGGCAGGAATGGTTGCCATTTGCACTGGCGTTGGGGAAACATAAGCTAACTCAGTGAGTCGATGATGGAGCGGCGCAATGATACCGAGTTGGGCAAAGCTTGCCACAGGCGAAGAAGCTTGGGTCATAAAAAAGGTAATAGCTCATCAATAACAAATATGGCGGCTATTCTAACGTAAAACTCGCACGCTTGCTCGCCGATTCCAGCATTAACAACTGTTGTTTCATCTCAAGCCCATAGGCATAGCCAGTTAATTTGCCATTTTTCCCTATCACCCTATGGCATGGCACGATAATGGCGATGGGATTTGCCCCGTTCGCCGCGCCGACGGCGCGCACGGCCTTTGGCCTGCCAATCTGCTCGGCAATGTCGGCATAACTGCAACTCTGGCCATAATCCACATCTAGCAACGCTTGCCAAACCTGGCGCTGAAAATCCGTCCCCTTAGGGGCCAGGGCTAATTCAAACCCAAGGCGCTTACCCGCAAAATATTGCTCAAGCTGCTCCACAGCTTCGCAGATATGGGCTTTGGCTCGATTGACTTCATCTACAGTGCTATTGGCTAAAGGAATGTCGGTTCGGGACGAACCAACAACCGTTAAATGACTGAGCCCATAGGGATTGGCATTGAGCTGTAAAACGCCGACTGGTGTCATTAATTGCTGTGCTACGCAGGGTAAATATGCTGCACTGCTCGGGGCGGCATTTAATTGATGTGTTAAATAAGACATAGATAACCTCTTAATGTTAAACGGTATTGGGTCACACTTGATGCCACAATTGGAATGTTAAATAACTGCCCCAGGGGGCAATATCTCGCCCTAGCTGTTGACATAATTGAGGATAATCAACGGTTTTTAAAACATCTTCCCCTAAAGCATTAAGCCTATCCTTGCCATAGTGACCTAAATAGTGCGCCAATAAGCGCTTTTTAACGATAAGATCCGAATGCAAGAAGATATTGGGGTCGCCAAGACCTCTAAGCTTAGCGTAGGCAATTGTCCAGGGGCCAATGCCTTTAACACTTAACCAATCATCGACACTTGCATTGGCGTTATCACAAATAAAAGCCGCTAATGCATTTAATGCCAGTTTACGCGCCCCCGGCATTTTGAGTTCACTCAAGCTCGCCCCTCGGATCGCTTCAGGCGTTGGGAATAACCGATATTCTCGGCCATTTAACTCAAAACGCTCTCCATAGGCTTCAACCAATTGATTAAGTAGCTTAGTCGCCTGAACCACTGTTACTTGCTGGCCTAAAATTGCCCGGCAAACCGCCTCAAATAAGGACCCAGCCCCCGGAATACGCAGTCCACTAAACGGCACTAAATTAAGCTGAGTCAGGGCCTGTAAATTTTGTTCAATCAACTGCATATCTGCATCGAGATCGAGTATGCGCCGCACTTCAACAATGAGTTTTTGTAACCCCTCTAATGGGGAGTCTGCGGTCAACATCACTATCAGCTTGAATCTGTGCAATGACGGTTCGTGGGTAATTTGAACGACAGCGCGCATTTTGTCTATGGCAATACAGCGACCATATTCAAGGGAAGTTGCCTCACCCTCGCAGGTTATATGCTGCGCAGCATCTGACGCTAGCCCAGCGCCCCCGTTTAACTTGCCGAGCGGCGTAAACCATTCCATTCCGGCCACGGCGCGCAGCCGATAAAATGCCAGTTGTGCCGACCAATCGAGGGGCGGTCGATAATATTGGTACAAAGTGAGCCCATGGGAGGGCTCTGTTGCACTTAAGCTGTCTTTTTCCGTAGTGATTTCAATGTCGTTCATTTTAGAGACTTTTTTCAGTGATGCTTTTCTTAACTGAGTAGGTGTCAGTTGCAGCCTTTGTTGAAACGCCTCATTAAAGCGGCGAATACTGTTAAATCCCGCCGCAAGCGCCACCTGAGTGATAGGTAATTGGGTTTGATGCAAGAGTTGTTTGGCAAACAACAACTGGCGATACAGCGCGTATTGTTTAGGTGAAGTGCCAAAACCTTCGCTGAAAAGCTTATTGAGATAGCGACTACTGATCCCCAATTTATCGGCAAGCTCATCGACAGTTAATGCTTGCTCACCGCAGAGTAGACCGGCATCGATCAACCCAAGCGCCCTATCGAGCGTTGTACCAGTCCCTTTCCACGGGTTAGAACCTGGCGCACTGTCGGGCCGGCAACGTAAACAGGGGCGTAATCCCGCCTGCGCCGCTTTGACCTGGGACTCAAAATAGCGCACATTTTCTTCCTTTGGCGCTACGGCTGGACACACGTTTCGGCAATAAATTCCTGTGGTTAACACACCCACAAAGAATTTCCCGTCAAAACGAGGGTCACGACTCAGCCTTGCCTCACGGCAAATGGCAGACGAAAGTTTACTGCGAATAGGCGCCGAATGCGGCTTTAACTGCACATCGCCACTAACCGCATTGCACTCTAGATGATCTGTTATCTTCATTCCCGGTATGCTCGACAATATTCGCTCACAATTAATCGCTTGTCGGATACTTTACGTAAATCTACCCTATTGGACTAGCGGAAAACGGAACTGAATCATTTCGCAGCATTTAAAGCGCATAGGACCGATATCCTATATGCTAGGTACGTCTACTTTTTTATCCTAAATCATAGAGCCAATTCATGTTTAAACGATTCGAATCTTGGGTTGAAGCCCTACCCGATGTTGAGCCCACTAAACCCCCAACGGGCATTTATGCTTTTTGTCGCCATTATACTAAAGGCTATGAGCTGCCATTGATCTTAATGTCAGTGCTTACTGCACTACTGGCCATGCTTGAGGTATCACTGTTTGGCTTTATGGGTCAACTAGTTGATTGGTTAGTGAATAAAAATCCCCAGACCTTATTCCAAGATGAAGGCACAACCCTGCTACTGATGGGCGCGATGGTGATGGTAGTCATGCCATTATTGGTATTACTCCACGCACTCATCATGCACCAAACCTTGCTTGGCAATTATCCCATGTCCATTCGCTGGCTTGCCCATCGTTATTTACTTAAGCAGAGCGTGTCTTTCTATCAGAATGATTTTGCAGGCCGAATTGCCACTAAAGTGATGCAAACCTCTTTGGCCGTGCGTGAAACCGTGATGAAGCTGCTCGATGTGCTGGTGTACATTTTAGTGTATTTCACGTCTATGTTAGTGATGATTGCCAGTGCGGATGTGCGTTTAGTGCTGCCAATGTTAGTCTGGTTAGCGCTCTACATTGGTCTGCAATGGTATTTTGTCCCTAAATTGAAGGCCGTTTCCACTGAGCAAGCGGATGCTCGGTCAACCATGACGGGGCGTATTGTCGATAGCTACACTAATATCACCACAGTGAAACTCTTTGCCCATACGGATAAAGAAGCCGACTATGCCAAGGCGAGCATGCATAGCTTTTTAGATACGGTTTATCGCCAAATGCGCTTAGTGACAGGGATAAGTGTCAGCGTGCAAATCATTAACTATATGCTCGCCTTTAGTATTGCCGCCGTGTCTATAGTGCTCTGGAGTGACAATGCTATATCGGTTGGTGCGATTGCGATTGCCGTGAGTTTAGCGCTGCGTCTCAACGGGATGTCTCAATGGATTATGTGGGAAATCAGTTCATTATTTGAAAATATCGGCACTGTTACCGATGGAATGAATACCCTTTCCAAGACGACATTGATCCAAGACTCGCCAGATGCAAACACCTTAGTGGTTGAGCAAGGTCGTATCGATTTTAATCAAGTGAGCTTCCATTACGGTGAGGAAACCGGGGTTATCGAAGAACTCAATCTCAATATCAAAGCGGGTGAGAAAGTCGGTCTTGTCGGCCGTTCTGGCGCGGGTAAATCTACTCTCGTTAATCTGTTAATGCGCTTTTATGATGTCGAAAAAGGCCAGATTTGTATCGATGGCCAAGATATTAAATCGGTCAAACAGGACTCTCTGCGCTCGCAGATTGGCATGGTGACCCAGGATACTTCGTTGCTACATCGTACCATCCGTGAAAATATTCTCTACGGCAACCCAACAGCCACCGATGAGCAGCTAAATTGTGCCATCAAACAGGCTCAGGCCTATGACTTTATTAATGAACTTACCGATCCCAACGGTAATCATGGCTTAGATGCACAGGTTGGTGAACGCGGTGTGAAACTCTCCGGCGGCCAAAGACAGCGTATCGCGATTGCGCGGGTGCTGTTAAAAAATGCCCCGATTTTGCTGCTCGATGAGGCAACCTCAGCACTGGATTCTGAAGTCGAAGCCGCAATTCAAGAAAGCTTGTACGAATTAATGCAAGGAAAGACAGTGATAGCCATTGCCCATCGATTATCCACTATTGCCGCAATGGACAGGTTAATCGTGCTGGATCAAGGCCGTATCGTTGAGCAAGGCACCCATCAGGAGTTGATTGCCGCAGGCGGTATCTATGCCCAGCTCTGGGCCCACCAAACCGGAGGTTTCCTAGGGGTTGAGTAGTGTTGAGTTGTTACTTAGCACTTTGATTTTAAAGGCGACATTGAGTCGCCTTTTTATTTACCCACTGTTTAAGGCTTTCGACAGAGCACCACTATGCCTTCAGGTCTTCGCCTTGTCTAAAGCCCGTTGAACTCCCGCTGAATGAACAGATATTTAATACGATTGGTATAATAGCGAGCTATCATTTCAAAACTTCAATTCCATTATGCTGCAAGCAAGTCTATACCCAATAAAAGCTGAGAAACCCGCTCATAAGACCAAGTGGAATGAGCAATGAGTTGTGGCTTGTTGCTTGTTGCTTGTTGCTTGTTGCTTGTTGCTTGTTGCTTGTTGCTTGTTGCTTGTTGC
>NZ_PFGL01000005.1 GCF_002783505.1 Shewanella sp. CG12_big_fil_rev_8_21_14_0_65_47_15
AATTTACCGGGGGATTTGTGTAGAAGAGATAGGCCTAGGCTCCTTTTTTGTTGGCTTGAGTTTGCCTTTACTCAGGATAAGGCTTAGTGTCTAATCCCCTGACTGTTTAATCCATTAAACAAAATACAATGAAAAAAGCCTTCACAGCCGGACTATTATCGGCCTTTATCGCCCCCGGCAGCGGCCATTTCTATCTTAAACATAAACGTAGTGCCTTAGTGTTTTTTGTGTTGGCAGTGCTGAGTCTAGGTCTGTTGCTGCAACAAGTAATACAAGTGGCGCAGCTAATTTCTCTCGATATTCAAACTGGCGTGTTGCCACTGGATATAGGGGTAATTTCAGCAGAAGTGACTAAGCAAACCACGACAACCATTCATGATGGTGCGGATAAGCTGATGTATGGCTTTCTCCTCTGCTGGCTGCTTGCCCTATTAGATAGCGTACGCTTAGGGCTAAAACAAGATAAGCAAGATGCAGCGACTGCCAATTGAAACAAGAAGAGCGCGGCGTAGCATTAAAACCTTGTTCGAATCAAACCTATAGCAAAAATGGCTTTCATTGAAAGCCATTTTTGCTTTTCTGACAACTTGTTAATCAAGGCAAGCTCGAATTACTGAGTGACCACACTGCTTTCGACTTGGCTTGATTGAGTATCTAAATAGCCACTGACACGGGTGAGTAACAGCGCACTTAACACCACCAGCGCACCAATCCAAGGTGTGTGCATTAAACCTAGGTTGGTCACTATGATCCCACCGCCCCACGCGCCTAAGGCTATGCCAACATTAAAGGCGGCGATATTTAAACCCGAAGCCACATCGACCGCATCGGGCGCATAGGTTTCGGCGAGTTTCACCACATACACTTGTAAACCAGGGACATTACCAAAGGCAAATGCACCCCAGACTAAGATAGTCAACACAGCCGCAATTGGGTTGACCACGGTAACGTTAAACAGCAACAGCACAGCGGCGAGACCAGCAAAGATATAGCTCAAGGCTTTTACCGGGCCCATTTTATCGGCCATTTTCCCGCCCCAGATATTGCCAAAGGCAACAGAGACGCCGTAAACCAACATGATGGCACCAATCGCACTGGCATTAAAACCTGTGACTTGCTGCAAAATCGGCGCTAGGTAAGTGAACGCCACAAAGGTGCCACCGTAACCCACGGCAGTAATCGCAAATACCAATAACAATCTCGGCTCGGCCAATACTTTGACCTGCGTGAGTATTCGCGCCGCGCTGGCTTGCTTTAGGTTATTTGGCACTAAGAATGCGCTGCCGACTAAGGCGATAAATCCCAGTAATGCCACGGCTAAAAAGGTCGACTGCCAGCCAAAGGTTTGGCCGATATACGTACCCAGCGGCACACCCGTGACTAAGGCAACGGTTAAGCCAGTAAACATTATGGCAATCGCGCTCGCAGCTTTTTCTTTGGAAACTAAGCCAGTGGCGATAGTCGAGCCAATCGAGAAGAACACCCCATGGGCCAGTCCTGTCAGGATCCGCGCGGTTATCAAGGTTTCATAACTCGGCGCCTGCCACGCCAACAAGTTACCCGCCACAAACAGCGACATCACCGAAAGTAACACGGTTTTACGATTCCAATTACCCGTTAATGCCGTCAGCACAGGTGCACCAATCGCCACACCGAGGGCATACAGACTCACCAATAACCCCGCAGAGGGTAGTGAGACATTTAAATCCTGCGCCATGGTTGGGATCAAACCCACTATGACAAATTCTGTGGTTCCAATAGCAAAGGCGCTGAGCGTCAATGCGAGTAAAGCTAAGGGCATGATAGTGTCCATCCAGTTAGGTTAACGCGTCTGTGAGCGAAGATTGATGAGCTAACACTCGGCTCACCTTCAGATGGGCTATCATGGTCGCAAAGGTTATTGCTAAAAAGAGTGATTCTTACAAATGATTTTTGCTATAAATACGGTTAATCAAATTTAAACTTGGAAATAACTGAGTGCTAACGCGGTCCGATGATTTGCAGATTTTATTGACTGTTGTGGATACAGGTGGGTTTTCAGCGGCAGCCGAGACACTGGATATTCAAGTTGCACGGGTATCACGGGCAGTCACTCGCCTTGAAAGCCAACTGCAAGTGACGCTACTCAACCGCACCACGCGCCGAGTCGAACTCACCAATGAGGGGCGACAATTTGTCGATACGGTACGCATTGGCCTGCAAACGCTGCAACAGGCCGAAGAAGATCTTATCGCCCGCGGCGAACGCCCTAAAGGTCGTTTAAGGGTCGATGCCGCGAGTCCCTTCGTGCTGCATCAAATCGTACCTTTGGTACAAGAATTTAAACTGGCCTACCCCGATATCGAGCTTGAACTCACCTCCAATGAAGGCTTTGTCGATCTGATAGAGAAACGCACCGATGTGGCGATCCGTATCGGCAAGCTGACCGACTCGACTCTGCACGCCAGACCGCTGGGCAAAAGTAAGCTGTATATCGTGGCCTCCAGCGCGTACTTAGCACAGCGCGGTCTGCCGAAGAATATTAGCGATCTGCCCCACCACTGCCTTATCGGCTTTACGGGTTCAAAAGTGCTCAACCAATGGCCCTTAAAAGGCGTCGACCAAATCACACCTAATGTGCGCGCCAGCAACGGCGAAACCGTGCGCCAATTAACCTTATCGGGCAATGGCATAGCTTGTCTGTCGGGCTTTATGGTCAAGGACGATATTGCCGCGGGGCGATTAGTCCCATTGCTTGAGAGTGAACAGGTGACCAATGTCGGGCGGGAGCAAGTGAATGCCGTTTATTATAAAACCTCAACCGTGGCGCGGCGGATCTCGGCTTTTATCGATTTTATCCAGCCAAGATTGAGTCTTTAACATCACGCAACTCACTCGACCATGGATAAAGCGCAGCATTATTGTGATATTGGCAAATATGATTTGTGCTTTATCGACCAAACGTGAGCATGTTCGCAGCAACCTAGCCGCTGCAAAACTCATGTTATCAGCCGTGGAAATCGAGGCAATCAGCGGGTTAGATCGCAATTATAGGGTGGCGAATCCAAACTTTGCCCCACACTGGGACTGAGTTCGAAACAGACTAACCGAACCTAGTCACCCGCTGTCCAGGCTTGGATAAAACTATGGTAGCAAGCCACCAGCATATCGGCATCGTGGGCATAATCGGGAATGGTTTCAGGACAATAGAGAGCACAGTGGCTACCCGCATTACGCGCAGTTTGCAGATCGAACAGATAATCGCCCACATATAAGATATCTACGGGCGCTAGCTGCCACTGTTGGCAAATAAGATGAATGCCTTCGGGATGCGGCTTAGGCTGCGCGTCGTAGCGCGTTAATACCAGTTCGATATCTATGCCGAGTTTATCGATAGTGATCTTTGCCGCCTCCGGTATATTGCGAGTCAAAATAGCCAAGGGCAACGACTTAGCCCGTAGGCATTCGATAAGCTCCCTTGCGCCATCGATCCAACGGGCATTAAGCGAGCTTTGTCTCTCGTACTCATGGATAATTTCTAACGCCTGAGCCTGTGCTTCACCCGCACTCAGACTATCGACATGGGCCAAGATATCCATGCCAGAACTAATTCCCAACTCACGCCTTAGCCCTGCAAAATCGGGGTTAGAATGTGCTAAGGTGCCGTCGAGATCGAAGATGACCCCACGAATATCGCTGAGTTTGATATCGGTTAATCGAGTGATCACTGGCCGTTCCATTTGGGGTTAAACAGCCTGCAAGCGCTTAGCCTGACGATTGCGGTACATAGGCAGCAATTGCACCACCATCACAGACACAATAATCACGCCAATCCCCAGCAGAGATAATCCATCTAACTCATCGGCATGGAACACTTCTGGCCACCAACCAATGCTCACCACCAGCGCGGTGGCGCTAAAACTAAATACCGGCGTTAACGCCAACATGGCGCTCACCTGCGCCGTCGGCCAGTACTTCATCGACTGCCCAAAACAGCCATAGGCAATTAAGGTATTGGCGGCGCAAAACAGTGCCACCTGCCAGTCGAAACTGTCCATTTTGGCGAATTGGCTAAAGTCGCTAAAGGGCGCCATCGCAAAAATACCTAGGGCATAAATAACCAATAATACGTTCGCGGGGGATAAGCGGTTGAGCAGGGATTTTTGCAACAGGGCATAGGTGGTCCATGACAGGGCCGAGAACTGAATAATCATCACCCCAATCCAAACTTGATGATTGCTAGCGGCCGAAAAGTCCAAATAAGGATGGAAGAACATCAACATACCTAAGGCCAAAGTCGCAAAGCAACTGAGTTGCACCGCATTGAGCCTTTCCTTAAAAAATAACACGCCACCGAAGGCGAGGAAAAAAGGCGATGTTTGGAAGTTAAGCTGGGCGGCCCCAGGGGCAAGATAGTCGAGGGAATAAACGAATGACACATAATTAAGCATCAAAAATAACCCTGCAAGACAGAGCCTTAACCAGACCTTGGCATCGAGCGCCGCAAATTGCTTAAGGCTGCCCGCACTCCATTGGATCACTATGCTGACCACCAGTGCGACCAGAAAACGAAACCAAGTTAGCGTCACGGGATCGATAAAAGCGCCCGAGAGCTTTAAGGCGATTGGCAACATCCCCCAAAATAACACGGCAACAGAAATAAATAGCAGACCAAGTTGAGCATGGTTATTTGCCAAGTGGCCGTTGTGGCTCTGGTTCACGGATAAGTCCCAGTAATACTGCAGAAAGGAATGCCATTCTGGCACTGAGTGAGTTCAAGATCTAGCCTCTATAGCGATTAAAGCCTTTGATGAATTGGATACTTTAGCTGACACCAATTTACCCACTCACTCCGCAGAACAAAGGGCAGGCATGCCTACAACTCAGTTTTATAAAGCCATTGTTAAGACAAAACGGTATATTTAACCCACTTCGCCCATAAGGCCGTTTTGAGTCGCTATTTTTTAGGATAAACCATGCAACACTCAATAAATCTCGAACAAGATCAATCTATTATTAATACCGCAGCCAAAGAGTTAGCCGAAAGGCGCGCCTCTGGCACAACGGGGGATTTACTGGCCGAAGCATTAAGACCCAAACACTTTGAACAGGCATTTGCTGTCCAACAAGCCATAGCAAAAGTATTGATGGCGACGCAAAATAACCCGATTGCAGGTTGGAAATGCCTATTACCTACGGCAGATAAAACCGTTGTCGCCCCTATTTATCAACAAGATATATATCATCAGACGCCAGACTGTCCACTCTATCCATCGACTAAAGGGCTCGCCCGGGTCGAACCCGAACTCGCCTTCGAGATAGGTGTCGATTTCCCCCCTAGAATGACCCCCTATACCGAGGCCGAAATCGATGCCGCCCTTGGTAAAACCCGCCTCGCCTTAGAGTTAATCAAGAGTCGCTACCACACGCCCAGTGAAGCGACGCATTTCGATGCCCTCGCCGATGGTTTAGTCAATCAAGGACTCTGGCTAGGGCCAGAGCTTGAATTATCCGATGATATAGATACAGGCCATTTCGACCTTAGCGTTAACATAGTAGATAACGATGCTCTGCAAAAAAATGCCATTCATCCCAATGGTTTCCCCAAAGCAGGGCTCTACTGGCTAGTTAACTTTTTATCCGCCCAAGGCATTGGCCTAACGCAAGGGCAATATGTGATCACTGGCTCCTATGCGGGCGTGCTGGATCTGCCACTTAACCAGCCCTGCCAATTTCGCTATGGCGATTTAGGACAATTTACATTGCAGTTTATTGCTAAGCAAATCGGCAACTTATAGGGTTCGCCGATAGCTAGGCTTGCCCTTAAGGTTAGCAAAAATGCCTAATCCATAGAAAACAAACTTGTATCAACCACTAAACATTTGTACTATTCGAAAGAGCTTATTATAAGGATATACAAGATGTTAGATGGAAAAATGTTACCTTTAGCGAGTCTATTTGCCTTAGCCTTAAGTACCTCATTTACCTTAAACGCCTCAGAAAATAGCTTTGCCAAAGCCTATAGCGACTATCAAGCCGCCGTAGAAAAAGGCGATGCTACCAATATTGAAGCGAGCGCAAAAAATGCTTATCAGTTGGGGGAAGCTCAATATGCCAAAGACAGTGTCGACTTAGCGAACCTCGCCTTAAACTGGGCCAGCGCCATAGAAACGCAGGTCGCACCGAATCCATTTGTGGAACAAAATCTGCCACAAACGGCTAAGGCACATGAGTTATACCAACTTGCACTCGCAAACTATAAGGCCCATTACGGCAAAGAAGCCATCGAGCTTATCGACCCTTTACTCGGCGCAGCGCAAACCGCCGTTGAAGCCAAAGCAGCAAAGGGCTATTTGCTTGATGCGATTGATCTAGCAGAAAAATCCGATAAAAAGAAACTGATCGCCGATGTAAAAATGGCCGCCTTTAATCGTTTATCCAATACGGAGCTATACACTCGAAGTGTAAGAAGTTATGCCTTTGATGCCTATGATATTTATAAAGAGATTTTGCCAGAGAATGCCATAGACAGAGTCAAGGCAACCTATATTGTGGGCGCCGTTGAATTTGCCGAAAAACATGATAAAAAAGCCGAACCTTTACTCCAAGAAGTGGTTAAACAGTTCGAAGTACTTAATTACAGTCATCCCTATGCCTTGAGTGCCCACGCTTATTTAGTGGAACTCTATGAGCGTCAAGGTAAAAGAGAATTAGCGACAGCCCACTGTATTGCCATAGGTAGTATGCAACCCTGGACCGACGAACAAGAGCAAAAGCCACTTTTCCGTCAATTTCCAAACTATCCAATGTCCTACGTCCAACAACGTAAAAGTGGCTGGGTTCAGCTTAAATTTACCGTTGATGAGCAAGGCTTTGTAAAAAATCCTGAAATTATTGCCTCTAAAGGCGGCGCTTTATTTGAAAAAGAAAGTATTGAGACTCTCAATAAATGGCGATACGCACCTAAGTTTGAAAATGGTAAAGCCGTTGAAGCGCAAACCACAGTGCAACTGGATTACACCATACAGTAACAGCCCGCTACTGCACCTCATAACCTAGCCCATCGCTCACACTCGATGGGCTTTTTTCATCCTGTGCGCCAAGTTTGTTCTGACTAAGCCCCTGCTTAAGTTGGCTTAAACAAGCTTGGCAAATACACGCATCGGCAGACGATAAAATGGCGCTGATTGCCCCTTGCAGCGAATCAGATGCTTGCGCTTGTAAGGCGGCCAAAGGTGGAAAGCTTTGCTGCGCGCACCAACAGTCCTCAATACCCTTACCTAAAATCACAGCACATTGATTCGCGTCTTGGCATAGGGGGCAATTTTGCGCAGTTGCTAACTTAGGTTGTTCCAATGGCTGAGACACGGTAATCCTTATTGCAAGATAAGTTGTTATAGCGCGGAGATCATAATAGATTTTTTGCAACTCAGGCTTAGTTGATTTGCACCAAAGTGAAATTTTAAAACTTTCCAAACTACGTTTGAATGCTTTAGTTTAAAAGTCTGGGCTTCACCCCCTGATTTTTAATCAAGAGCCGACCAAGGAGGAGCAACTTACCTCTTTGTTAACAAGAGTCCTTGCCGAACAACGTCCATGCCTAACTGCCAGTTCGCCATCCATGGCTCTCGTTCGTACAGCTGCTTCGCAGCACTCACCCTAGCGAAGTAACACACATTAACTCTTTATTGATAAATCAGGCCTTGGTCTTATGGATAAATGGCTATCGCTTCCGAAGGCAACTTCGCAGGGGATGGTGAACTTCTGTAGTTTCGGTGCTGGCTGTTAATTCCCAGAGATTTGCGCCTGTTCAGTCTTTTTATGGCAACGAACAAAATATTTTTGAGCAATATGGGACGCCCGAAGAGTATTTTGTTCACTCTCAGGGAGGCTACTGGTTATGGCTATCCATGGAGAAAGCCTGCGTTAGTCTGGGCTCTTGACGACCAATACCGGGCAGAGAGCCTTCTTGATCACTTCTTCGTAGACGTTAGCATGAAACAGGTGCGCCAGTGGTGAATGCTTGTCTGTGCCTAGGACTATCATGCCAACATCTGCTTCTTGTGCCTCTTCGAGGATCTGCGCCGCCGCCGAGCCACTGCGAATGATGGTTTGAATTGGCAGGTCAGTATGGAGCTGCTCCAGTACCTTGTTTATCTTCTCGGTCGCATAGGCCTTCATGTGCTTGTCGAGTTCTTCGGCACTGACGGGCACTATGCCGTAGCTGTCTTCGTGACGTAGATGGCTGACTATGTCCTCACCATAGGGTTTGCTGATCACATGCAGCAGACGAAAACCCACATGGTAGAGGTTGGCCATCTCGACTGCATAACTCAGGGCGTTCATCGATGCCTGCGAAAAATCGGTAGGGCAAAGTATTTGACGACTACGCATGATAGTACCTCCCATAAATTTTCAACAAGTGGCTTGTCATCCTTTAGTTTAGGTCAGAACCGGGTTTGCCGATGATAATTATCGGCCCAATTACAGCCATATCCCAGCCAACCCCTCAACTTAATTGGGACATATGGTCACCTCGAATTTAGCAAGGTTAATGTCTTTTTATGTTAAGATTTCGTTCGCGCTAATTGATAAAAAAGGAACTTAACGAGACAAGCATCAGTTTGCGCTAATACTCAAAAGGTGAGCCGTGGTGATTTGCGAGGCGACCGTAACACCATAGTCATCGCTGGCATTATGGTATTTCTCCAATTTAACAATGGATGTCGCAATAAAGGTCAATTGGTTGTATTCATCAAGTTATCTAACTTAAATGATATTTGGGCGTATGCATTTGGCTCAGTAAGCCGCATTCCTGTGTTATTGCAGGTATGTTCACAGATGTATACACGGTGAATTCATTTTGTTGTTAATTCGAAGGTTGAATAGATGAAGTATTTATTTCGAGGAATCCTTTAGCACCCGCACAAGGGGCTGATAATAGCTTGCTAAAATGTATAGCGAAGCAAAATCGAGCAAGCTTTTAGCAGTCCCTTCACTTAATGTGCTTGTTAACTATACTTTTCCGATTCAAATTCTGTATTTGACCATACTAAACCAAGCTCTGGACTTTCCAGCGAAAACTCTGAAAATACGCAAGTGTATGACTGAGCTACGTCACACATAAAAGATACCCAGTTTATGAAGTCTTCTTCACTCAATTCATTACCATAAGGGCGAGTTGTACCAGTTAAGAATTGATACCCTTTTTCGTCAACCTCACTCAGCTCTATTTCATAGTTTTCGCTGAGCTGTTGGGCTAATTTATTTAACTTCGATGAAACGTCACAAAAATGAGAAAAATCTATAGCGAAAACTGTTTCCTCATTTGCTCCAGAGCTTACAACAGCATTCCATAATTGAGTTGCTTCATCTATTTTTCTGTTTTTGATTCGGGCGTAATATTCTTCCCAAGTTTTTTGCGGATCGCTCATAGAACTCCCTGTATAGCTAACGCCCGCATAAACGGGGCAAAATGCTTGGCTATAATTTGAGAGGAACGTACACAAGCCAAGCTTTTTATGTCCGCCTCTTAATGCGCTCGTTGAACGAAGCCGCTTTGCGGCAGGAACAAGATAAAGCCATCCTTTTGCCCCTCATCCTAAATACTTGCTAGACGCGACCTGCTTCGGTCGCAAA
>NZ_PFGL01000030.1 GCF_002783505.1 Shewanella sp. CG12_big_fil_rev_8_21_14_0_65_47_15
AGGCTATGAATTGGCACAGTCTCTTGAGTACGAAATGTGATCAAGAGACAGGCCTAGGCTCCTTTTTTAGTCTCTAGCCTAAGCTAGATAAGATCAGATTACTCTTCACGTGGTTTACGTGGCTTACGCTCACCGGCAGGTTTGTCTGCGCGAGGTTTGCGATCGGCAAATGGCTTGTCACCAGAGGCAGCGCGAGGCTTACGATCACCAGCAGGGCGGTCGCCACGTGGTTTACGGTCACCCGATGGACGCTCTGAACGTGCACCACGGCCTGAGTCGACAAATACTTGATCGCCAGCTTCGCGGATGTTCAATGGCTTACCACAAACACGGACTTTCTTTAGGTGCTGTAACACGTCTTTTGGCATGCCATCTGGCAGATCCACAGTGGTTACTGCATCGTAAAGTTGGATCGCACCGATATAACGGCTGTCGATGTTGGCTTCGTTCGCGATAGCGCCAACGATATTACCCACACCCACACCATTCTCACGGCCTACGTCGATAACATAACGGCACATTTTTAAGTCTGGATTATCTTTCAATGCTTCGGCAGAACCTAAACTGGCTGGCATTGGGCGCGGTTCGCGGCTACGACGCTCACCACGTTCGCCACGATCACTTCCGCGTTCGCTACGCTCAGAGGCGCCACGCTCACTGCGTTCATCACGGGCACGTTCTTGGATCGCAGGCAATTGCAGTGGACGCTCTTGCTGAACTTGCTGCAGTAAGGCTGCGGCCAGAAGATCGGTATCGACTTCTAACTGTTGGCATAATTGCGCCACAGCATCTTTCATAAAGTCCAGATCAGTGTTCATGGTTTCAGCCAATTGCTCACCTAAGCGTGACAGACGACGTTCTGCAACAGTCTCTGGGCTTGGGATCTTCATTGGTGAAATGCGGCTGTTGGTTGAGCGCTCGATCGTGCGCAGCATGCGCATTTCACGGCTAGTCACAAACAGAATTGCCATACCAGTACGACCGGCGCGGCCAGTACGGCCAATACGGTGAACATAGGCTTCGGCATCATACGGAATGTCGTAGTTCACAACGTGACCGATACGCTCAACATCAAGACCACGGGCGGCAACGTCGGTGGCGATCAGAATATCTAACTTGCCACGTTTGAGTTGGTCAACGGCACGCTCACGGGCTTGCTGGTTCATATCACCGTGCAGTGGTGATGATGCATAGCCGCGGGCTTCGAGCTTCTCGGCTAATTCAACACATGAGTTACGTGTACGCACGAAAATGATAATACCTTCAGTATTTTCAACTTCTAACACGCGAACTAGGGCTTCTAATTTATTGTGTTGTGATACTTGTACGAAACGCTGCTCGATTGACTCGACCGTCGTTTGGCTAGACTCGATACGCACATGCACAGGGCTACGTAAATGCTGGTTAGCAACACGTTTAATTTGCTCCGGCATAGTGGCGGAGAATAACGCCAGTTGGCGCTCGCTTGGCGTGTGCTCAAGGATCCATTCGATATCGTCGATGAAGCCCATTTTCAGCATTTCATCGGCTTCATCGAGCACGAGTGCTTTTAATGAGTCGAGTTTCAAGGTGCCGCGACGCATATGGTCCATTACACGACCTGGCGTACCCACGATAACCTGTGGGCCACGTTTCAGGGCATTCAACTGTTGTTGCATGCTTTGACCGCCATAAATTGGCAGTACGTGGAAATTCTTCATAAATTTGGCATAGCTACTGAATGCTTCAGCAACCTGGACCGCTAATTCACGCGTTGGCGCTAATACTAAAATTTGCGGTGTGGTTTGGCTGGTGACTTTGTTTAGTAGCGGCAGCGCGAAGGCGCCAGTTTTACCTGTACCTGTTTGCGCTTGGCCTAAAATATCTTTGCCAGCCATAAGTGGATCGATACTGGCTGATTGGATCGGCGTCGGTTTTTCATAACCTAGCTCGTCAAGAGCACGCAACAAATTCTCGGATAGGCCGAGTTCACGGAAAGTTCTTTCATCGGATGACATTGAGTTGTAGCCTTGTGGATGCGCGCGGATTGGCGCTTAAGTTTCACAGACAGAAAATCAACCCCGTGTCGATTTCCCGCGAACGACGGATTATAGCAGCATATAAGCCGCTTTACCAATCTGGATATGGATAAATCCATAGTTTTAGGTATATTTTTCGCAAAAACTGAGCAAGAAACGCGCCACTTCGGCTAATTTTTCAAAAAGTTGCCATTTAATCGCATTAATTCAAAGGCCGATTCAGTCACCGCCGCGAGAAACATAAAGTCCACTGTGTCGGCGGTATCTTGGGGTGTGTGGTATTGCGGATGGGTGGGGACACCAAAATACAACCAAGGGATGTTTGCCTTGTGGAAGGGGTAATGATCCGAGGCTCTTAACCAATCGGTATTTTGGATACTACGGCCCACAGGCCTTGGGTGACTGAGCTTTATACACAGTTGATTGTGTGCATTGAGTTGCGGTTTAAACGCTTGAAATTGATTGAAGTTACGGCTGCCCTCGAGGTAAATACCATAGGGGCGTCCGGGGTGGCTTACCATATCCAAATTGAGCATCAATTGAATATTGGCCTCGGGCATGCGTGTTTTCAACTGTTCCACTAGGGCGATGCTGCCATAGAGCCCCGGTTCCTCTGCGTCCGTTGCTACAAACATCAGATTGATATTGGGCAGGGTGATAGTTGCATCCTTTGCTTGTTGCGTTAACTGTGCCTGCCAATACTGGGCGATGGCGAGCATAGCGGCGACCCCAGAGGCATTATCATCGGCGCCGTGGTAAATCTTGCCGCCACTTATCCCTAAATGATCATAGTGGGCCACGATAATTCGCCATACATTAGTGGGGCTCTGGGCGGGGGCGATGGCCACCATATTCGCCCCGGTTTCCCGAGTGAATAGCGTGTGGTATTCGAAGGGGATTTCAAAGCGTTCCCCCCAAGGGATGAGGCCTAGGTCTTTAAATTGTTGATCGAGATAGTCGCGGCTTTTGGCTGCACCTTGGCTTTGGGTCCTGCGGCCTTCAAACTCATCGGAGCTTAGTACCCTCACGGTTTGTTCCAATGCCACAGGATTGGCCCAGTGTAGGCGAATATCATGGCGTGAACAGGATTCAGGGGGGCGGGTGGCGCAGCCATTTAGGCTGGCAAAGAAAACAGTCAACAAGCCTATCGCCCAGAGTAGGCTAGGCTCAACACGCAAGGTGGGTGCGCGCAGACAAGGGAATGTGAAGGCTAGTGCCAGTTTATCCATCCTTATCCTTATCGATGTTGAATTAACGCCCTGAGGGATCCCTGTACTTACTATAATAGTTCCTAATAATGCGACACCGCAGGATATCGCATGCAGGCACGCCATTAACTCGTCCCTGAGGGCTCCACCGTGCCAAATGCATCCATACACAAAAGCCAGTTCGCCCTCCATGGCTCTCGTTCGCAGCATATCGCTATGCGATGCTCACCATGGCGCAGAGGGCCTGCTTATCGATACCCTGCTTGCCCTATAAAGTGATCTACAATTCGAGACAGCTATTTGAGATGCATCGCATGTTTACTGCTTGGCTGTGCTTGCAAGCTGGGCATCTCGCTCCAGTAGCGGCTTTAGGAAACGCGCCGTGTGGGAGCTTGGATGTTGGGCAACCTCTTCGGGTGTGCCTGTGGCTAAAATCATCCCGCCGCCACCGCCACCCTCTGGGCCGAGGTCGATAATCCAGTCTGCAGTTTTGATCACATCCAGATTATGCTCAATCACCACTATAGTATTGCCGTGGGATTTAAGGCGATGTAATACGTCGAGCAGCAGTTGAATATCGGCAAAGTGTAAGCCCGTTGTCGGTTCATCCAGAATATATAAGGTTTTACCTGTATCTCGTTTGGAAAGCTCCTTGGCGAGTTTGACCCTTTGGGCCTCACCGCCCGACAGTGTGGTCGCGCTTTGGCCTAAGCGTACATAGGATAAGCCGACATCCATCAGGGTTTGCAGTTTACGGGCAATGGCAGGCACGGCATCGAAAAATTCCCGTGCATCTTCAATCGTCATCTGCAGCACTTCGTGGATGTTTTTACCTTTATAGCGGACTTCTAAGGTTTCGCGGTTATAGCGTTTGCCCTTACAGGCATCGCAGGGCACATACACATCGGGGAGGAAGTGCATTTCAACCTTGATTAAGCCATCGCCTTGGCAGGCCTCACAGCGGCCACCTTTGACGTTAAAGGAAAAACGGCCGACCTGATAACCGCGGGTACGCGACTCTTGGGTTCCGGCAAAAATCTCACGGATCGGGGTGAAGATGCCCGTATAAGTAGCAGGGTTCGAACGCGGCGTTCGGCCAATCGGGCTTTGGTCGATATCGACGACTTTATCGCACTGATCCATACCGACAATGCGGTCATAAGGGGAGGGTTCATCTACAGTCGCGCCGTTTAATTCCCTGTGGGCAATTTTAAAGAAGGTGTCGTTGATTAGCGTCGATTTACCCGAGCCTGACACACCTGTTACGCAGGTGAATAGGCCAATGGGAATGGTTAAATCCACATTGCGCAGGTTATTGCCACGGGCGCCAAAGAGTTCGATCACTTGGCTAGCATCGAAGGGGGTACGGGGACTATCAATGTGAATATTGAGCTTACCGGAAATATATTGTCCTGTGACTGACGCTTCGCAGGCGATAATTTTTCCAATCGGGCCGTCACAAATCACCTCACCACCATGCACACCGGCGCCGGGGCCGATATCGATCACATGGTCTGCCATGCGGATCGCATCCTCATCGTGCTCCACCACAATCACAGTGTTACCTAAATCCCGCAGGTGGATCAGGGTTTGCAGCAGACGCTCGTTATCCCTTTGGTGCAGACCGATGGAAGGTTCATCGAGGACATACATCACGCCGACTAATCCCGCGCCAATTTGGCTGGCGAGGCGAATACGCTGGGCTTCACCGCCCGAAAGGGTTTCGGCGGAGCGTGACAGGCTTAAATAATTGAGCCCGACATTGACCAGGAACCCTAAACGGTCGCGGACTTCCTTAAGGATTTTCTCGGCAATTTGCGCCTTTTGGCCGCTAAATTCGAGCTTATCGAAATAGTCTAGGGCCTCACCAATCGACCAAGTGGTTAACTTAGGTAGGTTAAGGTCACCAATAAACACATGGCGCGCTTCTTCTCGCAGACGCGAACCGCCACAGCTTTGACAGGCTTGGGTATTGATAAACTTGGCTAATTCATCCCGAACCGAGTTGCTTTCGGTCTCGCGGTAGCGCCGGTCCATATTGTTGAGAATGCCTTCGAAGGGGTGATTACGCACCACCACATCGCCGCGGTCATTCATATATTTAAAGGCAATGCTGTCTTTCCCCGAGCCGTAGAGTACGATTTTGCGCACCTTATCGCTCAGTTGTTCGTAGGGGACTTCGACGTCGAACTTATAGTGCTCGGCGAGGGAGCTTAACATCTGAAAGTAATAGAAGTTACGTCTATCCCAGCCGCGAATCGCACCGCCCGCCAGTGACAGTTCCGTGTTGGTGATGACACGTTCCGGGTCGAAAAATTGTTGTACCCCTAAGCCGTCACAGGTTGGGCAGGCGCCCGCGGGATTATTAAAGGAGAAAATCCGTGGCTCGAGTTCCGCCATAGAATAACCGCAGTGGGGGCAGGCAAAGTTGGCGGAGAAGATAAGCTCCTCTGGCTTAGCGCCATTTTCTGCGTCGTCCATACTGGCGACGACCGCGATCCCGCCGGAAAGCTCTAGTGCGGTTTCAAAGGATTCGGCGAGGCGCTGTGCAATATCGTCGCGTACTTTAAAGCGATCGACCACGACTTCTATCGTGTGTTTTACGTGTAGATCTAAGGTCGGTGGATCGGTTAAATCGCACACTTCACCGTCGATACGGGCGCGGATATAGCCCTGTGCGGCTAAACCTTCGAGCAATTTAACGTGCTCACCCTTGCGACCATTGACGACCGGAGCCAATAGCATCAAACGGCTGTCTTGGGGCATCTCGAGTACTTTGTCCACCATCTGGCTGACGGTCTGTGCCGCCAGCGGTTGGCCGTGGGTAGGGCAACGCGGCTCACCCACGCGGGCAAACAGCAAGCGCAGGTAGTCGTAGATTTCGGTAATAGTGCCCACGGTCGAACGTGGGTTATGGGAGGTGGATTTTTGTTCGATGGAGATAGCGGGGCTTAAGCCTTCGATATGGTCTACATCGGGCTTTTCCATCAAACTTAAAAACTGGCGAGCATAGGCTGACAGGGACTCGACGTAACGTCGCTGGCCCTCGGCATATAAAGTATCGAAAGCGAGGGAGGATTTGCCAGATCCCGATAAGCCCGTGATGACAATCAGTTTATCCCTAGGGATAGTCAGGTTGATATTCTTGAGATTGTGGGTGCGTGCGCCGCGTATTTCAATCTTATCCATCTATCGCTCTAATGCCATATGCTTAAAAAAAATGAGCATAAGTATCGCACAGTTCCGCCGTTGAGTTTAGTGGATTCTGTGATCGGTACCCATCCTAGGGCTGGCACTGGCTTTAAGTCTGCCTGCTTGGCGGGATGTTGCGGGCTGAATGGATTAACTAAGATTAATACCCTTGTTGCGTACTGACTCACAGGACAAATCTGAACACTCTAGTAGACTCCCTTCCCGTGCCTGAGCCTTATACCGGCCTGAAAAATAAAGAGGTTAACCCGAGCACGGTCAATATAGGTCCGTTATAATCGGCACAAAAGTTAACTGTGCAGGCAGTGGCTTAGGCCGCTATTTCCTTTTGAGCAAATCCTTTTGGGTGTGGTAACATGCGCCCCTTAAAAGACTTCAATCCAGGGCAAAATCATGGGTAACAACGGACTTTCGAGTACTGAGAAAAAAGTCGCGTTTTCTTTAGCCAGTGTATTTGGTTTACGCATGATGGGCTTGTTTATGATCATGCCCGTCTTTGCACTTTATGGTCAGCACCTCGAAGGCTTCTCGCCTCTGTGGGTCGGGATTGCGATTGGCGCCTACGGCCTGACTCAAGCCCTATTGCAGATCCCCATGGGGATGTTATCCGATAAATATGGCCGTAAGCCGATTATCCTCGCTGGCTTAGTGTTGTTTGCCATCGGTAGCTTGATTGCCGCCTATGCCGAGACAATTTATGGCGTCGTGTTTGGCCGAGCGGTACAAGGCATGGGGGCTATTGCCGCTGCCGTGTTGGCGCTGGCCGCGGATTTGACCCGCGATGAACAGCGCACTAAGGTCATGGCGATTATCGGCATGTGTATTGGCGGCTCCTTCGCCCTGTCCTTGTTAGTCGGGCCCATAGTGGCGCAGCATTTAGGGCTAGCGGGGCTGTTTTTTTTAACGGCGGGTCTTGCGCTATTGGGTATGGTGATAGTGCAGTTTTTAGTGCCGAATCCCATTTCACAGGCGCCTAAGGGGGATACCTTAGCCACGCCCGCTAAGCTCAAGCGTATGTTAACCGACCCTCAGCTTTTTAGATTAGATGCGGGGATCTTTATTCTGCATTTAGTCCTTACCGCGGTATTTGTGGCACTGCCGTTCGATCTTGTCGATGCGGGTTTAGTCAAAGAAAAACACTGGATGTTGTATTTCCCCGCCTTTGTGGGCGCATTTTTCCTGATGGTGCCGTTAATTATCATCGGGGTTAAGCGTAAAAATACTAAGGCGATGTTCCAAATTGCCTTGGTGATTATAATAGTGGCCTTGTTGGCGATGGCCGCATTTTCTAGCAATCTCTGGGTATTGAGTTTTGCCGTGGTGTTGTTCTTCACTGGGTTTAACTATTTAGAAGCCTCACTACCCAGTTTGATTGCCAAGTTTTGCCCCGTCGGCGAAAAAGGCTCGGCCATGGGCGTGTATTCTACCAGTCAGTTTTTAGGGGCTTTTTGTGGTGGTATGCTCGGTGGCGGTGCATTCCAGCTGGTGGGGGCGGTCGGGGTATTTATCGTTGCCGTGATCTTAATGTCTATCTGGTTATTCCTGACATTAGGCATGCAAAATCCTGTGCTGTTAAAGAGTTACACCTTAGAAGCCGAAGTGAAAGACAAGGCACAAGCGCGGGATATGGCGACCCAGCTATCCCAACTGATGGGCGTCGTTGAAGCCATAGTCGTGCTCGATGAAAAAGTGGCCTACTTAAAGGTTGATGAGCATTTCGATTTAAGAGAAGCTCGAGCTGTGTTAGGCTCTGCTCAATAATATGTGGTGTTGCCCTGTAGTATTTGGGGATGAAGATTTTCCTCTATGGCAGCATCTATAAACAACATACTGAATTAATAGATTATTTAAAGAATCGCAGGAGATTTCAATGGCCAGTCGTGGTGTTAACAAGGTAATTTTGGTTGGCAATTTGGGACAAGATCCAGAAGTACGTTATATGCCAAACGGTAACGCAGTCGCAAACATCACAGTGGCGACCAGCGAATCGTGGAAGGACCAACAGGGTCAACAGCAGGAACGTACTGAATGGCACCGTGTGGTTCTGTTCGGTAAATTAGCTGAGATTACCGGCGAATATTTACGTAAAGGTTCACAGGTTTACCTCGAAGGTAAATTGCAAACCCGTAAGTGGAAAGATCAAAGCGGTCAAGACCGTTACAGCACTGAAGTGGTTATCGACCAAAGCGGTAGCATGCAAATGCTCGGTAGCCGTGGCCAAGGTGGCCAAGCACAAGGCGCGCCAATGGGCGGCGGCATGCCACAAAATACTGGTTACCAATCTGCACCACAACAGGCGGCTCCTGCTCAAAGTCAATATGCGCCAGCGCCTCAAGCTGCACCGGCTTACCAAGCGCCAGCTCAACAACAATATGCAGCGCCAGCATCTGCCCAGCAAACCTATGGTCAGCAACAGGCGCAGTCTCACGCTCAGCCACAGCAAGGTGGTTATGCACCTAAGCCACAGGCTGCACCAGCTTATCAAGCGCCAGCAGCACCGGCCCAGCGTCCAGCACCCCAGCCACAGCAAAACTTCACCCCAGATTTGGATGATGGCTGGGATGACGATATCCCGTTCTAGCGTTATTTTAGATGCGCGTAGTCGGTAAAGTGTAAAGACAGCTATTGTCTAACATTATCAAAGCCCTGCAATGATTTGCGGGGCTTTTGCTTTTTGGGAGTAAAAAGAAGTTTGTGGGGCAATCACGAAACCCATTATTGAACACGTCATTTAGGGAAGAATATGTCTATCAATAATGCACCAAGCAATTCTCTTAAAGCATTTATTCTGATGACACTGATGCATTTAGGAACAGCAATTTAGTCCGAAAACTTGTAGTCCTTCTGTGATTTGTCTCACAATGCATGGTGTTCTATTATTATCAACTTCCCATAATTGAGGGTTATGAGGGCTATATATGAGTCAATTTCCCAATGTCAAACACAGATACCCACTCAACACTGCAGTGATCACTGCATATAATGGTATCTGTACAATACTATTAATTACCTTGATGTTTGGCCTAAGTGGTTGCCAGAGTACAGGTGCCCCGGCGGCGAAAGCGCCGCTAGTATTGGCTGACCAGCCCGATATTCCTAATGGTCAGGTACGGATTTATATCTTCAAAGAAAAACCCATACTCTTTGGTTCCGAAGCTTGGAACTTAGAAGTCGAGGATGAGAAATTGGGCCTGTTGGCTGACGATACCTACAATATTCTTCACCTCTGGCCGGGGGAGTTCACTGTGCACTTAAAAAGTGTGAGTGGGGATTATCATGATAACCGCTGGAGCCGAATAAACATTCATCCGAATGAGGTGGGTAAAACATATTATCTTGAGTTAAGTCCATATTTGAACTTAATCGAAAATAACTGGTTAAATACTGAAAATGGAAAGTTAGAGATTAGTCGTCGTCATCTAACCCACCCACCAGTCAGCATAGCTAATGCTAACTTAACTCATCGCTATCCAAAAAAAGTAATAGGAGCCGCCGATGACCAAGGGTTGCTGCATGGCCCTGGCGTTGCGTTCTTTGAGGAGGGAGACATTAATGATGGTAAACTAACTGCCACCTTTGAACACGGCAATGCCACTGAAGGAGTGTATGAATATCCTGATGGCCGCCGCTTCGAAGGCAAATTGGAGCATAATTCCCCTGAATCAGGTACGCTAAGCTATGCCAATGGCGAACAATACATAGGTCCCCTGAGCTATATTGGTGAACCCGACGGTGATGGACAATGCATTGTTCAGGGCGTTAGTTCTGCCTGCCGGTGGAGCTGGGGCAAAAATCTGACCAATGCGCCCAAGCCACAGCCGAACCCAGATGATATAGGTTTTTCAAATAACAAACGGGCTCGCGAGGCTATCTCAAACTTCAAACTAATTGATGCCTATATGGTTGAACAATACCAAGATTGCCGAAGTGTAAGCCGTGACATTATTAAAATGCAGCAATCTGCTAGAGTGGGCCGTGACGAAATTGACGAAGCCATGAACGACCTTGAAAAAGAGCTCGAGAGATTGGTCAAGCGTGCGAAGCAGATGGGGAAAGCAAGGGATGAGTTGCTTATGGTGGTCGAGTTGGCTCAGCAGCAACCTAACACTATTAACCCTAAACAACTTAAAGATATAAACAACTTGATTGAGGAAAAAGCCAATACGGCCAGCAATAGAATAAAAAATTGTCCTAAAGGCGTGGATAATGCACTGACCAGCATAAATGAAACCATATCCAAACATGAACTCGAAGAACAAGCATGGCAACAGAGGCAAGCTGCAAACTTCCCAAGTCAGCCTCAGGAAGATTTCGCTTTAAAACTGTTAAAACAACAGCAAACGATGTTGGCAAGTACCCAGCAACAACTAGATAAGCAGCGGCAGGCGCAGCAGCAAGCTGATGTGTTGCAAGCTCAGCAACAAGTGCGTACACAGTCGCCGCCAAATCCAACTAAGTCTGCAGCAGTGACTACACTCCCAGCAAAAATATCATCTAATTCTAATGAGATTAAAGCACAATCTACAAGCGACACGGCAAGCGTTAACAAAGAATCGTCAAACACTAAACCTATGGCTGATTACCTAGAAGCCATCGCTTATTGTGTCGAGTTTAAGTCAGGTGGCTGGAAGTGTGATGGACCTATACAAAAGGAGAGTGCCAAAAGCGATAGCCTCAATGAAAGCTTGGGTTATGTAGGATGCCGCTCACCTCGCTCTTATACTAATTTTATCGCTAGTGGTGGCGCTGAAAAAACACAAGGAGCGGTTTATTACTGTGGATATGGACTGTGGAGCTTTGAACGGGACATTAGCCAGTCTATGAGCCTCCCCGGCAACATTCTTAATCAACGACAGACTTATCAATGCGAAGAGAGTTCGATTCATCGCTGCCCTAGATCTTAACGACGGTTGCGGAATAGGGGAAAAGACCAGACATGGATGTCCGACTAGTTTTTTGGGTGATCATTCATGAGGGTCGACGGCGGCATCTGTTGCAAATGTATGTGAATGAGCATCCATGCCGCCAACGGTCACTTCCATGCAAGTGTTTAATCTCGTTAATCCTTGAGTATATCTGTCGCTCAATTTAAGAATGGGTGTTTTGGTAGTGCTGTGCGTTTTATGCTGGTGGCCAATCGGTTTATTATGGGATCTCCGAAGCGTTACGTTTCGATTTGCATAGGCCACAAGTGTAGCGGCTGCTCAGGCGCCGCAGGGCTATGGATTTTCAAACTTCGTTTGAGTTTTTGACTTATGAGTTTTGGTATCTCATGGCTGAGCAATCCAAGGCTTAAACTTTTTTAAAGAAAAATCAAAGTCGTGGGGCTTCACCCCCTGATTTTTGATAACGAGTCGACCAAGGAGGACTGCTCGTTCTATCAAAAACGTCCATGTTAAATAGCCAGCTCGATATCCATATCTCGCGCTCAAAGCGGCCGAAGGCCTTCGCCCTTGGATGCTCCCTTGCCGAACAACGTCCATGTCTAACTGCCAGTTCGCCATCCCTGGCTCTCGTTCGAAACGCTGCTACGCAGCACTCACCCTAGCGAAGTTACATGCATTAGTTACCTGTCTCATACTCCAATAAAAATTACCTAACGGCTCAGATGGCGCATCCATGTGCCCCCGAGCCTGCGCCATCATCCATGATGTCGCCATGGCCCCACTCAAACAACTAAGAGCTATCTGCGTATTTCGACAACTTCGCAGGGGAAGGTGAATCTCTGTGATTTTAGTTTGGTCGGTTAGTCATTCAAAGCAATAAGGGTTGTGGGTATCGAGCCTTTTATGAAATATGTAGATGACACAGTTAATTACCGCTAATTCTTTGTTGATATTTGGTCATATAGCCCTCATTCTGTCTATGGTTATAATCATCATATGTGTTCCATAATGTGGAACATTGTTGATTTTTAATTTGATTGGTGCAATAGTGTTCCCAAATGGAGAACCTTGATGCGTTTGATAGGTATAAAGAAGCTCAACGCCATTAAAGGTGTCAATGATGAAATTGATACTTGGATTTCAGCTTGGGTGGCAGAGATTATCCATGCGAGTTGGAAAGGTGATATGGAATTGATAGATGCGTTTCCAAGAGTTGAGCTCGTGGACAATTTTTCTTATATATTTCCTGTTTTTAATCATGACCATATAAGCATCAAAGTCACTTTCTGTTTTAACGGAGGTATAGCTGTGATTCATGAAGTGATAAGCAAATGAGTAAGTTTCAACCAAGAGTAATTAGGACTCAGGACCAATATCAAGAGTATATGTCCGAAGTTGAGTCTTTAATTGTACAAAAATTAACACCAGGTTCCGATGATGCCGAAAGATTGGAATTGTTGACAGTTCTTATTGAAAGCTATGAGTCTTCTAACTATGCGATAGAGCCAGTTAATCCCATTGATGCTATTAAATTTAGAATGGCAGAGAAAGGCTTAAAGCAAGTTGATTTAGCTCCATATTTTGGAACTAAAAGCCGAGTTTCTGAAGTGCTTTCAGGCAAACGAGCTTTGACGGTACCAATGATTAAAGCTTTGTCTGTAGGCTTAGGCATTGCTTCACAAACATTGTTGGGGCTAGATAGTGATGATAGAGCGCTCACTGAAAATTCATCTAAAATGGAGTTTAATTGGTCAAAATTTCCGATCAAAGAGATGCTATCAAGAGGTTGGATTGAGGATGCAGGAGCTAAGGTAAAAAAGAACGTTGAAGAACAAGTAAAAGACTTTATTAGTAGTTTAGGAGAAGCGACCGCGACAGCTTCTTTTAAAAGAACTCTATCTGGTGATGCTTATTCGCCACTTAGCCAGTACAAGCTTTATGCTTGGGTTGCAAGGGTTATACAGAAAGCTAGAAGTCGGAATTTAGAATATCCATTTGATGCAAGTATTTTGGGAAAAGAGTTTTTAAAGGATTTAGCGCATTTAAGTTGGTCTGAATATGGCCCTTTGCTCGCTGTAGAATTCTTAGAGAAGCATGGTATTTGTGTTGTTATTGAGCCCGCGCTAAAAGGTACTTCTGTTGATGGCGCTGCATTAAAAGATGCTGATGGGAGACCTATTGTTGCACTTTCTTTACGGCAAGATAGATTAGACAATTTTTGGTTTACCTTGCTGCATGAGGTAGTGCATATCTGGAAGCATGTCGACCTCGATAAAACGTTTGTGGATGATTTAGAAAATCATACAGAGAGTAAAGATAAGCTAGAAGCGGAAGCTAATCGATATGCCCGAGATACTTTTATCCCTAGAGTTGTTTGGAAGCGGAGTAAAGCTTATTTAAATCCGAGTAGTGCAAATATCGATGCCCTATCTAAAGAGTTGAATATCCATCCGGCCATCATAGCAGGAAGGTTGAGACGAGAATCTGGCAAATATAATCAGTTTTCTGACTTGGTTGGTTATGGGGAGGTTAGAAAGCACTTCCCTTCTAAATACTGGTAAGTGAGGTGAGTTATGACTCCTAAGTACGTTCCTATTTTGAAAGCGAAGAAAGGTGAATTCGATGCATACAAGAATTTACCTCACGCAGTTCAGTTGAATACGCTGCCAGTATTTGAGCTGCCAACATTAACAAACAAAATGTTAGAAACTACGTACTTGGGGGTTAGTAATCCACGGGAGCTATTTATCAATAAATGTGCTTTAGGACTTAGCTCTTCTATTTCAGTGCCAACTATCGGGGTGGATATTCACTCATGGTCGCCAGACTCTGCAATTGAAAATGGGGAACATGTATTGTCTGTATTCATTAGTTGTCTTTCCACTAAAGGATGTGAGGTTTTACCTGTAATAGGATATGACCGGTGGGAAGATGAAGAATATTCAACAGTATTACAGCTCCTTGCTCAGTCAAAGGATCGATTTATCCTTCGTCTAGATTCTTACGCCTTTGAAGATATGGTCGAAGAGGAACTGTTTTTAGAAACTATAGAAAATATCGTTTCTTTAATGGGATTAGATACTCGTAAGTGTTCAGTGATTCTCGACTTTGGGGATGTTTCAAAAGATTCGATAGTTGATATTCAAGAGCAGGTGGATACTGCATTGTCACTTCTTAAGGATTATCAGTTTAGCTTTATCTCTATTGCTGGCTGCTCAATTACTTCTGATATTAATGGAATGGTGCCCAAGACAAATTCTACAGGGCTTGTAGTAAGAAAAGAGTTCAAAGTGTGGAAGTCAGTACGATCATTTAACCCTGATGTGAAATTTGTGTTTGGAGACTATGGTATAGCCAACCCAAATGTGGGTGATGAGACGATAGCACCAGATGCAAACGGCAAAATTAGATACACAATATCAGATAGTTACTTTGTTGTTCGTGGATACTCAAGAAGGCAAGGCGATAAAGGCGCTCAGATGCATGGATTATGTCAGTCTCTAATTAGTTCGGGCTATTTCTGCGGGGTAGATTTTAGCTGGGGAGATATGATGATTGAGCAATGTGCAAACTATGGAAAGGTTAAGGGAAAGGTTTTTGTCGGGAATCCGACTAGTTGGGTGGCAATTGATACAACCCATCATATGACATATGTTACACAAGAAGTAGTTGAATTTGAAAATGTTATCTATGCTACTCATCACCTTCGAGATGCTGTTCATAATTAAGTGTCAGATTAATTTTACAGATTGATATAAAGATTTCATCAGCTATTCATTCTTAAAGTTTCCATGATAGAGAGAAGACAAAGGTTACAGGGGCACCAATCTCTTCGGAGTTGCCGCAGCAAAAAGATAGGACAGGCAAAGCTCTTTTGGGATAAACAGCCGACACCGAGATTACAGTAGTTCACCTCCCCCTGCGAAGTTGCTGAAGGGCGTTGAAGAAAATAGCGTGATGCAGACAGGACGTCTGCGTAGCTTTCGGGGGGAAGGGACGCCCCATCGGAAGCGTTAGCGATTTTCGAATAAGCACGAAGCCACTAACTAATGCATAAAACTTCGATAGGGGCGTCTTGGAGAATCCAAGGAGGATAGGACGAGCAGTCCTCCTTGGTCGACTCTTTATTAAAAAATCAGGGGTTGAAGACCCACGACTTTGATCCAAACGAAGTTTGGAAAGCTTTAAATTCGATCAACGCGTTATTTGATAAACGCGAACGCATCTCCGTAGAGATGTGCTTCCTCAACACCAATCTCGCGAAAGATTTCCCGTGCTGCACCCACCATATCGAAGCGGCCGGCGATATAGATGTCGTAGCCATTTAAGCTGACAAAATCCTGTTTGATTTGGGCTAATAGATTGGCAGTTTTACCCTGCCAATTAGCCGGGGCTTCTTCGATAACGGGGACGAAGTGTAGCCAAGGGTGGGCGTCGTGCCACTGCCGGGCGATGGCTTCAAAGTACATGGCATCTTGGGTGCGACAACCCCAATAGAGTGTGGTTTCAACCTGTTGGCCGAGGGCGATTTGTTGCTCGACGATACTCTTAATGTAAGAGAAACCAGTGCCGCCGGCGATTAACAGGCGAGGGCGAATACTCTCGTTACGTAGGTAGGCTTCGCCGCCTGGGGCTTCGATGTCGATATGGCTGCTGGTTTTTAAACGCTCGACCACTTGCATTGGGTAGCTTTCGCTGACGGCGGCGCCAATGTGTAATTCAATAAACTCGGCATTGGGCGCTGACGCGATAGAGAAGGGGCGTTTATCTTTTTCACCCATAACAACACATAAGTATTGTCCCGCTTGAAAATCGAAGGCGGTTTCTGGCTTTAACAACACTCGATAAACGGCATCGTTAAATGGGCTAACTTTCTCTATCTTACAGCGTATGGTTTTCATCAAACTTCCTTTGCACCTTTTATCAACGTTATGTGTCTAGGTGTCGCTTTAGCGGCCAATTATTGGCCTATTCTCTTGGCTTAAGTGGGTACTTGAGTATGTGCTTAAGCTGAATTATAGGGTTGGGCTGTCGTCTATGCCTAACTCATCCCAAATTGAGTCGATCTTTTGTTTAACCTTTGGGTCCATCACGATTGGCGTGCCCCATTCGCGATTGGTTTCACCTTCCCACTTATTGGTGGCATCGAGTCCCATTTTCGAGCCTAAGCCCGCGACGGGTGAGGCAAAATCGAGGTAGTCGATCGGGGTATTTTCGATCATCACGGTATCGCGTTTAGGGTCCATGCGGGTGGTGATCGCCCAGATCACATCCTGCCAATCGCGGCAGTTCACATCCTCATCGACGATAACAATAAACTTGGTATACATAAATTGGCGTAGGAAAGACCACGCGCCCATCATCACCCGTTTGGCGTGCCCCGGATATTGTTTGCGAATAGAGATCACCGCCATGCGGTATGAGCAACCCTCAGGTGGCAGATAAAAATCAACGATCTCAGGATATTGCTTACGCAAAATCGGCACGAACACTTCGTTTAATGCGACACCCAGCATGGCGGGCTCATCCGGTGGACGGCCAGTGTAAGTGCTGTGGTAGATGGCATCTTTACGCTGAGTGATGTGGGTAACGGTAAACACTGGAAACTTATCGGTTTCGTTGTAGTAACCCGTGTGATCGCCGTAGGGGCCTTCTTCCGCCAGTTCCTCAGGATCGATATAGCCTTCGAGGATGATTTCACTGGTGGCGGGCACTTCTAAGTCGCAGCTCAATGCCTTGCAGACTTCGGTACGTTCACCGCGCAGTAAACCGGCAAAAGCGTATTCGCTCATGGAGTCGGGGACTGGGGTGACGGCACCTAAAATGGTCACAGGATCGGCGCCGAGTGCGACCACAACAGGGTAACGCTCACCGGGAAATTGTTGTTTAAAATCAGCAAAATCTAACGCGCCGCCACGGTGGGATAACCAGCGCATGATCAGCTTGTTTTTCCCCAGTAACTGTTGGCGATAAATACCTAAATTCTGACGACTCTTGCGCGGGCCTTTGGTGATGGTTAAGCCCCAGGTCACCAGTGGTGCGACATCGCCCGGCCAGCAATGCTGAATAGGTAATTGGGTCAAATCGACCTCATCGCCAGTCTTGATGATTTGTTGGCAAGGCGGATTGCGCACTGTCTTTGGCGGCATATTCAAGGCTTGCTTGAACATAGGGATCTTAGCGATCGCGTCTTTAAAGCCCCGAGGTGGTTCGGGTTCTTTTAAAAAGGCTAACAGTTCGCCCACTTCGCGCAGGGCTAAGGGGTCGTCTTTACCGAGCGCCATAGCCACACGTTTTGGTGTACCGAACAGGTTAACCAACACAGGCATGTGATGATTTTTGGGATTTTCAAATAATAGCGCAGGGCCCTTAGCACGTAATACGCGATCGGCGATCTCTGTCATTTCTAAATGAGGATCAACTGGGTAGCTAATGCGTTTGAGTTCGCCATTGGCTTCTAAGTGATCAATAAAGCTGCGTAAATCCTTAAAGCTCATGTGGAAATAGCCTCTGCAGTGAAAATCCGTGTGGCGCGCACTATAGCATTTTTCTGTTTTAGGGTTAACCAATTCAGTGATCTTCAAGCTTTTGAAGCGTAAAATGGGTGCCAGTAAGTCACGATTGATCTCGCTTACACCCTTTATTTCGAGGTTTATATGCATATCTCCCAGCTGTTTGCCCAACAAAAGCGCGGCCCAAGTGAGCCATATGTTGCCCATAGGCGGCAGCTAAAGGGCTTGGTTTTATCCGTGGCTCTGGGGATGTTGATGTTGGGGGCTCCAACGGCAACCTTGGCCAGTCAGCGTGGCTACTCGGAACATCATAGTGCTAACCAATACAATAACCACCATTCCCATAGTCATCATGCTTATCGCCCTTACTATCGCCCGTACAATCCGTGGGGCAGTTGGTATTCGGGTTGGAATCTTGGCTATGGTTGGGGTTCCCGTGGTTATTGGAATTCACCTTACTCTAGCATCGGCCTATCGATTCCCCTGGGCTATGAGGAGGAACCCGTTGCTGTTTCAGCCCCTGTGCGGGTGACGACCAGTATGCAGTATGCTCCGAATGAAGGGCGTATGGTGGCGAGCATGCCTAACAGTGCAAACGGCCAAATAGCGAATGCGAAGGAGGCACTTGCACCTAAGGTTCAGCGGGCTCGCAGTGTGTCGAGTTTACCGAGTAATGCCAGAATAGTGCAGCAGGGTGGCCACACTCTATATGAGTGGCAGGGAGTGCTTTATGCCTACGATTGGAACAGCCAAACCTATCAAGAACAGCTCGTTAAATAGCTTTTGGGATTCTATGACAGGGGAGCCATATTAGGCTCTCTGTTTATTGCTAACGACGTTGTATGGTGATATCGGCGATATAACCATGCTCTGTGGCGATAAGTGCTTGTTTTAGCATGCCAGCCGCTTCATCGGCGGACATAAAATGCGTGGTATCTAGCATTTTACCGCTACTGGGCCAAAAGCCTGTGTCCATGCCGCCGGGATATACGGCAATCAACTTCATTGGGCTTTGTTTAAGCTCTAATCGCACCGATTCGATAAACCCCCGCACCGCCCATTTTGCTGCGCAGTAAGTGGACTCTCCCGCCTTGGCGGCAAGTGCAGCGGTGGACATAACCACAACCACAGTGACCGCTTGATCTTTATAGCGTTTCACTAATTCCCGCACCAACAGAATCGTCGAGGTGACATTGTTCTCGAGCAGGCTTTGGATATCACTGGCCCCTTGGGTTTCAATCGCACCAAAGTAGCCACTGCCCGCGCAGTGGATCACAGTTTTAGGCACATGTGTTAGGCCATCGAACAGGGCTTCGAGGCTCGATTCACTGGCGAGATCGGCGGTGATCGCAGCGATAGGCTTGTTGGAGAAGGGCGTTAATGCATTGGCGACGGTTTGTAGACGCTCGGCATTGCGGCCTGTGAGTGTCAGTGGTTCATTCTCTTTGGCGTAGAGCGATGCTAGCGCCGCGCCTAAACCACTGCTGGCGCCAGTAATGAGTATCATATTGACCTCGTGAGTATTTCTTTGTTTATCCCTAGGCTCAATACCTAAGTTGACCTGTGGGTCTTGCAGTTGATCAGTTAGTTGATGGTAAAGAGCGGCTGGTCGAATGCGACTTCATCGCCGTCTTTTACCCAAATGGCACGAATGACACCATCCCGCTCAGCTTCTATGGGGTTTGTCATGCCCATAGCTTCGATAATGCAAATCACCTCACCTTGACTTACCCTCTGGCCGACCTTGACCAGAGGAGCTTCGCCTACATCTGCGGTGGCGTAAAAGGTGCCCACCATAGGGGAGACTTGCACAAAATCTTCAGCACTTGATGAAACGGCGGTTTGCTTTGCCTGTGCACTCAAAGGCGTTACTCGTGCTGTGGGGATCGTTTGCTGTGACGGCACACTGGTTGGCATAGAACTGTAGCGGGTGATACGGATCGACTCTTCACCTTCGGTGATCGCCAGTTCTGCAATACCAGATTCATTCACTAATTCAATGAGTTTTTTAATTTTACGAAGATCCATTGCCATCTGTCCTAGTCCTCGAAAAGCACGATAAAGTGATAAAACCTAAGCGGTTTGCTTAAGGCATTTTATGGCCGCTGCTAGCGCAAACTCATAACCCTGCGAACCGAAACCACAAATCACGCCTATCGCCTTATCGGAAAAATAGGAATGGTGGCGGAAGGCTTCACGGGCATGGACATTGGATAAATGCACTTCATAGAAGGGAATATCCACCCCAAGTAGCGCATCGCGCAGGGCAACGCTGGTATGGGTAAAGGCCGCTGGGTTGATAATGATCATCTGCGCATCGGTGGCATGAATCGCGTTGATCAGCTCAAATTCGGCATTCGATTGCAGGTGCGTTAGTGTTACTCCTGCCGCCTGCGCCTGTTCGTTGAGCACGGCTACTATATCGGCCAAGGTTTGATGACCATAAACGCTAGGCTCGCGTCGGCCTAAGAGGTTGAGATTGGGGCCATTGAGGAGCAAAATTTTGTGACTCATTGCGCTTTCCTTTACTCGCTGCCTTGGGATTAAAGCTGGAGGCATTTTTTAGTTTTGTCGATAGGTCACTAAGTTAACCTGTTCAAATCGATTTTGCATTATCTGTTATTAACCCAAATAGTCAGTCTTCTGCTGGCGCATGGCTTTAGTCGCGCCTTTTTGTTTCTTGGACTCTAATCGCCGCGTTTGGCTGCCTTTAGTGGCGCGGGTAGGGATGCGTTTTTTCTGCACTTCACCGACACTGGCGACTAATTCGATGAATTGCTCCAACGCGCTCTGACGGTTAGCATCTTGGCTGCGACTCGCTTGGCATTTGATAATGATTTTGCCACTTTTAGTGATGCGGTGATCGGCCTTGTTGAGCAAGCGTTCCTGGTAAAACTCGGGTAATGATGAGCTTTTAATATCGAAAATAAGCTGCGCCGCGGTAGAGACTTTATTGATATGTTGGCCACCCGCACCACTCGAGCGGATAAATTGCCACTCGATTTCATTTTCCTGAAGTTCCACACGGTTTGAGATTTTTATCATGGCAAACTTAGGCATTTTTCAGCATGGATTGAGAAGCTATCAATAATCACTTATGGCTTTTCAATAGATTTGTTATCATCGGGCGCATTCTTTGCCACTGCATTGGTCAAGGCCATTGCTTGCAAAAGTGTTCTCGATTCGGAGTGCCTCTATGTTATGCCAAATCCCCGATATTGCTAAGGGTGTTATCAGTCTTTTTGCCAGTGGCCGACTATCCTCCACCGATTATCGGACCCGTTTACAGCCAGCGATTAAGAGTTATCGTAAGGATTGGGGCCAAGTTTGCCTGTATATTGAGGCGGATGTATTACTCGAGGGCTGGGAATTTGAGTCACTCACGGGCAGTGGTGAAGTCCAATTACCTAATTTTGAAGCTCTAGTGTTTGTCGGCGGCCCGGATTGGGTGGGTAATGCGGTGCGTTTACTTGGACCTTTTATGCAAGGCGAAGTGGCATGGTTTCCCCTAGAACAGAAAGCCAAAGCGATTGCTTGGATCACTAAGCGTTCGAATAACTAATTGCCCAAGATGGGTTTTATTTTTATAAGGAATTAATTATGTCATTGTTGAAATCTTTTACCGCTAAATCCGCCGTTGCCAAACTCAGTGCCATTGCTTTGGTACTCGCTTTTACTGCAGGACTGAGTGCCTGCGCCCCCGAAGTGGGTAGCGATGCTTGGTGTAAGCAGATGAAAGAAAAGCCTTCTGGCGATTGGACTGCCAATGAAGCCGCCGATTACGCTAAGCACTGCGTGTTTAAGTAAGTCGTGTTTAAGTAAGTTGAGTGGTAATCGATCACAGCTTGGCGGCTTTTGCTTGCGGGCTGTGAACTTATGCTTAAAATGCGGGTCATAAATTCCGTTATCCGTTATCCGTTATCCGTTATCCGTTATCCGTTATCCGTTATCCGTTATAGGTGATATTTGATTTCTACCGTTAAGCCTTTCTTTATCAGAATGGCGATGTTCCTGATAGCCATCATAGTGCTGCAATTTGCGGGCGCGAATTTGGGTACGCATCAGTTACATGCGGGTAATAGCGTCGAGGAATCCGAGAATCATCCCCATCTGCAATTTAGTGCTCAAGTGACCGCACTGGCCCAATGCCTCGATTGTGTGTGTCCAAATGAGCAAGCCCTAGGCTTTGCCGATATTGATACTGGTATTGATGTGCGAGGCAACAATGCGGGCGAGAACTATGCCATCACGGGTGAGAACCAAGCCAGCGAATGGCATTCCCACTTAGTGAAAACCACAGAAATCCAAGATTTTGACCTGTGCCTCGACTGCCAATGCCATGGTGGCCATGTGGCGCTATTAACCCAAGTGGTTAGCCAGCCTGTGCCTATGGTTGAAAGTCTTTATATGGCTCACGATTTACCCTATTTTTCCCCTGATAATCCCCCTAAATATCGTCCTCCCATTGCTTAATCCTGTAATCCTGCTTATCAACGGCCAGTCCATTACACAGCGCCGCGTGGTAAGCCACTCAGTTTACAGTCTTTACGTTTATCCCTGAAAAAGATGCGACTTACCACCTAGGACTAGCATGCGAAATGCTATGGGTTTGAGCCGTGAATGTTTTTTAAGGGGATGATCCGATCGGTGCCAATTTGCCTTCCTTTCACTGGGGGCGTTGGCCGATCCCTATTCGATATTGTTAGGATTTGCGATGAAGAAAACGATTATCGCCCGCACCCTATTAGGTCTGTTGAGTGGTGGTGTACTGCTATCCGCTTTGCAGCTTTCAGTCGCCTTAGCCGCTGAACCCCTCCTTGAAGCCAAGGTAGTCGAGGCTGACACTAAAGTTATTGAAGCTGGCTCAACGGATTTGCTCTCCAAGGAAGCTGATTTAGTCATCGTTTCCTTTGGCAAATGGCTGCCGGAGTTAGTGAATAAATTTAACCAGTTACCAGAAGTGCAGGCACAGCTAGTCCGCCAGCAGCAGGCCGAGCTTGCTATTCAGGCGGCGGATCGCGCCGTCTATAACCCCGAACTTGGGCTGAATTATCAAAATGCCGATACAGATACCTACAGTTTAGGGCTGAGTCAAACCTTAGATTGGGGCGACAAGCGTGGCGTGGCGACCCGCCGTGCCCAGCTCGAAGCGCAAATTTTATTTGCTGATATAGGCTTAGAGCGCGGACAAATGTTTGCCGAGCGATTGTTAGCACTCGCCGAGCAAGCACAGGCACGCAAGGCGCTGACCTTTGCCGAACAGCAACTGAGGTTTACCAAGGCACAGCTCAATATTGCCAAGCAACGATTGGCGGCGGGGGACTTGTCCGATGTGGAGCTACAACTGATGCAGCTCGAACTCGCCAGTAATTCGGCCGATTATGCCTTGGCCGAACAAGCCGCATTAGTGGCCGATGGTAAAGTGATTGAATTGCTTGGCAATGATCAGTTTGCGTTTAGTGAGTTTATCGAGAGTATTGATGGAACATTCACACAGTTCAGCAAAGCCTCGGGGACTGAGCCAAGATTACCCGCACTGACGATTGCCTATCAGCAAGTGCTGCTGGCTAGGGTCAATGCCATGCAGATCAAGGCCGATACGACAGCGGATCCGACCATCAGTATCGCCGCCGAGAAGGAGGGGACAGACAATAAACTGGGCATAGGTGTGTCAGTCCCACTACAGGTTCGTAATAATTACAGTGAGTTACAGGCAATCGCCGAGAAAGGTACCTCCATCGCAGAACAACAATTCCTTGCCCGTGAGCGAGTGCTAACCGCCAAGCAGAAACAAGTCGATCATGCCTTACCGCGCTTACTCGCCCGTTATCAAGATTGGCGTGAATTAGTGCAAACTTCAGGTGCCAAGGCCGCTAAATCCCTAAGCCAACAATGGCAGGCGGGTGATATGAGTACCAGTGAGTACTTACAGAGTCGGCGTCAGTTAGCCGCCAGCTATTTGGTCGGCTTAAGCCTCGAAACTGCTATTTATCAGACTTGGCTAACTTGGATGGGGGAAAGTGGTCAACTTATGCCCTTTGTCGAGCAGATCATCTCATCCCCAAGCATGCTCAAACAGGCTAATGCCGCACCTTCGATAACGTCTAATGCCGCCGCAGGCACTGCCAATGAATGAGGTTATAGCAATGAATTCAAATATCCACCGAGTTAATACCCTTCTGCCTGCGACAGTTGCAGTGCCAACAGAGCGTTCGTTTACACGCTCAAGACTCGCCCTTGCGTTATCGATTTTGGTTTCGCTCACATTCACCCTCGCCCAGCCAGTATGGGCGAGTGGCGATCATGCAGCTGAGAGCCCGGCCGCAAGCGGTGTCTCGGCCCCAGCAGCGCAGGGGGATGAACATAGCGAGCAGGCATTAAAGTTCACCGAGGCGCAGCAAGCTTTAGCGGGCATTAGCTTGTTACCCCTGTCGAGCGATAGCTTGAATATCGCCAATTTGAATTTGGATATCAGGGCGACGGCGACCTTAGTGGTCGATCGAGATAGAACCGCGACTCTGGCGCCGCAGCTCGATGTGCGGGTGCTTGCACGCCATGTAGTGCCGGGGCAAGAGATTAAAAAAGGTGAGCCTTTACTCACCTTGGGCGGCGCAGCCGTTGCGCAGGCGCAGGCGGACTACATCAATGCCGCCGCCGAATGGAGCCGAGTTAAGCGCATGAGCGAAGGTGCGGTTAGCGTTAGTCGGCGGATGCAGGCTCAGGTGGATGCCGAACTTAAACGGGCGATTTTAGAGGCGATTAAGATGACGCCAACACAAATTCGCGCACTGGAATCGACGCCAGAAACCATAGGCAGTTATCAACTCCTAGCGCCGATTGATGGCCGAGTGCAGCAGGATATTGCCATGCTCGGTCAAGTGTTCATTGCTGGGACGCCCTTAATGCAGCTCACCGACGAGTCACATTTGTGGGTCGAGGCGCAGTTAACGCCCACTCAGGCAGCAGATATCAAGATTGGTAGCGCCGCCTTAGTGCAAGTGGGAGACAAAACCTTGGCGGGTAAGATTATCGGCCGCTCCCATGAACTCGATAACGTGACCCGCACCGAGCAAGTGTTAGTGAGTCTGCCCAATCCCGAACACGTTCTGCATGCGGGACAATTCGTTGAATTGTACTTTGCCAATACTAGTGCGAACTCATCCGATAAGGTTGGCGGTGGAATCGTGCTGCCCGATGCGGCGCTGACTCGTGGTGGTGACGGTGATTGGCAGATCTTTATTCAAGATGAGGATGGCTTCGAGTCCATTGAAGTCGAAGTGGTGCAGCGTCAACGCGGTTTGAGTCTAGTGCGTGGGCCAGAGCTTGAAAAGGCTAAGCAGGCTCAGCTCAAGATTGTGGTTTCTGGCGCATTTTTCTTGGCATCCGAGCAGGCGAAAGCGGGCTTCGATATTCACGCCCACTAATACAAGCCCTCGTTTTGGAGATTTGCTATGTTGCAAAAAATAATCGAAGCCGCGATTAAAAATCGGCTATTAGTGGTGCTGGCCCTGCTCACCGTGATTGTCGGCTGCGCGGCCATGTTGCCTAAATTGAATCTTGATGCCTTTCCCGATGTGACTAATGTGCAAGTGACCATCAATACCGCGGCCGAAGGCTTAGCCGCCGAAGAAGTGGAAAAGCTCATCAGTTACCCGGTGGAATCGGCCATGTACGCCTTGCCAGCCGTGACTGAGGTGCGCTCGTTATCGCGTACGGGGTTGTCGATTGTGACTGTAGTATTTGCCGAGGGCACTGATATTTACTTCGCCCGCCAGCAAGTGTTTGAGCAGTTACAGACGGCGCGGGAGATGATCCCAAGTGGCGTCGGTGTGCCAGAAATCGGCCCTAATACTTCAGGTTTGGGGCAGATTTATCAGTATATTCTGCGCGCCGAGCCAGATTCCGGCATAGGGGCCGCTGAGCTTAGAAGTCTCAATGATTATCTGGTGAAGCTTATCCTGATGCCGGTTGGCGGCGTGACCGATGTTTTATCCTTTGGTGGCGATGTGCGCCAGTACCAAGTGCAGGTCGACCCGAATAAACTGCGTGCCTATGGCTTGTCGATGGCGCAGGTGACCGAAGCGCTAGAGAGCAATAACCGCAATGCCGGCGGTTGGTTTATGGATCAAGGCCAAGAGCAACTTGTCGTGCGCGGTTATGGTATGTTGCCCGCAGGAGAAGAAGGTTTAGCGGCGATCGCGCAGATCCCGCTTACGGAGGAGAAAGGTACGCCCGTTAGAGTTAGCGACATTGCTAGCGTCGATTTTGGCAGCGAGATCCGTGTTGGCGCTGTGACTATGACCCGCCGCGATGAGGCTGACAAAGTACAACATCTTGGCGAAGTGGTGGCGGGCGTCGTGCTTAAACGTATGGGTGCCAACACTAAGGCGACTATCGATGATATTGGCGCGCGGGTGAGTCTTATCGAGCAGGCACTGCCCGATGGCGTGTCCTTTGAGGTGTTTTATGATCAAGCGGAACTGGTCGATAAGGCCGTGACCACAGTGCGCGATGCGCTGTTAATAGCCTTTGTGTTTATCGTGGTGATCTTGGCGCTGTTCCTCGTCAATATCCGCGCGACCTTGCTGGTGCTGCTGTCTATCCCAGTATCCATTGGTTTGGCATTAATGGTGATGTCTTACTATGGACTCTCTGCCAACCTGATGTCCCTTGGTGGTCTGGCGGTGGCCATTGGTATGTTGGTCGATGGTTCTGTGGTGATGGTGGAGAATATTTTCAAACACTTAACCCAGCCAGATCGCCGCCATTTAGCCGAGGCGCGGGATAGAGCCGATGGTGAGATTGACCCCTACCACAGTGATGAGGACGGCGGTAAAAACGGCGTTGAATCGAATATGGCTATCCGTATCATGCTGGCCGCCAAAGAGGTGTGTAGTCCAATCTTCTTTGCGACGGCGATTATCATAGTAGTGTTTGCGCCGCTGTTTGCCCTCGAAGGCGTGGAAGGCAAGCTGTTCCAACCTATGGCGGTCAGTATTATATTGGCCATGATCTCGGCCCTTATGGTGGCCTTGATTGCCGTGCCAGCCCTAGCGGTTTATTTGTTTAAGCGCGGCGTGGTGCTTAAACAGAGCGTGGTCCTAGCGCCGCTGGATGCTGCTTATCGCAAGTTACTGACGGCAACGCTTGCTAGACCTAAGGTGGTGATGCTCAGCGCCTTATTCATGTTTACTTTGAGTCTATTGTTGCTGCCAAGGCTGGGCACCGAATTTGTGCCCGAGCTAGAGGAAGGCACGATTAACCTCAGGGTGACGCTGGCACCGACCGCGAGCCTTGGCACCTCCTTAGACGTGGCGCCAAAGCTTGAGGCCTTGCTGCTGGAATTCCCCGAGGTGGAATATGCCTTGAGCCGTATTGGTGCGCCCGAATTAGGCGGCGATCCTGAGCCTGTCAGCAATATCGAAGTCTATATTGGCCTTAAGCCCATCGAAGAATGGCAATCGGCTAGCTCGCGCTTGGAGCTACAACGGCTGATGGAGGAAAAGCTCAGTGTCTTCCCCGGACTGCTGTTGACCTTCTCACAACCGATTGCGACGCGGGTCGATGAGTTGCTCTCTGGGGTAAAGGCGCAGTTGGCGATTAAGCTTTTTGGTCCCGATTTAGATGTCTTATCTGAAAAAGGACAAGCGCTCAGCGATCTGGTGGCGAAAATCCCCGGCGCTGTGGATGTGTCATTAGAGCAAGTGAGTGGAGAGGCGCAATTGGTTGTGCGGCCAAAACGCGAGTTATTGGCGCGCTACGGCATTAGTGTCGATCAGGTGATGAGCCTCGTCAGTCAAGGTATTGGTGGCGCCAGCGCTGGTCAAGTGATCGATGGCAATGCCAGATACGACATCAATGTGCGCCTCTCCACCGCGTTTCGCCAAAGCCCAGATGCGATTAAAGACTTGTTACTCAGCGGCACGAATGGCGCAACCGTGCGCCTAGGCGAAGTCGCCAGTGTCGAAGTGGAAATGGCGCCGCCGAATATTCGCCGTGACGATGTGCAGCGCCGTGTGGTGGTGCAGGCCAACGTGGCGGGCCGCGATATGGGCTCTGTGGTGAAAGACATTTATGCCCTAGTGCCACAGGCGGATTTACCCGCGGGATACACAGTGATAGTGGGCGGCCAGTATGAGAACCAGCAGCGGGCACAGCAAAAGTTGATGCTAGTGGTGCCGATTTCTATCGCCTTGATTGCCTTGCTGTTGTACTTCTCCTTTGGCTCTGTCAAGCAAGTCTTGCTTATCATGGCGAACGTGCCCTTAGCCTTGATTGGCGGCATAGTGGCCCTGTATATCAGTGGCACTTATTTGTCTGTGCCTAGCTCTATTGGCTTTATCACGCTATTTGGGGTGGCCGTGCTCAACGGCGTGGTGCTGGTGGATTCGATTAATCAGCGCAGGCAAAGCGGCGAAGCACTCTATGATTGTGTTTATGAGGGCACGGTTGGGCGTTTACGCCCCGTGTTGATGACGGCATTGACCTCGGCCTTAGGTTTGATCCCGATTTTATTATCATCGGGCGTTGGCAGTGAGATCCAAAAGCCGCTGGCAGTGGTGATTATCGGTGGTTTGTTTAGCTCGACGGCGCTGACCTTGCTGGTGTTGCCGACCTTATATCGCTGGCTATATCGTGGCGATAAGCAACAGATACTCGAATAGGTTTTAAATGGCGTTTTGTGGCGCGGCTCAATGTTAAAGCCTAAAAATCAGTGAGCTATAGCGTTCGATATAGTCTAGGCTTAGCACTTGGATTAAGGATTAATATCTCCGGAGAACATTATGATCGCTGTCATTTTTGAAGTCATCCCGACACAAGAAGGGAAGGAAGAGTATCTGCACGTGGCCGCTGAAATGCGCCAATATTGATACCCAAATAACCTCTAGATACGAGTTTCAGAGCGTCCAGGGTGCTCCAATTCAAGGCGCATCAATGACAGAATGTCGGCTACCTTTTGAATTGATGCAACACAGAAGTGGAGTGCCCTGGGCGCTCCGTCCCGGCGGGTTTTAACGCACTTTATGCTGTGTTGACTATTTTTAACTTAGCCCACTAGGTCTGCAAATAGCCGCCTTGCCTAAAGTGCGTTAAATTCCCGCTGAATCCTGCATCTTGAGGTTGTTTGGGTATCTTGGCCGCAAAGGACTGATCTCTATTGAACGTTTTCAGAGTTTAACCGACGATGGCAAAGTGCTGAGCCTGTCGTTTTGGGAAGATATGGCGTCTATCACCCAATGGCGCAATCAGATGGCCCACAGCATTGCTGAGCAGACGGGCATAGTGCCGTGTTTGTTTAACGCTTACCGTATTCGTGTGGCTGAAGTGGTGCAAGATTACAGTGAAACTGTGCACATTGAAGCTGAGTAATCGCTTATCTGCTTGATGTGAAACATCGCTGATATAAAAACAAAACCCATCGAGTTCGATGGGTTTTTTATGCAATAAAGTGAGGTTACTTTTCTTGCTGGCTTTTTAGCAGATCGCGGATCTCCGACAGTAACTCTTGGTCTTTAGTCGGTGCAGCGGGTGCTTTAGGTGCTTCTTCTTCCTTGCGTTTTAGGGTGTTGATTGCTTTTAAACCCATAAAAATGGCGAAGGCGATAATGGTAAAATCGATCACAGTTTGAATAAACTTACCATAGGCAATCACAACCGCTGGCGCATCGCCTTGGGCGGCTAGCAGCACAAAGCTCAGATCGCTAAAATTCACGCCACCTAAAATAATACCTATAGGCGGCATTATGATATCGGCCACAAAGGACGACACAATTTTACCAAATGCGGCACCAATGATAATACCCACCGCCATATCGATCACATTGCCACGGGATGCAAAAGCCCTGAACTCTTTCATTAAGCTCATTAGGTTTCCTCCAAAATTAGGATTAAATGTTAAATTTTTTCGTATTATCTGTATCAGGAAAACCTAAGGTCTTTTGCTGCCTGCTACCTTGCCAAGCTTATAGGGGCTTATAGATTAAGGCAATTCTGAGATTAATGATTTATCCTGCGCCGGTTGATTTCACACTATCGAAGTTGCAATTGTTAACTTTAGCGTGAATGCGTCTGTTCTTGCTGGCCAATAAAGTCTGGCACTTCTAGTACCTGTGATCCCCATCGTTTAAATAGCGCCGCATAGATAAACTCGATAAAGACGCGGTATTTTCGGGGCAAATAGGCCCGCTTGGGATAGCTGAGCACCACTTTGGTTTGTACCATTGGATAATCGTCGAGGAGAGGCACCAAATAACCTTTCTCGACCGCTTCTTGCGCAATAATTGACGGCACCGCCGTAATGCCAAGCCCTGCAATAGCGGCTTCTCGGGCAATGGTGACATTATTCACCGTTAACTGAGTCACAGGTTCTATCACCACCCAAGATTGACCATCAAATAGTTTCCACGCACCTTCAATATGGGCTGACTGTAAGCGAATCGCTTTATGCTTAGCTAAATCCTGCGGCACTTTAGGCGTGCCGTATTCGGCTAAGTAACTGGGGCTGGCCATCAAGGATTTATAGGCGTTGACTAAGGAATAGCTCTGTAGACGGGTATCGTGAGCATCGGCAATTTGGAACAGCAGATCTATGCCTTCTTCTATCACATCGACTTTGCGATTAGTGAGTTCTGCATCGATAGTAATATCGGGGTAAAGCGTTAAAAACTGAGCAAAAATCGGCCCTAAAAACAATTGACCTAGTTCAATCGGGCAGACGATTTTTAGGTTACCCTTGATTAATTGCTGGTGGGCACTGAGCTGATTTTCAGCGCTTTGAAGATCACTTAAGATCTTGTTGATTCGATTGTAATAACTCGAACCTGCTTCGGTGAGTTTGAGGGCGCGAGTGGTACGGAATAACAACTGGGTACCGGTATCGGCCTCAAGTTCGGCAATCTTACGACTGACGGTCGCCTTAGTCAGCCCGAGGGCTTTGGCAGCACCCGTAAAGCTACCTTGCTCGACGACTTGAGCAAATATCTGCACGCGATTGAGATCCATGATTGTTACACCTGTGAAACAGTGGGTTGATTTTTTACTGACTAATAAACTTAGTGAGACAGTAGTACACTAGGACTCACTAATCAAGGAGTCATTTATGTCCAAAAGTAAGCTCATTATCGCCGTGCCACTATTACTCGCCGCCGTTGCGGGTGGCGGCTATTACTGGTGGACTCAAGTACGTTTTATCGAAACCACGGATAATGCCTATGTTGAGGCAGATATCTCCCATGTGAGTGTAAAAGTTCCTGGCTACGTGGTGTTATCCGATGTGACCGATAACCAACATGTACGTAAAGGTGAGTTATTAGCTCAGCTCGAGGATAACCAATTTAGTGCCAAAGTCAGTCAAGCCGAGGCATCACTCGCCAGTGCTAAAGCCGATCTACAAACCTTAGCCGCTAAGGTGGAGTTGCAGCGCGCTTTAATCACCCAAGCCAGTGCCGGTGTGGTGGCGGCGCAGGCCGATAACATTCGTGCGCAGCAACAACTGAGCCGCTCAAAAAAACTTAAAGTCAGTAACTACAGCTCCCAAGATGATGTCGATCAGTTGCAGGCGGGATTCGATTCTGCCGCCGCTCGTCTCGATGAAGCTAAAGCTGTGTTAGTGGCTAAGCAACGTGAGTTAGCGGTGTTTAATGCCCAATTAGATCAGGCGGGTTCTGTGGTTGAGCAGGCCGATGCGACCTTAGAGTTAGCTAAAATTCAGTTAAATGATACCCGTGTGACCGCACCCTTTTCTGGGGTGATAGGTAAACGTGGCGCTATGGTGGGGCAGTATGTGCAACCTGGCCAAGCACTCTACAGTTTGGTTCCGGACGGGGCTGTGTGGATCACGGCGAACTTTAAAGAGACCCAGATCCAACATATGCAACCCGGACAGTCGGTGCAGGTCAGTCTCGATGCGTTTCCCGACAAAACCTTTAGTGGTGTAATCGATAGTCTGTCACCGGCATCCGGAGCCAAATTTAGTCTACTGCCGGCGGAAAATGCCACGGGTAACTTCACTAAAATCGTGCAACGTATTCCCGTGCGTATTCGCTTAGATTTGTCTGAGGAAGAAGCGCATATGCTACCGGGCTTAAGTGCGGTCGTGAAAGTGGATACGGCGTCGGGTCCTGCAACATCGGCAATCGCTGCAAATACAGGTCGTTAGTATGAGCGCAATCGGCTCTATCACTGCGTCTGCCACTATGGAGGCGCAGGGTATCAGTATACTTAACAAGCCAACCGATTATGAGCGTGGCAGTCGCCGCTCATGGATCGCCGTATTTGGTGGTTTGATCGGCGCCTTTATGGCGATCCTCGACATTCAAATCACCAATGCCTCGATGAAGGAAATTCAAGGCAGTCTTGGGGCGACGCTCGAAGAAGGCAGTTGGATTTCAACCGCGTATCTGGTCGCCGAGATGATTGCCATTCCGCTCTCTGGCTGGCTTAGTACGGGGCTGTCGGTCAGGCGTTATCTGTTATGGACTACGGCCGCCTTTATCTTTGCTTCTGTGCTTTGCTCTATCTCGTGGAATTTAGAGTCCATGATTGCCTTTCGGGCGCTGCAGGGCTTCTTTGGTGGTGCGTTAATTCCGCTGGCCTTTAGGCTGATCCTTGAGTTTTTACCCGATAACAAACGTGCCGTCGGCATGGCGTTATTTGGGGTGACGGCGACCTTTGCACCTTCGATTGGCCCTACGTTGGGCGGTTGGTTAACCGAGCACTTTAGCTGGCATTATCTGTTCTATATCAACGTGCCGCCCGGATTACTGGTGATGGCGATGTTGGCCTATGGTCTCGAAAAACGTCCCGTGGTGTGGGACAAACTGAAGAATGCCGACCTTGCGGGCATTGTCACTATGGCGCTGGGGATGGGGTGTCTTGAGGTGGTGCTTGAGGAGGGCAATCGTAAAGATTGGTTCGGCTCGGATCTCATCCGCAACCTTGCCATCATAGCTGCGGTGAATTTAGTGCTATTTGTGTGGATCCAGCTTAAACGTAAAGAGCCGTTAGTAAATTTGCGCCTGCTCGGTAAACGTGACTTTGTGCTCTCCACCGTCGCCTACTTTTTGCTGGGGATGGCACTTTTTGGTGCGATCTATTTGATCCCACTGTATTTATCGCAAGTCCATGATTACACACCGCTGGAAATTGGCGAGGTGATTATGTGGATGGGATTCCCGCAGTTATTAGTTTTGCCCTTAGTGCCAAAACTGATGCAGCGCTTCGATGGCCGTTACTTAGCTGCCTTTGGCTTTTTCATGTTTGCCTTGAGTTATTACATGAATAGCCAGATGACGGCGGATTATGCCGGACAACAGATGATCGCCTCCCAGGTGGTGCGCGCCCTAGGTCAGCCATTTATTCTGGTGCCTATTGGTATGCTGGCGACCGCGCATTTATTACCCCATGAAAACGCCTCGGCGTCGACGGTATTAAATGTGATGCGTAACTTAGGCGGTGCCTTTGGTATCGCGCTGGTCGCGACCCTATCGGACACGCTGGCGCGCGGGCATTTGGCCCATATTAAGGAATCCTTGCCCGCGGTGAGTGCGCAGGCGCAGGATTATTTAAATCAGAGCGCGAGTCTGCTGCAGATGGGAGGTTCAGATCCCTATACCGCCGCCGCACAGGCGAAAGCCTTGCTGGGCAAAACCATGAGCCAGCAGGCCTATATTCAGGCCTATAACGATGTGTTTTTCATCATGGGCGCTCTGCTACTTATCGCTGTGCTCGCCGTGCTGCTGATCCGTAAACCGACTGGGCCCGTGGCCCACGATGCCATGGTCGAGTAATAACGTTTTTCGTTATCCTGTTGTCGCCATAGATTTCCCCAGATCTATTGGTCTGATACAACAGCTTTGCGCCTTAGTCCTCGCGGATTAAGGCGCTTTTTTATGGCCTTTATGCTGTGGTAGACTCAAAGCTCTTTTTCGATGATTTGCAGAGGGATAATCGTTTGCAGTGGCAAAATCTTAAATTTAATCAATTAAATGCCAATACCCTATACAACATATTGAAGTTAAGAGTCGATGTGTTTGTGGTCGAGCAGGCCTGCGCTTATCCTGAGCTTGATGATAAGGATAGGCACCCAGAAACCCAGCATTTAATCGGCTTATCGCCAGATGGAGTACTGCTTGCCTACGCGCGTATTTTACCGCCTGGGTTGAGTTATCCAGAGGCGAGTATCGGCCGCGTGGTGGTATCGCCAGCGGGACGTGGACAAGGATTAGCGACACCTCTGATGCAGCACGCAATCGAGGCCGCGTTAAACACTTGGCCCGATGCGGGGATCCAAATTGGTGCCCAAGATTACCTTAACGCCTTCTATCAAAAGCTCGGTTTTGTGGCCTGCTCTGAGATGTATTTAGAAGATGATATTCCCCATATCGATATGCGCTATCTACCTGAGTTATGTGGTATTTAGTGTTTTAGTTTACATGTAATTAAGGAAAACAGATGTCAACGTCAACGGACTATAGAATCAATCAACAGCAAATTGCCTGCGTGGCGAGTTTTCTGGCTAAAGAGGGCAAAACCGAAGCGCTGATCGAGGCGCTCGCGAGCCTTATTCCTGATACGCGCCGCGAAGCGGGTTGTATTCGTTACGAACTCAATGTGAGCCGTGATGAACCACGCCGAGTGACCTTTGTCGAGAAGTTTGTCGATATTGCCGCCTTCGACGAGCACTGCGCTAAAGATGCGATTCAACACTATTTCCACCAAGTTATGCCCGAATTAGTTGAGTCATACCATGTAGAAACCTATCATCAAGTGATTGTTTAACCATGAAATAAACGATTAGGAGCTTGCAGTGTTGATTCACTATTAAGGTAAGAATGGCTGCGTGGGCTTTAATTTAATCACATATGGTTAGATAGATTTAAGTCGATTTAGCTAAGTCAATCACGCTTTAGGGCGCATCATAGGGTGACAATCTTAGATTGTGTAGCCGTGTACTGATTTCTCTCGGCCCAAGCGAGCAGTAAAGTCTATGTAACTATCCCTATTGATATCCCTTAAGGAAATAATATGAAACAAGTCAAAGTATTAGGTAGTGGTTGCGCTAAATGTAGTAAAACCGCCGAGATGATTGCGGATATATCAGAAGAAATGGGCATGGATGTGATTGTGAAAAAGGACACAGATCCTCAAACCCTATTGAAATTTAAAGTGATGAAAACCCCTGCAGTGGTGATCGATGGTGAGCTAGTACATAGTGGCTCAGTGCCTAGCCGCGATGATATTGAAGAATGGCTGCGGGATTAATCGCGAAATTTAGCGAGTCAGGGCCATTCAAAGCTGTAGTCGGTCGTGATGGGGTTTTATCTAGACGAGGGATTAGAGGCTTGTTTGTGGCGTTCGGCGGTTTTGACTAAGCTCATTGGGATGATTGCGATTAAACATCTTCAATGCATCATGGGATAAAGATTAATGCTTAAGCGTATGAATACATTGATTTATAGCGGGCTAATAAGTGTGGCTCTTATGGCTTTACCGCTATGGTCCGCGCAAACACCCTCTGGGTTGATTCAGTCACTAAAAGCCGAAAATGATTGGAAAAACGCCGCCTATATTATTCAAGCCTTCGGTGAAGTCGCCCTTAACAATGAGTATGACAATGCCAAACATGGCGTACGTAAGTGGCGCATGCCGATACGAGTATTTATCGAGCATCAAGTGGGCGATAGTGCGCTACATACTCAATTAGTACAGATGCACTTAACCCATTTAGCTGAGATCACTGGTCACGATATTCAACGGACGAATACGCCATCGGAAGCCAATATTCACTTAGTTTTTACCCGTCAATCCCAGTGGACGAGCGAAGTTGAGCGCTTAATGGGACAGAGTGCAACTAAGAATCTCCATGGTTCAGTGTGTATTGGGAAATTTGCCCTTAATGCTCAGCATGAAATTGCACGTGCTTGGATCATTATTCCCGTCGATCAAGCCAAAATGCACGGTAAGTTAGTGGCCTGTGTGGTGGAAGAAATCACCCAAGTGTTAGGTCTACCCAATGACTCTGAGAAAGTATTTCCCTCGATCTTTAACGATAAAACCCCACAGGATTTACTGACAGGGCTCGATTATATTTTGCTTAAATTGCTCTACAGTCCAAGTATTAGTGTTGGAATGACGGCCGATGAAGCCAAGCAACCCCTGCAGACTTTGATTGGGCAATGGCTGCGTGATGGCACAGTTGCTAATGCCGATAAAACCGTGTGCCAAGGTGAGTTATACCCTTTACTAGGCTATTGATGGTTAAGTGTTACCTCTAACATTGGCATTGTTTGCGCTGGATGAATTAATTCTTTTTCTTTGAGGAATAAGGGCATAGTCTATATTTAGATAAACATATTGGAGGGATACCATGCGAATGACATTGCAGTTTTTAGGGGCGACAGAGGAAGTGACGGGCTCGTGTCATTTGCTCTCGGTCGATCATGAACACTTATTACTCGATTGTGGGTTGATCCAAGGTGGCAAGGCGGATGAACTGCGTAACCATGACCCCTTCGCTTTCGATCCTGAGTCTATTTCCGCCGTGGTTCTCAGCCATGCCCATATCGACCATTCTGGGCGCTTGCCTCTGTTAGTCAAATCGGGTTTCGATGGGCCTATTTATACCCATAAGGCCACGACTGAGCTTTGCGCTATCATGCTGAAAGATGCGGCCATGCTACAAACTCGAGATACAGAAAGAGTCAATAAAAAGCGTGCAAAACATGATCTTGACCCCCTAGAACCCCTATTTACCGTCGAAGATGCCGAGCAAGTCATTAAGCAGTTTGTGCCTCTGGAATATGGCCAAGTGACTCGGGTCATTCCCCATGTGGATGTTTGTCTATCGGATGCGGGGCATATTTTAGGGTCGGCCTTAGTCGAACTGTGGTTAGGAGAGGGGGAGGCACAGAAGAAAATTGTCTTCAGTGGCGATTTGGGCCGTGCGGGCATGCCTATCCTGCATAATCCGACCTTAGTGGATACGGCGGATTTAGTGTTAATGGAAAGCACCTATGGCAATCGTTTTCACCGTAGCTGGGCGGACACTCTCGTCGAGTTAAAGGAGATTTTTGCTAAGGCGGTGAACGAAAGTCATGGGAATATTTTACTGCCAGCGTTCTCGGTTGGGCGGGCTCAGGAGTTGTTATACCTGTTTCATTTATATGCCAAAGAGTGGGAGCTTTCCCGCTGGAGGATCTGCTTAGACAGCCCTATGGCCATTGAGGCGACCCGGGTTTACGTTAATAATTATCCCTTGATGGATGAGGATTTTAAGCGTTTCACCCGCCAGCATCCGGGACAACATCCACTACTATCAAATGTTGAGTTTATTCAAACGACGGAAGAATCTATCGCGCTAAATGACGTTCATAAGGGTTTGATTATTATTGCAGGAAGCGGCATGTGTAACGGTGGGCGTATTCGCAGTCACTTTGAACATAACCTATGGCGTCCGGAATGTGATGTGATTATCTGTGGTTATCAAGCCCTTGGTACCCCTGGGCGTGCCTTAGTCGATGGGGCCGCAGAGCTGACTATCCATGGTAACAGCATAAAAGCCGCCGCTAAGTTGCACACTGTTGGGGGGCTTTCTGCCCATGCGGATCAGGCCGAGTTATTGAATTGGTACCGACACTTTGAAAACCAACCACCGCTGATCTTGGTCCACGGTGAACCCGAGGCGCAGCATGGCTTAGTAGAAGTGCTCAACCAAGATCCTAACACCAAACCCAAGGCGATAGCCATCGCCACCTATGGTGATCGACTGGATTTAAATGCGTTACCCAAATTAGTGTGGAAAACCGCTTAAGTCTAGCCGTAACATGCTCCACACTTAGGGTGTAGAGCATGTTACTTTTAAAGTAAAATCAACGCTCTAGTTATTTCTATCAGATAAACTCAGCCAGTGTTTAACTTGTTGGGTTTTTCTTGTATTTTAAGTCGAGGCTTATCTTATTTACGCTATCTATTAAGGGTAGAATATTAGTCCGAGTTATTATCAAACTCAGTATCATCGAGTAATTCGAAGACGGGGGCGACATTGGGTACGTCTTTAAATAAGCGGGTAAAGTGACGTTGCACCCCTTTTAAGTCTATTCCCGCTAAGCCAGAAGCGAAGCCAAACCAAGCATAGAGACCGCTAAAGTTATCGAACATGGGCGGTAAATATTTCGGTGGGGTAATAATCTCCTCTTGGCAGGCTTGATACAGCACAGGAATGTCTTCGATTGCTAATTTTCCTAAGAACAACATAGGGATAAGCTCAGGCAGACCAGATGTGATCGCACTACGAATGAAGTTAATGTTTTCGACATAGCCACGCACGTAGGAGATGTCTTTGGTAAAAAAACTGCCTCCTTCAACCATGCCACCTCGGAAGACCCTTTGGGTCACACGATAGCTATCCTTTGCACTTAAATTTAACCCTCTGAAATAGTTAAAAACGTCGATAAAATCCGCCCCATTTTCAGCCATATCCACGGCGGCAACACGGTCACTAATACGGCGGGCACGGCCAGGATTCGAACTTAGGGTGAGCATTTCGAGTAATACGGCTAGGCCTTCCTGGGTCGCAGCAACACGGGGTGAGCCGACACTGAGCCAAGTGGCATGGGGTTGTGCTCGGCCATTGAGGGTTGTGCCGACATGCACCCAACCTTCGTGAACTTCGTACACGTTGAGATCCGACTCGCTAAACATGGCTTTACTATTGAGTTTTACCGTATCTCCCCCCACAGCGGCATCCGAGACAATACCGTCACTGAGGCGCACCCGCATATCATCGCTATGGAAGTATTTCTCTAATCGTTGGCTAAGCACATGCACGGCTTCTGGAGCAGTAATAATTTTGGGATGGTGTTTATTCATATGCCGCGCCGCGGGCAGAGAAAAAATATAGCTGAGTTTATCGCCCAATTGGCGCAGGGTATGGCGATCGCCATGCAATTTGTGGTTAGCACTGCCGTATAATTCTTGGCTGAACTTGCCAAAAGTCGGGGTTCCTCTATGGCCCAACATATCCACAACCAGGCGATATTGATCGACGTTAGCGACTAATATCTTGCCGAGTTTATCCCGTTTACCTAAACGTCTATGGATATCCTGTTTGAGGGAGGTGAGTTCTGCTTGAGTTTTAATGGGATCGAAAGGCAAGGCAATGTTTTGATAGAAATCTTGCTTAATGGCTGGCAGAGCCGTGCCTTTACCCGACAGAAAACGTTCTTCCATCTCCCTTGGCCATTTGATGGCATCTAAGATTTTTATTGGTGTTTGGATGCGAATTAATTCATCGGAAAAACGGCGTAGATCTTGTTGATATTGGGCTAACGACTCAGACATTCCCGTATATCCTGCAGGTAATTTCAGCGAGAGATGTGGCTAATCATAGCCTTAAACCTTATTTATTCATATTGATTCGCGGGCTAGCTGAGAAAATATACCGATTACATAAATTAACTGTTATCGGTTTTGTGAATCATTTTGGTGCACTTGTGACTATTTTAGCGCTGCGCGCATTGGATATAAATTAGTAACTATTTGTTTAATATTATTTTATTGATATGGCATTAAAGCTGCTTTGTTCTGGACTTAGGAATCGATTGATTGGAGTTAAACATGGCAGCGATGAGTTATTTGAGTGTGATCGAGCGGTATCACGAATACGAAGCCACAGTGCATGAACTCATGGAATCGATTCTTACTGGGATTGCCGATGCCGAGTTATTTAAACAACCTAAGGTCGATGTCAAAGCGATGAAAGGAATCGCGAAGAGCTATCCCTTTGTCGAGCTGATGTATTTACTCGATAGCCAAGGATTGCAGATAAGCCAAAACATCGCCGTGGTAGACCACCAAATTGAGTTAATTCCGTTAGGTGGCAATCGTGATCGCAGTCAACGACCCTATTTCATTAATCGTGATGAGTCCGATGGCGTGAACATTACACGTCCCTATTTATCCAATGCCAGTGGTAATTTATGCCTTTCCGCCTCTTTAGCGATTTATCAACAGGGGCAAAAGCTGGGCTACTTAGTGGTGGATGTGGACTTGACCCGTTTGATTGAATTTATGATGGGCGACAGTGCACGGCGGCGAGTGACGCCGGCATTTAAAGCGGTTTATGGCGTAATAGTGGCCGGGTTGTTTGTGCTAGTCACTGTATTACTCTGGACCGCATTGCGGGATATTTACGGACTCTTTACGGTCGAGCGGATTGGCCAAGATCCACTGCAACCCTTTGGGATCATTATTTTTATGACGCTGGCTTTAGCGATTTTTGATCTTGGGAAAACGATTCTCGAAGAAGAAGTCCTAATGCATAAAGATATCTTTCGCCACAGCTCAACACGGCGAACCATTACGCGGTTTGTTTCTACTATCCTCATTGCCATTTCCATTGAGGCGCTATTGACTATGTTCAAGGCGTCACTCGGTGAGAAACAATATATTGAACCCGCGATCTGGATGATGTTAGCCGTAGTCGGTTTACTCGTAGGATTAGGTGCTTACGTTTACTTAGGCGCTAAGGCCGAATGGTTACTGATTAAAACGCAAGCCTATAAAAGCGGTAAAAAGTGACCGTGAGGCGGTAGCGTTAAAGGTGGTGAATAAGAGGATTAAAACAAAGTCACACCCAGCACTGAGGGCTGGGTGAGATATTAGGCCTGAGAGTGGACACGAAACTTTGCGAGTTCCAAGTGAATCATCCGCAATTTAACGCAGTATCACTATAATTTTGCCCACTAGATACTGAGATCAAATAGGCTAGAAAAAATCGTCATCTCCTAATGCACGTTTTAACTCCGCCCGTTCGAGGTAGTCTTCTAAACGTTTTTTGACTTCACGTCTATGTTGCATTGCCTCTGCGGCTTTGCTGTTTCTCGGTGTGGTCATTGCCTCAAGTTCAGTATCGTTGGGCACGACTTCAGTAATATGAGCCATAACGAATTCCTCTTGTTGTTCCTACCGACTTTCTATCTAAAAAGAATGTGCTAGAAAAGCAAAAAATTTTGTGAATCAGAGTAAAATTTTCTTCCCGTTGTGAAGGCCTGTGGGCCAGGATAGTGGTAGGAGCAATGATGGATGATTTACACTTAATTTAGTTTATGCTTATTTTGTGATTAAGCGCATAACTCTGTCATTTTGTTCCTGTATTAATTCCTACTTAAATAGTAGGACAACTTGAATTTAGCAAGGGTTCGAACAACACTTGAATAAGTAATTATTATTCACTTTAGCTAGGGAATGGGCGTATATGTACAAGGATGATTTTCCTGAATCTTTCGATTCCCCTAAGAACTACTATTTTAGTGTACTCAGTTCAAGCTGGCTGATGGTGCTTGCCATGTTGTTTTTCATTGGAATTTCCTGGTATGCCCTCGAGGAATATTTTAGGGACCGTGGTGAAGAGCGTTTCAACAACAGTGTGCAAGAGCTGACCGAAGCCGTAAACCACAGGATGGTTGCCTATGAACAAGTGCTACGGGGAGGTATTGGGCTTTTTCTTTCCTCAAACGGCGTCACACGCCAAGAATGGCAAACCTATATTATTAACGCTCGCTTAGGTGAGTATTATCCCGGTATTCAAGGGATTGGATATGCAGAAATTTTAACGCCAGCGAATGTAGAGGAGCATGTTAAGCAAATTCAAGCAGAAGGGTTTAATGAATATAAGATTTACCCAGAAGGAGAGCGGGAACTTTACTGTGCGATCAACTATTTAGAGCCTTTCGATTGGCGTAATCAACGGGCCTTTGGTTACGATATGTGCTCCGAACCCATTCGCCGCGCCGCGATCTTGAGTGCGATAGCTTCGGGTATGCCAACGATTTCGGGAAAAGTCACCTTAGTGCAGGAAACCGCCGATGATACTCAGTCGGGCTTCTTAATGTATTTACCGCTATATCGAAGTTTAGCCACGACAGAGGCGGAGCGAAAACAGCAAGCCACTGGCCTAGTTTATGCGGCATTTCGAATGAATGACCTAATGCAAGGGATCATGGGCAATCGTTTTTCAGGCTTGAAACTCGCCATTTATGATGGTGGCAATCCCAGTAACGCCAATTTGATGTTCTCCAGCAGCAAAAAGCTGCCATCGACCCAAGACATTTTTTATAAATCGCAAACGGAGATGATAGAAGGGCAAGCTTGGCGTTTGGATATTTCTTCCCAGTCACGTTTTATTTCGAGTTCAGAACAGGTTCAAAGTATTTGGTTGCAGGTGATTGGCTGCGGTTTTGTGCTGGCCTTGTTTTATTCGGTCGTTGTGATGGCGCGTAATCGCTATCAAGAATCGATGTTAACTACGGAGTTGATTGCAAACGAAAAGCGCTTCCGTCTGGTGATTGAAGCCTCACCCAGCGCACTGTTTATGGTGGATAAGTCTGGTGTTATTACCTTAGTCAACACCCATGCCGAGCGCCTCTTTGGTTATGCGAGGGACGAATTGCTTGGGCGATCTATCAATATGCTATTGCCTGAAGCTTTACGGGGCGCCCATCAGCAGCATATGAGTAATTACCTAGTGCAACCTATTGCCAAAAATATGTCGATGCGGGACGACCTGTTTGGTTGCTGTAAAGATGGTACTCGTTTAGCCATCGAAGTGGGGCTAACCCCCATCCATTTCAGCAATGGTGTTTCTATTCTGGCAACGATTAATAATGTGTCCGAGCGTAAACGTATTGAAATTCAGCGTGCTGAGCATACAAAGGAGCTTGAACGTATCAATCAAGAGTTAGATCGTTTCGCTTACATTGCGTCCCACGATTTGAAATCACCCCTGAGGGGAATAGAACAACTGACGAGTTGGTTATCGGAAGATCTTGCTGATAATACTAACGAAAATGTTCAAAAGTATTTAGGTTTGATCCAGAGCCGCATTCATCGAATGGTGTTATTGCTCGATGGCTTGTTAATGTTTTCCCGTATTGGTCGGGTAGATACTGAAATTGTTGAGGTGAATACTAAGCAACTGATGGAAGATATGTTTGCGTTAGTTGCACCGCCACAGGGATTTGAATTAGTTCTCGAAGGTGGCTTTCCTCAATTTAAAACGGTCAAAACTTTATTGGAATTAGTCGTAAGGAATCTGATGAGCAATGCCATTAAACACCACGATAAGGAGCAGGGTGTCATAAGAGTGCAATGCGAGCAGAGGGATGAGCAGTATTGGTTTAGCGTGATTGACGATGGCCCTGGTATTTCTAACGCTTATCATGGGAAAGTGTTTGAAATGTTTCAAACACTTAGGCCTAGAGATGAAGTCGAAGGCAGCGGTTTAGGCCTATCTCTAGTGAAAAAAACCGTAGAGAGTCTCGGTGGTAAGGTCCAACTAAAGTCTGATGGGCGGGGTTGCTGCTTCCAGTTTAGTTGGCCTATGCGAATTGTCGACAAGGAGGTGTTATGAGCAGCAGCGATAGTTACAACCAAGTGATGATTTTACTCGTCGATGATGATGATGTGGATTATATGGCGGTGCAAAGGGCGATGAGGCAACTGCGCCTATTGAACCCCCTGATACGGGCTCGAGATGGGTTGGAGGCGTTGAGCATTCTCACGAATCCAGGAGGCTGTTCATAATTCTGTGTCAGGTTAATTTCACAGATCGATATGGTTTTCTAAGCGTC
>NZ_PFGL01000031.1 GCF_002783505.1 Shewanella sp. CG12_big_fil_rev_8_21_14_0_65_47_15
GACCATGTGATCGCAACATTCGTACATCCTGTACAGCAGATGTCGCCGTCGAGCCTATAGGGATGCTTCTTTTAAAACAAATAGACGGCGAATCGAAGGGGAAATAATGACGATGAATACTGCGTAACTGGCAATATATCGCTTGCTTTTGAGGTCTTTCGAAAATGAAATGGCGGAAATCTTAGATTTCCGCCATTTTCAGATGATACGCAAAATACTCAATGTGGGACTCAGTATCGAGCGTTATTGCTCTCCTACCCATGTTGAAAACTGGTCATGCCGACGACTCACATTGAAAGTGAACATTAGCTAGTGCGGTACTGCTTTAAAATGCCATCTAACTCGACCGAGGCATGGTGTAGGTCATTGGCTAAGGTCACACTGCGCTGGGCCGTTTGTTTGATGGTTTCCGACTGATGGCGGATTTCATTCAATTGTCCGGCAATGTCCCGCGCGGCGACACTCTGCTCCTCCGTCGAGGCAGCAATTTGGCTGCTCATATCAAATACCGCATTCACCGACTGCGCCATGCCTTGGACATCGTCACCTACAGCAATAATCGCGCTGCGGCCTTCATCGGCCTGTTCGACTATCTCCATGGTAATGCCTGATAATCGACTCGTGCCAGACTGTAAGCCTTCGATCATGGCTTGAATCTCGACCGTGGCCTGCTGCGTGCGGCCCGCAAGAGTACGCACTTCATCGGCCACCACGGCAAAGCCGCGACCCTGCTCGCCGGCACGCGCCGCTTCAATGGCCGCATTTAGGGCTAACAAGTTGGTTTGCTGGGAAATACTGTTAATAGTCGTCACCACGGCATCGATACTCGCCGCATCCTTAGACAACTGTTCAACCGACGAAAACGCCGCGCCAATCTTAGTCGAAAGTAAGCCAATACTTTCCACTGTATGGCTAATTCGCCCTTGGCTAGCCGACATTTGGGTTGAGTTTTCCTTCGTGTGCAATGAAGTGTTACTGGCGTTAACTGAAACTTCTTCAATCGCCGAGGTCATTTGTGCCATCGCCACGGCAACGGAATCGAGAAATTGATGCTGGAAACCAATCAACTCATCACTGGTGGCCGCCTGTTGATTGAACTCATCGGATGCAAGCGACAAGGTTTGGGCATTTTTACCAATGGCTGAAACCATTTCGCTCATATTATCGGCGCAGCGATCGATCTCACGGGCGATTAGACTGAAGTCGTCGGTACCAAAGAAGTTTAATCTAAAGCTCAAGTCACCATCGGCGAGGCGCTTAATCGCCATATACATATCCCACAGGCCACCACCGAGGGAGGTCGAGATCCAATAGCTCAGTTGAAACAATGGCAATAGACCGACTAAGGCAAGCCAAAACATCAAATTAGCATCGCTACGCCCTTCGCTTTCCCACTGTTTAACATTCTGTGAAAGCTGTAACGCCTGGCCACCGACCACAGTTGCGCTAGCGGTCACATTATCACCTTTACGCTCGGCTTCTGCTTGGCGTGGCATTAATGTCAGCCCGTTATCGCGGGCAAATTGTGTCAGAGTGTCACCCTCAAGCCGCTGGGAACTGGCCACTTGGGCGAAGGCATCGACCGTTGCCTGTACCCGCGTGAGGGAGGCGCCTTCAAGGTTACGGTGGGCATGTTGGTAGTTCACCAGTGCCACGGCGGCCGTGATCAGCGTCACCATTGAACACACTACCCAAAATTTTCCGTTAAGGCTGAGTTTGATCAATATGGCATCAATGGTGCGAAACTGGATTTGTTTCATCTTGATAATTCCTAAGAACAAAATGCTATTTGGCACTAAATCAACATTATAGCTCAGATCGCCGCAGCAGAGATGCCAACAATAAGATCCAAGCAGATATAATGCTAATCCGCACTGGCCACTTGGTTACGAGTCGCGGTCGACCACTTTTGTGTCAAGGTAACCAATTGCCCCGTTAGCAGGCTCATACTAAAACCGAGTAAGCCACCTATGACCAAGGGTGGCACTATATTGGCCACATCCCCCGCCATGGCGAAGGTAATGCAGCAACCAATAAAGGCGCCGGGAATAAAGCTCAACTTTTGATAACTCGCCTGTAAACACATGGCCGAGGTGGCTATGCCGGTAAAAATATACCCAAATACGGGCGACACAAAAAAACTGCTGCCGGAGATGATGAGCCAAGCCCAAAATACCCCAGACAGATTCGTGCACCACGCCATCATCACGCCTTGAAAACCAGCCTTAGGTTGAGCAAAAAAAGTGCTGCATCCTAAAAAACCAATCCAAGTGACCAGATGAAAGGCATCTGCGACGCCACACCAAATAGCCGCCAATAGGCCGGCTGAAATAGCGACTTGCCAACGATTTTCCATGGATGACCCCTTTATAATTCTATTCACGGAAGTTTATCTGTTGGTTAAATTACCTCTATTTTGGTAACAAAAACCTGATCTATTGCTAATTTTCGGCATTAATGCCCGTAAAATCGCTAACAAGCAATTTTTTTGTGGTAAAAAAACGAAAAAAGCGCTTGTTAGGCGCTTTTTTATTCAAATGGCTTTCAGTCAACCCTGTTGCAGCACTTACACTCGCAATAGTTTGTTGACGGGAAGATCGCGGATCCTCTGCCCCGTTGCCGCAAAAATCGCATTAGTTAAACTCGGGGCGACGGGCGGTACCCCCGGCTCACCCACGCCCGCAGGCGCAGCATTGGACGCAATAATGATGACTTCAATAGCGGGGGTTTGGGGGAGTCGCAGTAAAGGATAATCGTGGAAATTCGATTGTTGTACTTTGCCCTCTTGGTAAGTAATTTCACCCATCAAGGCTAAACTCAGGCCAAACACAATCGCGCCTTCGGTCTGGGCTTTTACCCTATCGGGATTGACTATGGTGCCCGCATCAATAGCAGCGATGGCATTCAGCACCTTAAGCTGTTCATCCTCGTTCACTTCCACCAGCATGGCCACGGCGACATAACTGACAAAACTGCGGTGCACGGCAAAACCCCAGCCCTGATTTTTACCCGCCTTGGGTGCCTTAGCTTGAGCCTTTTCGACCGCGTCGATTACCCCTAAATAGCGGCCCACATCCACGGGGTGACGGCTGAGATCTTCACCATAGTTGCCGTATTTAAAGCCTTGTTCGCTAAAGGCCTCACGCCTTGCTTCCCCTAACAGGCTACGCCACATCTCAAAGCATGAAACTTGGGATCTATGGGCCATTTCATCGACAAAACTACCGGCACTAAAACCGTGCTGAATATTACATACAGAGCGCATCCAACCAATACGGCTGTGCGCCTTAGCTTTTACCGCTTCGTATCTTAAATGGGGCAAAGCAAAGGGCACATCCACAAAGCCTAAATCCAATTCACCACCGGAGGGATATTCCACCCCTTCGGCAAAGGTTGAACTGATCGATGGGAATCCCGTACGGGCTAAAAGCGCGGTCGGTTTATTATTGGCATCGAATAACGCCTGATAGGACTGGGCGCTGATAGCATGGTAATAACCATTTTGAATTTCATCCTCGCGGCTCCAACTCACCTTAATTGGGCGCTTGAATTGCTTAGATAACAGCGCGGCTTCAACACTAAAATCAGGTTTGGATTTACGCCCAAAACCGCCACCCAGCAGGGTGACATTGACTTTAATCGCCTCTTCTTCCATGCCTAGCGCAGCGGCCACATTTTGCTGGGTACTTTGGGGCGTTTGGGTCGATGCCCAGATTTCACAGCCCTTTTCAGTCACATGGGCAGTGGCAACGGGCGGCTCAATAGAGGAATGGATTAAATAAGGCACGGTATAAACCGCCTTTAACGTATTCGCTTCGGGCCAGTTTTTGATCTCAGCGCCGACTTGGCGCACGACTTTACCGCTTTGCTGTACGCGCTCGACAAGCTCTTTCAAATAAAGAGTCGAATCATGCTGGCTGTTGTCGGCCTGGGTCCAAGTGATCTTTAAGGCTTTGCGCCCTTCGAGGGCGCTCCAGGTATTTGTCGCTATCACGGCAACGCCCCCCAAAGCCTGAAACGCGGGTGCACCCTTAGCGGCTGGCAAACGATACACATCCACTACCCCGGCCACTTTACGCGCTGCGGTATCATCCAAGCTTGCCACATCGCTCCCAAGCACAGGTGGGCGCATAATGCTGGCGTAAAGCATGCCATCACGTTTGATATCGTAACCATAAATCGCGCTGCCGCTTAACATGGCATCCATATCAACGATTTGACGTGATGCACCAATCTGCTTGAAATCTTTAATCTCTTTAAAGGTTAACGACTCAACGGCGGGGACGGGCTGCTCTGATGCGGCTAACGCTAACTCGCCGAACTTGGCCGAGCGGCCAGATTTAGCATGCAAGACTTTATGGTCGGCGGTATACACCTCGCTCACGGGGACTTTCCAGCGCGCGGCTGCGGCTTGCTCTAGCATGGTTCTTGCCATCGCCCCCATCTGGCGCATGCGGTCGTAATTTTCGCGAATACTGCGGCTACCATCGGTATTCTGGCTGCCATAGCGCTTATCGGCTAAGCCTTGAATGGGGACGATTTTATCCCAATCCGCTTCTAATTCTTCGGCTAAGACTTGCAGAATACCGGTTCTGATCCCCTGTCCCATCTCGGAGCGATGGCAAGTAAGATACACTTTGTCGTCTTCACCAATGGCAATAAACAGATTCAGCCGCGCTTCTTTATCCTGCGCCAGCGCCATGGGGCTCCAAGTTAATCCACTCGCCCCTAATGCGAGTCCGCCACCCACTGCGCCAAACAGTTTTAACACATCGCGGCGGCTGATATTTTCTACGGCAGTAAAAGTACTCATATTAGCCCTCCTGTTTGGCATAGTTTTGCAGTGCCGCTTTAATCCGTGGGTAGGTGCCGCAGCGGCAGAGATTGCCCGACATGGCCGAGTTGATTTGTTCCTCTGTGGGCTTAGGATGCTGCGCCACTAACGCCGCAGCCGACATCAGTTGTCCCGCCTGACAATAGCCGCACTGGGGCACGTTATGTTCGGCCCAGGCATTTTTAAGTTTTTGATTATCCAGCCCTTCAATTGTCGTTAGTCGTTTTCCCTGTGCCTGCCCCAAACTGGTTAAGCAAGCACGAACGGGTTGGCCGTCTAAATGCACAGTGCAGGCACCGCATAGCCCTGCACCGCAGCCATATTTAGTGCCCGTAAGCCCTAAAATATCCCGTAGTGCCCACAGGATGGGCATTTTAGGATCGGCATCTAAGGTAAATGACTTACCGTTGATGGAAAGCGTTTGGGTGGAAGCGGCGGTACTGGCTTTCTTGACGGCGGCTTGGGTTGATAATACTTCTGCCATAACTCACTCCTTAAGTGCCAACCACGACGCAAGATCGGCTTGGGTATCAATATCAATTGCGGCGCGGGGGAGTGTTATCGCGACTAACGCTCCCCGCTGTGCTTGTTGTTTTAAAATAGATTTCGCCCCGCGATCACCACTCAAATGAGTGAACTGCGGCAATGTTGAAGCATTAAAAATAGCAGGTACACCCACATCATCCAAATAGTGGGCGGCAACCTCTTTACCGGTTTTATGCCACATCAGAATAAGCTGTCGATAATCCTCGGCGCTCAGAGCCACTTGGTCAGCGAGCGTCAGCAGCATGGCATCAAAACCTTGTTCCTTAGCATAACTTGCCGCCAAACTCACCGAAGAGGCAAGGCCCGTTTGCCACTGTGGATTAACTAAAATATCAAAGGGTTTGCGGGAATGAAGCTCGGCTAATAATGGTTGTAATATAGGCTGATGAGCACCGAGTATGACTAATAAAGACGCATATTGGAGCGAAGGAGTGTCTTGGCGCTCCAAATCTAAATCTTGGCAATCAAGCCGTTGTAAACGCTCAACATGGGTGCTGATGATGGCTTGTTCGCTGATTCCAGTCGCGCTAAGCGATGGTACAAGCTGCGCTAACTTAATGCCCTCAAAGCGCTGACTCCCACCCGCCGCCAATACCACAATCAGCAGCCGTTTGGATAACAGTGGCACTTGCTCTGCCAACGTTTGCTCTGCCAACGTTTGCTCTGTCAATGTTAGCGCGGCCGACTTTGGCGCTGTCGAACCGGGCAGTGTCGACGCTAGCGCAGCAGACTTTTGTACTGGCGGCAACGTCATCAACGCATGATCTCATCGAGATGTTTTAAGGTCGCGCCATGGAGCACGCCGTGGCACTGGGCCAAAATACTTAAGGCCACTGCGCTCGGTAGTTCGCCACCAAGGGCAAGCCCTGCGGGGGCCGAAAATACCCCAGAAAATGATTCAGCACTCAGCCCTGCCATCCCCAGCACTTTGTCCCGTCGGTGAGCAGGACCAAGCAAGGCGACATAGGCGAGCGGATGGGCTTGAATGACCTTCAATACTGCAGCATCTAAGCCTAAGTTATGGTTCATCACCACGGCACAATCCAATTGGGCGATATGATTGGCGGTTAACTCTCCCGCGGTAAGTTTCACTATATGGGCATGGGGAAAATCCGCCACTCTGGCGTAGGCGGTACGGCTATCGAAAACAGTGACTTGCCAGCCTAAGGTATGGGCCATGGCGGCAATCGGCTTAGCGTCGATACCACCACCAAAAATTCCCAAGTGAAATCTTGGCCTTAGTGGGATCACTAGCGAGCACTCCTCCCCTTGGGTAAAAATTCCCGTGCGCACAAAATCACTGATGGGAAACGGCGTCTCGGCTTCGGGATAGAAGGCGGCATGATACAGGCGCGCATCCGCACCGGATTTCACTAAAGGCAACTGATAAAACCCCGATTGACCGTGGCGAAATGCCTGCACGAGTTCAATCAGGCCAAGATCGTGATTCTCTTTTAACAGTGGGATCAACATGATATCCACTATACCGCCACAACCGAGTCGATAGCTGGCGTCGGACTCATCGGTCGCGTCATAGGTGACGCACATGACTTGCTTAGTCTGCATAGCATGTTGGGCGTGGCGGCGTAGGTCGGCTTCTAAACAGCCACCACTTAATATTCCTGCCTCTTGGCCGAATTCGTGGAATAACATCATGGCACCGGGTTTACGGTAGGCAGAGCCTTGAATAACAGTGATCACCGCTAGCACCCAAGCGTCATCCGCCAGCGGTAACCAATGCTCTAGTAAATCTTCGATTTGGTGATCCATTCACAGGGCTCCGCTCGGTGATACATATTTAAGAAGAAGTCAATCATCTTTAAATTAGACCTAGTATTGCTTAGATACAATAACCAGACAGTTGCAGTCACACGTTAGCAAAGACGTTTCTAATTTAATAGGGGCAATAGTTTACAAAAAGTGTCGTGTTAGAAATTGCTGAATGGATTGGATGGGAATTGACATCCGTGTCGTATGGGGGGCTGTCCGGTTAAGCTATCTGTTTACATACAGTGGTAAATGCGAGCTAGAACTGATATTCACCCGCCTTAGTGCGCAACATTTGGGATTGATTGTCGAGGCTAATGGAGGTCGATTCAATCTGTTCGATAATCTGTGATACCTCACGGGAGTTATCGCGGATCACCATAAGACTCGTCGCAATATCTTTGGAGACTAATGATTGCTCCTCGGTTGACGTCGCCACTTGGGAATTGATCCCATGGATAGCGGCCGTGCTATGGCGAATATCCTCAAATACCGTCACTATACGTTGCAACTCAGTGCTGGCCTTTTGCATTAACGTCGCCGCTTGAGTCACAGATGTGCCGACTTGATTGGTGCGATTTTGCAGGCTGGCGACGATATCATCGATTTCCTTGGTGGAATCTTGAGTACGCTGGGCTAACGAGCGCACTTCATCGGCCACCACCGCAAAGCCTCGCCCTTGCTCCCCGGCCCTTGCGGCTTCAATCGCCGCATTCAGTGCCAGCAAATTCGTCTGCTCTGCAATGGCCTTAATGACGCCGAGCACATTGCTGACTTGCGTACTTTGATTGACCAGATGCTGCATCGAATCCTGAGTATTAGTGAACTCAGTTTCTAACACGGCCATCGCACTCAGCGCCTCGGCAACCGTTTGCTGACCCACGCCCACATGGGTTTCATTCTCCGCGGCGCGCATTTCTGCATTAGAGGTACTCTCGCTCACATGCACTAAGGTGGTGGTCATCTCCTCCATTGCACTGGCGCTGGCATCCAGTTCTTTCGCTACCCGATTTGAGCTTTCCCGTGAAACTTGAATGGATGTTTTAGTCTGTTTTGCTAATTCAGCGACCTCCTTCGCAATGCCATCGGTTGTGGAGAGTGAACTGGCAAGCGAGGCGATAAATAAATTGATTTGACTAACAATTTCGCCAATTTCACCTTGGGTCGAAACTGAAATTCGCCGAGCAAGATTTTTCGAATGCTGGATATCGAGTAGTTCCCGACAGGTTTGCACTATCGGCGTCACAATCCGGCTCTTAACGATAATAAATCCACCAACCGCGACTAAAATTACAATGCACAATACCAGTTGTGACCAATTCAACGCGGCATGGAGCGCATCTAGCCTATTGCTCACTTCGCCCTCGGTGCGTTTATCCAGTGCAGTAAAAAACTCATCTATGGGCTGCATGATCTTAGCTTTTTCTCTATGGTATTGATCACTATGTAATAGCTCCCTTGCCATCGCGAGATTAGGTTCTCCTTTTACACTGTAGGTTTGGGTATTAGGGTCCATAAAGATACCTTTAACGGCATTCATGGCCTTCACTTCGAGGGCGACTAACGCATCTGAATTTTGCTGGGCTTGTTCGAGGTAACGAAACTCTTGATCTGAAAAACCCAGGGATTGCATTTGGGTCTTTATCGCAACGCTAGCACCGTCGGGCTTGGGCTTATCACCATAATTCAGCACTAAGTCCCAGTAAATCTGGTGATACTTCTCAGGCCGGGCTTTCTCACCATTTCGAATGGCTAAAATATCCATATACATTTTTTCGTACTTCTCATCCCCCGTGACAGCATAGGTTCGCGCGAGCCGAGTGAGGTCATCGGAGCTTTGCCTTAATTCATCGGCGATTTGATAGGACTGATAACGAATACTGGCCGCATCGTTAAAGAGATCGATTCTCGACTTTACATTGAAACTCAGTAATGCCGTTATCAGAGCACTGGCTACTATGGTTGCAAATACCATAGTCATCATCGTTTTTGTTTTCATACTTTCCCCAATAAGAGACGGAAGAACAACTTTAAGTCTAGAAGGAAAATATTAAAATCGAGGGAAAATGCAGGAATATTCTTTTAAATCTATATGGTTGCGAGCAGTTCTCACTCGCAAAACCATGATAACTTAACGAAATGCTTAGGGCATGTGACACATAGAGATGCAATGGTATTCGCGCTAACAAGGATATGCGCACGACACAAAAATCGCTGTCACCGCCACAGGTGTCCACACTCTGATTAAAGGAGTAATTGATCGGCCACAAAGGGATTGTGCTCGCGCTCTTCACCAAAGGTCGACATAGGACCGTGACCCGGAATAAATTCGACGTCGGCACCTAAGGGCCACAGTTTTTCAGTGATCGAGTGAATTAAATCCTGATGATTTGATTGGGGAAAATCGGTTCGACCAATTGAGCTTCTAAAGAGAATATCCCCCACCCAAGCCAATTTTGATGGCGCCGAGTAAAAGGCAATATGCCCAGGCGTATGCCCAGGACAGTGGAGCACCGACAGGGTTTGCTCGCCTAGGGTCACAAGATCGCCATCCTCTAGGTATTGGTCCGGTTCAAACGCCTCGCAGTGGGGAAAACCAAAATTTTGGCTCTGCTTAGGTAAATTATCGATCCAATATTTATCGGCAATATGGGGACCAATTATGGGAATATTCGCCGCTTGGGCAAGGGATTTGGCGCCACCTACATGGTCGATATGCCCGTGGGTCAGGAGGATTTTTTTCAGTGTCAACCCCAGTTTAGCCGCCTCAGCTTGAATGCGGTCTATGTTCCCTCCCGGATCGACGACCGCCGCGCATTTGGTTTTTTCACACCAGATCAAACTGCAATTCTGCTGAAAAGGTGTCACTGGAATAATTTGATACTTCATAGCTTCAATCTCGTGTTATCCATAGGCGCTAGATTACGCTAAGAGGCTCATCATGGCTCAATTTTTTACAATAAAAATTGATCTTCACCAAAGCCTAATCAAAAAGTCCCAACTTGCAGGAACAGTGCTTTTGTATACAATCTGCCAATATACTCAAAGCCCTACCCTAGAGGTTGATTGATGAAATCTGATATTGTTCTTGCTGGTGTGCTTGCCAAAAAACATACCTTTACCCTGCCGCTCAATTATCAGCATCCAATTGCTGAACAAATCAAAGTCTTTGCTAGAGAACTATGTAGTACTGAAAATAAAGATAAAAAACTCCCCTATTTAGTATTTTTTCAAGGCGGCCCAGGCTTTGCCGCTATGCGTCCCGCCAGTAATAGTGGTTGGATCCGCCGCGCGCTGAAAGAATATCGCGTATTACTGCTCGATCAGCGCGGCACAGGCTTATCGACACCGATTAATTACCAGAGCCTTAAACATTTAACGCCCATAGAACAGGCGCAGTACCTTAGCCACTTTAGGGCCGACAATATTATTCGTGATGCAGAAGCCATTCGCGCTCAACTTTCTCCCGCCGATAAATGGGCGATTCTCGGCCAAAGTTTTGGCGGATTTTGTGTTTTGCATTATCTGAGCGCCGCCCCTAAGGGCGTGAGTGAAGCCTATATCACAGGGGGAATTCCATCCTTAACCCGTAGCAGTGATGAAGTGTATCAAGCGACCTATCATCGAGTGCTCGCAAAGAATAAGGATTTCTTTCAGCGCTTCCATGATGCGCAGCATTTAGTCACGCGCTTAGCCAAGCACTTAATTGACAATGAAGTGTATTTGGCCACAGGGGAACGTCTCAGCGTTGAAATGTTGCAATTGCTTGGCATCAACTTAGGCATGGAGCAAGGCCCCGAGTCTGTCTATTATCTGCTAGAGCAAGCCCTGCTCAACACGCCCTCGGGCATAGAAGTTAATCCATTATTTTTAAATCATTTTTGCCAGCTACTCGACTATAACACTAACCCGATTTTTGCCCTGTTACACGAGGCCATCTATTGCCAGCAGAGCGCATCCCAGTGGGCGGCCCACAGGGTAAGACAAGCATTTCCCGCCTTTAACTATCAGCAAGGTAAGCCGTTTTTATTCACTGGCGAAATGATTTACCCTTGGATGTTCGACCAATTTAGCCACCTAAGACCACTCAAGGCCGCGGCAGAAATACTGGCTAGCAAATCCGACTGGCCAGCACTCTATGACCTTGAACAGCTTAGCCATAACCGCGTCCCCGTTGCCGCGGCCATTTATAGCGAGGATATGTTTGTCGAAATGCAATACAGCCTCGAGTCAGCCCAGCAAATCGGTCAGCTCAAATATTGGCTCACATCTGAATATGAACATAATGGGATCCGCATGGATGGAGAACGGATCTTAGATAAACTGATCAGTTTGAATCGGGGAGAACACTTAAGATAGATGTTAATTTTAAGGGTTAATTAAGTAAACGCTGTCATTGTAACTGGGCTCTTCATCCAACTGAGTGATTTTGGTTACAACGTTCAACGATCTATTTTCCGTAAGAGTAAGCCGCCTTGGTTTACTCTTTTTTTTTGCCTAAAATTTAGAGTCATATCAGCGCCATTGTTTAAGATCACATTCGATGAGAAAACAGTCCCTTCTAAATCGCTACTCTGAATTATAAATAACCTTATAGAACGAGCAGACTATCGCTAAGCAGGCCCTTTGCGTGTTCGACTCCTCGTTCCTGAACTAGTACTCCTTGCATCTGACTTTTTCGCACCACTGCTTTTAACTGTACTTGCAGTGCCAGTGCGTTTTGTCGAACTAGCCGCTTTACGATAAGGCGACTTGCGGTAACCGGGTTTATTACTCGCCGTTTTTCGATAACCTTGGCCTTTTAAACCGTTAAGCGCTGTCGGCAGTTGTTCCCCTGCATTCTGGATAAGTGTCGATAATGTGCCGAGCAGTGGCTGCATAAAGGCCTGATAGGAGGTTTCTTTATGACAAATGCCGTTCAGGCTCGCCTCCCAAAGCGCCGTCATATCTGGCGTAGTGGCGCTCGTGGGCAAGCTATTAATTAACCCTTTCCCCACATCCGTCGACACAATAGATTTACCTAAGCGTTGTAAAAAACCACGTTTAAACAGCAGTTCAATGATACCTGCACGGGTAGCTTCAGTACCTAAGCCATCGGTTTCTTTAAGAATTTTGCGGATCTCTGGGTCAGTCACGTAACGGCTGATCCCCGTCATAGCACCGAGTAAAGTGGCATCGGTAAAAGCTTTCGGCGGCTGGGTATTTTTCTCCAGTAACTCGCCTCGAGTACAATGCAAAGCCTGCCCTAGTTTCAGAGGCGGTAATTGGCCGATAAACTCATCACTCTCCTCATCGTCCTTGTCAGAGCTTCCCTCCGTCGACTTGTTTCCACTAATCTTGCTGCCACTAGGCTCTTGGCGAGCAAAGAGTTGTTTCCAGCCGAGGGACTGATCCTGACGCGCCTTAGTATTAAATAAGCCACCCTCGATCGTTACTTGCACTGTGGTTTCACTGTAACAATAAGCAGGATAAAACTGTGCTAAATACTGGCGGGCAATATGCAAATAGAGCTGCTTTTCCCGCAGGCTTAAGCTCGATAGGTTAGCGGTTTTCTCGGTAGGGACTATGGCATGGTGGGCATCCACTTTTTTATCATCCCACGCCTTGGATTTAAGACCGGGATCGGGCGCATCAATATTCTGCAATAACTCGCCAGCCCCCTGACTCACCGCCCTGAGTACCGCTGGTGCAAGTTGATGTTGTTCTAAGGGCAAATAACGACTGTCGGAGCGCGGATAGGTGATAAGTTTATGACGCTCGTACAGACTCTGGCAGGTATCGAGCACATCCTTAGCGCTCATGCCAAACCGTTTCGCCGCATCAATCTGCAACGCGGATAGGCTGTAGGGCAAAGGCGGATTCTGTTTCTTATCTTTAGCGGCCAATTGCGTCACTAAGGCCGGTTTATCACTGATGCGACTCACCACATTTTGTGCTAATCCTCTGGCTAACACTCGCCCCTCTTCGTCCATGTACGGTTGACAAGCTTCGCTGGGTTGCCACTTAGCACTGAAGGTCTCCTGCTTTTCGGTCGCTAAATGCGCCAGTACTTCATAGAAGGGTTTAGATTGAAAATTAGCAATCTCTTCATCACGGCGCACCACGAGCCCGAGCAGGGGCGTTTGCACTCGGCCGACGGATAACACACCTTGATAGCCGACTTTTTTACCTTGAATGGTATAGGCCCGCGTCATATTCATCCCATAGAGCCAATCGGCGCGACTACGGGCTAAGGCCGAGGTGGACAAAGGAATAAACTCGCGATTGCTACGCAGTTGCATTAGCGCACGTTTTACGGCCTGTGGATTTAAGTCGCTGACCAATAACCGCTGGGTTTGATGTAGCTTGTCACCCGCCACGCCAAGGTAGGCTATCACCTCATCGACCAACAGCTGACCTTCGCGGTCAGGATCGCCCGCATTAACGAGGGTATTGGCTTGTTTTACCAGTTTTTTTAATACTGAGAGTTGGCTGCGGGTCGCCGCCTTAGGTTTTAGTTGCCACTTGTCCGGCACTATAGGTAAATGTTCAAATTTCCAGGACTTAAATTCGGGATTGTAGGCATCAGGTTCTGCTTGTTCGAGCAAGTGACCGACACACCAAGACACACAATCGCCATTGGCTGCTTGGATAAATCCATCGCCTTTTTTATGGGGTTTAGGCAATACATCGGCAATGGCCCGCCCTAGGCTAGGTTTTTCTGCGATATAGAGGATCATACAAACACCAAACACTGGATATAATTACAGTATAATTTAGCGAAAAGTACTTAAGAGTGCAAATCGCTATCTTGGCATCGACACCCCGTTCATCTCAAACAACTTGTTCCCTAAAACTAAAACTGTGTAAATTAATTTGAGAATCATTCTTATTTGAGGGTAATATTTTGTCAGTTACTGGAGAAATAAATCAGGAGAAATACATGAAAACACTCACTCTCCCCAACCCAACAACCCCGGCCTTCAAACCCACATTAGTATTAAGATTCAATCAATTATTCATATTCCACAGCCTAATGCTATTAGCATTAAGCCTACTTTGTCAGATTGGACTCGAGAAGATCAATCTTGAGGCCCCAATGGTCTATTGGAGTATTATTCAGTTTATTCCTATTGCCGTGAGCCTATCACTGCTGCTGAATCATAGGGTCAGTCGCCGCAGTTTAGCTTGGTTATTTGCACTGTGGATGTTGTTGTGGCTAGTTATCTAAGCCTATTTTCGGCCAGATATTAAGTCACCGTATGCATCTCCCCATATACCCATCTAGATGACCAGCTTGCCCCCCAATACTCTACCCTTCAAAAAAGAACGTTAAAGTATCAAATATTTAACAATTTTAGCTATGAAGCGGCTCAAAAAATCGTTATGTTGAAGCTCTTGAATGTTCAAATAAGTCTTAACCTTAGGCCAATCTGGCTTTTTAATACCAAACTTACAAGCAAATATCTTAAAAACTCTGCAAAAACAACAAAATATTGGAGTTGAACTATATGAATGAGATTGTCAATACGATCAATAGTGTCGTCTGGAGCCCTGCGCTCGTGTTTCTTTGCCTAGGTGTTGGGCTCTATTTCTCCCTTCGCTCTCGCTTTTTACAGTTACGTCATCTACCCGAAATGATCCGCCTGATATTTGATGGCAAAAGCACTGACGCTGGAGTGTCTTCCTTCCAAGCATTAGCGATGACCTTAGCGGGTCGAGTCGGTACGGGGAACATTGCAGGGGTCGCCACTGCGATCACTTTTGGTGGCCCAGGTGCTTTATTTTGGATGTGGATGGTGGCATTTCTCGGTGCCAGCTCGGCATTCGTCGAATCGACCTTAGGCCAAGTCTACAAAGAAAAAATCAATGGCGAATACCGCGGTGGCCCGGCTTTTTATATTGAAAAAGGCTTAGGTATGAAATGGTATGCTTGGGTCTTTGCCATTGCAACCATATTTGCCTGCGGCATCTTACTGCCAGGCGTACAAGCTAATTCGATTGGTTCAAGTTTAAAAACCGCTTTCGATATCGATCCTAATGTGACAGCGGCGATATTGGCTATGTTGCTCGGGTTTATCATTTTTGGTGGTGTCAAACGTATCGCCCACTTTGCGAGTACTGTCGTTCCCTTTATGGCGCTGGGTTATATCATTGTCGCCTGCGTGATCATTGCACTGAACATTGGTCAGCTACCCGATATTATCTGGTTAATTATCAAGAGTGCTTTTGGCTTTGATGCGGGCTTTGGTGCTATTTTAGGGCTTGCCATTATGTGGGGGGTCAAGCGTGGTATTTATTCTAACGAAGCAGGCCAAGGTACGGGTCCACATGCCTCCTCGGCAGCGGCGGTCAGTCATCCAGCAAAACAGGGGTTAGTACAGGCATTCTCTGTGTACATTGACACTCTCTTTGTGTGTTCTGCAACCGGTTTTATGCTGCTAATCACTGGGCTTTACAATGTGCAAGGTCCTGAGGGAGTCGCGCTCTACACTGGCATTGCCGGCGTCGCGGCAGGTCCTGGCTATGTGCAAACGGCAATGGAAAGTATGATGCCGGGCTTTGGTAATATGTTTGTGGCCGTCGCCCTGTTCTTCTTCGCCTTTACCACTATTGTGGCTTACTACTATATTGCCGAGACCAACATAGCCTATATTAATCGTAAGGTGCATCGCCCTTGGCTAACGGTAGTGCTTAAACTCGTCTTAATGGGCTCAACCGTATACGGCACAGTAAAAACGGCGGATCTGGCTTGGGGATTAGGGGATATAGGTGTCGGCCTGATGGCATGGCTCAACATTGTCGCCATTATCCTATTACAAAAAACCGCTTTTACCTGCCTTAAGGATTATGAATCACAACAGAGCCAAGGGATTGAGCCCCTATTTGACCCAGAAAAGCTCGGTATTAAGAATGCAGATTACTGGGTTGAACGTAAAAATGCGGCGGAAGTTCTGCCGCTGCAGACACCCGAAACGACTGATCGCAATCGTCATATCTCGTAGCGATTGTTCCACCAAAGCGCAATAAAAAAGCCAGTGAAAAATCACTGGCTTTTTTATGGATGGCCGTAGGCCAATTATGGATGGCAGACGTTATGCAGTTCTAGGTTAGTACCTATGTCTTTGTTACGGTCAGCTTTTGCATCGTCATTGCGCAATTGGGTTAAATGATCCAAATACGCTTGATCAACATCGTTAGTGATGTAATGGCCATCGAAGACTGAGGTTTCAAAATGTTTAATCTCAGGATTTTCCATTCTAACCGCTTCAACTAAATCGGCTAGATTCTGGAAAATAATGCCATCGGCACCAATCAATTTAGCAATTTCATCGGCATCACGGCCATGGGCGATAAGTTCGTTCGACGTTGGCATATCGATACCATACACGTTCGGGAAACGAATTTCCGGCGCGGCCGAGGCAAAGTACACTTTCTTGGCTCCCGCTTCACGGGCCATTTCGATGATCTGCTCGGAAGTCGTGCCGCGAACGATAGAGTCATCTACTAGCAGGACATTTTTACCTTTAAATTCAGTGTTAATCGCATTCAACTTACGACGCACGGACTTCTTACGCTCTTGCTGGCCGGGCATGATAAAGGTGCGGCCAATATAACGGTTTTTCACAAAACCTTGGCGGTACGGTAAGTCCATGCAACGGGCAATTTCCAACGCGATATCACAGGAAGTTTCTGGAATAGGGATCACCACATCGATATCGTGATCGTACCATTCCTTCTTAATCTTCTCCCCAAGCTTAGCGCCCATGTTTACGCGGCTGGCATAAACAGACACCTTATCAATGGTGGAATCTGGGCGGGCGAAGTAAACAAACTCGAAAATACAAGGCGCGTAGCTAGGCTCTTTCGCACATTGACGGGTATAGAGTTCACCATTGAGGGAAATATATATCGCTTCACCGGGCGCGACATCACGCATCACCTCAAAGCCTACGGCGTCGAGGGCCACGCTTTCAGAAGCGACCATGTATTCAGTGCCCGTAGCGGTTTCATGCTTGCCCAGCACTAAGGGGCGAATACCAAAGGGATCACGAAATGCCACTAAACCTTGGCTAATGATCATCGCCACTACGGCATAGGCACCGCGCGCTTGCTCATGTACTTTAGCAACGGCGTCAAACACTTCATCGGAGGTTAACTCTAGACTGGTGGTTTTTTGTAATTCATCAGCCAACAGGTTTAACAGCACTTCAGAGTCTGAGGTGGTATTCACATGACGACGTTTTTTGATCAGCCCTTCGGCTAGTTCAACCGTATTAGTTAAATTGCCGTTATGGGCTAAGGAAATCCCAAATGGCGAGTTAACATAAAAAGGCTGCGCTTCCGACGCGCTTGAACTGCCCGCGGTGGGATAACGTACATGGCCAATACCCGCATTGCCCTGTAGGCGCTGCATATGTTTGACTTCAAATACGTCCTTTACCAGACCGTTAGCTTTACGTAGTCTGAAAGCACCACGATCAACGGTCACAATACCTGCCGCATCCTGACCTCTGTGCTGAAGCACGGTCAGCGCATCATAAATGGTCTGATTAACCGATGATTGGCCAACTATTCCGACGATACCACACATGGGTAAGCTTCCTCATTGTAAGATGTTCTATCACTTAGGATTAATTTATTTTCTTTTTATAGTTTGGGTACAAAGCTGGAGGTGTTTTCCAAATAGTTAAAAAACCATTGAATGACAACGCCAAATTCGGGCACTAATACAGAATCCTTCCACCACTGAGTATTGGGAGAACCCGTAAAAGCATCCATAAAAAACAGCAGGGCACTGACAATGAGCGCCCCTCTAATCGCACCGAAGCACAGACCTAAGAGTCTATCTGTGCCAGATAATCCAGTTTTAACAACAAGTTGCCCTAGGATGTAGTTTACCAAGGCGCCGAGTATTAAGGTCGTAATGAAAAGAATGGCAATGGAAACACCATTACGCAGCATCTCGTCATTCATCTGTGTTAAGTGAACGGCAAGATCTTGATAAAATTGGCTGGCAACAAAGAAAGCTGCAAACCATACCACTAACGACATGGCTTCTTTGGCAAATCCGCGGATCAGACTGATGAGAGTCGATAATCCGATGACGAATATGATAGCGTAATCAATCCAAACCATTGAGATGGCTTTCCGACATAGGCTTTAAGACGGCGCGATTCTACCAGAGACTGAAATGATTCTCACCCCTAGAGAGGTAAATAAATTATTTTCAGTCCCGGTTTGTATCGCCATTAAGATTCCAACGGGTTAAAGGGGACAATCCGCCCCTTAAGGTGCGTAAGGCGTTCAATATCCTCCTGCATCTTCTTCAGCTTAGCTTCTGAGATATCGGGACCGACGAAGACTTTGGTCAGCACACCATCCTTAGGGTTGTCTGGAATTGTGTACGCTTTAAAACCATTTTTACGCAGCTGGGCAACCAAGGCCTTAACGTTAGCGGCATTACTAAAGGCGCCTAATTGCAGTGTCAGCCCCGGCTTTAACGACTCACGGCTAACGACTTTCACTTCATCTTTGCTCGGCTTTGCGATATCAGTTTTCGGCTTTTCCGTTTTTGCCACTGTGGTCGGTTTCGCCTCTGGCTTTTTCACTGGCTCGGTTTTGGTGGCGGTGGACTTCGCAGGCTCTTTCTTCGGCTCAGATTTGCTTTCAACCTTCGCCGTTTGTGGTTTGCTCGTCTCTTTTACTGGCTCAGATTTGACCGATTCGGCCTTAGGCGGGGTAGATTTTACCGCTTGTGCAAGGGCGGCCTCATCATTGGGCTGAGACTCGGCTAACTCGACCTGCGCCCCAGCCAATTCCCCCACATCCTGCGCCGAGAGGACTTCAAACATATCATCGGCATTTTTCTGCTGTTCGATCAGATTCGGACGTAATGGAATTTCCGCAAACTGCTCTTCTTGATGATCTTTTTTACCATCTAAAATATCTGGCAGAAAAATCACCCCAAGGGCAACCAGCACTACAGTGCCGACTAAACGATTATGAAACTGGCTAGACAAAACTGACATCCTGCTTTAAGAGAGACTTAAATCCTGCCACAGTGTAAAAGGAGCCAAACACAATTACCACATCATCGGGCCGAATTTGCGCTTTTAATGCCATCCATGCCGCATCTATCTGCTCAAATTCAACGACATTGGCCTCTGGAGCTAAGGTCTGGTGCAATTGGCTGGCACTGGCACCGCGTTCACCATGCAAACTCACTAAATACCAAGCGTCAACCAGAGGATCAATAACGGACAACACACCCGCAATATCTTTATCCTTTAGCATACCGCACAGGGCAAACACCCGTTTACCCACAACAATGGGTTCGAGCTGCTGCACTAAAAAACGGGCCGCATGGGGATTATGGGCTACATCGAGTAAGATTAATGGCTGTTCGCTTACCCGCTCTAATCGTCCCGTTAACCGAGCCGTGCTAATGCCCTTGGCAATAATCTCAGGCGCAATATCCGGCCACCCCTGTTCTATGATCGCCAGCACTGTCGCCGCATTGGGCAATGGCAAACTTGGTAAGGCTAAATCGTGTAGCTTAAGCACTTCGCCTTGGAAATCCCACAGATTGCCATGGATTTGGTAACTGAACTCTTTGCCGACGCGGTACAAGATTGCACCTACCTCATTGGCGACATCATTGACTGTATGCGGCAAATTGGGCTCACCGACAATGGCGGGTTTACTGCGGCGGAAAATACCCGCTTTTTCACGGCCCACTAGCTCACGGGTGTTACCCAAATAACTTTCATGGTCTAAATCCACAGAGGTCACTACGCTGATATCGGCGTCGATCATATTGGTGGCGTCTAGCCGCCCGCCTAATCCAACTTCCAGGATGATGACATCAAGCTTAGCGGCTTTAAACAGTGTTAATCCCGCCAGAGTGGCGTATTCAAAAAAGGTTAAGGAGACATCGTCCCTTGCGGTTTCTATTTGTTCAAAGGTGGCGACTAAGGCGCTATCACTGACATCGTTGCCATTGATACGGACTCGTTCATTATACTTGAGCATATGTGGCGAGCTATATACACCCACGGTCAAGCCCGATAAACGCAGGATATTTTCTAACATGGCACAGGTCGTGCCTTTGCCATTAGTGCCGCCGACTGTGACCACAGTCGAAGGCTCTAAATCTAACAGTCCAAGCCTTTGTGCGACCTTAGAGACCCGCGTGAGCCCCATATCGATTTCGGTTGGATGTATGGACAGCAAATACTCCAACCACTGATCTAATGCTGCATTTGCCGTCGGTACTGTTAGCATCTGTTATTTCCTTCCTTCGATAACGGGCGATAATCATCTTCAGACGTTGGGCGAATGGCCCCAACGGCATTAATCCAACATAAATAATGGCCCAAGGGCCAACTTAGGTAGCTGATATTGTTCTGGATAAGTGACGTCAACCAGATAAAGCCCATGGGGTTTCGCCGTGGCCGCCGCTTGATTTCTATCCTTTAACGCCAATAACTCACCCATCCAAGTTAAGGGCTGATTACCCAGTCCAATCTCGAGTAATGACCCGACAATATTGCGCACCATATGGTGTAGGAAGGCATTGGCGGCAATGTCGACAATGATATACATACCTTGGCGCGTGACATTGACGCTATGGACATTGCGAAACGGCGTTTTTGATTGACACTGCACGGCGCGAAAACTGGTAAAGTCCTGCTCACCTAAGAGTGCCTGCGCCGCTTGGTGCATTCTGTCTGCATCGATATCGCCGTGGTAATGGCTGACACCATGGCGCAGAATGCCTGGACGGAAATTATGATTGTAGATCACGTAACGATAGCGTCTGGCCGTAGCGGAAAAACGGGCATGAAAACTGTCATCGACCTCTTTCACCCAGCGCACCGCAATATTATCCGGAAGATTGGCATTCACCCCTAGGGTCCAAGCACCTTCATTTCGATTCGCGTTGGTTTCAAAATGCACCACCTGTCCGGTTGCATGCACTCCCGCATCGGTACGCCCTGCACAAAATAAGCTGATAGGTTCATTGGCGACCACAGATAACGCCCGCTCTAATTGCCCTTGTACTGAATCGACCTCGGCCTGACGTTGCCAACCAAAATAACCACTGCCGTCATATTCAATACCCAATGCAATCCGCATCACACACCCTCTTTGTTAATTAAGCGGCGCATTTTATCACAGCAGACCATAAAAAAAACGGCGCAAAGAGCGCCGCTTGAGTTAATTCGAATAAATAGGATTAACCTATCTCTTTAAGCAATTTGGCTGCTTCATCCTGCTGACGCGCATTACCATCGATTTGGACTTCTTTCAGTAACGCTTTAGCACTGTCGCTGTCATCAATTTCGATATAGGCGCGGGCCAGATCCAATTTTGCATTGACGGAGTTTTCTTCATCATCGACATCGATCATCGCAGCGTCACCAATCAAGGAGCCAACATCACTCATCTCCACATCGACGTCAGGGTATAAATCGGTCTCTTGGCTATCCTGCTCGGCATCATTGAGCAATTTGTCGATATCGATAAAGCCATGTTCATTTTGGAAACTCGTCAGGTCATGATCAGCCACAAACGGTTTCGTCTTGCGAGACTCCTGAGCATCCAGAGCCGCTAATGCCTCATCCACCGTCAGAGTGTGATCATCATCGAGGCTAAAACTATCCTCTGTCGCTAACACATCATCGTCATCAAGATCAGCATTGGCGCTAAAGGCCGCCAAGATACTGTCATCACTCAAGTCTACATCTGTGCTTAAGTCGAGTTCGGTATCGGCGAGTACACTCGGCTTGGTTGCTACGGCATCTGTGGTGGCAGTTGCCGTTACGTCAATAGTAGGAGGAAGCTTGGCCTTAGGTGCAGGTGCAAAATCAAGCTCAGTATCCCAATCGAGTACATGGGGATCTTTGCTCTTATTGGCTTTTAAATCATTGAAGAAAGAAGATTCTTTTTCCTTAGCACTCGCCGCTGCCACTGCCACTGCCGCAGCAGCGGACGCAACTAAATCGTCGGCATCGGCATCAAAACCACTAAATGCCGCTTCATCTAACGCAGCACTCTCTTCATTTATCGTTTGTGCTAGATCAAAGGTATCGTCACTGTCATCTAGGGCATGGGCCGCTCCAATACCTTTGAGCAGATCGTCCTCATCCGCTGGTTTTTCACTATCCGGTAACGCCGTTTCCATGTCGAAATTAAAATCATCGGCATCCGCTTCGCCCTGCTCTGGCACATCAAACTCGGCTAAAAGCGCATCGAGATCATCCCCTGCGGTCGATAAATCTTCGGGCAGTGATGCTTCTCGTTCTGCCGCAAGCAGGTGGTCAAGCTCCTCATCCGTTTCTGATAGCCGAGGTTCAAGCTCAGCTTCTGCCACTATATCCCCGATAACAGTCCCTGCAACGTCCTCTGCCACATCAGTGGATTTCGCCGCCGAAGTATCAAAAGATGCGAGTAAAGCATCGATATCATCGGTTTCAGCAATGCCAATATCATCGAGTTCTGGATCAAGCTCAGCGGCAATGGCATCCCCTAAATCGGGTTCTGGGGCAGCAGGCTTATCAAAATCCGCAAGTAAAGCATCGATATCATCGGTATCTTCAACCCCTAGAGCCGTTAACTCATCGTCAAGCTCGGCGGCAATTTCATCACCGAGATCGGGCTCAGCTTGCGCCTCGGTGGGCTTATCAAAGTCGGCAAGTAAGGCGTCGATATCCAGATTATCTTCGACATTGAGCCCATCGAGTTCGGCATCGGCCTCAAGTTCGGCGACAATGGCCGCGCTCAAATCATCATCGGAAGACGCTTGAGTGGCATGGGTCTCCGAGGGCATTTCAACATCAGCGACCCACTCTTCGGCCAAGCTATCCGTCGAGGCGCTCGTATCGTCTTGGGGCTGTTCGGCGCCATCATCTGAGCCTAGGCCAGCCAGCAAGGCATCGAGATCTTCTTCCTCAAGAATACTACCCGATTTGATTTTTTCTTCGGCAAAGGCCTCTTCTTGATCACCCATAGCCTCTGCCCACAAATCGTCGAGGGATTGGCCTTCTTCCTCTTCAAACTGGGGTTCTGGTGCTACGCTCCCGCCTTGATCGATAAACATATCCGCTGCCATATCCATTTGTTCATGGATATCGACTATGTCCTGCTCGGGTTGAAGATTGACGCTTCCTGAATCTAATAAGCTATCAATAGAATCCGCATGATCTGTATCTAAATGCACGGCCATATCGTCGAGATCATCATCCATCGCCAGCACAGAGGCACCCGTCGCCATACCCGCAGCCCCGACCGCCATAGCCGCTTGCTGTGATGCTAACTCGTGCCGTTCTTTATTGCGTTTGCGGCGCAGTGCCCAAAACACTAAGAACAAAATCAATAGGGCTGGGATCACGGCAGCGGCAACTAAGAGTAAGGGGCTCTCCATCAGAGTACGCCATAAATCATCTGGCTCTTTAGGCGTTTCAGGTGCTGCGGTAACGGGTGATGCGGCCGCCTCAACCTCAGCTTTCAAGGCTTGATTCTGCTGTTTTGTGACTTGAAGCGTTTCTTCCAACATGGCAATCTGTTGATTTAACTCTTCAATTTTTGCTTTGAGTGCTTCGACATCCGTATTTCGAACCGATAACTGATCTTGAGTTCGGGCCAATTCGTCCGTTAGCGATAAATTTTTGCTCTCCGCGGCCTCAAGGCGCGCATTGACATCCGAACTCAACATCTTAGGTTCTGTTTTAACCGCGATTTGTGTTGCTATTGGCTCGGTTTTCGCGACTTCAGTTTTCACTTCGGCCTTAGGTTTGACCTCTGCGGCTACGGGAGCGGCAACAGTAGGCTTGGGTGCTTTAGCTTTGGTGGTCGCTGTTGCCGCGCTACGCGCCTGTTTATCATCGCGCTCAGCCCTCGCTATGGCTAAGCTATTGGGGATTGCCAGCATCGCTTCTTTCGAAGGAATGAGTAAAATCATCCCACGTTCAAGGCTATTGTAATTATCTGAGTTAAAGGCATGGGGGTTGGCATCGAACACGGCGGCCATGACTTGGTAGACACTCACACTGGCATCGGGGCGCACTTTTTGCGCTATGCTCCAAAAAGTATCTTTTGAGGTGGTTGGGCCATATTGGTGATTTATTTGACGGATCTGTCCATCTGGCCCCATGATTTTCAAGGGTTTAACTTTAGGCGTATCGGCTGCAACGGCGGGATCGATAAAATAAGTCGTGGAGGAAACGGCTAAAACGGTGGCCATTAGGCCCACAAGATACGAAGTGCGAAATTTCATCAATCCTTCCCTTTGAAGCGCTATAAAGTTATCTCGCTGATAACAGGCTTTAGGCAATTGTATTTATTGAGATTACTATAAACCAGAAATCTCTGCCCTGCTACTGTTCACAAGTGTAAAACAAAAAAAGCCTGCTGGCAGCAGGCTTTTTCAATGGGCAGAGAATACACCTTAAGACTTAGTAGTAATCTCTCACTAAAATCTCGGCAATTTGCACACTGTTCAAGGCTGCGCCCTTACGAATATTGTCCGACACGACCCACAGATTAATTCCATGGGAGTGGGATATATCCTTACGCACTCGACCAACATACACAGGATCGGTGCCTGCTGCATCGGTCACCGCCGTTGGATAGTCCTCATCGGATTCAAACAATACCACTCCTTCGGCATTACGAAGTAAAGCTTTAACCTCTTCCGCATCGACAGGCTGACGAGTTTCGACATTAATGGCTTCTGAATGACCATAGAACACGGGTACACGTACCGCGGTCGCATTGACGAGAATATCATCATCACCGAAAATCTTCTGGGTTTCCCAGACCATTTTCATCTCTTCTTTGGTGTAGCCGTTATCCATAAATTTATCGATTTGTGGCAACACGTTAAAGGCAATTTGTTTTGGATAAACTTCGGCTTCAGCAGGTAAACCTTGTAGCAGTTTAGTGCACTGATGCGCTAACTCTTCGATGGCTTTTTTACCGGTACCAGAGACAGACTGATAGGTCGCAACATTAATACGGCTGATACCATAGGCATCATAAATAGGCTTTAATGCCACCAACATTTGGATGGTTGAGCAATTAGGGTTAGCAATGATATTACGGTTACGAAAATCCGCGATAGCATGGGGATTGACTTCGGGTACGACCAAGGGAATATCAATGTCGTATCTAAAGTGAGAGGTGTTATCGATGACAACACAACCCGCCTCAGCGGCAATCGGCGCCCATTTAGCGGAAACATCACCACCTGCGGAGAAGAAACCAATTTGGGCTTGGGTCCAATCGAAGGTTTCTACGTCGAGAATGGTAATTTGTTTGCCATGGAAGCTGACCGTTTCACCGGCGCTGCGGCTACTGGCTAAAGGGTACAAATTGGCAACCGGGAAATTACGCTCTTCGAGGATCTCAATCATAGTTTGACCCACGGCGCCCGATGCACCTAAAACGACAACATTAAATTCCTGTGACATAGCTACTGACCGACTCCTGAAAAACCTAAATTGGACAACCAATCTACCTCAAGTTGGCGGTCATAAGCCAGCGCCAATGCACTAAATTCGCGCCTATGACGGTGATTTTTTCTCATAGTGTCGAAGCCATTGGCATTTAAAAAGCTATTGCGGAACACTCTATCATCGTCGCGTAAATCATAAACAAAGCGCACAAGCTGTAATAATGCTTTTTCATTGGGTGAGACAGCCAGTTCAACACCCTTAATATTAAAAGCGGGCAATAATGCCGTGAGGCTTTTCGTGGCAGGAATATGCAGTTGTTGGCAAAGTGCTTGGTAAAGCATAAAAGTGCCGCGCGCCTTGCCTTCTAAGCTGTAACCTGCGATGTGCGGCGTGGCAAACTCTGCCAATGGTACTAACTCGGGCAGAGGGTTTGGTTCGCCTTCCCACACATCGAGCACTAATTTAAGATCGTCACGTTGCAGCTTCACTTTAATCAGCGCCTGATTATCTATCACATCACCGCGGCAGCAATTAAGTAACCAAGTACTAGGTTTAAGGGACGTTAACCGAGACTCATCGAATAAATGCAGCGTCTTATGTTCACCTGTGCGCGTGATTGGCACATGTAAACTGATGATATCGGCCTGCGCCATGATGGTATCTAAGCTCACAAAACTGCGCGGATCGCCCTCTGCAGCTTTAATGGGATCGTTAAGCAGCACCTTAATACCGTAGGCTTGCAAACATTTTGCCGTAGCAGTGCCAGTGTTGCCCGCACCCACTATGCCGACGACTTTGCCCTTAAGCGGCGAATTGAAGCGCTCGGCTAGCTCCAGCATGGCGATAAAGGCAAATTCCCCGACCGCAGTCGCATTGCAACCCGGCGCATTAGAGAAGGGAATATTTCGCTCGGCCAGATAGGCTAAATCCACATGATCTGTGCCTATAGTAGCACTGCCGACAAATTTCAGCTTGTTATTGCCTGAGAGCAACTCGGCATTCACTTTGGTGACCGAGCGCACTAATAGCACATCGGCATCACGCACTTGCTCGGTGGTTAACGTGCGGCCATTAACAGGAATAATCTCCCCGAGATCGCCAAATAGCGGTTCAACATAGGGCATATTTTCATCGACTAGAATTTTCATGGGCACCTTAACGGATAAAAAGTGGCGAAAGAAGGCATCAAGATGCGCGCTATTCTAACAAGACAGGATAGATAAATCCCTGCCTATGCAACAGGTTCACAAAAAACGCCCATAAAAAAGGGAAGCCTAAGCTCCCCTTCTATCGCGTTTGGTCAACAAACTTATTTGTACTTACGCATCACTAAGGTGGCGTTCGTGCCGCCAAAACCGAAGCTGTTACTCATTACTGTGTTCAGCTCTGCATCGCGGTATTCACGCACGATAGGCATGTCTTTCGCGGCTTCGTCGAGATTATCGATATTGATGCTTGGGGCAATAAAGCTGTTTTCCATCATGATTAAGCTGTAAATCGCTTCATGTACGCCTGCGGCGCCTAATGCATGACCTGTCATAGACTTAGTCGATGCAATCGGTGGGCACTTGTCTTTAAAGACTTCACGTAGCGCTTCTAATTCACGCACGTCGCCCACTGGCGTTGAAGTGCCGTGAGTATTGATGTAATCGATTGGGGTATCGACATCGGCCATCGCCATTTGCATACAGCGCACTGCGCCTTCGCCAGATGGCGCCACCATGTCATAACCGTCTGAAGATGCGCCATAACCAATCACTTCAGCGTAAATTTTTGCGCCGCGAGCCAGAGCATGTTCTAACTCTTCAACCACTAAAATACCGCCGCCGCCGGAGATCACAAAACCATCACGGTCCGCATCATAGGTGCGAGAGGCCTTTTCTGGCGTAGCATTGTACTTAGTTGACAGTGCGCCCATAGCATCGAAGCCCATGGTCAGCGTCCAATCCACTTCCTCAGCACCACCGGCAAACACCATATCTTGCTTACCCATTTGGATAAGTTCAACGGCGTGACCAATACAGTGGGCGCTGGTCGCACAGGCTGAACTGATAGAATAGTTCATGCCTTTAATTTTAAATGGCGTGGCTAAACAAGCGCTGGCCGTGCTCGACATAATGCGCGGCACAATATAAGGACCAACACGTTTAACGCCTTTTTCACGCAGCGTGTCGGCAGATTGCACTTGGTTAGACGATGATGCACCGCCTGTACCGACAATCAAACCTACGCGCGGATCGGAATACTGCTCTTCAGTCAAGTGAGCATCGTTGATGGCTTCCTGCATCGCAATGTAAGCATAGGCAGCAGCATCGCCCATAAAACGCAGAGCCTTACGATCGATATGCTCAGCTGGGTTTAACTTGATATTGCCCCACACATGACTGCGAAGTTGCATTTCTTCAAATTGAGCGGAATGCGTAATACCACTGCGGCCCGCTTTAAGTGACTCGGTCACTTCTTGCTTGTTATTACCGATACTTGAAACAACACCCATTCCGGTGATCACGACTCTTTTCATTTTATTGCTATCCATTGTGTACATGTCAGTACCTACTTTTGCTGCGCCAATAGTATCTGTTTTGGCTCAATTAAGTGGTCAGCTTTCCATAAAGGCGAGTAAAATAATGCCCATTATGAGACCGAGAGTATATTTCTTTGACCGTGCAGCCCGATAAACCTAGCCAAATTAAGCGCGATTACCCGCAATTAATCAACCTTTATCCCGCAGCAGCCCCCGCCAATGAGCACTATCTAAGCAAGTTGAACCATCAACTGCAGGATTGGTGTGTCAGCCAATCCCAGCAAAAATTGCTTGTGTTAGGACAAATTGGCCTTGGCAACGGACTCGAACTGCTTTCTGTCATCCATGGGTGGCGAGAAAAATGTCACAGCCGCCTGCTTATCAAAGTGTTTGAGCCTCATCCCATCAATGCGTACGAACTTAAATCACTTTGGGATCAATCGCAAAGCTTAATTACACAGCCACATTTAATCCCTATAGCCGAAGCGATCATCCACGCCCAGCCAGCACGCATTGTAGGCTGCCAGAGATTAATCTTTGATGACGCTCAAATAACCTTAGATCTGCATTTTGGTGATATCACAGACCAACTCAGCCACCTGCCCCATTGCCTATCACATCCAATTGAGCACTGGCTGGTTTTGCCCCATCTACAACAAGAGTTGGTTAATACCCACCTTTGGCAGATGGCGCGCTTAAGCGCAGACAATGCCAGTATTTTAGGTGTTGAGTTAAATGAGCAAACTCAACAGGCCATCACAACCTGCGGTTTTGGATTGCAAAATTTAACGCAAACGCCATCGGCTTGTGTCGCGGAGCCATTTATCCCACCAGCCTCCCGCGATGAAGTGCTACTGCACGAACGTCACGTGCTGCGCCAGAAGATGGATAAAGCCTATGCCTTTAATCCTTTATCTAAATCTATTACAAATCCAGCGTCTCCCATCGCCATTGTTGGTGGTGGGCTAGCATCGGCTCATTTAGCCCTCTCATTCGCCGAGCGTGGGCAAACCTGTGAGCTATTTTGTAAAGATGTCGAGCTAGGGCAAGGCGCTTCGGGCAACCGTCAAGGGGCGATTTATCCACTACTCACTCCAGAAAATGATGAGTTAAGCCGCTTCTTCCAACAGGCTTTTTTATTTAGTCGCCGTCGTGTGCTATCGCTAACAAACTCTCCCTGCGAAAATCAAACACCGATTTCCCATGATTTTTGCGGTGTGCTGCAGACGGGGCATGATGAGCGCAGCCAACAAAGGCTCGATAAAATAATCCACAGTCAAGCATGGCCTAGGGAGATAGCCTATAGCGTAGATGCCAATGAAGCCAATCGCATCGCCAATATTGGGATTGATAAATCTGGTTTTTTCTATCCATTGGGTGGCTGGGTTTGTCCCTTCGAATATGCCAAAGCAGCGCTACAAAAAGCACAGCGGCTTGCCGAGGTCAGACTCCATTTGAATACAGAGATCCTTGAAATTGAGCATCAAAGTGAGGGTTGGTATTTAATCGCCGCTAAGCATCGATTTGGCCCTTTTAGCCAGCTTGTCCTCGCCAATGGCGCAGAGCTGACACAATTTGATGCCAGCAACAAATTACAAATTAGCCCCTTTCGTGGCCAAGTGAGCCATGTACCCGCCCAGTTTCAACTGAGTCGACTCGCGACTGTGCTGTGCGCCAACGGTTACTTAACGCCGAGTCACCAAGGACTCCACTGTCTTGGCGCGAGTTACGTAAAAGATCCCCAAAATTTAGACTTCTGTCCGTTAGAGCAAGGGGAAAATCTCGAGAAAATGCACCAAAGCTATCCCAAACAAGCCTGGCTTGAGGATATCAACATGAATGACAACGATGCCCGGGTCGGGGTGCGTATGGTCACGCGGGATCATTTCCCTATGCTGGGCTGCGCCCCCGATGTGTCACAAATTATTAAGGATTATCAGCAGCATCAGCTCACAAAGGAAAGTCGCCGCTATTGGCAAACCACACCAGCACCCGTGCTTGAGGGACTGTTTATTCTTGGCGGATTAGGGTCGCGGGGATTAAGCTCAGGGCCGCTTGCCGCCGAATGCCTCGCGGCGCAGTTGTGTGGCGAACCTTTACCACTGGATTGGCAAACCCTGTGCAAACTCAATCCAAATCGCATGTGGCTACGTAAGTTACTTAAAGGGAAGGCGCTTTAACCCGAGTGCGATTATTGTTATCGCGGCTTTGGCGTATGAGTGCATCGCCACTCTCACGGGCTTGTGAATTTGACGCCCCGCGGTGGGATTTGGCCAATCTATCGTATAACAGCACATTGACCGAGGCGGCCAGATTCATGCAACCGACCGTAGGCACATACACAACCGCATCGGCTTTATCGATAATCTCTTGGCCAATGGTGCCATCTTCGGGTCCAAACACATAAAAGGCTTTCACTGGATGGACAAAATCCGGCAGCGGCGTCGCGCCCACCACCAAATCCACACAGATAAGCTGAGTATCCGCAGGAATGGACGCCAACAATGAGGCAACGCCGGTGAGCGGAATACGCTCGCCAGCCTTTTTAGTATCGGCATTATATTGCAGTGGCCCCGAGCGAGCCGCTAATTCATAACGCCTGCCGGTATAAAATACGCCATCGACACCATAACAACCGGACGCGCGCATAATGCCGCCCACATTGATAGGGGTCTTGGGATTCACTAAGCCAATGTAAACCGCGCTGCTATTCTGCAACGAATCATCCACTATCTGCGGGAAAAATGCTGAAGTTGACATTGGATTTAAGCAGTCGCCAACTGGCTGACTATTTTGGCGTGTAACTGTGCCCATGCCTGTTCAACCAAGGCGAAATCCACATCGTTTAATTCTTGGCGCGCGAGCGCTAAACAGTCGGTCATTTTCAACATAAGGGCATCGAGGTCGGTTGCACCCTGCGCTTCAAGCTGTGATAACACAACGGCGACATGGCCCTGTAAATAGCCACAGGCAAACAAAGCATCGTCATCACCATGGCTGACAACGCTGGCGATCCACTGTTCTAATGCGTCTTCGTAATGCTCTAACATGGGGTCTAACTCTCCATTAATACTGGATTGGCCGACACATCTGCTGCGACCAATAAATCTGGATTGGCCACCTGATACATGACGTAATCATGGTAGCCCGTCGTCACTTTGTAATAGCCGCCAAGCTCGCTATCTAATTTAGGGTCGCCACTATCCACAATTAGTGGTCGTCCATCAAGTGCTTTTAGCTTAGTTTTTGTGGCGAGGATAATAATATTGTCTTTTCCGATGCGCCGAATCAGCTCAGGCGACAGCTGTTGATTGCCGCGCCCAAGGATATGGCCTTGACCACCTATTAAGGTAATCACCAATTTAGTCGGCTTATCTTGGGTCAGTTCGAGTAATTCATTCGCGGTTAAGTCACTGCCAACAAGATTTTTATCTTGAATAAGATCAACACCGAGCAGCGTATTGTCCAGACCTAGCTCTTCCATCACAAAGGCAACCGTACTGCCAGAGCCCATGATATACAGTTCATCGTCCATTTGACTGATCACATCGGCGGCGATATCGGCCAGCACGAGTTCATCGACTTCCTTGCCGCCCATCTTGACCGCTTGCACATAGCGCGGCTCGGCGGGCACTAAAAGCTCACCGAAGCGTTTAGCGCGCACTGTGCCTTGGCGAAAAGCCACTTCGTCGATATCCATCACATCGGCGGACATTAAACTGACAAGTTCGCCATCGAGTAACATCTTGACCACCATGCCAGAGGCATGGGGCGTAATACCGTAAACGCCGGAATGAATTTTCACCCCCGCGGGTACGCCGAGAACGGGGAGTTTGTCGTCGATAGTGGCTTGTTCAAAGACTGAGTAAATATCCCTGGCCGTACCATCACCGCCGGCAAAGAGGAGTAAATCCAGTGGCTCATCCAACAAGGCTCGCACAACGGCCTGCGTATCCAGAGCCTGGGTTTTATCCGGGGTTTGATACACCACTCGCGTGGTAAAACCGAGCGCCTTCGCGGCGTCTTCACCCATGATGCCCGAAGCGGTAACGACCTCGATGTCATCACGATAATCACGGATAACCTCGAGGGCCTGCATCATACGCAAAGCGGCTTTGGGTTCGGCGCCTAATGCGAGCGCCTCTTGCGCAACACCATCACTGCCCTTAAGGCCGACACTGCCACCTAAGCCCGCCAACGGATTGATCACTAACCCTAAACGAAACCGAATCACCCTTTACCTCACTTAACGCAATCTTGGTGTTTTTATCTTTATATTTTAATATCTTAACTTGAGCTTTAATCTTGATTGATATGGCTAAATTGATAGTACTCGATTGATACTGCTAAGCCGTATGGGCGGCAACGCTCGGTTTATCCCTAGGAATAAAGCATACCGCCAGCATAGCGGCAAAGGCACATCCTGCGGCAAATACCCAAGACCAAACCGCCCCGCTGCCATCACCCCAAATATAGCCGCAAACCCAAGTGCCGAGTGCACCGCCAACGCCAAAACTTAAGCTGGCATACAGTGCTTGACCTTGACTTCTGTGATTGGCATCGAAATGCCTGTGCACAAATTGAATCGATGCCGCGTGGGTTAAGCCAAAGGTAAAGGCATGTAATAGCTGGCTAAAACCCAACCACAATACACTATCCACCCCGAAGGCCACCAATAACCAACGCAAACAAGTCATACCTATACTGACAATCAATAGGGTATTAACGCCATAGCGACCGAGTAAACGCGGCGCGAACATAAACATCACGATTTCGGCCATAGCGCCAAGGGCGACAAATATCCCCGCAGAGGATTCGGAGTAACCCGCTTGCTTTAAATATAAGACGAAGAAGCCGTAGAAAGGTCCGGCACTCATCTGTAGCAACATGGCGGAAATCATGAACCACACTATCGGCTTAGTCCATTTCAGCGGCAACCGTTCCTGCCCTGCGGGGCGCACCGCCCGATTGGCGGGCAGCGGTAAAGCGCTAAGTAACATTCCGGTAAATAACGCCAAACCGATATAGGGTAAAACTTCGGTGCCCCACTGCCCAATCGCAAAACCGGCGCCGACAACCAGGCAGATATAACCTATGCTGCCAAAGCTGCGAATTTGCCCATAACGACTGGCATTTTCGCCTAAGGTTTCTAAGGTGATCACCTCAAGCTGGGCGAGGATCGCATTCCAGAAGAAAGTGTATAAGGCCAAACTCAGGGCCATATACACAAAACCACCATGGTAAAAGAAGCTTAAATAGGCCAGTGCTGCCGCGAATGCCCCCATCTTAACCAATTCGGCGCGCATGCCGGTGCGATCAGCCACCTTAGCCCACACATTCGGTGCGACAATGCGCGTCGCCATCAGAATGGCGAGTAAAAAACCAATCTCTTGGGGATTAAAACCGCGATTCTCGAAGAAGACCCCAAGATAGGGGATCATAGTGCCGAGAATCGAAAAGAAGAAAAAATAACAGGCGCAAAGCCAGCGCAATTGCTGGCTAGTGCTAGAGGGAGTTGACATTAACGCATTCCATTTCTCTTATGCCACGCATCGAATTCATGATTGTATGCCGCCTATATCATGCTACCTATCTCATACCCCTACCTCATACCAAGAATGGGGGTTTGGCTACAAACACCCTGATTTTGCGCTCTGTGTCTTAGCAAGTGGTCCATCAGCACAATGGCAAGCATAGCTTCGGCAATCGGCACCGCACGGATCCCCACACAGGGATCGTGGCGCCCTTTAGTGACGACTTCGGCCATTTCACCCTGCGCCGTCATACTTTGACCCGGCACACTGATGCTTGATGTGGGTTTTAACGCAATATGGGCAATAATCGGCTGACCCGATGAAATCCCACCGAGCACACCACCCGCATGGTTGGATTCAAACCCCAAGGGCGACATTAAGTCACGGCCTTCGGAGCCCTTTTGCGTCACTACGCCAAAACCATCGCCAATTTCTACACCTTTGACGGCATTAATACCCATCAGCGCGTGGGCGATATCGGCATCCAATCGATCAAATACTGGCTCACCTAAACCCACTGGCACGCCTGTCGCGATAACGGAGATTTTTGCACCGATTGAGTCACCGGATTTTTTTAGCTCGCGCATATATTCATCGAGCGCTTCAAGCTTGCTGGCATCGGGGAAAAAGAACGCGTTTTGTTCTATCTGGCTAAGATCGATGCTTTCGGCGCAAATAGGCCCGAGCTGGGACATATACCCATAAATCTCAATCCCATGGACCTGCTTTAAATACTTTTTCGCCACCGCACCCGCCGCAACGCGCATCGCGGTTTCACGGGCAGACGAGCGGCCACCACCACGATAATCGCGCATACCGTACTTTTGCTGGTAGGTATAATCGGCGTGTCCTGGACGGAATAAATCTTTGATATTAGAGTAATCTTGACTGCGTTGATCGGTATTTTCGATCAAGAGTCCAATTGAAGTACCCGTGGTTTTACCTTCGAAAACGCCGGATAAAATCCGCACTTCGTCGCTCTCACGGCGGGCCGTGGTATAGCGGGATGTCCCTGGGCGACGGCGGTCTAGATCGTGCTGCATATCGGCTTCAGTTAGCTCAAGCCCTGGCGGGCAACCATCAATAATGCAACCGAGCGCAACACCGTGACTCTCACCAAACGTCGTCACTACAAAATTTTGACCAATACTGTTTCCAGACATCCGCTTTACACACCTTAGGTTATTAGTTCATCGCTCCGTGTCCAGCGAATACTGGACAATTTATTTTCCCGCTGCAAGCCTAACTGGCAGCGGGAAAAGACTCAACCTAATTTGCTATCTTAGGCTATTGTGCGTCGCGATAAATAGCGAAGAGCGACTGATGTTCAAGCAGTTGGTCACGGGTCAATACAAACACCCCATCGCCGCCATTTTCAAAGTTAATCCAAGTGAATGGCACTTCTGGGAATTGCTCAATCAAATGCACCATAGAATTACCGACTTCGACCACGAGTAAACCCGTTGGCGTGAGGTATTGCGCGGCATTGGCCAGTATGCGCTTGGTTAAATCTAACCCATCATGACCTGAAGCTAAGCCAATAGCGGGTTCATGGTGATATTCATCCGGCATGTCGCCAATGTCTTCTTCATCGACATAGGGCGGATTAGAAACAATCAAATCATACTGTGGGCCTTCAGGTATTGCCGAGAATAGATCCGATTGCATCGGGAATACGCGGTCCATTACCCCTAAAGTTTCAATATTGATTTGCGCCACATCTAAGGCATCTTCGCTGATATCCAGCGCGTCTACTTCGGCATCTTCAAATTCATAGGCGCAGGCAATGGCGATACAACCGCTGCCTGTGCATAAATCTAAAATACGCGTCACGGGTTTGTTATATAACCAAGGGCTAAACCGATTGGCAATCATTTCGGCAATCGGCGAACGTGGCACTAACACGCGCTCATCGACGTAAAACTCAAGCCCAGCGAAACGCGCTTTGTTGGTCAGGTAAGGCACGGGTAAGCGCTCCCTGACACGGCGAATAATCAGTTCAACGATTTTATGTTTTTCGCTACTGGTTAAATTGCTTAGGATCACCTGCTGGCCGATTTCTTCGGGTAAGTGTAAGGCATGGAAAACTAAGGCAATAGCTTCATCCCATGCATTGTCAGTACCATGACCATAGTACAGATTAGCGTCGTTAAAACGGCTTACAGCCCAACGTAACATATCGCCAATAGTGCGTAATTCTGTCACAGCTTCATCTACAAAGATCTTATCCAAAACGTGCTCCCACTAGTTTGTTCGGCAAACATTGTAACTGAACTCTATTCAGAAACCATAGGATTCAATAGAATACCCGCCCATGAATAAAGACGATGAACAAGAAGGCCTAGCGATGTTCTCGAAGCTTATCGATGGGATCAAACCCATCACTCAGGATAAGCGGCACTTTCGCACGCCCTTAAAAACCAAACAGGAAATAGCACTGAAAGAGCAGCAACTGCATGCTAACAGTTATTTCTCAGATACTTATCAACCACTACTGCCAGTGCAAGGGCCGATGCGTTGGTTAGATGATGGCGTAGATAGCCTAGAGTTAAAACGCCTAAGACGCGGCGATTACCAGCCAGATTTGCTGTTGGATTTACATGGCTATCGCCAGTCGGAAGCCAAACTTGAGCTAGCGGCGTTGATCCAAGCCTGCGTTAAACAGCAAAGCCTGTGTTGCTGCATTATGCACGGTTACGGCAGCGGAATTTTGAAACAACAAGTCCCCATGTGGTTAGTGCAACATCCTATGGTGAAAGCTTTCCATCAGGCCCCTAAAGAATGGGGGGGCGATGCCGCGCTTTTAGTCTTGATTGATATTGGTGAGCAGCCCCATAGACGCTAACCCGCTATCGGTTTTGAACATTAATATTTCCGATTTAGCCAAAAGAAACGGCCCACTTCATATGGGCCGTTTTTTGTCATGAAAACCTAAATACTATTAACTGATGCTATGGGGAGCATGTTGCCACACAATTGAGGCTTGCTCGGCATGCTTATCGATAAGCGTAATGCCCGAGGTGGCAAATAACGGCGGCTCTACCCCAGCGACCAATTCACTCACTAAATATCCCAATAATGGCATGTGAGAAATGACTAACACTTTATCTGCTTTATACAATTCAGCATAAGCAACAATTAAAGCGGCAACATTGTCGGGCTCCCCCGAGGGAACAAGATCATCCAACACTAACCACTTATGCGGTTCGGGAAAATGCTGACTCAGCTCCTGCCAAGTTTGCTGTGCACGTAAGTAAGGGCTAACCAAAACGAGATCGAAATCAGTCACACTGCGAGTCAGCCAGTTGCTCATCAACACAGTATGGTGCCTTCCTACATCGGTCAGTGTTCTGTCTCTATCGGACTGAGCATTAAATCCAGCGTCACCGTGTCGCATCAAAAATAGCTGCATACTTCTCTCGCTACTCACACTTGTTTTTGTTTTATCCCAATTGTAGCCCTAAAATTCATTTCAACAAACCATGTAAGACTTAATCTTTAGTCGATAAACAAAAGAGTTATTTGCTAAAAACCATTAAGACTATCAATATATAACAAGCTATCGTTATCGGAGTGTCTCATTGCAAGCCTCTCAGTCCATTTATAAAAGCCCAAACGATCACCGCCAGTACCGTTATCTTGTATTAGATAACGCACTAAGAGTGTTATTGGTTGAAGATCAAGATGCGAGTCAAGCGGCTGCATCTATGGCGGTCGGTGTGGGTCATTTCGATGATCCCGCGGATAGACCTGGGATGGCACACTTTTTAGAGCATATGCTCTTCCTTGGTACCGAGAAATTCCCCGATTCTGGTGAGTATCACGCTTTTATTAATCAACATGGCGGCAGCAATAACGCTTGGACGGGCACTGAGCACACTAACTTTTTTTTTACGATCAATTCGGACGTGTTTGCCGATTCCTTAGATAGGTTTAGTCAATTTTTTATCGCGCCTAAGTTTGACTTAGAGCTAGTCGATAGAGAACGTCAAGCCATTGAATCGGAATTTAGCTTAAAACTGAAGGATGACATACGTCGCACCTATCAAGTACTCAAAGAAACAGTTAACCCACTGCACCCTTTCTCGAAATTTTCCGTCGGTAACTTAGTGACTTTAGGTGGAGAGCAGGCACAGGTACGTAGCGAACTACTCGATTTCTATCAAAGCCACTACAGCGCCAACTTAATGACACTCTGCCTAGTCGCGCCGCTTTCCCTCGACAAATTACAAGATCTTGCCTGTCATTATTTTAGTGGGATCCGCAACTTAAACTTAGTGAAAAACTATCCTCAAGTGCCGCTATTCTCAGAGAAAGAGCTGCTAAAACAAGTCGATATAATTCCACTTAAAGAACAAAAGCGCTTAAGCATCAGCTTTAATTTCCCTGGGATTGATCACTACTACAAACGTAAGCCTTTGACTTATATCAGCCATATTTTAGGTAATGAGAGCCATGGCAGCCTATTGTCCTATCTTAAAGAGCAAGGACTAGTTAATAATTTGTCCGCAGGTGGTGGGGTAAACGGGTATAACTTCAAGGATTACAGTATCGGTTTACAATTAACCGATAAGGGACTCGCTAATCTTGATGAAATTATTTGCTGCTGTTTTGAGTATATTGAACTCATCAAAACCCAAGGTTTAGATGAGTGGCGTTATTTAGAGCGCGCGAACCTGCTCAAAATGGCATTTCGTTACCAAGAACAAGTTAAATCCCTCGATTTAGCCAGCCATTTGAGCATCAATATGCATCACTATGACGTCGAAGACTTAGTCTTCGGCGATTATCGCATGGATGGGTTAGATATCCCTGAAACTGTCGAGCTTCTCGAATTGATGACGCCCCAAAATATGCGTCTGCAGCTTATCGCCCAATCGGTCACAACGGATCACAATGCCAACTGGTATCACACTCCTTACAAAATCCGTCCGATTTCACCAGAATCCCTCGAACGATGGCAAGTTAAGCATATTCGCTCCGAATTACAATTACCCACACCAAACCCTTTTATCGTCGCCGACTCGATTGCTCGCCCCGATAGAAGCGAGGTGGACGTTCCTGTGATAGTCGCAGAATCAGCGGGATACCGAATTTGGCATAAGAAAGACGATGAGTTTAATGTGCCCAAGGGCCATATGTATTTATCACTGGATTCTGAACAGGCGAGTAAAACCCCAAGACATGCCGCCCTGACCCGCCTGTATGTAGAAATGCTGCTCGATTATCTGACTGAGCCGACTTATCAAGCCGAGGTTGCGGGTTTAAGCTACAATATTTATCCACATCAAGGCGGAATAACCCTGCATTTATCCGGCTTTACGGGTAATCAAGAAACCCTATTAGCCTTGCTGATCCAAAAGGCAAGGGAGCGTAACTTTACCGAAGAGCGCTTTACGCTGATAAAATCCCAACTACTGCGTAGTTGGCAGAACCTAGCGCAGGCTAAACCCATTTCACAATTATTTACCAGCCTTACTGTCACACTACAAAAGCGCAGCTATGAACCTGCGCGCATGGCACAAGTGCTAGAAAACATCACCCTAGAAGATTTACATAACCATGTGCGCGCCTTTTACGAGAAGATCTATCTTGAAGGGTTAGTTTATGGGGATTGGTTAGTCTCTGAAGCCCAAGCTCTTGGTAAACGCTTAGAGCATATTTTATCCTTAGTCTCGACACCGAGCGCCGAATCCACAAGGGAGTTGGTTAATCTGACGGGTCAGGGAACCTTGCTAAGAGAACTGGCAATAGATCACCAAGACAGCGCAATTATCGTGTATTACCAGTCGGCCACTGCAACGCCAAAAAAAATGGCACTGTTTAGCTTACTGAATCACACTATGTCGTCCACCTTCTTCCATGAACTGCGTACAGAAAAGCAATTAGGTTACATGGTGGGCACAGGCTATCTGCCACTCAACCGCCACCCAGGGCTCATTTTTTATATCCAATCACCGACAACTGGGGCACTGCATTTATTGGAAGCGATAGACGAGTTTATCGCCGACTTTAATTATGCCGTGATGCAAATCACCAATGAAGAATGGGAGACTACAAAACTTGGCCTGATAAACCAAGTCATGGAGCATGATGCCAACCTGAAAACTCGCAGCCAACGATACTGGGTAAGTGTGGGCAACCGGGATTATCAATTTAACCAAAGAGAATTAGTCGTAGCAGAAATCACTAAACTTACTCGCCCAGACTTAATCAAATTTATGATGCGTAAAATGCGCACCAAACACAGTGATCGCTTGGTGTTATTTAGCACAGGTGAACAACATCAGGCGCAGGCAGCACTAGTCTCGGATAAAATGATCACAGATCTCAAATCATTCAAACAAAATACCGATAAGTTTAATTTTTAAGCGCTAAATATAAATAAATGTGCTAAAACACAAATTACGCTGAACAACCAAAATCCCTATTACAGAGTGATTATGCAGCAGTATCTTTCACTCTGAGCCGTAAACGCGATGCAAAACACGGCCAGATGCTCTATTCTTGTATTGCAAGCGCACAACTTTGCACCATCTACATGCTATTAAAAGGATTTTTTACAATCTCAGTTTTGACAAACCCGTCACTTTCTGGAAAAGTGATGTAACACAATTGTTTCATGGCATCATTGGATAAAAAGAACAAATACTATGCCTAAAGCACTCTTGAAAATCGTCTTACTCGTCGTTTTATGCATTAGTGCATTCGAAAATGTAAGCGCGTTCCCCTTTTCAGATAAATCTCCAGTTATCCTACAATCACAATCTTTTGGTGTTCCACAAGGACTCTCGCAGAGCACTGTGACATCTATAGTTCAAGATCACGATGGCTATATTTGGATAGGGACACTTAATGGTCTGAATCGATTTGATGGAAGAGAATTTAAACATTTTTATGCTGATGATAAAACGTCTGGCCTACCAAGCTCTTTTATCCGAAGTCTGCTAATTACTAGTGATGGTGGCCTGTTAGTCGGGACAGATAAAGGGCTTGTTATATACAATAAAGAAAGTGGTACACTGAAAAATGTTAATATAGAAGATACAATTCTAAACAATGAAATTTGGAGTTTATCTAACAACGATTTTACTGGTGAAGTGCTAGTCGGTACTAATACAGGTTTAACCAGTATCAGTTTAATAAATAAAAAATCAAATCATGTATACTTAGAAAGTAATTATTTTGAAGTAAAAAAAAGTCTAAACATCAATTCTGAAATTTTCATAAAAACGTACGATGGAAAATTACAAAAAATTACACAGAATAAAAAACAAATAATTTCTACAAATGTGCTTGACATAGAGAAATCAAATAATTCTCTTTATGTAAGCAAAAAAGATGGTTTCTATAAGCATGAAAATGGTGAGTTAAAAAAATCATCCTCAACATCTTATGAAATATTAAGCTCATCACAAAACAAAGTTTTGGGGATAAGCAAAAATAAGATATATTCTGTTAGTGATGGCGAATATTTATTAGGGAAGACATTAGAAGATAAAGAAAAAAGTGAACTAACTTATTTTACTGTCTCTAACAGCTTAATCCTTGTAGGATTGAATAACCATGGATTTGAAGTCATTCGAAACTCAAACAATCTAATCTTTAAAACAGACTTAATAAAAGATAATGTATGGCATATAAGCAACACACCTAATGGGAATATTTTAGTATCTTCAGATGAAACCTCACTAAATTATTATGACAAAGATCTAAAACTGTTAAAAAGTTATGACTCTGGTATTGGCGGCTATAAAAACTCAGTCATGACATCAGCAGGAATTTACATAGGAAATAACGATGGAATACGACTGCTAAAACCAAATGGTATGTTAACAAAATTTATCGACAACGAACAAATCACAACTTTAAACTCGATAAACAATACAAATAAACTCATAGCTGGTACCGCAGATGGAAAGATACTATTTATCAATGAAAACGGCATAAGTCATCAAATAATAACAGAAAAAAAAGATCCTATCTTTGAAATATTATATCTATCAAACGAAAATATATATATAGCTGGACAAAATGGAGTATACCACTATAGTAAAAACAGCCTTTCAAAGATATATAATGAATTAACGTATAGCATTAAAGATTACAATGATAGCGTGCTTTTTGGGACGTCGACAGCCATAGTTAAATACAATAAAAACAATAAGTCATTCAATGAGATTTTTTCAAACAATAAAGGAATATATTCAATAGTAACTATAGGAAACATGATCTTTGCATCATCTCAGGGGCAAATAATCTTACTCAACAATGGAGAATATTATATTTTATCCACAATAAATGGTAGCCAATTCGAATATAACACCCCTAGTGGGAATAAACTCGATAGTAACTATCTATTGTTTGGAGGAATTGATGGTTTAAGTCTTATATCAAAGGATGAAATTTTAAGCTATTTAAAATCCGCATCCCCACCTAAGACAGAATTATCAGAGTTGCGTGTATTTAATTTAGCAAAAGAAGGAAGCGGTGAATATTTTAAAGGCTCATTAAACACATCAAAAGAAATTAAATTAAAATACTCTGACTATCCATTCTCAATAGCTTTTAACTCCCCATTCTCTGAACCTAATTCGATTACATATTATTATAAAATGGATGGGTTATCTAACGAATGGATTGCATCGAACAATGTAAATTCCGCTACTTACACCAACCTTTCTGCTGGAGAATATACTTTTAAAGTTTATGCTGTAGATAACCTAACACATAAAAATGGACCAATAAAAAATATTCAAGTAGTAATAACACCACCATGGTGGTTATCAATAAAAGCAAAGACTGTCTATTTCATCATTATGATGATAATCATTTTAGGTATTACTAAATCCATATTAAGAAAAAGAGCTATTCAGAGACAAATAGCACTGAGTGAAGAAAGATTAAAACTTTCCCTATGGGGAAGTGGCGATGAAATGTGGGACTGGGATATAGAAACAGGCAATATTTTCCGTTCCAATATCTGGGGGGCACTTGAGTTTCCCCGTGATGGTCACCGTTCGGGTAAATCGGATGAAGAGAGTAATATCCATCCTATGGATCAAGAGCGCGTTAGAGAAGCCCTCAATAAACACTTTTACGGCGAAACAGATCATTTTGAGGCTGCATATAGGGTAAAGGGTAAAGATGATCATTGGATTTGGATTTTAGACCGCGCAAAAATTGTGGAGCGTGATGATAAAGACAATGCGCTGCGAATGACAGGGCGGGAT
>NZ_PFGL01000059.1 GCF_002783505.1 Shewanella sp. CG12_big_fil_rev_8_21_14_0_65_47_15
GCGCTCGAATTGCACTTTATCCATCGCCAATAATTCAGTGGCGCGCTCGGGCGGCGCCGACCAGACGATGGAACAAAGATTGTCTTCATACAAAGGTAAAAATGCTAAGGGGCCATCCTGCAAAAACACCTGGCGGGCGGTGGCAAGGTGTGGCATTTCGGTGCGGATGGTGGCGACAATCGCATGGTGGCCATAATCCCAGAAGGTTAACGGGATCTTACATTGCTCGCGCACCCAAGAGTTCGCGCCATCGGCGGCAATCACCAGCGCGGCGCTGACGCTTTCTATGTCAGAATCGCCACCATTGGCAAGGGTTAGCCAGGCTTCGCGCTCACCAAAGGCGATGCGTTCTAGGCGTTGGTTTTGGATATGGGTGATATTGTCAAACTCACTGGTGCGTTTCGCCAGCGCATGGCTAATGGCATCGTTTTCGATAATCGCGCCGAGACTGGTTTCACCTATGCTGTTGGCGTCAAAGGCAATTTTGCCGAAACCGTCCTTATCCCATACCGCCATTTTTTGATAGGGTGTGGCGCGGGAAGTGTCTAGATAAGCCCAAGCACCTAAGTGTTCCAACAAGCGCTGGCTCGCCTTATTAATGGCGCTCACCCGCAGACGCGGCTCGCCGCTCACGGCCTCGGTATGGCCCGCATCGATAACCACCACATTAAGATTGGCCTGTGCCAATCCAATCGCGGTGGCGAGCCCCACCATGCCGCCACCCACAATGGCAATGTCATAGGCTTGTGAACTTAACATGGGTACATCCTTTTCGCGTTGCGATACCAGTAAATTACGGGGTTATTTCCAGCCCATTGCCCTTTGAGCGACGGGGGTTTTCAGTGGCGGAAACCAAGACAGTAAACGTAATCCGAGATTACGCCCTAGGACCAAGGGCCAGTATTGGTTTGAAAAGCCACGGACTAAAAATTCGATATTACGGATAGTGCTGTTTCTGTCCTGCTCGCGGGCATTGAGATACGCATGGGTCACGGCGGCCGAGCCGATATCATTCCCCTGGGCTAACGCCGTTTTAAGCACTTCAAGCAAGCTCACTACATCCCTCAGCCCAAGGTTAAAGCCCTGCCCCGCAATCGGATGCAGTGTCTGCGCCGCATTGCCGATAAACACACATCTATGGTGGATTGGCCTTGGCATATAAGACAAGTTCAGCGGATATGCATGGCGGGCGCTGACATCGACAAACTGACCCGCACGATAGCCAAAGGCTTGCTGCAGCGCCGCTAAAAACTCGGCTTTGGGCGCATTGAGCATCGCTTGGGCGCGGCTATCATCGAGCGCCCAGACTAGGGATAAACGCGGCTGGCCTTGGCTGTCTGCCATAGGTAGCAGGGCTAAGGGGCCGTTCTCGGTAAATCTTTCATAGGCCCAGTGCTGATGCGGCTTATCGGTTTGCAAATTGGCGATAATCGCAGTTTGCTCGAAGGCCACTTGGGTCGCAGGCAAATTAAAACTGCTGCGCACTTTGGATTGCAGGCCATCGGCGGCGACCACGAGTTTCGCCTGAATGCGCTCGCCCGTATCGAGCACTAAGGTGTGGCCTTCGGCGGCGGCTTCAATTTGGGCAAGTTTGGCGGGGCAAAAGAACTTGACCTCGCTCTTGTTCAACTCGTTAAACAGCACTTGGCCGACCCGCTCAAGCTCAACCACTTGGCCTAGGGCATCTAAATGAAACTGCGCCGCATTTAACTCTGTCATACCAAAATGACCGCGATCCGATACATGGATATTTTCAATCGCCGTGCCCAAATGGGCGAGTTTGGGCCATAAACCTAAACGGGATAATTCGAAGATAGAACCGTGGGCGATAGCGATGGAGCGAGCATCAAACCCAGGGTGGCTTTTATCGGGAACATGGGCCTCGATGAGCGCCACCGAAATGGGGGTAGATGTTTGGGAAAGACGGGCGAGCGCTAACGCTAAGGTCGCCCCCGCCATGGCACCGCCTACAATGGCAATGTCGACGTTTTGAACTGAAGTATCCATGTGATTGATGGCCGTCATGGGGTTCTCATTCAAGCTATGGCATGGCGATTAAGTGCGTAACGCCATAAATAATGCAAGTTGCAGAGGCTAGCATTCGGCCCGCCTCTTAAATCCGTACAGCAACACCACTGTGATCAGTGGATTACCGCCGCATCCTCCGACTCACCGAGCGGGATCTCTGGGCCAAATTCCGAATAGCACAGAATGGCGGCGATGCGCACAAACTCCAGCAGTTCGATATAGGCAGTTTCCGATTCTTCATCGTCGGCGACATCAAATTCGACTTGGGCGATTTCGGCGAGATCTTTGATCACTTCCCGCACCTCAACCGAAGCTTGGTTGAGTTTAGGTTGAATAATCGCGATCCCCGTTAGGAAGCTTTGGGTCCACAGGGACAACGCTTCAACACGCTGGCTGAGCGGTTCTTCTTCTTCGGGTAATAACGGTGTAAAACCAAATTCGAAGTCCACTAATCGGGCCACAGAATCTTGGAATAAATCACACACCAGTTGATGCAAAGGCTCGGGTAAGGGTTGACCATCATTCATCAGGTCAAATAACGGTTTTATCCAGATATCACCGGTTTGCTCTACACCGCCGCAGATTAAACCCACTAAGGCGCCGTGAACTTCCACTGGATGTTGGCCAATTTCAGCCGCATCGAGGGCGAGTTTTAAGCTGTCGATACGTAACGAAGGAGGGGTTGCCATATCAGATCCCAATCAGAATTTTCCAGCAGCAATGCTAGCAGAGATAGAGACTTGAACCAACACCGAATCCCGATTCTCTCTCCCTAAGATAAAAATTCCCGCAACTGCTCACACAAGCAGCAAACAAAACGCTGGATAGCCAATCCATTTGCGGCTTACCTTGCACTTTTAATATCAGCCCTATATAGTCCGCCCTATCGCTGCCAACAAAAGGATCTTCCGCGAATGAGTAACAGTGCTGTTGAAATTACCCTACTCGGGCGCACCTACTCTATCGCTTGCCCGAAAGGTCAAGAGGATGCCTTGCGTACTGTCGCCCAAGGGGTTGAACAACAACTTACTTCGGTGAAAAACCGCACTAATAGTTTGAGCCGTGAAGAAATTGCCATTATGGCGGCGCTGAATATTGGACACGAGTTGTACCAAGAAAAGCAGAAAAATAAACATTATATGAAACAAATGGATGACCGCATCAGTCTGTTGCAGTCGACCCTAGAAAACGCCTTAGTTGAGCGTTCAACTAAATAGATTTAAACTGGGTAACTCGGCACTTTAGCCACTCGTTTTCGAACAAGCGTTGCACAGTGAATAACTAAACTGGCCTATACTTTTATGGCCAATGCTTTAGTGATTCGATACCGTTTTTGCTCCCTGGGGTGCAGGCCAACTGGTAATGTCCCTGTGCCGATAATTTTGATCTCAGGGTGAATGCTTTACCGACATTGAGCATGCTCGGCTCGTACCGAGAAGCCTTAGGAGGTAATCATTTACCCGCCTTGAACCTACGGTTCAAGGGCTACACCGGTAGCGGCATTCTGGGGAGCATCTTATTACTATGGTTATTTCTGCCAAGACTTCTGACTCTTCGTTTTCCACTGTAGGAGCAAGCCTGCCCACTGCGACTAAGACGAATCGAGATCAATTAAGAAAAACCATCCGCGCCGCCCGTAAATCCCTATCGGCAACAGAGCAAAGCCAAGCAAGCTTAAGCGCCTGCCAACATATGCTCGATACATTGCAGACAAAAAAAGCGCAACATGTGGCCCTGTATCTCACCCACGATGGCGAACTCGCTACACCGCCGCTAGTCGAAGCACTGTGGCAACGGGGCATTCAAACTTATCTGCCAAGATTACATCCCTTCAATGCCGGACAATTGTTATTCCTGCATTACACCCCTGACACACCCATGCAGCCCAATCAATTTGGGATCTTAGAGCCTCAGCTTGATGTGCGCGCCATTATGCCAATAGAACGCCTCGATGTGGTAATCACGCCGCTGGTTGCCTTTGATTTAAAAGGTAATCGTATGGGGATGGGCGGTGGCTATTACGACAGAACACTGGCGAACTGGCAGCAAAAAGGTAAACCTCTGCCTATGGGTTACGCCCATGATTGCCAGCAAGTGACCAGTTTACCCTGCGAGCATTGGGATGTGCCTTTGCCCTTTATCATCACCCCAAGTCGGGTACTGACGTTTTGAATAAAGAAGGTGCAAGAAACTAGAAGCTAGAGCGCTTCGCTGCTAGAAAAAGCAGAGCGTCGCTCCATAACGACTTCTTCTTGAATCTAGAGCCATGCAATGGCGTTCTAGAGGCCGCAGGCCGTTCTAGATTTTTCTTTACCTCAAATGCCGGCCACCATCGACACTATGGCTGCGCCCCGTGACATAGCGACTATCGAGCAGATACTCGACTAAAGCGATAATTTCCTGATTGCCCGCTTCCTTTGGCAAAATTGCCTTAGCTAAAGTCTTTTGCCGATAGGCTGCATCATCGCCTTGATTAAATAGGATCATCGCCGGCGCGATAGCGTTCACTTTCACTTCGGGTGCAAATTTGGCCGCAAAGGATAGCGTCATATTGTGCAGTGCGGCTTTGCTGGCGGCATAGGCAATATGTTTCGCACTGCCCTTTTCGGCCACATAGTCTGTAATATGAATCACATCACTTGCACCTATCTCGCCTTTGGCCCCCGCTCGTAACAGCGACTCTAAGGCTAGATTCAACTGATAGGGCACGCTTACATGCACCTGCATCATCCGCTGCATCACCTCATGGGCAGCGAGGGACGGGCTGTTATCCGCCAGCCAATCCGATGCATTATGGATAATGGCGCGAAACGTTGGATATTGGCCTAATTGCTCAATCAGGGTTTGTACCTGAGCATTGTCGTAGAAGTCGCATTGGATTAAGGTCGCACCAAGGGCGTGTAGCTCATCAATGCTGGGATAATGGCTGCGATAGGTGCCAATCACCTGCTGACCTTGGGCGAGAAAATGTTTGGCTAAGGCGTAACCTATGCGTTTACCCACGCCTGTGATAATAATGGGAGATGTCATAGCTATCCTTCATTTTTAGTCAGTGATTCACTCGGTGGTAAGCCGCTCACTTAACAATAGGTAATCAGGTTAAACTGATGAATAACCAAGATATTACTGCACTCATTTGAATTTAACCTAGCCATATCGATAGAGACTACGCCAATACGATTCTCCACGGTGAAACCGCAACGGGTGAGGTGTTACTCGGGTTAGATGTCACCTGCAAAGCGTGGGCGCTAACTGGCACCCGCTCTTGGGTACAAGTGTTACGCTTACCGCTTATCAAGCCTATCGCAGATTGGGCTTACTTAGGTTTTGCTAAGCACAGATACCGTATTTCCTATCTACTGACGGGCAAAGCCCGCTGCGACGATAATTGCCAAATTCCCACTAAGCGCCGCTAAATTAGATTGAGAAAGTGCAAAACGCAGATATAAAAAACGGAGCTTAATGGCTCCGTTTTTATTCGTCATAACCTAAACAGATTATCCGAAAGATTACTTAACGAAATCAACGCCTAGTTTGATATCGCCCTTCAGCGTATCTAACATTGAATCACGGGCGTTAGCTTCAAATGCACTCACTTCACCGTAAGGCAGTACTTTTTCAATACCGTTTTTGCCTAACAGCACAGGTTGTGCGAAGAATTCTGCGTGCTCGCTGCCGCCGTCAACATAGGCACATTCAACGATGTTAGCTTCGCCTTGCAGACCACGAACCAGAGACAGACCGAAACGGCAAGCCGCTTGACCCATAGACAGAGTCGCGCTACCGCCACCGGCTTTAGCTTCAACCACTTCGGTACCCGCGTTTTGAATGCGAGTCGTCATAGTTGCCACTTCTTCGTCGCTGAAAGTCACGCCTTCAACTTGAGACAGTAATGGCAGAATGGTCACGCCACTGTGGCCGCCGATCACATTTACTTTAACGTCAGCAACGTTTAAGCCTTTTAATTCGGCGATGAAGGTTTCTGAACGGATAACGTCAAGGGTAGTCACACCGAATAAACGGTTTTTGTCGTAAACGCCGGCTTTTTTCATCACTTCTGCTGCGATAGCAACAGTCGTGTTTACTGGGTTAGTGATAATACCAACCAAAGCTTTAGGACAAGTCGCAGCCACTTTCTCAATCAGGTTACGTACGATACCTGCGTTGATATTAAACAGATCTGAGCGATCCATACCTGGCTTACGAGCAACACCAGCAGAGATCAGTACAACATCAGCACCAACCAGTGCAGGTGTTGGATCTTCGCCAGCAAAACCTTTGATTTCAACAGCAGTTGGGATGTGGCTCAAGTCAACCGCAACACCCGGAGTCACCGGTGCGATATCGTATAGAGACAATTGTGAACCCGCAGGCAGTTGAGTTTTTAACAGTAGGGCAAGAGCCTGGCCGATACCACCAGCAGCACCAAGTACAGCAACTTTCATAGTTATCTCCGTTATTTCTCGGATATGTGTGACATGGATCTAATTTGCGTTGGCGTCACATTACTGGAATGTCACGCTAATTTCAATTATCCCTTAGTCGTGGGACAAAAGAATTCCGGAATAACTTAGAAGCAATGTAGAACAATTACTCAAATTGATATTTTTACGCCCCCAATAAACGCTTAACCATAGGGAGTTAGTGAATTTTTATTCAACCAATCTGGTTATTTGTTGACAATTTTTCTAAAAATATTCAAAATGGGCCTGTTTTTTTGAATAACGAATAATAATATTATGCAAACGACCAAGAATCAGGATGACCTTGTTAGAATTTTTAAGTCGATTTTAAAAGAAGAGCGCTTTGGCTCTCAGAGTGAAATCGTCACCGCCTTGCAAGCAGAAGGCTTTGGTAATATTAACCAATCGAAAGTATCGCGCATGCTCAGCAAGTTCGGTGCAGTGCGGACGCGCAACGCTAAGCAAGAGATGGTGTATTGCTTACCGGCCGAATTAGGTGTGCCCACCGCCGGCAGCCCATTAAAGAATTTGGTGCTCGACGTCGACCACAACCAAGCGATGATCGTCGTGCGCACCAGCCCTGGAGCGGCCCAATTAATTGCCCGTTTATTGGACTCCATTGGTAAACCCGAAGGGATTTTGGGGACGATTGCCGGTGACGACACTATCTTTATTTGCCCATCGAGCATCCAAGATATCGCCGATACCTTAGAAACCATCAAATCTTTATTCAACTACGCAGAATAAAAAAACAGGTCAGCTCGCTGACCTGTTCTATTTTATCTGTACACCACACGGTCCAGTATCTTGACGGCATTTGAGTGGCTGTCCCGTTTACGTTACAGCTTTCACCTCAATATTACCTGATTACGTACCTTAGTAGGCCACACTGATCCTTTGATTGGGATGAGCCGCCTTTTCGGCTTCATCGAGCATGGCTTTAGCGTAGTCGGTGACAGAGATGCGGCTTTGACCATTAGCATCGGTAAAAAAGCTGTCGCCACCAAGACGATATGGGCCTTCACTCTCGCCAGGATAAATTTCGGCGGCTGGGCTAACAAAGGTCCAATTGATTGCCGTTTGTGCGGCGCGAAATGCCTTAAGTGCTTCGCCTTGAGCGAGAGCTTCATCTTTATAGGCTGCGGGGAAATCTGGACTAGAAACCAGTGTCACCCCCGGTGCCACTTCTAAACTCCCGGCCCCACCAACCCACAATAAGCGTGGCACTTTCGCCTGCGGTAATACCGCTAATAGATTATGCACTGTCTTAGTCACTAGAGCGTGATTTTGCTCGGCGCGGCCACCCACGGCCGCAATCACTAAGTCGACTCCGGTAAATGTTTCGGCATTTAATGGCTGGGTTAGATCGACACTGCGCACCTCCGCCGCTGTCATGCCGAGTTTGCTTGGGTCTCGCACCAAAGCGACAACGCTATGACCACGACCTAACGCTTCATTAAGAATGGTGCCACCAATCCAACCGGATGCGCCTAATACTGCAATTTTCATCTGATAAGTCTCGCTGCTGATTTACATTGAGCTCAGTTTACTTGCAACACTTCCCGTGATAAATATCAATAAATGAGCATGATTGTTTCAGATTGAGATACTAATATGGATAGAATTGCCGCAATACGTAGCTTTGTCGAAGTGGCAAACGGCGGTAGCTTTACCAAAGCTGCCGAACATTTAGACCTCAGCCGCCTACAGGTGTCGCGCCATATTCAAGAAGTCGAACAATGGCTTAATCTACGTTTATTGCACCGCACTACCCGCAGTGTGAGCCTTACCCTGCAGGGGGAAGAAGCGCTTCATTATTGTCAGCGCGTCTTAAGTGAAGTCGCCTCCATGGAGAGCCGTGCCCATAGCCATAACACTGAATTGGTCGGCAGTATTCGTATCGCCACGCCTATTGGTCTAGGTCAGCACAGCCTGTTCGATGTCGTCGACCGATTTATTAAGTTGCACCCTAAAGTGACTATTCAATTGGTGATGTCCGATAGCATGGCGCAATTGGTCGATGAAAGGGTCGATGTGGCGTTGCGTTATACCGAGCGACCCGATGACAGTCTTATTGCGCGGCGTCTGATGACCATAGACGCAGTGCTGTGCGCCGCTCCCAATTACCTCTCGACGGTCACGCCACCATCGGCTCCCATAGATCTGCTCGAACATAATTGTCTTATCCATTCATCGCAGCAGAATTGGCATTTTCTGAAGGAGCAGCAAACAGAGCTAATTAAACCTAGGGGAAATCTAAAAGCAAACGATATGGGCGTGCTACTGAATGCGACTCTGAGAGGACATGGGATTGCCCGCTTGCCCTGCGACTTGGCCAACCAATACCTTGCCAGTGGCCAACTTGTTGAAGTATTACAGGAGTTTACCGCGCCAGGCCAAGCACTGTGGGCCGTATATTTATCCCGCAGCTATCAACAGATTTTAGTCAGAAGCTTTATTGATTTTACCGCCCAGCAATGGCAGTTCGACATCAAAAAATGGACCCATGCCAATTAGCGTTACCCACAAAAAACGCACTTAGCCAGAGTAGCCTAAGTGCGTCATTCACATATAAAAAACTGATTAAAACTTGGCTTATTCGTCAAATTGCAGCATAAAATCTAAGGCGGGTGCAAAGAAGGATGAACCCGTCATCGCCTTAGTGAAATGCATTAAGTGATCATGATTCCCTTCGCCATCGCCAAACATCATGCTATGCAGCATCTGCTCAAAATGGTCCGGTGTACGGCAGTTAGAGATAAACATCAATCCCTGCTCTTTAAGTGAGCCATAGGGCATGCTTTGACGCAAAATCTCAATCGAATTGCCATCGGCATCCTTAAGATTCACCCGCTTAATATGGCTAGTTAAGGGTTTATCTTCCGACTCATATTCAATGTTATCTTGCTTAGTGCGACCGATGATATCTTCTTGCTTTTTAAGCGGTAATCTATGCCACTTACTCAAATTGTGGGCATATTTTTGCACATGGATATAGCTGCCGCCTTTAAACTCTGGATCTTCATCCCCCACTAAAGCCACCTCTTGGCGGTGACGACCCTTAGGGTTTTCGGTGCCGTCAACAAAACCGGTCAGATCGCGGCTATCCATAAATCTAAAACCACGTTCTTCTTCGACTAGTTCGACTAAGTCTTCAAACATCTGGCTGATTTCGTTAGCGACTAAATGCAGAATATCGTAACGGTCACAGCGGATATGCACGAACAAATCATATTCAATTGCCGGCGCTTCACGGCTACCCACTTGCATGGCAGGGAAAGGTTTAAGCATTTCGGGGCGAGAATCGGGATACAGGCTGTCCCAATAATTAGCGCCTATGGCGACAAAACCATTGAAGGCGCTATCGGAATACTGGTCCGTCAGCTCATAAATATACTGCGCTACGTTGGCAATACAGGGACGTAATTGCGACTCAACATTGTCATTGGCGTTAAACATCAAATAGACACTATGTAAGTTCCCTTCAGCACACACACCCAACTGTTCACGCGGCATATTTTGAATATCCATCTGATTATCACCCTTTTCTAGACTCATTTTCGGCAATATTATCCGCAACTTTACCTGAAAATGACATTAACTAACGCACAGTTTGCTTGGTTATCTCTATGATAATGCTAATTGCGGGGCTTTATCGCACCTAAGGTGCCCTCAAATATAAAAAATTGACGAGACCGCGAAAGTCTCGTCAATTAGCTTACCCAATATAGGACGAATACGACTAGCGCGCCGCCATTATGTTGCACTAATATCCCGCAGCATGCCCATCTTTACGACTCTCGGAGGCACCACGGTAAACCCCAGTTTCAGCATTAAAGCCAATGGCTTGATAACCACCAAAATCCCCTAGACCATCACGCAGAACATGGCCCTTCTTGATAAGCTCGCGGCGGGTTTCCACCGGGAAACCCGATTCCAGACTGACATAGCCGCCATCTTTCATCACTTCCCCCGTTGGCTCGGTTGAACCCATATGCAAAATTCTGGGGGCATCGCCCGCTTCTTGCAAGTTCATTTTAAAATCAATCAGATTCATTACAATCTGTGCGTGCATTTGTGGTTGAGTCGCGCCGCCCATCACCCCAAAGCTGAGCCAAGGTTTCCCCTCTTTGGTCACAAAGGCGGGAATAATGGTATGGAATGGACGCTTGCCCGGTGCGTAGGTGTTGAATCGTCCCTCGGTTAAATCGAACATTTGCCCACGGTCCTGCAGTACAAACCCTAGGTCTGGCGGCGTCATCCCCGAGCCCATGCCACGGTAATTACTCTGGATGAGTGATACCATATTACCGTCTTTATCGGCGGTGGTCAGGTACACAGTGTCGCCATGTTGCAGCGCAGGATTACCCGCATCGACACTCTTAGCGGCCTTACTGGGATCGATTAACTTAGTGCGATCATAGTTATATTGCTGCGAGATAAGCTCTGTAACCGGGACCTTATTAAAAGCCATATCGGCATAAAACTTAGCCCTGTCGGCAAAGGCCAGTTTTTTCGCTTCGACAAATAAATGCACATACTCAGGGCTATTAAAGCCCATGGCGGCAATGTCGAAGGGTTCCATGGTTTTTAGAATTTGCAGCGCCGCAATCCCTTGACCATTAGGCGGTAACTCCCACACATCGTAACCACGGTAATTGACCGAAACTGGCTCAATCCATTCGCTGCTATGGCTCGCTAAGTCTTCATAACTTAGGTAGCCACCTTGGGCCTTGATGTATTTATCGATACTTTTAGCAATATCCCCTTTGTAAAAGGCATCGCGGCCGCCCTTGGCTATTTTCTCGTAGGTGTTAGCCAGCGCAGGATTTTTAAAGATGTCACCCACGGCTGGCATCTTGCCATTGGGCATATAGGTTTCTTTAAATCCGGGGAATTTAGCGAGTTTTTTACCGCTGCCCTCAAGGTAATAGGCAATGAGTTCTGACACGGGGAAACCATCACGGGCGTAATGAATCGCTGGCGCGAGATTATCGGCCATAGGCAATTTACCGAACTTATTATGCAATTCATACCAACCATCGACGGCGCCGGGTACGGAAACAGGCAGAGGCCCAAGTGGCGGTAAATAATCTAAACCTAGGGATTTAAGTTTTTCTAAACTCAAAGATTTTGGGCTGCGACCCGATGCATTAAGGCCATAGAGACGTTTATCTTTGGCACTCCAGACGATAGCAAATAAATCGCCACCAACACCCGAGCCAGTGGGTTCAACTAGCCCTAACATGGCATTGGCGGCAATGGCCGCATCGACCGCACTGCCGCCCTGCTTGAGTATGTCGATAGCGACCTGGGTGGCTAATGGTTGACTGGTCGCCGCCATTCCATGGGTGGCATAGACTTCCGAGCGGGTTGCAAAGGCTTTACCTGTGATCCTATCCATAGCCATCACTCCTGAAGACGACATCGCCGTCGCCACTGTCACTAAGGTACAAATTGATTTTATTGTTTTTATCATAATTCCTCCAAATCTGAAGGGTTAAGGTACCAAGGACTGTCGAAAATATCACCAAGCTAAACGGCTTTTACTTAAGTTAAACGTAAGCAAAAATGTCATACTTTAGTTGTCTATGGCATGGGTCAGTAGGCCTAGGATTCAAGTCCTTCAGGCTTAACTAAGGTAAGCATTTCAGCTCATCGCACCCGACGTTATACGGCTGACAACTTAGCCACGCCAAAGAGGATATTTTCCGCCACGGTTAAGTGAGTAATTGATAGATAAATCGAGAGCGGAATACAACTTAACAGTTTGTTTTTAAAATGATTAAATTCAACGCTGGTGATTATCCCAAATCAAACTAAACTGAACATTAATTTGCATAAAATGGCTATAGGAGGCGTTATGTTAACTTTGCTGTTTGTTATCGTAGCCGCTCTTGCGCTATTTGCACTAGCCAAACTGAGGAGGGACAAGAAAATCCGTAAACATTATTTCGGAACCTTAAGTTCAAATGGCCGTAGAGCTAAAAGCGATACAACGCCAGATCATCGCTTTCACTGCGTCAGTATAGTGAATAAAGGTGATTGCTGCGAGCAAGTTAACACCCTCACCGGCAAGCGTTTTTTGTCGAAAGAGGCGCCAGCGATCCCCATGGAAGAATGCACCATGGCACACTGCGAATGTCGCTATCAACACTTTGAGGACAGACGCCAATCGAGTAATGAACGCAGAGTAGATTATGGTGTTACCCGGGAGCTTTTCGGGGTTTTTGGTGAACAAAATCGTCGAGATAGATCAAAGGGAAGGCGCACAACGGACAATTGAACGCCTATATACCCAATTATTGGGGGCGAGTTTCAATAAATGCGGGGAGATTACGCATCTCACTAAACCAAAGCGCGGTAGCTGGAGCCACTTTTCGCCAATCTAACTCTGGATGCCTAAAATCCACGTAATCCAGTAAACAAATTAACGCCAATTGTGGTGCTTGAATCGTGGCTTGCGTGATCACCTTGAGGTGTTCCATCTGCATCAATCCGCGCAATAACGCCTGCTCAAACCGCGAAGTCCAAAAGGCCGATCTCACCCCTTCCTCCTCACGCATTTGCTCCTGACGTAATTTGACCGCGCTATCGATAAGCCCTTTTATCATAGAGAAATGACACTGTAATACCCAGTTATCCCTCTGACTGCCAAACATCTGCTGTTCACCTAACTCAGCATCCAGGTAGCGCATAATCACTTCGCTATCAAACAGTGGGACACCGTCGTTGGTAATAAGGCAGGGGATTTGACCCAGTGGATTTGCATCGAGTAATTCCGCCGTGTTTTCGAAGGGATTCACGGTCACTTCTTCAATATCTTTAATATCTAAATAGCGGATCAGGCTTCTAACGCAGCGGGCATAGGGTGATGCCTGGGAACAGAGCAATTTCATTAATCATTCCTTCTATTTGTTTTAATTTCAGTACTAGCGCGTAATTCGCTCATAAAAACCGCAAGGCTTACCAATATTTTTCGACTGTTATTTGCCCTGGAGCACGGCGTAAATTTTTAGCGAGACCTTTACCTATCAGTGCCACCTGAGCACCCGTTATCATACCTGGATTACCGCAAATCATGACTTGGGAGTCAGTCGCGCACAGGGTTAACCCGACTTTACGCTCAATCTCGCCAGAGATTAAACCATCGGGAATACGGCACTGCAATGCCCCTTCAAAGGGTTCACGGGTCACACTCAAACATAAAATAAACTGATCAGGATATTGTTGCTCATAGGTCCGCAGTTTATCGAGGTAGGCCAGATCCTTCGCCTCCCTCACACCATACACTAATACGATTTTATCAAAGCGTTGCCAAGGTTCATCGGTATCGAGCATAGACAAGAACGGCCCCACGGCAGTGCCTGTGGCTAAAAACCACAAATGCCGACCTTGCAACTCACCCTTGGGGATTTCATCTAAGGTCATAAAACCCGTTGCAGTTGGGGTTATATCAATTTCATCGCCAATAGTCAGGTTTTGTAATTGCGGTGATAATTGCCCATCCTCTACCGCAACGGCGAGCACTTCGGCGTAGGCTTTATCGGGGGAATTAACGAGGGAGTAGGCTCTGGCAACGCGTTTATCATCACGCACTTGACTGAGTTTGATAAACTGGCCGGGAATAAAAGGTGCAAGGTCGGCGGCAATCCGCAGCGAAAATAATTTATCATTCCAATCAATACGTTCAATAACTCGTCCCCTAGTCCACATAACTTGTCCCCAAGTGAAACGTTAGATAAGTTTCTAGCATAGACTTTTATCGGCACAACAAAAACCCCTTATCAAAAGGGGTTTAAGTTTACCAACCGAGCAATGGCGGAGCTAAGATGTTGTCGATTGTGTCTCATCTGGTTTTTTATTAAAGCTATCCCTAAAGGCTTGCAGCCCCTCTTGCACTAGGCTGTAGGTTTTATCTACACCATCGGCAATGTCTCCCTGCAATACCTTAAGGCCCGACAAAATATCCCTTGCCTCCTGAAAACCGCTATCGATAGCGCCACCGATAATGCTCATAAAGCTATCGAGCTGCTCATCAAAATCCATACCCGAATTCTGCTGTTGATGAATGCTAAAAAACTGGGTTGCAAAACTCACTATGCGATCGGCCGTGGCTTCAGGAGATGTATCGACACCGTTGTCGTAGGCGGTTTGAATCGCGTTTTCCCCCATGGACGGGGCTAATTCTTTGTTGATCGCTTCGATTGCGGCGCGATAGAGCAAGACCATAGACTCATCGCCAGTTTTGATATTCACATCCTGCTGCGCCGATAGAATCGCTTGATTCATCAGCTGCTTACTCGTTTGCTGTGCGGTTTGTGCAGAAGTCGCTTCGACGGCTTTTGCATTCTTTGAATCACTCGCTTCGGCCCCCTTGGCAGCCATATTCTCAGCATACTTTTTGTGTGACACAGGTACTTGCGGCATATGAGGGGTTTTGTTGATTTCCATGATGGCCATCCATTCAATTTGAGTCGACTTAATTATCGACCAAAATTTAACCAACTTTAGTAATTTTTCGATTTGCAGTACCATCATGCCGCAACGCTATGGTAGAAACAGGATAATAAAATCATTCTCCCTTAACTCATTGCATCAGCCTACTTAAAAGGATGTAACCCAATGGCAGCAGACCGCAGTTTACACTTTTTCCACTTTATTTCCTTGGCTGGCCTCCATAGGCGCTTTCCCATATCTCCTGCGCGACTGTTGGCAAGCCTGGTGGTATTTATCGGCCTTGGTTTAACCCCGATTAATCACGCTATTGCAGACAGTAGGCTGATTATTTTAGTCAGACATGCCGAAAAGTCCGACTCTCCAGCAACGGATCCAACATTATCTCCCGCGGGGGAAATGCGTGCTATGGCCCTCATTAGCGCCCTCAATCGCACGCCACTATCCCAACTTATCGCAACACAATATCAACGAACACAACAAACACTAACGCCAGTAGCCCAAGCCCGCCACTTGCCTGTCACTGTTGTGCCCGCAACCAAAGCGATAGCGGCACATGTGCAGCAAATCGCTGAACAAGTGCATGCGGTCAAAGGCAATACCCTCATAGCCGGCCACTCCAATACGGTTCCCCTTATCATCAAAGCCCTTGGCGGACCTGAAATCCCAGCGATAAGTGAAGATGATTACAGCCAACTATTTTTACTCTCCCTCAATGAGGGTCAACCTGCGAGCCTGATTTCGACTCGGTACGGCCAAGAATAAAGGATAATAATATGAATGAACTCAATTGGTTTATGTGGGGACTCGATCTATTCTCTGGACTCTTTTTGATCCTTATTGGACTCGGTGTACTCGCCATTGTGTACATGTATATCGCCGATAAGATGCAAACGAAACAAGCGGTGAGACACAACTATCCCGTGATAGGTCGTTTTAGATATCTATTCGAAAAACAAGGAGAATTCTTTAGGCAATACTTTTTCGCCCAGGACAGGGAGGAACTGCCCTTTAACCGCGCCGAACGAAGCTGGGTGTACCGCGCAGCCAAAAATGTGGATAGAACCATCGCCTTTGGCTCGACACGTCCCTTGGACAGCGCCGGCACCATTATGTTTATGAATACCGCCTTCCCTACTCAAGATGAAGATATCACGCCCATTCATCCACTCACGATTGGTAGCCACTGTCGCCACCCCTACACAACACAGGCCATCTGCCATATTTCTGCGATGAGTTTTGGGGCACTATCGCGTCCAGCAATCACCGCCCTTTCCCATGGCGCAGCGCAAGCGGGTTGTTGGCTTAACACGGGTGAAGGCGGATTAAGCCCCTATCATCTGAAAGGTGGCTGCGATCTTGTCTTTCAAATTGGCACGGCCAAATACGGTGTACGTAACGAACACGGCCATTTAGACGATGAAAAACTGAAGGCGATAGCGGCACATCCCGAAGTCAAAATGTTCGAAATAAAAATGAGCCAAGGGGCTAAACCCGGTAAAGGAGGCATATTACCCGGCCTTAAGGTGACCGAAGAAATTGCCCACATTCGCGGTATTCCCCAAGGGCAGGACTCTATCAGCCCCAATGGCCATATCGAATTTAAAAATGTGGGGGATATTCTGGACATGATAGCCAAAGTACGGGAGGTCACAGGTAAGCCTACTGGCATTAAAGCCATACTCGGAGACGTGCTATGGCTCGAAGATTTATGCGATGAAATCGAGCGCCGCGGTGAAGATGCTGCACCCGACTTTTTTACCTTAGACAGTGCCGATGGTGGTACTGGCGCCGCGCCGCAACCGCTGATGGATTATGTCGGTTTACCACTGAAGGAAAGCCTCCCTATTCTGGTCAATATTTTGATCCAACGGGGATTGCGTAAACGCATTAAAGTCATTGCCTCCGGTAAGCTTATCGTGCCCTCACGGGTGGCTTGGGCGTTAGCATTAGGTGCCGACTTCATCGCATCGGCCCGTGGCAATATGTTTGCCCTCGGCTGCATCCAAGCCTTGCAATGTAACAAAGATACCTGCCCAACGGGCATCACTACCCACAATAAGAAACTCCAACAGGGGTTAAATCCCAGAGATAAGTCGACGCGAGTCGCTAATTATAATCATAATTTACACCACGACTTAGCGTTGATCGCCCATTCCTGTGGTGTCAGCGAACCAAGGCAACTTAAGCCAACGCATGTGCGAATCGTGCTCGATAGTGGCCTGTCACTCTCCCTCGACAAATACTATTCACACATAAACCAATAGCGTTAGGGCCCGTGGCACTGGGCTACTACTTTTGTCTATACTGACTAAGGTAAGGTATATTTGAATGCATATCACAAAAGAGGTAAGATCTGTGAGGTAAGCATTTACCGAATGTCTTAATGGTACAGAAATTTAAGGAAACACTTTTGAATTCAAGCTATGTAAGCCAACTGCCAGTCAGTAAAACTGTAAGCACGAGCTGTAAGAGCTGTAATCGCTTGACCGAAATCGAAGGCGAGCTGGTGTGTTTTCGTGAAGGCCAAATTATTCGGCTCACTCTCATCGACGAATCGACAACAAAATTAAATTTGTTGTGTGAAGGTTGGAAGGCGGGAAAAATTAAGGGAATATAACCAATCAATATTCCCTTTTACTCGGCATATCAAAAAATCTCTCGTTACATTATCTCCCACGCTAGCGTATCCATTGAGCGTTACTCAGATAACCCTTCGTCTCACGAATAATACCGGCCAAATTAATATCTTGATTGAATTTGGCCAAGGTCAGACGTCGAGTGGTCACTTTCAATCCCGCATTGAGCTCCGCGTGAATTCGCTGAAGAGAATCATAGTCAACACCGCGTTTTTTTAAGGTCGCCATGATAGCAAACCAATCTGTGTCGACCTTTTCTTCCTTGCCTTCAATGTTCACTCTCAGTGCAATATTTTCCATGCCAGATCTCTTCCTATTGATGTGTTGGCATTTGAGTATAGAGAGCCGAAGCTGAATAAAGACTGAACTATTAATGGTCTAAAGGTGTTTTTGATTGCTCATTTTGTATCCGCCACAATTTGGCATATAAACCATCCATAGCCAATAGCGTAGTGTGGTTTCCCTGCTCGACAATCTCTCCCTGACTCAATACGACAATCTGATCCGCATCTATGATAGTAGAGAGTCTATGGGCAACGACAAGACTGGTGTGCCCCTTGGCGACTTCCCGTAATGCCGACAAGATAGCCTGCTCGGAACGGCTATCGAGGGATGATGTGGCCTCATCAAACACCAACACGGGCGAGCCTTTTAAAATCGCCCGCGCAATGGCAACCCGCTGTTTTTCCCCACCCGAAAGCTTTAAGCCACGCTCGCCCACTTTGGTGTCCCACCCCTGGGAAAGTGATGCAATAAACTGCTCTAAATGGGCAAGTTTGATGGCATGTCGAACCTCTTCATCGCTCGCGCCTGGGCGGCCATAGCGAATATTTTCAACCAGAGAATCATTAAATAACACTGTATCCTGCGGCACTATGGCGATGGCACGTCGCAATGCATCCTGGGTGAGATGACGAATATCCTGGCCGTCTATCCTAATAGCACCCCGATCCACATCGTAAAACCGAAACAACAATTTGATCAGCGTCGACTTTCCGGCTCCGCTGTCTCCCACTACGGCGACTTTTTTCCCCGCTACCACTTTGAAGCTGACATCCCGCAAAATTTGCCGGTCACCATAGCTAAAGTTAACATTTTCGAAGCAAAGCTCGCCCTTGGAGGGTTGAAAATCTAAGGCATCCGCCGAATCGACAATACTAGGATGCTTATCCAACAAACCAAACATTCGCTCAATATTAGCTAAGGCACCACGAATTTCACGATAGACAAAACCTAAAAAGTTCAATGGGATAAAGAGTTGCATCATAAAGGCATTGATCAGCACAAAATCCCCTAGGGTCATTTCGCCATAGGTCACTTTATAGGCCGCCAATGCCATCATAGCCGTCATCGCCAATGCAATAATCAAGGCTTGCCCGCCGTTGAGCGCAAATAAAGACAAACGGTTTTTACGCTTAGCAACCTCCCACTGTTCGAGTGCTTGATCGTACCGAGTCGATTCATATTGCTCATTATTGAAGTACTTTACGGTTTCATAGTTCAGCAAACTGTCGATGGCACGGGTATTAGAAAGCGAATCGGCTTTGGCCGCATCGCGCACATATTCAGTGCGCCACTCGGTTGCGATAATAGAAAACAAAATATAAGCCAATACGGAGAAGAAGGTGATAGCCGCAAAGGCGATACCGTAATTAAAGAAGAAAATGCCGACGACCATGGCAATCTCCAATAATGTTGGCACTATATTGAACACCATAAACCGCATCAAAAAGCTCACACCACTGGTGCCGCGCTCTATATCACGGGATAAACCGCCCGTTTTACGTTCCAAATGAAAATCCAAATCGAGTCGGTGCAAATGATCGAATACGGCAAGACCTAAACGTCGAATTGCGCGCTCAGTCACGCGGCCAAATAAAGTGTCACGGATCTCCCCCGTAATGGCCGTCAATAATCGCACTGCGCCATAGGCTAAGACTAAGCCAACGGGTACGCTTAGGACCTGCGCCGTTTTGTCCACATCTAAGGTATCGACCAAATGTTTAAGAATGAAGGGAAGTCCAACACTGGCCAGTTTTGCGACCACAAGACAGGACATAGCGAGGATTATGCGGCCTTTATATTCAAGTAAATAAGGCCAAAGCAACTTGATCACATGCCAGTTGAGTTTATCGACCGGACCTTCAAAATATAATGTGGGGCGCATATGTCTTAACCTTTGCTGAGTTGGGGCAATTGTAACAGCAGACGGCGAGATTAAGCGAAGTCAATTACGCAAAGTTTGAATAAAATCAACCAGATTAATCTGACAAACCTCGGGCTTCCCATAAGGTAAAATTTACCTTCAACAGTGATAAAATGTCATGCTTATGACTTATCATCACAAACCTACTCCGACGAATGAAAAACAGAGGTGAGGGCAATTTTGTCGGTATGAAACAGGTGAAAATAGGTCGTAATATTGAGGTTTCTAGAGTTGATTATTTTTTCTGTTTTACCCAAAATGCCCTAGGGATAAGTGATGTAAAATTGCAGCATTAGCAAATCTCTCAATATTGCTTAGGATAATGAAGACACTGTAAACATCCATCCCCAAATAACATTAAGATTATTCAATTAAATCAAGGTCAAAGGAAGCTTTATGTTGGATTCCGCTAAAGTTCAATACCCACCATTACCACTCATCCAAACTTGGGTGTGGATGATGATAGAATCAGGTAATCCAGAGATTCAGGATAAAGGTCGAAATAACCTGATTGCTGCCTTTGGCAGCTTAGCCAAAGCTAACGAATATTTAGCCGAAATGAGCAATAAATAATAAAAATAAAGGCGCCGGGATAGCGCCTTTGCTTTTGTGCCTCGAAGCGATAATAACGCTTATATCAGTCGAATGACTTACCGCGACGACGCTCCACAATGCTCTGATTTAACACGGCAAGAAGACGCGCTGTGTCTTCCCAACCGATACAGGCATCGGTAATACTCTGGCCATAACATAAATCTTGGCCCTCAATAAGATCCTGACGACCTTCTACTAGATGGCTTTCAACCATCACGCCAAAAATTGCTCGATTCCCAGCGCCAACTTGTTCAGCCACATCCTGTGCCACCACCATTTGGCGCTGATACTGTTTACTGCTATTGGCATGACTGAAGTCGATCATTATGTTGTCTGCAAGCTTGGCTCTTTGCAGTTGTTCACTGATCTGAGCAACATGCGGAGCACTGTAGTTAGGCTCCCGGCCACCACGCAAAATAATATGGCAATCGGGATTGCCCTTAGTGGAGACGATGGCGGAATGACCAAACTTAGTGACCGACAGAAAGTGATGCGGTGCATTGGCGGCCCCAATAGCATCGATCGCCACTTTTATGGTACCGTCCGTGCCATTCTTAAAGCCCACGGGGCAAGACAACCCCGAAGCTAATTCACGGTGTACCTGGGACTCAGTAGTGCGCGCACCAATGGCTCCCCAGCACATGAGGTCCGCCACATATTGCGGCGTGATCATATCGAGAAACTCACCGGCGGTTGGCATACCACTATCGTTTAAATCCACCAATAACTTACGCGCGGTACGTAAGCCATCGTTGAGTTTAAAACTGTTATCCATATAGGGATCATTAATTAGTCCCTTCCAACCTACTGTGGTTCTTGGCTTTTCAAAATACACTCGCATCACAATTTCAAGTTGATCTTGATAACGCTCCCGCAGTGCAACGAGGCGCTGCCCATATTCCAGTGCGGCTTTGGGATCGTGAATAGAGCAAGGACCAATCACCACTAACAGGCGATCATCCTGTTTGGCGAGAATATTGTGTATGCTTTGACGCGCGTTAAACACAGTTGCAGAGGCTTTTTCAGAAGCAGGAAATCGTTCTAGAATCGCAATCGGTGGAAGTAACTCTTTTACTTCTTTAATGCGAACGTCATCGTTTTGGTAATACATCATTTACTGCTCCAACTCTGGTGTTTTAGGCTATTTTTTATCGCTGCAATACGGGATCTCAACTGCAATACTGAGTTCAATTTATCCAGTCTGCCACGTTAATGCAACCAAGTTGTCTCTATTTCAATAAATCAAATATAACTTATTGTTTTAATATATTTTTAAAAACAATAAATTCAAATATACGACTGTGTTCGCATGCTTATTAAACAAAATCGAATATGGCGGATAGAAATAATTGACGGGAATGTTCTACTAAAGTGAATGATGTCAGGCTTACAGGACAAGCGCTAGCCACAAAGAAAGCGCACTAGAGCAATTTTTTGCGGTAAGTTTCGTTCAACGAAACATAAAGCGACAGTGACTAATGCCGTTTCATCGCCTGTAATTTTGCCTGATAGCGGTGTTTATCCGTCTCATCAGCACTCAATGCCATGGCTTTTTCCATATTGAGCTTAGCGCGTTTTTCATCCCCTAACGCCCAGTACGTTTGGGAAAGGCCAAAGAAAAACTCATGGCGATAATCCGCCCGCGCAAGTGCCCTTTGATACCAAGCTAAGGCTTCATCATATTGATGCTCATCAAAGGCTTGCTGCGCCATATCATAGTAGTAATAGGGGTTACGAATTCGCGCCAACTCAAGCACTTTATGGACTTCTGCCCATTCATCTAACCGCCCTTGATCCCCTAAAATCACCGCTAAGTTATAGAGCGTTGTCATGTCATTCGGATCGAATTTAAGTGCGTAGCGATATACCTGTTCGGCGCGCTTTTCATCCCCTCTATGGCGGTAAATAACCGCCAACGTATTGAATGCCGGAACAAATTGCCCCCTTTTTAAACCTGCTTTAATCAGGGCATAGGCTCGGTCTAAATCACCATCCACTAGGGCTTCTGCGGCCATATTATTGTAAAACATGGTAATTAATGTCTGTCGATTGATTTGGGTTTTATCGTACCCGCGTAAAGCCCGTTCTGGCATAAAATCAACGAGTATGGCATGGGACGACACATACACAGTGTGCGTATTGGTGGGTGGCAGTAAGCGTAAATTGACATGACCATTGATTAAATAGAAATCCCCTTGTTTATCCCACACAGGTTCAATGGCAATATCTTGAAATTCGGTCTCAATGTTAAAAATATCCGCCAAGGCCGAGGTCATCACCACCAGCGACATGCAGTTACCCGCCCGCTGAGCGTAGGTTTCACTGGCTATTTGCGTCAGATTATCTTGATATCTAAACTCACGCTGGGTGCTGGTTTGATTGGCATTGATATAGTTGGCCAGCCATTCATGCGCGGTCAAAGTGTTACTGTGGGATAGGCTATATCGTTCGAATGCACGCCTCACTTCAACCACGGCATCCGGTGGTAAATAGAAAATGTCCTCTGCTGAAGGAATATCTGTCACTGGCGTGAAGAGACTATCGACGAACAAAGATTCGACCTCGTCGGCCTTTGGCATTTCAGGGCTTGAGCTACATGCCCACAATTGGCAAAGCAACACGCCATAAATGACACTCGAATAGACGGCTCGGAATAGTGTCGACATACATCCTCCAGACCATACGCTCTTCATTGAGCTTATAACAAATGGTCAAAAAGGCATTATAAAATGGTTACAAAAAGTGAATGTCGTTGAAAACCGTATGGCAAATAGTCGAACTAAGGGTCAAATCTCGCCCCACTTGCCTGTTTAAGCTCCACTATTTTTGAGGATTATCGACTTTAATATAGACTTCACGCTGCTGGTAATTGTAGGGACGATAGCTGTTTTCACCACAGGTATAATAACGGTAAGGCCGCATCTGTGGTACACAACCTATAGGCAATGCCTGCAGGATCTGAATTTGTTCCTGTCTTCTAAGTGACTCCTGCCACTCAAAATCCTTCAGCACTTGATCGCGCACGGCAAAAGCATCGAAATGTTCGCTAGAGCGCGTTACCACCACTTCACCGGCCAATACTGGCATACAAAAACAACCACCAACAAATACCGTAAGCCCCAACTGACGCACTTTGCCTGCAAATAAGCCCATAGGTCGCTCCTTAATGGGTAACAAAACAATCGCTTTCGAAGGATCAAAAAAGCAGAGCACTAGGCTCTGCTTTACTATCCCGCGATCTACACTGCGCATCAAGTCATATCAAGATGTTTTTAGCCCGCGCTTTTTACGGTCACAAACTCTGGGTAAGCGTCGATTCCGCAGTCAGAAGCGTCCATTCCGTTGTATTCCTCTTCCTCAGAAACGCGGATCCCCATGGTCATTTTGATCACAAACCATACGGCGAACGATGCACTGAATACCCAAGCAAAAATGATCGCAGCACCCGTTAACTGGGCCACAATAGTCGCGTCTGCATTCGATAAAGGCACACACATTAACCCGAGGAAACCCGCCACACCATGCACAGAAATGGCACCGACTGGATCATCGATCTTAATCCGATCTAAACCCACGATAGAGAACACGACTAAGCCACCAGCAACCACACCTATCACACCCGCCATCAACAGAGAAGGAGAGAGAGGATCGGCGGTAATCGCCACTAAGCCCGCCAGAATACCGTTGAGGATCATCGTTAAATCCGCTTTGCCCCAAATCATCTTACAGACGATAAGGGCTGAGATAGCGCCAAATGCCGCCGCGGTATTCGTGTTCACAAACACTTTAGCCACTGAACTGGCGTTCGCCGCATCGGACACCATAAGTTGCGAGCCACCGTTGAAACCAAACCAACCCATCCACAGAATGAACATCCCTAGGGTCGCCATTGGCAAGTTAGAGCCAGGAATAGGATTCACTTGACCATTCGGGCCATATTTCCCCTTACGAGCGCCGAGCAATAACACGCCTGCGATGGCCGCTGCGGCCCCAGTCATATGCACTATGCCACTGCCCGCAAAGTCCACAAAACCGAGCTTAGCGATAAAGCCTTGGCCCCAGGTCCAATAACCTTCTACTGGGTAGATAACCGCAGTCATCACCACAGAGAAGAACAGGAAAGCCCAGAGCTTCATCCGTTCGGCCACGGCGCCAGAAACGATTGACATCGCCGTTGCGACAAACACCACCTGGAAGAAGAAATCCGACTCTAACGCATGGCTTGCGTCGGAGGATTGTGAACCGATGAGTGTCCCGATAGAAGGCAACCATCCCCCCTCTGCATTATCGACGTACATAATGTTGTAGCCGACGAGCAAATACATCACACAGGCAATCGCATAGAGGACCACGTTTTTGGTTAAAATTTCAGTGGTATTTTTAGAGCGCACTAACCCCGCCTCTAACATGGCAAATCCTGCAGCCATCCACATCACCAATGCGCCCGAAATCAAAAAGTAAAAGGTATCGAGTGCAAAGCGCAGCTCAGAAACTGTCACACCTAATTTTGTTAATTCTTCCATCATCAGCCCCTTATAGCGCTTCAGTATCGAGTTCACCCGTACGAATACGGATAGCCTGTTCTAAGTCGACGACGAATATCTTACCGTCGCCAATTTTTCCCGTATGAGCCGCAGTGGTAATGGCTTCAATCAGCATGTCGAGATTTTCAGCTTTAGTGGCAATTTCAAGTTTGACTTTCGGCAAAAAATCCACTTGATATTCAGCGCCACGATACAGTTCTGTGTGCCCTTTCTGACGGCCAAAACCTTTAACTTCGGTCACTGTCATACCCTCAATACCAATTCCGGCAATAGCTTCACGGACATCATCCAATTTAAATGGCTTGATGATAGCGCTGACTAGTTTCATCCTGACCTCCAAAAAAACACGATTGTTATTAACTTGTATCAAAGGTAATTCAATCATTGGGCCAGAAATTCAATTGATTGATTAATAATAATTTTCACACAAACGCTCACAATGCTACGCTTAAAAATGCACCATATTTGTGCATATCACTGGGCGACGCACTCTTTTAGTGAGCAATTGAAGTGCAGCTTTTATTCGACCTTATGCCTATTGGTAACAGAACTGATTTGGGGTTTACTGGGGGAAGCGTAATCGAGATGAAATCTGAGCATCACAGCACAAGCTCTAAGATAAAAGCGAAGAACAACACTAAGACAATAATCAAGCGCAAAAGGAAGGCCCGATGTTAAAACCGGAAGAATGCACTCTCGTTATCGTCGATGTGCAGGGAAAACTTGCACAGATCATAGATAACAGTAACAAGCTGCACCAACAACTACAGACCTTAATCCAAGGTGCGCAGCTATTTGAAATCCCAATTTTATGGTTGGAGCAACTGCCCGATAAACTCGGAGCAACCAGTCCAGAGCTTCAAACCCTGCTGGAGAAAACCGGCTCACCCATAGCCAAGCAACATTTTAGCGGCTGGCACTGTGAAGAATTTGCACTGGCACTCACTAAGACCAATCGCAAGCACATCATACTGGCGGGCATTGAAACCCATGTGTGTGTTTACCAAACCTGTTGTGACCTTATAGAACAGCAATATTCGGTGCACTTAGTCGCAGATGGCGTCTCATCACGCAGTGCCGATAATAAACAACTGGGTATTCAGATGATGACGGCCAGAGGCGCCCTATTAACCAATGTGGAATCGCTGTTATTTGAATTACAACATCAAGCCCAAGGCGAGCGCTTTAGGGCATTATTAAAACTGATCAAATAGTCTCAAATTTATTTAGGGTCAAATAATTAAGGTCACATTATTTTGTGACCTTAATATTAAAAAATCGTTACAAACAATAAATTAGAAACGACCAGTCAAACCTAAACCAATAAATACACCATCAGCATCTGAATCTAATTCTCTAGCTAACTCAAAGTTTGCAGAGAAGCTATCAGACAGACGTAACCAATAAGCAGTTTTTAATACGAAAGTATCATCATGACCATCATCAGTATAACCTAGACCAACAGACCATGACTTAGTCACATACCAATCTGCACCTAAATTGAATGTGTCGTCAGAATCTTGATGTGTCCAGTTTGCGCTCAAATCCACACCTGTGGTTGATTGCAGTGCAATAAAGCTACGCACTTTTAAACCGTATGATTCTTCGATGCTATCGCTGCCATCGTTATAGAAAGCAGATACAGCAGAGCTATCGTTGAAGTAATAACCAACTTCTGCACCGTAAGTGTTCCAGTCAAAACTACCAATTTCAGAACGTTGATAGTTAGCTGCAATAAACCATTTAGAAGCAAATACATAAGTGCCATCAACACCAATGGTATCTAGATCTGATTCATCATAATTGCTGTAATTAGCACCAACATTAGACGTTTGAGCTAAAAATCCATTAAGCGCATAAGGACCTTTAGTTTGGTCTACAGGGCTAATGTAGAAACGATAATTCGCGTTCCACAGACCATCGCTGAATTCTTCAGAATTTGCGCTATATTTTAGACCTGCCTCGTGCTGATATGGGTTATCTTGTGCAGCAGCGGCATTAACACTTACAAAACCTAATAATATTGCTAGCGCGGTAATTTTTTTCATCAAAGTATTCCCTTATATGATTATAAGCTAGGAGTAAAAGATGAAGATAACGAAGAGACAATCTCAGTATTGCTGATTCCATTACCATTAATATCAATTTAAATTTGCATTTAAACTAATCTGCTCTCCTAGCGGCGCACACCTTAATCCAAAAAATATATAATTGAAATAAAAATTTAATGTTTACACTTTAATAAATGATATAAAAAAGCTCCCTATATAGGAGCTTTTCATTATTTTGAAGTCTACTTAAGTATTATTTATAAGTGGCTTCGCGTTTTTTCGCTTCTTCATCCCACTTAGGTAACATGTCTTTCTTGAATGCGTCTTTCTCTGCATTCATCTTATCCATATCCATACCTAATGCAGCCTGTGCCTTAGCTTTGGTAGAAATATCAGGTATAGCGACAGGATCTGTGATGCCTTTTTTCGCTAATAACTGTGCTAACTTAACCCGCGCATCGGCCGCTTTATCTACCGCGGTACCAAGAATACGCAGTGCTTCTTCGGGTGCATGGGCAGCAACGCCGTGGGAAGCAATAGCATAGTCCCAACGCCATTGTGAATGGCGGATGTCAGTCAAAATAGGCTTCATTTCTTCTTCAGTTGCACCCGCTTTCCAAGCGGCGGCGGCTTCAAAGTGTGCTTTCACTAATTGCGATTCGGCACGACCTTTCAACTCTTTCACTTTCGCCTTACGTTCATTAGTCAGATTGACTAAAAACTCTTTGCTTTGGCTGTGACAAGTTGCACAGGTTTCTTCGAAACGATCGAATGGGTTGCCCACTTTATGGTCAGTGTACTTACGACCCTTGTCGTTCGTCACTTTAGGCATATGACAGTCCACACAGCTCACATCGTTCTTACCATGGACACCTAGCTTCCATGTTTCATAGCCAGGATGTTGCGCCTTTAACATTGGGGTTTTAGACAGCGCATGAGTCCAATCGGAGAACTCGATACCATCGTAATAGACTTCCATTTGCTCAACAGTTGTGCCCATATCCCATGGGAATTTTACAAAGCCTTTTCTGTCTTCTTTTTTCTCGAAATAATATTCAACGTGGCACTGACCACACACCATAGATTGTTTATCTTTCTTCGATGCTTTATCGAATGGCGTGCCTAGAGCTTCCATACCACGTTCGGCAAAGGGGCGAGAGATGCGCAATTTTGGCGTGCCCTTTTCATGACAGTCGCCACAGCCTATGGTATTGACGACTTCTGGGCCGCCCTTGGCCCATTTACCTTTAAAGTAGCCATCTTCACCTTGCTCTTCAATTAAGCGAGGTACGTCAGGGCTCTTACAGCTCCAACATGCCATTGGCATTGGGCCATCTTCCGCGTTGGCTGGTGCACCAGTACGCAGGGTATTACGCACATCTGTCACGGCATACATATGGCCGCGAGGTGCATTGTAATCTTTAGCAAAACCATAACCTGCCCACAGCACGACTAGACTAGGATCACCACCTAACGCATCGGTGATCTCTTCACTTTTGGCGGTGTCATGCCAACTGTTATATTGATTGGCAAATTTATCTTTATAAACTTCATTGCGAGGTTCGGTTTTATCACTCGCCATTGCGCCCGCCGCCATGAAGCTGGCGGCAACCAATGCACTCAGTGCAAAGGACTTACCTGTCATCTTCTTCATCATCTCATCTCCGTGTTACATTATTTTAGTGAATCACGACATCTCCAAGGCCAAAGTTAGTGGCTTAATACCTCTAAAAATATACCTCTTAGTGGGTATCTGGCGCGAAGTTTGCGCTAGATCAAAATGTAATAGTGTTGTTGTTCACACTTTTGTGCTTTTGTTAATGTAGTACATTATTTTCTAATGTAAAAAGCACAGCTAAAGTGCCACAAGTGAATGATCATCAACTGGATACTAGACACATGAAACAAGGCAGCCTCACCTCTAAAATACTAGGATTAATGTTAGTATTGATTTTGCTTTCTAGTAGCCTTGCCATCTTCGCAATCATCAATTTGTCTTACAGTTTAGGCGATGCTAAAGCCATTAACGCATCGGGTTCACTGCGGATGCAAAGTTATCGGCTGATGTTTTATGCGAATTCTGGCAGTGAGGATGCACAGGAAAAAATCGTCGAATTTGAAGCAACGCTGCACTCAGAGGAACTGCAACCCTCCACGGGTTGGTTCAGCCCCAAAAAGATAGCCGACCAATATCAACTCGTCATAGATAAATGGCTAGTGATGAAATACTACATTGAGCAGGAAAACTCCCGAGACTACACGGCTTCCCTAAAGGATTTTGTCGATACCATAGACTTACTGGTACTAGAGATGGAGCACCATGCCGCCTTTAAACTGCGACTACTGGCCGCCAGTCAGATTTTTGGTTTAGGGCTGATGCTCGTCATCGCTTTTCTGGCGGTGCGTTTTACCAAACGCAAAGTGGTGGTGCCGTTACAGAAATTAATGGAATCGGCCAATACGATTTCTAAGGGCAATTTCGAGATTGAAATGCCCGAGACCGAATATATAGAACTCACCGCATTAACCCACGCATTGCAAAAAACGGCCAAGGAGTTGGCGACCCTATACGGTAACTTAGAGTCCCAGGTCACTGAAAAAACCTTAGCACTGACGAGGGCAAATAACGAGCTGGCCTTCTTATATGATAACCTGTTGACATTAAACGAAAATAAACTCGACTACAAGGCATTAAAAGCCGTACTAAATCAATTAAAAGACTATGAGTCGCTCGATTACCTTAGGCTTATTATCCAATACCCAGAGCAGGAGTTAGAGATTGTTCAGGCTGATGGGGGTTGGCCGAGTGACCCCATAAATAGTACCCGCTTCCAGCTACAATTTGAGCAAGCGGATCTTGGCTACTTAGAACTGATCTCGGCACAGGAACCCAATACCGCACTGTTTAAAAATTTTGCCATTATGCTCACCCGCTCCATAGTGATCCACAACGCGACGGAGCAGCGACAGCAACTGGCACTGATGGAAGAGCGCGGAGTGATAGCACGGGAGCTACACGATTCCCTAGGTCAAGTCTTATCCTTCCTTAAAATTCAAATTAGCTTACTGCGCAAAAACTTAGATTACAGTTGCCGTAGCCCTGCGGTTGAAAATCAATTAACGGAAATCAATGAAGGCGTGAGCACTGCGTATGTGCAGCTAAGGGAACTGCTATCGACCTTTAGATTAACGATTAAAGAACCGAATTTGAAAAATGCACTCGAGGCGATGCTAGAGCAACTCAGAACCAAAACTGACATACAAATCAACTTAGATTACAAACTTGCCCCCCAATGGCTCGAAGCTAAACAACATATCCATATTCTGCAGATCACCCGTGAAGCGACGCTAAATGCGATCAAGCATGCGAATGCAAGCCTCATTAATATCCGCTGCTATAAGGATGACAAGGGAATGGTCAATATCAGTGTCAGCGATAACGGGATTGGGATTGGATACTTAAAAGAGCGCGACCAACACTTTGGCATAGGGATCATGCACGAACGAGCCAGCAAGTTAGCGGGTTATGTTGTATTTAGTAGTAATAGTAAGTCCCCTGTCGGTAGCCAGACAGCGGCAGCACAGCAAACACTGATAAGCCAAACACAAAGTGGTACTCTCACTACCACGACCGACAGCGAACCAAGTCTCCCACAAGGAACAAAAGTCACGCTGATTTTTCCTTCTCAACAGGAGCCTGCAAATGGGTAAACCTTATTCCGTACTTGTGGTCGATGATCATCCTCTCCTACGCAAGGGCATCTGCCAACTGATCGCCTCAGATCCTGACTTTAGCCTCTTTGGTGAAGCGGGCTGTGGCTTAGATGCCCTAAGTGCAGTCGCTACGGATGAGCCCGATATCATCTTGCTCGATCTGAATATGAAAGGTATGACGGGTCTGGATACACTCAACGCCATGCGCCAAGAGGGCGTGACCTCTCGCATAGTGATCCTTACGGTTTCCGATGCAAAACAGGATGTTATCCGTCTGCTACGTGCGGGTGCTGACGGCTATTTACTCAAAGATACCGAGCCCGATTTACTGCTTGATAAACTCAAAAATGCCATGTTAGGCCATAGAGTCATCAGCGATGAAGTCGAAGAGTATCTCTATGAACTCAAAGATGCGGCCGACGAGCAAGAATGGCTGTCGAGTCTCACCCCGAGGGAGCTACAAATTTTGCAACAGTTGGCAGAAGGGCTAAGCAACCGTATGATTTCAGAGCATTTACATATCAGTGAAGGCACGGTCAAAGTACATGTCAAAAACCTACTGCGTAAGGCAAATGCCAAGTCGAGAACCGAAATGGCGGTAAGATATCTCAATCATTAAGCCAAATGCACGGTAGAAACAATAAAGGCAATCATTTGATTGCCTTTATTGTTTCTCTGCTGAGCCTGCAAAGGAAAATGGGGTCCCCCCCTAACTGCCCTTTTGCACAAACTCATACCAGCTTAATAGGGCCTGTTCGAAATCCTCTAGGCCACAATAGGCCTCTGACTCCGCATCATAGAGCGACATATCCTCTTCCAATTCATACTCTTGTTCAAAACCTAAAGTATTGGCAAAGACTCGCGCCTGCTCACGCTCTAACTCTAAGGTAAAATCATTGCCAACGAGGCGCCATGAGGTGAGTTTATCTGCCTGAATATCTTTTATGACATCCAACACTTGCTGAACTTTGGCTAACACTGGCCCTAGCTCTTCAGAAAACCACTGGCCTAGCACTTCATGATCCATGCTAAAGGTGGCTAAATAAGTGCCAGTCAAACTGTTACGCCTAAATTCATATTCCATTTTATTGTCTCTTTGCTCTAAGCCTACTGATGCTAATTTTAACCTATCCTTGGCGAAGTTGCTTGCCTCACTCAGCGCCGCCGATTTATGGCGATTGACTTTGACCTCATATCCGTTAAGCATCAGTACTGACTTCATTTTCACAGAAAAATCAGTTAGCTTGAATGCATAGTTGAGTAAGAGAATGGAACACAATAATGCACGATGGATTTATCTATAGCTTAGTGCTGAGTGGCGATCAAGCGGGCTCCACCTTAAGCCCGGCACAAATTGAAACCTGGGATCCCAATAACGGTTTGCTCTGGGTACACCTGCGTTATCGCCATAAAAAAGCCCGTCATTGGGTACTCAATAGTGGACTAAATAGAGTCGAAACCGACGCCCTCCTAGCCCAAGACACTCGACCAAGGGCTGTCATCGCCGGTGAAGGGGTATTGTTGGCACTGCGCGGAGTCAACCTCAACCCCAACTCAGCCCCCGAAGACATGGTTGCGATCCGTATTTACGCCGATAACCAAAGAATTATTTCGACCTGTGATCGCGAGCTACAGTCGGCCAAAGATGTGGCAGAACTCATCATAGAGGGAACAGGGCCGACAACGACTGGGGACTTTATCGTCGCTATATGTGAAAAGCTGACCACTCACAAGGTGGAATTTATTGACAAGCTAGAAGAGCAACTATCTGAATTAGAAGAGTTAGTTGTCTCTGGCAATGTCAAAGATCTCAGGACAGATATCGCCGAGTTGCGCCGCCAAACTGTTGCGCTGCGCCGCTATTTAGCGCCACAAAAAGAAGCCTTCTCTAAGCTCCTCAGCGATCAATTTATATTATTTAACGAGCCGGAGCGGCTGAAAATGCGGGAAACCACAGACAAGCTTGTGCGGACGCTTGAAGATCTCGATGCCCTGCGCGATAGGGCGAATGTGACCCAAGAGGAGTTACTCAGCCAGCAGTCGGAGCAACTCAATAAACGCTTATATTTCCTATCATTAGTATCGGCTATCTTCTTACCTTTGGGGTTTTTAACTGGTTTACTCGGTGTCAATATTGGCGGCATACCGGGGGCAGACAACACTTGGGCCTTTGCCACTTTCTGCGGCATTTTAATTTCGCTGGTTGCGCTGCAAATGGCACTATTCTATCGATTCAAGTGGCTGTGAACTGAAATAAAAAACGCCAATCTCGAGGGATTGGCGTGATTGTTTTCGGTGGCAATTACCCTGTGGGTAATTCAAACAGCTTTGTCATCACCTTATAGAGTTCTGTCCCTTGATGTACCGAGGCCGAAGCAAAGTGTAAAATCGGCACGCAGTCCTGTGGCAAACTGACTGTCTTTAGCTCATCCACCGTACCGTATAGATCCAGTCGCAGCAAATTCACTAAGGGCTGTCCCGCGACTAATGATTCCCCCACGGGCGCGAGGTATTCCACTAAACCTGAGCTTGGCGCGTGATACTTTTTATAGTCTTTCAGGTAACAACCAAAGCGTTGCATTTTAGCGGGCGCAACGGTTTCAGCGATCACGCCTCTGTGGCTTAAATACGCCATAATCCCTTGGGCATCAACCAGCGCATCCTCAAGACAGACTCGCTCTTGGCTCGCCAGTTCTAAGGTAAAGGCCGAGACAGCAATGTTAAGATCCCGCCCCTGCGTTTTTGCAACATCACTCAATTGCCACCAAGGACAAAACGCCGCCTCATCCATAGCGCCCCCAAAACTATTGGGGATAACTAAGGTGTAAGGGATAGAGAAAAACTGGGCTGCAGCCAAGTCATACTCTGGGCAATACAAATGCTTGCAGGACTTAGGACCCGTATGCAGATCGAGCACTATATCGGCTTTGTGAGCCATAGCCTGCAGATTAACCGCTAGCCTATGCCCCGTCGTTATCCCCCAATCAGTGTGCAATTTCTGCTGACAGGCCTCAACCAGAGTGCTGCGATAGGCTTGGATAAGTTCGCTATCACTGAGTTTGGCATGTTGGCTATACCAAGTGGGTAAATCGATGGCATGGTTCAGGTATTCACGGTTCCAATTCGCTCCCGTAATAGGATCGAAACGCCCTAGAGTAAACTCACCGCTTTTTTGGTTGATGCCTAATGGATTGGCGAGTGGCACTAAGGTGATCTCACCGCGGATATCACAACGTTCAAGTTGCTTCATCAATTGATAAATCACCGCATTACCTTGCACTTCAGCACCGTGAACATTGGCCTGAATATACACTTTAGGGCCAGTCGCCTTACCGTCGCTCGGCTTAAAATGGTAAATAGGTAATGTCAGAGCCTGCCCAGCGGCAAGCTCACCGATTTGCAAAGACGATTTTGTCGGCAGCATATTAGACGCCTTCAAACAGATTTTCGTGCAGTGCTTTAACCACCTGCGCCGCTTCCGCTTCGGCCACTAACACACATAAATTATGTGGGCTGGCACCTTGGCAAATCATCCGCACATTGTGGGGCTCTAGCACTTCAAACACTCGGCGACAAATACCCGGCGTGGTCGCAATTCGGTTACCGATAATAGCCACTAAGGCTAAGCCATCCTCGACCCGTACACGGCAATGTTGTGATAACTCTTGCAACAATACCTCACTCAACAGGCCTTGACCGCTGGAATCCGAGCCGGTTTTATCGAGTGTGAGTGATACGTTCACTTCAGAGGTGGTAATTAAATCCACACTGATCTTATGCCTTGCCAAGGTTGCAAAGGTCTCGGCCAAAAAACCCTGAGCATGCAGCATTTGTAGGCTGTGGAGATTTAGCAGGGTTTGATCGCGGCGCAGTGCTACGGCGCGGAAAACGGGCGCATCTTCCACTTGGTGACGGATCCAAGTGCCCCCCTTTTCAGGCTCTTTGCTCGAACCCACAAACACTTGGATTTGCTGACGAACGGCGGGAAGAATCGTCGCCGGATGCAATACCTTGGCACCAAAGGTCGCCATCTCGGCGGCTTCATTGAAACTGATTTCGGCAATAGGGTGCGCATTAGGTGCAAGGCGGGGATCGGTAGTATAAATGCCTGCCACATCGGTCCAAATCTCTACCGCTGAAGCATTTAAGGCTTCCGCTAATAACGCAGCAGAATAGTCGCTACCACCGCGGCCAAGTGTAGTGGTTTGCCCTGCTTCATCTGCACCAATAAAACCTTGGGTCACAATCACTTGTTCAGATAAAAGTGGTAGTAAGTGCTCACGGGAAAGCAAAGCAATCTGTTCAACCTGAGGCTCAGCACGGCCAAAGTGGCTATCGGTACGCAGCACACGGCGCACATCAAATGCACTCGAATTCGCGCCTTTTTCACGCAGTACCGCCGCAAATAACGCGGAGGAGCATTGCTCGCCGAGGGACAGTAATTCATCCATAGTGGCTTTGCTGCGCGTTGAGGCTAAAGCTTCGCTCAATACCGCCATGCGACTTAACAGCTTATCCAACGCGGCAGCAACATCGTTGGGACGACCGAGTTTATCTAAGATAGCGTATTGAATTTGAGCAATTTGTTTTAATCGCTGCAAACGACCATCGTCGTTAATCGACTCTTGGGTGAGTTCAACCAGTAGGTTGGTCACGCCGCTCGAGGCGCTGACTGCCACTAAACGGCAAGCGGCATTAGCCAGCACAATATCGGCGCAGCGATTCATCGCACCGTAATCGGCAACCGAGGTACCACCAAATTTTGCGACAACGAGGGACATTAGCGCACCTCCGTGAAACACGTAGGGCAAGGAATAAACGCAGCTTGAATAAGATATTGATTAACTAACATGATCACACTCCGAACTAACTTCGTTCGAAGAGCCTGGTGCTCAATGATAACGCACCCCAATAGAAGGGAAACAGCAATCGTCACCAGAAGCTCTCCACCAATTACAGGTGACAATCGTTAGGATTCAGCCTAAGCGACCGACATAAACATGCAGCAACCATATCTATGCCTCGGCGTTAATCTCCCTCATCAGTCATCGCTGGAGTTTGTGCTCCTCTGACCGACTACCTAGTTAACGCTCCTCTTCTGTTCCTTTCCGCCGGAAAGGGACGAAAAAAGTAGCAATAAACCCCTAATGAAGTCAATGCTAATTTCATAACAAATGAATAATTTAAATAAAATCGCTTAAAAATAGATGATTATGCGTCTAAATCCGGTAATTCATACACAAGCTGCACATAATCACTAAATTTACCTAAACAAACCTCATCCCGCTCTACCAGAGTGCAAGGTACTAAGCTCACTTCACCTTGCTCCACCATATAAATGGCGTACTGATTAAATTTTTTACCCAGTTGCAGCGCCATCGTTCTATCGATAAATACGGCCCAACTTTTTTCCATATGGGATAAATCCGGCGCCGCGCCGACCAAGGCACGGTATGGACCGCCCAATAATTCAATTTCACGGAGAAGTTGGCGATCGAGTAAACGGTTTTGACTGGGAGAAAGCAGCTTTGAAGCGGGATTATGGGCGGTAATAACAGCAAAGGAAAAATCGCAGGATAGTGCTTGAGTAAGCAAAAACAACGGCGTTTGATAACACTGCCACAAATCTTGAGTCGTATTGTCCATTGGTTGTCTAATCGAAAAATGAACCCGCGTTAGTGTAGCAGAGTGAGAATAAAAACCAAATAGGCGTGAACTAGCTCACAAGAATCAAAAATACATTAGCTATACTAATCAATGACTAAAGTAAATATCATGGTAAATCTTGGCTTCACCTTGAATTTTGTTAACATTTCATTTGTTAACAAATGCCTAAAACGAGTACAATGAAGTCACTGGCCTAGTTGGGCAAAAAGCCAAGATGCTTAGTGTTCAATATAGTTTGTTACATTTATCTGCAGAGATAACATAGGCTGGCCAGACATCTGTTTAAAATGTGTTCTACATTTGATTTATCATTTAAACATTTAAAAAAAACAATAGTTAAGGAACTATTTCTAACTATTGCTTATCGAAGTTGATACTGGTTACGTTTAATCGCATTACACTTTAAACGTGCACTTTTATATACATCCTGACATGTCGCCGTAAAGATCTTTCCTTTAGAAGCACAGAGCAGTCCGAGAAAGTATCAACATTTTTATGAATATAAGCGTCCGATGTAAGTGGTGCTTATGGTTAGAATAAAATTGGTTAAAATTTAGGTAAATAACATGCAAAATCCGCACATTCTGATCGTTGAAGATGAAGCCGTTACCCGTAACACGCTGAGAAGTATTTTCGAGGCAGAAGGGTATGTGGTAACTGAGGCCAATGATGGCGCAGAAATGCATAAGGCTATGCAGGAAAACAAAATTAACTTGGTGGTTATGGATATTAACTTACCAGGTAAAAACGGTCTGTTGTTGGCACGTGAACTGCGTGAAATCAACAATATCGGTCTTATCTTCCTGACGGGCCGTGACAACGAAGTCGACAAGATTCTTGGACTTGAAATTGGCGCGGACGATTATATTACCAAGCCGTTCAACCCACGTGAATTAACGATCCGTGCTCGCAACCTTCTGACTCGCGTCAACAGCGCTGGCAACGAAGTCGAAGAAAAAAGCTCTGTCGAATACTATCGTTTCAACGATTGGAGCCTAGAGATCAACAGTCGTTCACTGGTGAGCCCACAGGGTGAATCCTACAAACTGCCACGTAGCGAATTCCGCGCTATGCTGCACTTTGTTGAAAACCCAGGCAAAATCCTAACTCGTGCCGATCTGCTGATGAAAATGACTGGCCGTGAGTTAAAGCCACACGATCGTACCGTTGACGTGACTATTCGTCGTATCCGTAAGCACTTCGAAAGCTTGCCAGATACGCCAGAAATCATCGCGACTATCCACGGTGAAGGCTACCGTTTCTGCGGTAACTTAGAAGACTAATCTTCTATTACCCGATCCCATGCAATAAAAACCAGATCCGAGGATCTGGTTTTTTTATGCCTATTACTTAGCGCTCTTAAGCTGTCGAACGAGGAAATCCGCTAATGAGCAGTATAAGTGATTACGCACTTTCTCGCCGCGCATCGAATGTTTAGATCCCGGATAGTCGATCATCTGGAACAGTTTGCCTTCGTCCTGCAGCGCCTTATAAACCCGAGTACTGTTTTCAAACAAGACATTATCGTCGGCCATACCGTGATACATCAACAGACCCGCTTGATAGTTTTTCACATAAGGGAACACGCTGCTGGCTTCATAACCCTGTTCATTACCTTCGGGGTGACCTAAGTAACGCTCAGTATAATGGGTGTCATACAAGCGCCAGTCGGTCACAGGTGCGCCCGAAATCGCGGCTTTAAAGTAATCTGGTGCCTTAAATAGACTCATTAACGCCATATAACCGCCGTAGCTATGGCCGTAAATCGCCACATTATCGGCATCGACAAAGGGCAAACTGCGTAAATACTCCACCCCCACTTTTTGATCATTCACTTCCGCTTCGCCCAAATGGCGGTAAATCACCTGCTCAAACCGAGTACCTCGATGAGCGCTGCCGCGGTTATCTAATTGGAATACTACATAGCCTTGTTGCACCAGATACTGGGTAAAATAATCCTGCTCGCTCCAGCTATTGGTCACCAACTGCGCATGTGGGCCGCCATAAACCCGTACTACGACAGGATATTTCTTGCTCGCATCGAAGGGCACAGGTTTGAATAAACGAGTTTGCAGCACTTGGCCATCTTCGGCTTTCAGTTCACCAAATTCGGGAATTTGCCACAGACCCGCATAGTCGTACAGAGGATGACCTTGCTTGACTGCATTTTGCTCGACCCAAGCCAGTTGTTGGCCCTTGTCACCGTGCAAACTGATTTGCGGTGGCTGAGATAAGCTGTTGAAATAATCGAGATACACACTCTGATTATCGGCGAAAACGGGATCGTGCATCCCCGCTTGCTTGCTCACGCGCTCAACCTTGCCGCCCGCTAATGGCACGCGATAAAGCTGTTTCTCGATTGGCGTGTCTTTGCGACCAGTGAAATACACCCAGCCTGCGGTTTCATCTATGTACTCCAACGCATCGACGGCCCACTCGCCCTGAGTCAATTGCGTTTTAAGTTTGCCTTTTAAGTCAAACAGATACAGATGATTAAAACCATCACGCTCAGACGCCCAAATAAACGCCGACTGCTGCTTTAAAAAATGCAGATCGTTATTGAGATTTACCCAAGCATCGCTGCGTTCTTTCACTAAGGTTTTTGGTTTAGTCAGCGCATCTAACGCCACTAACTGTAAATCGAGCTGATGCTGATCGCGGCTCTGCCACTGGAACGACAGGTGTTTGCTACCCGGCAGCCAATCGACGCGCGGCAGGTAAATATCCTTATTTTTATCATCACTTAAGGTTACCCAATTGATGACCTTATCTTTTAGCGTGACCACAGCTAATGCGATGTCGACATTGTTCTTACCTGCGGCAGGATAACGCTGCTCAGTAAGCTTTATACCATCGGCATAGATCTCGTTGCGCGTCACTTGCTCAACCGCAGACTCATCGATACGGGTGAAGGCGATGGCCGATTCATCGGGCGCCCACCAGTAACCTGTCATGCGATCCATTTCTTCCTGAGCGACAAACTCGGCCATGGCATTTTTAATCGCCCCGCCACCATCGGTCGTCATGGCCTCAAGTTTTTTGCTCGTCAGATCTAACACATACAGGTTTTGATCCCGCACGAAAGACACAAAATGTCCCTTGGGCGATAGACGTGCATCTGTGGCAAAGCCTTCGCCAATCGGCAGTTGGGTCACGCTATTGTCGGCCAGGGAAAAGTAATACAGATTGCCAGAGGCCGGGATTAATAGCGCTTGGCTATCATCGGCCCAGAAGTACTCCATAATGCCTTCGCCATAAATACGTTGGCGCTCGCGGCGGGCTTTTTCTTCATCGGATAATTCATTGGTCGCGAGTTTATCGGCATTTAATAGCAGGCTCGACTCACCGGTTTTGACATCCATCTGCCAGAGATCATAAAAACTTTGATTATCTTTACGGCCAGCAAGATAGGTAACCCGCTGGCCATCGGGGGACAATTTCAAACCACGGGGACTGGTGCCCGCTAAGGCAGGCGAGGCATTCATTCGCTCAATCGTCAGTGGCTGTTTGCCACCTACCATTGCCAAAGCTGGGGTCGTTGCTGAAATCATAGCTGTCGAAATCATGGCCATTTGGCTCGCTATCAGTAAGGGAACGGCGCGCACCTTAAGCGAGCGCGCAGGGAACCAAGTTAACCTATTTTTAATCATTATTATTCCTTGGAAATATATTCGCCTTAGGCTGGCGATTAAAAAACTGCCGCCATTGTGCCAGAGGCGCGCTACAAATAGAAAGCGCATGCAATATGCCGATACAAATTAGGATCATCCCGTAGGCTCAGTCCAAATAATCCCTAAAAGCCTTAATATTCGCTAAAAGCATCAGCAACATCGCTGAAATTGTCGACTAACTGAGTTATCATTCGCGGCAAATAACGAAATTGACCTCATTGTTGAACCCCTAAAGGACATAACATGCAGACTCTGGCCCAGCACCTGACCTCACAGGCAGTGAACGACTCCCTCTCCCACTTGATTTTAACCTTAGCCGACACCTCAAAAGCCATTAGCCATGCCGTACGTCACGGTGCGCTTGCAGGCGTGTTAGGCGCGACTGAGCAGGAAAACGTCCAAGGTGAAACCCAGAAGAAACTGGATATCATCACCAATGACATGCTCAAAGATGCATTAAAAGCCGACGGTACAGTACGCGGTTTGGCATCGGAAGAAGAAGATCATGTAGTTGAAGTCAGCCAAAATGGCCAATATCTAGTGTGTTTCGACCCGCTCGATGGCTCATCTAATATTGATATCAACTCGTTAGTCGGCACGATTTTCTCTATATTACCAGCAGCAAAGGGGCCCGCCCCTGCTGGCGAGTTGACTGAAACTAGCTTTTTACAATCTGGCCGTGCGCAATTAGCAGCAGGTTATGTACTCTATGGTCCATCGACCATGCTGGCATTAACCACAGGTAAAGGTGTGCAACTGTTTACTTTGCACCCAGAAACCAATGAGTTTTTACTGACCAACGCCGCCATGAGCATTAGCCCTGACACTCAAGAGTTTGCCATTAACATGTCGAACCAACGTTTTTGGGAAGCGCCAATGCAGACCTATATTGCCGATTTACTGCTCGGTAAAATTGGCCCACGCGAAAAATCATTCAACATGCGCTGGATCGCGGCCATGGTCGGCGATGTACACCGCGTGCTTTCACGCGGCGGTATTTTCACCTACCCAACCGACAATAAAGATCCGAAAAAACCGTACAAGCTGCGCTTAATGTACGAAGCCAACCCAATGGCTTTCTTAGTCGAGCAAGCCGGAGGTAAAGCTTCTACGGGTTATGAAACCATTTTAGATATTCAACCAACACAAATTCACCAACGGGTTGCGGTGATTTTAGGTAGCGCCAATGAAGTAGACGCTTGCCTTAGCTACCATGGTATCGATTACAGCGAAGAACCTGATTTAGAGTAAGCTGAATCGCTTAGATTCTGGTTTTGCTGATAAAAGCCACTGATTACAGTGGCTTTTTTGTTGTCGCAGAATGCGACATTTGGGTTTTATACGGCTTTACCGCCGGAGTAATTGCGGCCTTACGGCCGAGGTAAACCAAAGTCGTGGGGCTTCACCCCACACCCGACCAAGGAGGACTGCTCGTCCTATCAAAAACGTCCATGTTAAATAGCCAGCTCGATATCC
>NZ_PFGL01000045.1:0-127165 GCF_002783505.1 Shewanella sp. CG12_big_fil_rev_8_21_14_0_65_47_15
GTTCAAACTGCAAACCATCCTTGAAGGCTATGAATTGGCACAGTCTCTTGAGTACGAAATGTGATCAAGAGACAGGCCCTAGGCGCCTTTTAGTGTGTTAACGGTTAGATTACCAACCCGTTTTAGCACGTAGCGCTTTGCCGATATCCGCTAACGAGCGGACAGTGGTCACACCCGCAGCTTCTAAAGCAGCAAATTTGTCAGCAGCAGTACCTTTACCGCCAGCGATAATCGCACCAGCATGGCCCATACGCTTACCCGCAGGTGCAGTGACACCAGCGATGTAAGAAACCACAGGCTTAGTCACGTGGGCTTTGATATAAGCCGCCGCTTCTTCTTCAGCAGTTCCACCGATTTCACCGATCATTACAATGGCTTCAGTCTGTGGATCGTTTTGGAACATTTCCAATACGTCGATGAAGTTAGTACCAGGAATTGGGTCACCACCAATACCTACGCAGGTAGATTGGCCGAAACCTTCATCAGTCGTTTGCTTAACCGCTTCATAGGTCAGCGTACCTGAACGTGAAACGATACCCACTTTGCCTTTTAAGTGGATGTGACCAGGCATAATGCCGATCTTACATTCACCAGGGGTGATCACACCTGGGCAGTTAGGGCCAATCATGCGCACGCCAGTTTCTTCAAGCTTCACTTTCACTTGCAGCATATCCAGAGTAGGAATGCCTTCAGTGATACAAACGATAAGCTCGATACCACCGTCGATCGCTTCAAGGATGGCGTCTTTACAGAAAGGTGCTGGAACATAGATAACAGAAGCTGTTGCGCCAGTTGCTGCAACCGCGTCTTTCACAGTATTAAACACTGGCAGACCTAAGTGTTCAGTACCACCTTTACCAGGAGACACACCGCCCACCATTTGCGTACCGTAATCGATAGCTTGCTGTGAGTGGAATGTACCTTGACCACCGGTAAAGCCTTGGCAAATTACCTTGGTATCTTTATTGATTAAGACAGACATTATTTGCCCTCCGCAGCTTTAACTACTTGCTCAGCCGCATCAGTCAGACTGGTAGCTGCAATGATATCTAGACCCGATTTAGCTAATACTTCACGGCCAAGCTCAGCGTTAGTCCCTTCTAAACGAACCACAACAGGTACTTTAACGCCCACTTCTTTAACGGCGCCAATGATACCTTCTGCGATCATGTCACAACGTACGATACCGCCGAAGATGTTAACCAGAACCGCTTTCACATTGCTGTCAGACAGAATGATTTTGAACGCTTCAGCAACACGTTCTTTGGTCGCGCCACCACCTACGTCGAGGAAGTTCGCTGGCTTGCCACCGTGCAAGTTAACGATATCCATAGTACCCATAGCCAGGCCAGCACCGTTCACCATACAGCCAACGTTACCGTCTAATGCCACGTAGTTCAGTTCGAACATAGCAGCGTGGGCTTCACGGGCGTCATCCTGTGATGGATCGTGCATTGCTTTAACTTTTGGCTGACGGAACAGTGCGTTACCATCGATACCAATTTTACCGTCTAGACAGTGCAGGTTACCTTCAGTGGTGATAACCAGTGGGTTGATTTCCAGGAGTGCGAAATCATGATCAACGAACATAGTCGCCAGACCCATGAAGATCTTAGTGAACTGCTTCATTTGAGTTGGGTTTAAGCCCAGTTTGAAGCCAAGATCACGGGCTTGATATGGCTGTGGGCCAGTCAACGGATCGATAATCGCTTTGTGAATGAGTTCTGGCGTTTCTTCTGCCACTTTCTCAATCTCAACACCGCCTTCAGTTGACGCCATAAACACGACGCGGCGTGTGCTACGGTCAACGACTGCGCCTAAGTACAGTTCGTTGGCGATATCGGTGCAGCTTTCTACTAAAATCTTAGCAACTGGCTGACCTTTCTCATCCGTTTGATAAGTCACCAGATTTTTGCCTAACCAGTGTTCGGCAAAGGCTCTGATTTCTTCTTTATCGCCAGTGACTTTAACGCCACCCGCTTTACCGCGGCCGCCTGCGTGTACTTGACACTTAACAACCCATAAATTTCCGCCAATACGGCCTGCCGCTTCTACAGCTTCTTGGGCTGTATCACATGCAAAACCTTCTGACACTGGTAAACCATATTCGGCAAATAGGGATTTTGCCTGATACTCATGCAAATTCATGATGATCTATCCGTATACTTCTAATCAAATCCAACTGGCCCTCAGGGCCAGTCACGAGGGTATGTCTGGCTTTTTCTTATAGATCGAGCAGCAGACGTGTTGGGTCTTCTAGGAAGTCTTTAATCGCAACCAAGAAACCAACAGACTCACGGCCATCGACAATACGATGGTCATATGAGAGTGCTAGGTACATCATGGGCAGGATTTCAACCTGACCATTGACTGCCATTGGGCGATCTTTAATGGCATGCATGCCTAAAATCGCGCTTTGTGGCAGGTTCAGAATCGGTGTAGACATCAGTGAACCGAAAACGCCACCGTTAGTCACGGTGAAGTTACCGCCGGTCATATCGGCAACGGTCAGTTTGCCATCACGGCCTTTGATGGCCAGATCGCGCACGGCTTTTTCGATTTCAGCGAGGCTCATGGTATCAGTATCACGTAGCACTGGTGTCACCAGACCACGTGGTGTAGAAACCGCAATGCTCACATCGAAATAGTTGTGATAAACGATATCATCACCGTCGATTGATGCGTTCACTTCTGGGAAGCGTTTCAGCGCTTCGGTCACGGCTTTCACATAGAAAGACATAAAACCTAAACGAATACCGTGGCGCTTTTCAAAGATATCTTGATATTGCTTACGGATATCCATGATGGGCTTCATGTTCACTTCGTTAAACGTTGTGAGCATAGCGGTAGAGTTTTTCGCTTCTAATAGACGATTAGCAATTGTCTTACGCAGGCGAGTCATAGGCACACGCTTCTCGCTACGGCCCGCAGCAAGAGGTGCAACTACAGGCGCAGCCGCTACCGCAGCAGCCTTTGGTGCTGACTTCACATAGGCTTCAACGTCTTCTTTAGTGATACGACCGCCCACACCCGTGCCTTTCACTTTGCTGGCATCCACATTGTGTTCTGCCAGTAAACGACGAACTGAAGGGCTTAAGGCATCGTTGCTTTCTTCACTTACCGCAACGGGCGCAGCCGCTTCGGCTTGAGCTTTAGTCACTTCTTGACCAGAAACCGCACCTGCGATGAATTTGGCAATCACTTGCTCGCCAAGAACGGTGTCGCCTTCGTGGAACAGAAACTCACCAATGTGGCCATCTTCCGGCGCAACCACTTCGAGTACAACTTTGTCAGTTTCAATATCAACCAGATTTTGATCACGAGAAACTTGCTCACCCACTTTTACATGCCAAGTGGCAATCGTGGCATCGGCAACAGATTCTGGTAGTACGGGTACCTTAATTTCGATACTCATGAAAAACTATCCTTTTATAAAATGTCTATTACTACAGTGTGGTTGTGAGTTTTAGGGCACTGTTCACTAAAGATTCTTGCTGATGTGCGTGCAGTTCTGGATAACCACAGGCAGGTGCAGCCGAGGCTTCACGACCCGCGTAGGTTAACTGTGCACTAGCAGGAATCGCAGCCCAGAAGTGATGTTGGCTAGAATACCAAGCACCTTGGTTTTGCGGCTCTTCCTGACACCAAACGAAATCTTTCACATGTTGGAAATCTGCCAAGGCAACGACCATTTCATCGTGTGGGAACGGATATAACTGCTCGACACGAATAAGCGCTACATTAGTGATATTTTCTTTACGACGTTTTTCCAATAGCTCAAAGTAAACTTTACCACTACAGAAGACGACTCTGTCAACCTTGCTCGCTTCCAAGGTGTCGATTTCACCGATCACGTTTTGGAAACTACCATTGGCTAACTCTTCCAAGCTTGAAACCGCTAATGGATGACGTAGCAATGACTTAGGTGACATCACTATGAGTGGTCGACGCATTGGACGCACTACCTGGCGGCGCAGCATATGGTAAACCTGTGCCGGTGTTGAAGGCACACACACTTGCATATTGTGGTTAGCACACATCTGCAAGAAACGCTCTAAACGGGCGCTTGAATGCTCAGGACCTTGACCTTCATAACCATGGGGCAATAACATAGTCAGACCACATAAACGGCCCCACTTCTGCTCACCCGATGACAGGAATTGGTCGATAACCACTTGGGCACAGTTCGCAAAGTCACCAAACTGCGCTTCCCAAATCGTTAAACCACCGGGCTCTGCCGTGGCATAACCATATTCAAAAGCCAGCACCGAAGCTTCTGACAGTACTGAGTCAGTAATATCGATTGGGCCTTGCTCATCGGCAATATTGCGTAGCGGCAGATAGGTGGTCGCATCGTTTTGATTATGCAGCACAGCATGGCGATGGAAGAATGTACCACGGCCGGAATCTTGCCCTGTGATACGAATACGCTTGTTGTCTTCCAGAATCGAAGCATAGGCCAAGGTTTCTGCAAAGCCCCAGTCGAGTAACTTCTCACCTTTGGCCATAGCAACACGGTCACCGTAAATTTTGGCAACACGGGATTGTAATGGATGGCTTTCAGGCACATAGCTGAGTTTATCGGCGAGGTTTTGTAAACGCTCGATGGACATTGACGCCTGATAGGCTTCATCCCATTCACGGCCAATATGAGGTGTCCAGTCAACGGAATGCAGCGTCATTGGACGCCATTCTTTCACTACGCAATCACCTTGATCTAAGGCATCACGGTAGTTGTTGATCAGGCCTGTCACTTCGTCAGCAGCGATAGTGTTTTCTGCGATCAGCTTATCAGCATAGATTTTACGCGGCGTTGGGTGTTTCTTGATCTTGGCATACATCAAAGGCTGAGTTGCACTTGGCTCGTCGGCCTCGTTGTGACCATGGCGACGGTAACAGACTAAGTCGATCACCACATCACGTTTAAACTCGTTGCGATAATCAACGGCAAGTTGTGACACAAAGGCCACAGCTTCAGGATCGTCGGAGTTAACGTGGAAAATCGGCGCCTGAACCATCTTAGCGATATCGGTACAGTATTCAGTCGAACGCACATCGTGGTGATTAGAAGTGGTAAAGCCCACTTGGTTATTCACTACGATGCGAATGCTGCCGCCCACTTTAAAGCCACGGGTTTGAGACATGTTAAATGTCTCTTGTACAATGCCTTGCCCGGTAATCGCCGAGTCACCATGGATAGTGATTGGCATCACCTGTAAACCATCTTTGCAACCACGACGGTCTTGGCGAGCACGTACAGAACCCATGACCACAGGGTTCACGATTTCAAGGTGCGACGGGTTAAAGGCCAGTGCTAAATGCACGTTGCCGCCCGGCGTTTCAAAATCAGAAGAGAAACCTTGGTGGTACTTAACGTCACCCGAACCATGGGTATCGGCGTGCTTACCCGCGAATTCATCGAACAGCTCTGCGGGACGCTTACCTAAAACGTTAATCAATACGTTTAAACGACCACGGTGCGCCATACCGACGACGATTTCTTTAGTTCCAACTTCGCCTGCACGGTAAATAATTTCGCGCATCATAGGCACTAGCGCATCACCGCCTTCTAAGGAGAAGCGTTTTGCACCAGGGAATTTGGCCCCTAGGTATTTTTCGATGCCTTCGGCGGCGTTTAAGCCTTCAAGAATACGGGTCTTAACATTTTTATCGTAATTAGCTTTACCTAAGGACGGTTCGAGACGTTGTTGGATCCAACGCTTCTCATCGGTGTCGGTAATATGCATGTATTCGGCACCGATAGAACCACAGTAAGTGGCTTTCAATGCCTTGACTAGATCCGCCAGTTTCATGGTTTCGCCGCCATGGGCGAAAGAACCTGTATTGAACTCGCGCTCCATGTCTTCTTTAGTCAGACCGTGGAATGCGGGATCTAAATCGGCGACAGGTTCACGTTTCCACAGTTCGAGGGGATCAAGGTTAGCACCTTGGTGACCACGAAAACGATGGGCATTGATCAGCTGCAGGACTTTAACTTGCTTAGCATCCATTTCAGGATCGGTCACACGAGCCGAGCTCTTATGGCGTCCTTCAAGGGCTAAACTGCGGAAATAATCACGTACTTTTGAGTGAGCAGCTTCAGGCGCGTCTTTAGAGGCACCGTTCACCGGAGGGAGATTATCAAATACCGCACGCCAATCGTCAGAGACTGACTGTGGGTCTTCTTGATAGGCTTCATACATCTCTTCTACGTAGGTCGAATTTGCACCACTTAAGTGAGATGATTCGAGCCAGGCTTTCATGATGCCTTGGTGCATTTCTATTCCTTTCAAACTTTATACACGTGCTTAGCCATAGTATTGAATATGCGATCTGCTGCGATGAGCATCGACGCATAATTTCTGCCGCCCCTAGATGTCCAGATATACGGCGCGTTGTCTTCCATTACATACGCAAAAGAGTCACCTTCTGTTACCAGAAAGTGACTCTTCAAGAGCTATATTATTATTGGTTTCAGCTCGGGTTCTCGCATTACACTGCTCGCTTAAGCAGCATAGACTTAATATGACCAATTGCTTTAGTCGGATTAAGTCCTTTTGGACAGACGTCAACGCAGTTCATGATGCCATGGCAACGGAACACACTGTAGGCGTCGTCCAGCTCAGAAAGACGATCTTCTGTTGCTGTATCACGACTGTCGATCAAGAAACGGTAGGCGTGGAGCAGACCGCTAGGACCGATAAATTTATCAGGATTCCACCAGAATGATGGGCAAGCCGTAGAACAACAAGCACACATGATACATTCGTACAGACCATCTAAGTGCGCACGCTCTTCAGGTGACTGTAAGTGTTCACGGGCTGGAGCTTTCTCATCATTGATGAGATAAGGCTTGATCTTCTCGTACTGCTTGTAGAATTGAGTTAAATCAACCACTAAATCACGTACCACTGGCATACCTGGCAGCGGGCGGATTTCCAATTTCTTACCCTTAAAGGTCGAGATTGGCGTAATACAAGCTAAGCCGTTTTTACCATTCATATTTACGCCGTCGCTACCACACACACCTTCACGGCATGAACGACGAAACGCTAAGGTTGGATCTTGCTCTTTTAACTTGATCAGTGCATCGAGCACCATCATGTCTGAGCCTTCAGCGACTTCTAAGCTGTAATCCTGCATGTATGGTTTAGTATCTACATCAGGATTGTAACGATAAACTGCAAATTCCAATTTCATCTTTGCAACTCCTAGTAGGTACGTTTCTTCGGCGGGAATGCTTCACGTAACTTAGGCGCCATATTTACAGCACGACGGTCCATAGTTTCGCTCACAGGGTCAAACAAGCTGTGGCATAACCAGTTTTCGTCATCACGCTCTAAATAATCTTCACGTGAATGAGCGCCGCGGCTCTCAGTACGGAAGTTAGCGGCATAAGCGGTCGCAATCGCCGTTGCCATTAAGTTATCTAACTCTAAACATTCAATACGTTGAGTATTGAATTCACGAGAGTTATCAGACAACTTAGCATTTTCTAAACGTTTACGGATCGCTTTCAACTGCTCTAAACCTTCAGCCATAGCATCGCCACGACGGAATACAGAGAAGTTTAATTGCATGCAAAGTTGCAGATCCTTACGGATTTGCGTTGGATCTTCACCGTCTTTGTTGTTTTCCCAACGGTTCAGACGTGCAAGTGACGCTTGAATATCCGCATCGGTAGCATCTTTAGGATCGGCGGTCTCATCGAGTGCCTTACCTAAATGTTGACCCGCCGCACGACCAAATACCACTAAGTCAAGCAATGAGTTACCGCCTAAACGGTTAGCACCGTGTACAGATACACAGGCAATTTCACCCACGGCAAACAAACCAACCACATCTTGCTCACTACCATCTTCGTTCTTGCGAACCACTTGGCCGCTGACCTTAGTCGGTAGACCGCCCATCATATAATGACAGGTTGGTAATACTGGGATTGGACCATCGGCCGGATCGATATGGGCAAAGGTACGAGACAATTCACACACGCCTGGTAAACGCGCTTCTAATGTTTCTTTGCCTAAGTGGTCGAGTTTCAGTAAACAGTGTGGGCCCAGTGGACCGTCTAAACCACGACCTTCACGGATCTCGGTCATCATAGAACGGGCAACCACGTCACGGGATGCTAAATCCTTCGCGTTAGGGGCATAACGTTCCATGAAGCGCTCGCCGTCTTTGTTCAGCAGATATCCACCTTCACCGCGACAGCCTTCAGTTACAAGTACACCCGCACCGGCGATGCCCGTTGGGTGGAATTGCCACATTTCCATATCCTGCATTTGCACGCCAGCACGCATTGCCATACCGACACCGTCACCGGTATTGATATGTGCGTTTGTCGTAGACGCATAAATACGACCCGCACCGCCTGTCGCAAGTACAGTCGCCTTGGCTTTGAAATAAACGATTTCACCGGTTTCGATTTCAATCGCTGTACAACCCACAACGACGCCATCATCGTTTTTAACGAGATCTAATGCATACCATTCTGAGAAGACTTGTGTCTTGTGCTTCACGTTTTGTTGGTATAAACAGTGGAGTAAAGCATGACCAGTACGGTCGGCAGCTGCCGCAGTACGTGCCGCTTGCTCGCCACCAAAGTTTCTAGATTGGCCACCGAAAGGACGTTGATAAATTTTGCCGTTTTCGAAACGAGAAAAGGGTAAACCCATATGCTCAAGTTCGATAATGGCTTCTGGACCGGTTTGGCACATAAATTCGATAGCGTCTTGGTCACCGATAAAATCGGAACCTTTTACGGTATCGTACATATGTTGTTCCCAATGATCCTCATGGGCGTTACCCAACGCAACGGTGATACCACCCTGCGCAGACACAGTATGAGAACGGGTTGGGAATACTTTTGATAAAAGCGCACAGCTCTTACCTTCTTTGGAGATCTGCAGTGCTGCGCGCATACCCGCACCACCGGCACCGATCACCACAGCATCAAATTCGCGTACTGGAATACTCACTTAGACACCCCACACAATAACAATGCCGGCCGCTAAATAACAAAATACGGTAACGACAAAGGTGAACTGTAAAACACCACGTAACGACGTGCACTTGACGTAATCCGTCAGCACTTGCCATACACCAATCCAGGCGTGGATAAGCAATGCCACCAGCGCAAGCAGTGTAAACACTTTCATCGGCAGAGCGCTAAAAAGGCCATGCCAAACGTCGTAGGTGAGAGGGGAACTACATGCAATAAAGCCAACCAAGAAAATGGTGTAACAGGCGAGGATCACTGCACTAGCGCGTAGTAGAATAAAGTCATGAACACCACTGCGTCCAAAACTTGCTGCATTGATTACCATACCCACATCCCCGCTAAAATTGAAAAGGCTACCGTTAATACAAAAACAGCTTTCGCTGATGCGGTACCCGAAGCCAACTCTTCCCAACGACCGGTATCCATTACTAAGTGGCGTAGGCCACCGAATAAGTGATAAGCCAGTGCTGTCAAAATGCCCCACATGATGAACTTCACAACGAAGTTATCGAATAGGGATTGTACGCCAGCAAAACTTTCAGCGGAGGCTAAAGATGAATTTAGCAACCAAATAAGAATGCCAACAGCAAACAGCATGATGACACCGGAAACACGGTGAAGAATTGACACAATCGCTGTTGCAGGAAAGCGAATGGTCTGCAGATCTAAATGGACAGGTCTTTGCTTTTTCACGTTCTGCTCACTCAGCTCCATTGAGCATTTTTTTTGTTATGTGAACCGCTTTTGTACAAACTTTAAACTGAGAGATAAATCACGGCAAAAGTAAACACAAAAGCAAAGTTTAAACAAACAGTTAACTATCTGAGCACGCTCTTATTTAACATGTAAACTAAGGGTACTTTATAATCGTTGTTTGTGGCCCTTATTGGGCGGAGGCAAGTATACTCGCGGCAAATGTCAAATACAAACATCACAGAATGCAAATTATGTTTTTTTGACGACTTTTTGGCGTAAGTGCCAGTTGCAGCAAGGAAAGTAAAGCGTTTTATACCATGGTCTAACAAATTTAAACGCTTATTTAAATTGAAATGTGATCTAGAATAGCTGTAAAGTAATGGCGGTTTGACATGCCGCACTCACAGATAAGAATGAAGTAAGGAGAACGGGGTATGGCTGATTTAAAAGCCAAATTAGAATTACCAGGGAACGACTCGATAGAATTGCCAGTAAAGCAGGGAACCGCTGGTTTTGACGTAATCGACATCAGTAAACTTGGCAGCAAAGGTTACTTTACTTTTGATCCAGGTTTTCTCGCGACAGCCTCCTGTGAATCTGCAATTACCTATATCGATGGCGATCAAGGTATATTGTTACACCGTGGCTATCCGATTGAGCAACTCGCCGTTGACTCCGATTACCTAGACCTGTGTTATCTGCTGCTTTACGGTGAACTGCCGACGACAGAGCAATATGCTGAGTTTGTACATACAGTTAAAAACCACACTATGGTCCATGAGCAACTCGCCTTCTTCTTTAGAGGCTTCCGTCGTGACGCTCATCCTATGGCGATGTTATGTGGTGTGACTGGTGCATTGTCTGCATTTTACCAAGACTCACTCGATGTCAACGATCCGCACCACCGCGAAATCGCCGCTTATCGCCTAGTCTCCAAAATGCCAACGATTGCCGCTATGTGCTACAAGTATTCCTCAGGCCAACCATTCGTGTATCCACGCAATGACTTGAGCTATGCGGGCAACTTCTTAAGCATGATGTTTGCTGTGCCATGCGAAGAGTACAAAGTTAACCCAATCGTTGAACGTGCGATGGACAGGATCTTCATTTTACATGCGGATCATGAGCAAAACGCATCAACTTCGACCGTGCGTTTAGCGGGTTCTTCTGGGGCAAATCCATTTGCGTGTATCGCAGCGGGTATCGCTTCACTTTGGGGCCCAGCACACGGCGGCGCTAACGAAGCCTGTTTGCAAATGTTGGAAGAAATCGGTTCTGTAGACCGTATTCCTGAATTTATTGAACGCGCGAAAGACAAGAATGATCCATTCCGTCTGATGGGCTTTGGACACCGTGTTTACAAAAACTTTGACCCACGAGCCAAAGTCATGCGTGAAACCTGTCACGAAGTACTGAAAGAGCTGAAGGTCAAAGATCCACTCTTGGATGTGGCCATGGAACTCGAGCGTATTGCCCTTGAAGATGAATATTTCATTTCTAAGAAGCTCTATCCAAACGTCGATTTCTACTCTGGCATCATCATGAAAGCCATTGGTATTCCAACCAGTATGTTCACTGTGCTATTCGCACTGGCACGTACTGTAGGTTGGATTGCTCACTGGAAAGAAATGTTAGATCAACCAGGTCACAAAATCAGCCGTCCACGTCAGCTATACACTGGCGAAACTGCGCGTGATTTCGTTAAGCAAGACAAACGCTAAGCTTACTATCTTAAGCATTAAAAAGCGCCCTAGGGCGCTTTTTTTATCCCGCAAAACGACCAACCTATGCGTTTCCCTTCGCTAAAAATACCTTGTTGCAATTGCCTACTTGAGTAATTTTCCTTAACCGCCTTTAGTTATTCTCATCACTTTTTAAACTTTTTAGCTACATTTAGTTAGTTTGCCTACTCAATAAAAGTATAAAATTGAATTAATATATTGAAATAAATCACTTTTCAATGTTGGCATAGTTTCTGCTATCAAATGGCATCACAATAAAGACAACAGGTAACACTCTTATGGAAAAGTCAAAAATGGTTAAATTCACTCTACCACTGCTCATGATCTCAATGCTGGCAGCCTGTGGTGAGGAAGAAGTGGCTAAAAAAGAAGAAAAATATGCCATTCCCGTTGAAACCACCACAGTGATGCAAGGTAATGTGTCTTCTTTCTACAGCACCACAGCCACCTTGGAAGCCCCCCAAGAAGCCAAGGTCGTCAGCCGTATATCCGGGCTCATTGAGTCTATTGCCGTTGAAGAAGGTGACCGCGTTCAGAAGGGTCAAGTGCTCGCTGTGATTGATTCAAAAAGACAACAATACGACTTAGACCGCTCCGAAGCCGAAGTCAAAATTATTGAGCAGGAACTCAATCGTTTAAAAAAGATGAACAATAAAGAGTTTATCAGCGCGGATTCGATGGCCAAACTCGAATATAACCTACAAGCCGCTATCGCGAAAAAGGATCTTGCAGAACTGCAAGTCAAAGAGAGTCATGTGGTTTCCCCCATCGATGGCATTATCGCCAAACGCTACGTTAAAGCCGGCAATATGGCACAAGAATTTGGCGACTTGTTCTACATAGTCAACCAAGATGAACTCCACGGTATAGTCCATCTTCCAGAGCAACAACTTACGAGCCTCAAACTAGGCCAAGAAGCCCAGGTCTTTAACAATCAACAAAGCAAGAATGCTATCCATGCCAAAGTGCTGCGGATAAGCCCGATTGTTGACCCACAAAGTGGTACCTTTAAGGTGACATTAGCCGTACCGAATCAAGATGCACGCCTAAAAGCCGGCATGTTTACCCGCGTAGAACTCAAATATGACACCCATGAAAACGTGATCACTGTGCCTTACAGTGCACTTATCAACCAGGATAACAGACAAGCCTTATATGTCATTGATGGTACGAATGCCAATCGCCGTGAAGTCGAAATTGGTTACCGTGAAGGCGACTCGGTTGAAATTGTTTCCGGTATAAACCCCGGTGAGCAAGTGGTTACCCGTGGCCAGCAAAACTTGAAAGACCAATCCTTAGTCGAAGTGATCACCCCACTCGATCTCGCCTCAGCTAAGAACTGATAGGAGCCTTTCATGTCAATTATCAGCACTTCCGTTAAACGGCCAGTCACGGTATGGATGTTCATGCTGGCGGTGATTTTATTCGGTATGGTGGGATTTTCCCGCTTAGCGGTAAAGTTACTGCCAGACCTAAGCTACCCCACGCTCACTATTCGCACTATGTATGATGGCGCGGCCCCAGTCGAAGTTGAGCAGCTCGTTTCTAAGCCGATTGAAGAAGCCGTTGGCGTGGTCAAAGGGCTACGTAAAATCAGCTCTATTTCCCGCTCTGGCATGTCAGATGTAGTGCTCGAGTTTGAATGGGGCACCACTATGGATATGGCAAGCTTAGATGTGCGCGAAAAACTCGACACTATCGCACTGCCACTCGATGTAAAAAAACCATTACTGCTGCGTTTTAACCCCAACCTTGACCCGATTATGCGTCTCGCGCTGTCGGTACCGAATGCCTCGGAAGCCGAACTGAAGCAAATGCGCACCTATGCGGAGGAAGAGCTTAAGCGCCGCTTAGAGGCGCTATCGGGGGTCGCCGCGGTGCGTTTATCCGGTGGTCTAGAGCAAGAAGTGCACATTCAGCTTAACCAAGAAAAGCTGTCGCAGCTTAATCTTAATGCCGATGACATTAAGCGTCGTATTAGCGAAGAGAATATTAACCTCTCTGCGGGTAAAGTGATCCAAGGTGATCGCGAATACTTAGTGCGCACACTTAACCAATTCAATTCATTGGATGAACTTAGCCAAGTGATTGTCTATCGCGATGAGCAAACCTTAGTGCGTTTATTCGAAGTCGCGACTATTACGGATGCCTATAAAGAGCGCAGTGACATCACCCGCATCGGTAGCCAAGAATCGATTGAGCTGGCGATTTATAAAGAAGGTGATGCTAACACTGTCGCCGTCGCCAAAAAATTGCGCGATGAACTCGTCAAAATTAATCAAGATCCTAAGCAAAACAAACTCGAAGTGATTTACGATCAATCCGAGTTTATCGAAAGTGCGGTTAGCGAAGTCACCTCTTCTGCACTGATGGGCAGTGTCTTATCCATGCTAGTGATTTACCTGTTCCTGCGTAATATCATCCCGACCTTGATTATTTCTATCTCGATCCCCTTCTCGGTGATCGCCACCTTTAACATGATGTATTTTGCCGATATCAGCTTAAACATCATGTCATTAGGTGGTATTGCACTCGCCATCGGTCTGTTAGTTGATAACGCCATTGTGGTATTAGAAAACATCGACCGTTGCCGCAGCGAAGGCATGAGTAAGTTAGATGCCGCGGTGACGGGTACTAAGGAAGTGGCGGGCGCGATTTTCGCCTCCACACTGACGACACTTGCGGTGTTTGTGCCATTAGTGTTTGTCGATGGCATTGCCGGTGCCCTGTTCTCCGATCAGGCCCTCACAGTCACCTTTGCCCTGTTGGCCTCGTTATTAGTCGCCTTAACTTCTATCCCTATGCTGGCATCACGCCAAGGCTTTAGAACCCTACCCGCGCTGATAACCACCACACCTAAGGATAAACCCACCACTAAAATGGGTAAGTTTAAACACTATAGCGCGACTGTGTTTTCCTTCCCTATTCTGTTGATATTTAGTTACTTACCGAGTGCGTTACTGACCTTAGTGTTGATTCTAGGCCGCTTCTTCTCCTGGCTCATCGGTCTTATTATGCGTCCTTTGAGTTCAGGGTTTAACTTTGTTTACCACAGTATTGAGAAGGCTTACCACAAGCTACTGGCCTCGGCACTGCGCAGGCAGATGACCACACTACTGCTTACCATTGCGATAACGGGCGCATGTATTAGCCTATTACCTCGCCTAGGTATGGAACTCATTCCGCCGATGAATCAAGGTGAGTTCTATGTGGAGATCTTACTGCCACCGGGTACGGCAGTAGGCGAAACCGACAAGGTATTACAACAGCTTGCACTATCGATTAAGGACAGAGCAGAAGTCAAACATGCCTATAGCCAAGCCGGCAGTGGTGGTTTAATGACTTCGGATACCTCCCGCGGTGGCGAAAACTGGGGTCGCTTACAAGTCGTGCTTAACGACCACAGTGCCTACAACACTGTTACTCAAATATTACGTGATAGTGCGCGCCGCATCCCAGAGCTTGAAGCAAAAATTGAACAACCTGAGCTATTTAGTTTTAAAACACCATTGGAGATAGAGCTAACGGGCTACGATTTGAACTTGCTCAAGCGCAGCGCCGATAGTCTAACCAAAGCACTATCAGCCTCAGAGCGTTTTGCCGACGTCAATACCAGTCTGCGTGATGGTCAACCTGAGCTGAGTATCCGTTTTGACCACGCCCGATTAGCGGCACTGGGAATGGATGCACCAACGGTGGCGAATCGTATCGCCCAACGCGTCGGCGGTACCGTTGCCAGCCAATACACGGTACGTGACCGTAAGATTGACATTCTGGTGCGCAGTGAACTCGCCGAGCGCGATCAAATCAGTGATATCGATGCCTTAATCATCAACCCTAACAGCAGCCAGCCCATTGCCTTAAGCGCGGTTGCCGAAGTGTCATTGCAATTAGGCCCATCGGCGATTAACCGTATCAGCCAGCAACGTGTGGCATTGGTATCGGCGAACCTCGCCTACGGTGACTTAAGCGATGCGGTGGCAGAGGCGCAGCAGATATTATCGCAACAAGTGCTACCCGCATCGGTGCAAGCTCGCTTCGGTGGTCAAAATGAGGAAATGGAGCACTCATTCCAGTCCCTCAAAATAGCCCTTATCCTAGCGGTATTCTTAGTCTATTTAGTAATGGCGAGTCAGTTTGAGTCACTGCTGCATCCGTTGCTGATTTTATTCGCCGTGCCGATGGCGCTGGCAGGTAGCGTACTGGGGCTCTATATCACCCAAACCCATTTGAGTGTGGTGGTATTTATCGGCCTTATCATGTTAGCGGGGATAGTAGTGAACAACGCGATTGTGCTGGTGGATCGCATCAACCAACTGCGTAGTGAAGGTGTAGAAAAACTCGAAGCCATTCGCGCCGCCGCTAAGTCGCGCCTACGCCCTATTATGATGACCACACTGACTACGACCTTAGGTTTACTGCCAATGGCACTAGGTCTAGGTGATGGCTCAGAGGTGCGTGCACCTATGGCGATAACGGTGATCTTTGGCCTCAGTTTATCAACACTGCTGACCTTAATTGTACTGCCAGTGCTTTACGCCCTGTTCGACCGTAAAGAATATACAGTAATCGGCTCACATGTAAACGCAGAGGAAGCTCGCCCATGAACCTCACCCGTTTAGCCATTAAGCGCCCCGTGACCACCAGCATGTTCTTCTTTGCTATCTTGCTGTTTGGTCTCGCTTCGAGCCGCCTATTACCGCTGGAAATGTTCCCCGGTATCGATATTCCACAGATAGTGGTGGAAGTGCCTTACAAAGGCTCGACCCCCGCCGAAGTGGAGCGCGATATCACTAAAGTGCTGGAGGAATCCCTCGCCACTATGGGCGGAATCGATAAACTCGAATCAGAATCTTCCCAGGAGGGTTCGGAAATCGAAATCAACATGAAGTGGGGTGAGAACGTTGCCACTAAGAGTCTAGAAGCGCGGGAAAAAATTGATGCGGTGCGGCATTTACTGCCCAAGGACGTTGAGCGGGTCTTTATCCATCAATTCTCTACCGCCGATATGCCAGTGCTGACCATTCGTATATCGAGCGAACGGGAGCTTTCCGGTGCATTTGATCTGCTGGATAAACAGCTTAAGCGTCCGCTTGAACGTGTCGAAGGTGTATCCAAGGTCAGTTTGTACGGCGTTGAACAGAAACAAATTGAAGTGCGGATCGATGCTGACCGACTCGCCGCCAGCGGGTTTTCGGCCACCGATTTGCAAGCGCGCCTCGGCCGAGAAAACTTTGTCATCAGTGCTGGTACGCTCAGGGCCAGCAACCTTGTTTATCAAGTTTCGCCTAAGGGAGAATTTAGAAACCTTGAAGATATCAAAGCACTGGTACTCACTCCTGGATTGACCTTAGGGGATATTGCGGATGTACAGTTTGCGTTGCCAGAACGGATCGAGGGCCGGCACTTAGATAAGCATTATGCCGTGGGATTAGACGTGTTTAAGGAGTCCGGCGCCAACTTAGTCGAAGTGTCGGAACGCGTCCTTAAGGTTATCGAGCTGGCAAAACAAGATCAGCAGTTCCAAGGTATCCGTTTGTTTATCATGGAAGATCAAGCCTCTGGCGTTAAATCATCACTGACGGATCTGTTACTTTCAGGCTTGATAGGTGCATTACTGTCCTTTGTGGTGTTGTACTTATTCCTGCGCAATTTGAAAATGACCTTAGTGGTCGTGTCGTCTGTACCCATTTCCATCGGTATGACACTCGCCGCCATGTATTTATTGGGGTACAGCTTAAATATTCTGTCGATGATGGGACTATTGCTCGCCATTGGTATGTTGATTGATAACGCTGTGGTGGTGACCGAGAGCGTATTGCAGGAAAAACAAGGCAAATGCCCCAAGGACAATGAAGAATCAGTGATCTCTGGAGTCGATAAAGTCGCCTTAGCCGTCTTGGCGGGTACTATGACCACTGCCATCGTATTTTTACCCAATATTTTTGGTGTTAAAGTTGAGCTGACGATCTTCCTCGAGCACGTGGCGATTGCGATTTGCATCTCACTGGCGGCATCACTGCTGGTCGCCAAGACATTGATCCCTTTGATGTTAACTAAGTTCCACTTCGATATCGCCCCCGAGAAGGATGCCGGTAAATTACAGCGCTTCTACAATAATACGCTTAACTGGGTATTGATTAGACCTTGGCGCTCGGGCGTGATCGCTGTGGCGATTCTCGCCTCAACCGCCCTGCCGCTGTCGTTGGTCAAACAGGATCAAGAAGACAGTCAGAGTAAGGAGCGTATTTACATCAACTACCAAGTGGAAGGTCGACATAATCTGAATGTCACCGAAGCTATGATTAATCAGATGGAGGAGTATCTCTACAAAAATAAAGAGGAATTCCATATCGATTCTGTATATAGCTACTATGCCTCCGACGATGCTTCCTCTGTGGTTCTGTTGAAAAAAGACTTAGCTATCCCCGTCGAAGAGCTGAAAAAGAAAATCCGTAGTGGCTTTCCTAAATATTCTATCGCTAAACCGCAATTTGGTTGGGGTGATGATAATTCTGGGGTGCGGGTGACGCTCACGGGCCGCTCAACCACAGAGCTTATCAACTTGAGTGAGCAGGTCATCCCATTACTGCAAAATATCAAAGGGTTACAAGATGTGCGCTCTGAACTGAACGGTGCACAGCAGGAAGTAGTGATCCGTATCGACAGGCAAATGGCGGCGCGCTTAGATTTAAAACTCAATGAAGTGGCCTCGAGTATTTCGATGGCGCTGAGGGGGTCACCACTGAGATCCTTCCGCCACGATCCTAATGGTGAGCTACGCATCGAAATGGCCTACGAAAAAGAGTGGCAAAAATCCCTCGAAAAACTCAAGCAATTGCTCATAGTACGTATCGATCAGCGGGTGTACACCTTAGATAACTTGGCGAGCATCGAGATCCAGCCGCGTTTCGATACCATCAAACATTACAATCGCCAAACCTCACTATCGATTGGTGCTAATTTAGAAAACTTTACCACGGAAGAGGCGCAGACGAAGATCAAACAAGTGATGGAGAATGTCCATTTCCCCAATGGTTATGACTATTCACTGCGCGGAGGATTCGAGCGCCAAGATGAAGATCAGAGTGTCATGGCCACCAATATGTTGTTGGCTGTCGCTATGATTTATATCGTGATGGCGGCGCTGTTTGAATCTCTGTTGTTACCGACGGCGATTATTACCTCAATCCTCTTTTCCATCACAGGGGTATTCTGGGCGCTGTTTATTACAGGAACCCCCATGTCAGTGATGGCCATGATAGGGATCTTGATTTTAATGGGCATAGTGGTGAACAACGGCATCGTTCTGGTGGATCAAATCAACCAAATGACGCCTGATCTCGACAAATTGTCCGACACCATAAGGGAAGTGTGTATCACACGTTTACGTCCAGTGTTAATGACAGTCGGCACGACAGTACTAGGGCTAGTTCCACTCGCTATGGGTGAAACCCAAATCGGTGGCGGCGGCCCGCCTTACTCCCCAATGGCAATCGCCATTATTGGTGGCTTGTCATTTTCAACGATCACGAGTCTGTACTTAGTGCCCCTGTGCTATCAAGCCTTCTATCGGATGCGCCACCGCGCTGCCATTCGTTTAGGCGAGTCCAACAGGCTAGCTCAAAAACTATTACCTTGGACTGTTTAATATTTAATTGAAAACAAAAAGGCTGCTATGCAGCCTTTTTACTATCTCGAGAAAAGTGGCTAAAAAGCACCTGTGTCACTTTCCCCTACAGGGTTAAGCACTCTAAAACGGATCATGAATAGCTGCTCAAGTCCTGGGTAAATCTCTGCAATCACGAGGCGAAGCTGTGCTAGAGTCATATTTTCCTGTTCGGCATGGGCTTGATTGAGATCAGATAATGCAATGGGGCTCACCTCAAGGATTTGAATATCACAAAACCAGCGGTCGGTTTCAAAGGTTGACACAGGCAACACCTGCCCCGCGGTAACATGGGATTCAGCCTCATCACGCAGGGTAATCGTTTTAGCCCCGCTTAAGATATCCCGTTCGAAACGCTCAAAAAAAGTCATTTTAGTTAGCAACTGTTCTCTCCTGCCCCGAGTGTTTTCCGCCCCATAGTGATCGCGGACAGTATCGCAATAAACGGGGGAGAAAGCATTAAGGTTCAACATGTTATTTTTAATGCAAGATAACGGATCTCCGCCCATGCAAATAGCACTCGAGGGGAAATATTTACCACTTTCGCACTAAAAAATAGTCCACTCAGGGGATAACGAACCCCAAGCACACAGCAAAACATGGTCAGTTCGTCCATATTGAGTTAGAATCCGCCCTCAATTGAGCCTTCGGCCTCATATGCCTGCCTCGCGGGTACGAAACGACATTAGAGATGTTATGAACAAGAAACAAAAGATCATTAAAAAAATTGCCAAGCGTGCTAAGGCGAGACTGAACAAAGTCGACCCTGTCACTATCGGTGCGCCCATCAAATCGGGTTACATCTCCAAGGCCGAGCGCGCCAAAATGGCGGCATTAGAAGCGGCAACGGATCGGACCGAAGAGCAACAAGACACAGCAAGCGCCGCCGAATAACCTTATTCTATCGGCGTATTGTCGCAGTGTTATCCGTGCCTAATTGTGGTTCTGCTAGGTTTTATGCCGTTTAGCGTGCACTAAAGTGCTTTGCACTGGAGACGAACCTTCTTATTTGGCTAACCTATAGGCACGTTGAAACCCGACATTAAACGCAAATGCCACAGGTTATCCTATGGCATTTGTTTTTAACCCCCTAAATATGTCAGCCACCGCTCACCATAATATTTCTTGATTTAAGCCGCACCTATTTGCTCAGCATTCATTAGGGTTTGCCATCATCTAAGTAAGGTATCGGTAATATGGGCTCACTCTCTTGCTCCTCGGTTAATTGCGCCATCTGCACGCAGGATGAAGAAAGCGGATTAGTCGCGCTCGGCAGATTTTGTGCTACGTAGTTGGCAATGTCCTCCCCTTCATTGGCCCCTGCGCCGCTGGGGATACTCGTCGCTACTGGAATCGCCATAGACGCAAGCCGTACCTGCGCCGCCACTTTATCGACTAAACGGTAGGCCACCCATACTCCTAGCACACCAAATAGAATTGAACCTACTACTTGGCCTATGAGTACACCGTATACGCCGCCCCAGAGCCCCCCAAAATACACAAAGGGAACCGTTCCTAGTGTTGCTTTACCCACATTGAAAAGGGTGGAATATTTCGCCTTGCCGAGGTTATTAAACGAAGCGTTTGCCACGAATAAAATGCCCGAAAAGGTGAAGAAAACGGCAATATAGCTGCAGAAAAATTCAATCAATGCCGCACTATCCCCCTTCATATCAAACAGACTGATTAGCTGTGATTTTAAGATGAACAATAACAAAGACATCAGCACAACATACAAGGTACAGAACTGGATGGCCTTAGTCAGACTCTCCCGCACCCGCTCAAACTGCCCCGCCCCAAAATTTTGCCCAACAATGGGTCCAATCGCGCCCGAGAGCGCAAAGATCATTCCAAAGGCCACAGGGATCAGCCGACCTAACACGGCCCAACCCGCCACATAGGCGTCACCAAAATCGGCAATTGCCCTAGTTACAAACGCATTGCCGATAGGGGTCGCAATGTTGGTCAGCATCGCGGGGCCAGCGATGGCAAAAATGGGCTTTAGATCGGCGCGAAAATCAGATAAGTCAAATTGTCCTAAGAGCCGATGTTTTACGACTATGCCACGACCAGCAATAATAAACACCGCAATACGGGCCAATACCGAGGCCAGTGCCGCGCCTTCAATCCCCATCGCAAACAGGAAGATAAAAATCGGGTCGAGCACGGCATTCACGCCCCCACCTGCTAGGGTCGACAGCATTGACAACTTGGCATCCCCCACCGCGCGCAGTGCACCACCAAGGGCCATCGCTAGGCAGATAAAAGGTAATGAAGGGACAAGAATATACAAATAACTTTCAGCCAGCTCCGCCGTATGGCCGCTGGCACCAACGAGTGCGACCAACTCAGGGATAAAGGTGGTGACCACTGCAGCCACCAGCACGCTAATCAACGTCGTAACAACCGCGCTATGGAGTAATAAGCGTTTGGCGAGCACCAGATCCTTCGCCCCAACTGAACGGGACACGAGTGCGCCAAGGGCGATGGATAAGCCAATGCCTATCGAGGTGGTGAAAAAGGAAATACTCCCCGCATAGCCGACCGCCGCGGCAAGCTCATGTTCTCCCAATAAACTTAAGAAAAAGATATCGAGCAGATCGACTACAAATAGGGCGGAAATCCCCACCGCCGCGGTCGAACTCATCACGAGAATATGGCGAAGTATCGAGCCCTCAACGAACTTGGCTTGTGTCATGCGCTTGGTTTACCTTATGTATTGCAAAAGCAAAGGCCAACACTCAGTTGTTGGCCTTTGCTTTTATAATCATCAATTGGTATCAAGGTCAAGGACTAAACAAAAAGCCTGCTCTCCACCAAGGGGAGCCCTAGACAAGCACCCGACGATTTTGCATCTGATGATAATGCAAACGGGTTATCCCTAAGGCGATCAAGGCGAGCAAGGTTAACGATCCCATCACCACCCCTTGCCACGCTGCCCCATGCCAGAACATCATCAAATAAGGGCCGCCAATCGCAGCACCTAAGTAATAACAGCATAAGTAGAGTGATGTTGCCTTCGCACGATCTCGACTCGCACGCATCGCCACAAAGGAATTACAGCAACTATGGGTGAGGAAGAATCCACAGGCCGTCATCAAAAACCCCACACAAATGGTCAATGTCGTATCGAATAAGGTGAGTAAACTGCCACATAACATCAGGCACCAGGACCACTGATATAACTTGTGTTGGCCAAAGCGGACGAGCCATTTCGCAGTAAAATACGAAGCAATAGTCCCACTGGAATAACACAGAAAAATCAAGGTTGCCTGAAAGCGGCTCCATTCATAGGGCGCCGCCATCAAATGCAGCTGAATAAAACTAAATTGATTCACCATCATCATAAAGGTCAGGCCACCGATAGCGTAGACTAAGCGCATCTGGGGATCGGTTAAATGATGGCTAAAGCCATGGAAATCCTGCAGTAATCGCACCCGATTCGAGGGGGATTTAGCTTCAGACTGCAGATGTGACACCGCGTTGGCATCCGCCCCCGAAGGGAGTAAATAACTCGTCAGTGCCACGCCCGCTAAGGTGACTAAAAACAGCAGCCACATGGATTCTTGCCAAGATAAAAACTGCGACATGACCCCACCCAATAAACGTCCTGCAATGCCACCGATACTGTTCGCCATAATGTAGATCCCCGCCGCTTTCAGCATAGTGCTCGGGGATAATTGCTCTTTAAAATACGCCATCGCAATCGCAGGCACGGCCGCCAACAGCACACCTTGGAGAAGGCGCACCCAGATCAAGCCATTAAAGTCCGGCGCCCAGATCAGCAATAGATTCGACATCGCAAGCAACCATAAACTCACCACAATCGGGCGATGACGTCCAATGCGGTCGGAAACCACGGCATAGATCAGCAATGAAAATGCTAACGAAAAACTGGTCACCGACAGGATAAGCGTTGCCCGCGAGCCTGATACGGAAAAATGCTCTGCGATTAAGGGCAACATCCCCTGCATTAAATACAAATTGATATACACCACAACGGAGGCGACACACAAAGCCCACATCAAGCGAGTATCTCGTTGCTTACTGTCAATAATAGTGTCTAACACGGCTTGCACTCTGGCCTCAATAACACATCAATCATGGGATAGACAAAGGTTATCACTGGGCATAACATAACAATAATAGATAATTTCTATCGAAATTATTGATTTTTGTTATAGCCAAAAGCTTCAATACCAGAGTATGGGTTAATTAAATGGATATACGCCAACTCAAGCACTTAGACGCCCTCGCCAGTGCTGGCAGTTTTACCGCCGCCGCCAAAAAGCTCAATATGGCGCAACCCGCCCTCAGCCAAAGCATCAAGCGGCTCGAACAATCCCTCGGGGTCACGTTAATTAACCGTACCAGCAATAAGAATGACAAGCTGCTCGCCCTCACGGCCGAAGGTTTGGTTTTGCATCAACATGCCACCTTGATCCTAAAACAAGTCAAGCAGGCCGAAGCGCAGATCCGTGCCATGGCGAATCTCACCTCGGGGGAAGTCCGTATCGCAGTGCCGGGCATGCTGGGTTCTTTCTATCTGCCCTCACGCTTGATGGCCTTTCGGCATCAATACCCGGAGTTAAAATTATCCCTGTTTGAAGGGGGAACCCGCGATGCATTGCGTATGCTGCAACGGGAAGAAGTGGATATTGCGATCATTACCGCCCAAGATCTACAGCCGGAATTCGATAGTCAGCTGTTGATCCGCGAACAAATGGTGATCGCTATGGGCGCCGAACACCCCCTAGCCGAATACAGTGCCGTCAGTCTCAATGACTTTTTCGACCATGAATTAGTGATGTTTAAGACAGGCTATTTCCACCGCGAGTGGATACTGTCCCAAGCTAAAGAACTGGGTAAGAAGCCCAATATTGCCTTTGAAACCAATCTAATAAATTTAATCAAACAGATAGTTTCCCAAGGATTTGGGATCACCAGCGTGCTCGAAATGGCGATAAGCCCTAAGGATGATATTCTGGCAAAGCCCTTAGATCCGCCGGTGTTTTTGAACCTGCATATCGCTTGGAAAAAACAGCGCCCCGTGAGTCAGGCCGATCGTGCCTTTGTCGACTTTTTAATGTCAAATCGCTGACCTATATCGATTGAAACAAAAAGGGCTGATATCAATATCAGCCCTTCTCTTTTTACTATTAACTCACTGTTAAACCTTGCGATTTAACCCTGAGCGATTAGCCTTGTTTACGACGACCAAAGGCAAAAGGTAGCAATAACAAGCTTAACCAACCTAATGAACCACCATCATCTTTCTTAGTGGGTGTTTCAGTCACGGACACAGACACGACACTTGAATCCTTGTTGCCATGGTTGTCCGCTACAGTGAGTTGGAAAGACACGGTCTGAGCAGTACCACTCACTTCTGGTGCCACGAGATTAAGCTTGGCTGCATTCGCGTCAAAGTTGAAGCTCGCGCCGCCTAACTGAGTCCATTTGTAGGTCAATGGGTCATTGTTGGCATCGGATGACTTACTCGCATCGATAAACAGTGGTTTACCTTCTTGAACAGACACAGGTGCTTCAATCACTGCCACTGGCGCGACTTCTGGCACATCGAATTGATATTCTTGCTTCAAGGTTTCAGCCGAGTCGTTGTTCACTTTGTTAGTTAAAGTCACAAGGTTGTCTTGGCTTGCCTTACGCGGCACTAAGTCAAACGTGACATCTTGCGCCACTGCACCAGAAACCATCTCGATAGTCCAAGTGATCTTATTGCCCACTTGTGTACCTTGATGGCTGATATTAGCCACTTCGTGACCTTCTGGTAATAACGCCTCTAAGGTGTAAACGCGGGTTTCTTGCGTTTTGTTCGCTTCGATACGGGTCTTCATCACTTTAGCGGCGCCTGGCATTAACTCGCCAGAAACCGTGCTACCTAGAGGGGGTAAAACATCATCACTGACACGCTCAAATATTACCGGAACTTTAACTGGAGCGACTTTGTCATCAGTCGTGGTCAGAGTCAGCATAGCCAAGCCTGCATCGCCCACTAACATCGCTTGTTTCCATGCTAAGTTGACGTTGAAATCTTTATGGTCACCGGTAAGAGTTGCTGTTAAGTTATCACCCGCCTCATCGTATAAGGTCACTTGTTTTAAACTAAAGGCATCATCCGCATCGGCTGCAGATGCCTGATAGTTTTGTATCACGACAATATACTCACCCTTCACTGGGTCCTTAATAGACACACTTTCCTTTGAACCACCAAATGCAGAAGATGCCGCTATAGAAAGTGGACTACCATCTTTCTTATCGAGTATCACAAACATGTCTAAGTCAGGAGAGGTGGTATTACCGATTGATGCATTGAAATATAACGCTTTATCTTCAACGTTAAAGCTAAATACTTTCACACCATCGGCCAAATCATCAAATGCACTATCGGTATTTGAATCCTGTTTCACACTGGATTCATAAGTTGCGCTTAAATTAAGTGCAGTCACTGTCGCCGCAACACCCGGTAGATCGATCGCTTTCAAGTGCGCCAAATTGCGTTCATCGGCATCACGTGAGGCTGATACATTGACAACCTTTGGTAAATCGCGTTTAGCAATCTTAGCCACGATCGGCATGTTAGCCGTTGGGAAGGCTTCAGAAGCTAATACCAAGTTACCAAAGCCCCAACTTGCACCGACGTCAGTCACATCCGCAGTCACTGTAATAGTTTGACTCTCACCTTTTTTCAGGTTGAAGCTTTCTGGCGTCACAGTTAACGCGAACTTATCCGTTACGGAAACACCTTTTGCAGTCCAGCTACCGTCAGCCGTTGCAGTGACAGTACGTGTCCAAGTACAAGTATTGATACAACGTGAATCAGCCATACTTGGAATGTTTAGCTTACGTGGATCGCCACCTGTTGTAGGGTTAGCAATCTCGTAGTTTAAGGCACTTTCATCCATCACTAAGCCAGATTTTGCCGCTAAATCCACACGAATACGGCCTGCGCCTACGTCAAACGGATCTGCAACGGTTTTACCATCGGCTTTTTTCATGGCTTGAGCTGTCGTTGCCGTCATCATTAGCGCAGAACGAATATTATCTGGAGTCCAATCCTTATGCAGCGATTTAAGTAACGCGCCAGCACCGGCAACGTGAGGACTCGCCATTGAAGTACCTGACATTAAAGTAAAATCAGCAGGATCTGTCCCTGTTTCATCATGGCCGAATTGTTGATCCGAATAAGCAGCGTAGATATCACTGCCCGGTGCAGCAACATAAGGTACGAGTACATCGTTAGTTAAGTTAGGCCCGATCAATGAACTGCCAGCCAAGACGTCGGCTTCTTTGCTGGCAACCTTAGGGGTTGGAGATAGTGTGATTTCAAGCGCAGGATTTGCCGCCATAGCGCCAATCAGTTCTAAGCCATCGATATCGCCAATAAATACCGCGGGAATATCCAATTTCTCTAGCCCTGACATAGTCAGACGCGCATTATTTTCACCATCTCTATTGAAAACAATCACTCCCTTAGCGCCAGCAGCCATCGCCGCAGACACTTTAATTTCAAATGAGCAAGTACCACGTCTTAAAACGGCGATCTTGTCCTTAAAGGCATCGGCGGCAAATGGTTTACAGGCTTCAAAATTGGTCGCATCAATTGCGCCAGCATAAACAGGAATACCTTTGAGCACTTCAGTTTGAACTGGGCCAGAACCTGCAGTGTAGTTGTAGTTTTTACCATTAAATTCAACGGCACGTACTATGTCACGGTTATGAGTAGAGTTAGCGACCGAAGTATACCAAGGCGCATTTTTAGGTGTAGAGTAAGGCGTTTGATTAATTGCAGGACTCGTGTTTGTCGCGGCACGTGTGTTCCCCGCAGCCACAGCAGCAAAAATACCCGCATTACGCGCAGCTAAGAAACCTTGTTCTGTTGCGCTATTCCACGGATTTCCACCACCACTGATCGAAAAGTTGATCACATCGACACCATCTTTGATGGCATCGTCTAACGCTTTCAAAATAGGTGCCGTCGGGCAACCAGAATAAGTGTCACCCGCATTGCCTGGATTACAAATTTGATAGGCAATAATGTTTGCGTGTGGTGCAACACCTGAGATTTGCGCAAATTCAAGGCCCGTCGCAATACCATCGCTTTCTAACTTACCTGTTTCACCTTGCACATAAGGCACATTCACTAAAATGTTACCCGCTGCAGTACTGGCGACGTGCGAACCGTGTCCGCCGTAATCCTCACCATTTTTAGCCGGAGGGGTATCACCATACACTTTTACATCATCAAAGTTATTGGTGATTTCTGGATAGCTGTGAACACCAATTAATTTGTCATTACACATACCGACGAAATCAGTTTTACAGTCGCCAATATAGATACCTTGACCTAGTGGGTTAGTGTGGTCATAGCCATCTTGGCCAACATCAGCAAATGAAGCATGGTCAGAGTTAATACCTGAGTCGATAATACCGACAATCACACCTTCACCCATGGCTTTAGTGCCTGTTGCGCTGCCATCCCATACATTTGGCGAACCGATAAGCCCTTGGCTGACATCGGTTTCCATTTGCTCCATGCGCTCGCGCTCAACAAATACGACCTCAGGTAACTCAGCTATTTTCTTCGCTTGAGCTTGAGTCATACGAACCGCCACACCGTTTAATGCATACTGATATGTCGCTAATGGCTGCAGATTAGTGCCAATAGCCGCACTCGCGTTAGCTAAAAATCGGTTCTGTTTTACTTTCAAATAACTAACATAACTTTTAACTTCTGGCCTAGAAGCATCGAGTTTACCATTCACAACGACTTTTGAAGTGCCATTTGCCTGCACTCTCTGTGAGCTAGTCGCTTTCAGCCCAGGGATCGTTCCTTGATAATTAGCCACAGAACTGTCACGTAAACGAACGATATAAGTATATTCACCCTCACCTAAATCCACTTCTGGTACGAATTTAACTTCAGCTCCGGCAGCATTACCGCGTAATGACATTGCTTGTAGTTCACTTGGAATATCTAACTGAAGTGTTTCACCCGTGGGTGATAAAACTGTTTGCGCATTTGCCGCCGACGATAACAGCGCCATAGACACTGCTAGTGCTATTTTAGTTTTCATTGTGACTTCCCTAATTCTTATAAGTTGTATGATTTATAAAACTCAGGTTGGAAGCATGAAAACACTGCAACAACCAAGAACGTCACCTGTAACTGACATTTTTTATGAATAACCATTCAATTTACTGTGATGATGTTCACTGAGTTTTATCGCGACAACTTGTAACACGCACAGATGCAAATTAAAATATCAAATTAACAGAACGTGACCCAGTAAATAACAGGCCGAATTCTATTTTCATTAAAAAATAAGGCAATTATTTAATTAACTGAAAGATTTGCAAATTATAATCACAATGAAAATCCACAAAAATAATCAACTAAAAAATCAACTAGTTAAATAAAATAACGAACAATTTAAACACCGAATAAGTGTAAACATAAACAGAACGAATCACAGTAAAAACATTATTCCCACATACAAAACCAGTTACAAAATAAACACCAAACCCCACAATATCAACACTTACGCAACCAAAGGTTGATTTACATAAAACACATCTAAGGATGATGACTTTACAGAACGCCACCATTATTAACAGAGAATAACTTATGCATTAATATTATTAGTTCTGAATAAAAAGCTCATGCTCAATAACAAAGTTACAGTATGAGGGTCTGAATATTTACCACAAAAAAACCCTTCCAATATAAATTGAAAGGGCTTGTGAGCATCAATATCGTTAAAACACAAATATCATTATGGAAAAATGTTAATTTGCCCTCACCGCTTTCATCAACACTTCGGTCGTAAATTTACCGTTGTTAATCACAGGGAAACGATCATAGGTTTGGAAGATCACTTGGTCTTTAAACTTGATCATAGCGACAACACCATACTGAATGCTTTTATCAATGGATTGGGCCGGCAAAGAAAACTTAAATGGCACGGGAGCACGGGCAATATTGAATGTCTTTTGCGCCACAATCACGCCGGGCGTATTCAAATCAATAATGGCAATGGTAATTTCACAGCCCTGTGGCAAGAGAATTTTCTCTAAATAACCCGCCGCCCCATTGATGATAACCGGCGGTTCCGGCTCTACTGTCACACAACCATTCACGAATAAAGCCAGTAGCAAAAATACGATAAACGATTTAATTTTCATCAACATATTAATTTCCTTTTACCATTCGAATAAGGCCTTCTTGGGTAGAAGAAGCCACCAATTCCCCCTGTTGATTAAAAAATTGCCCCCTGACATAACCGCGGCCACCACTGGCATTGGGACTATCGATGCTGTAGAGCAACCATTCTCCCATATTGATAGGACGATGGAACCACATCGCATGATCGATCGTCGCCATCCTCACCCCTGGGCTTAAAAATGAAACCCCATGGGGCTGGGCGGCTGTCACTAAGAAATTGAAATCAGAGGCATAAGCCAGTAGGTATTCATGGATATGCGCGTCACTCGGCATTGGGCCATTTGCCCTAAGCCAAACATAGCGATAGGGCTCAGTTTCTTTGGGCGCGAAGGGATGAAGCGGGTTCACTAAGCGCATTTCAATGGGGGCATCGGCCATAAATTTTTCAAGCATCTTGGCTGACACCTTATCCCGCATTGTCATCGCCAGCTCCTGCTGGTTTAACAAGCCCTCAGGCCCAGGAACTTGTGGCATAGTGGCTTGATGGCTAAAGCCGTCCTCTGGCTCTTGGAAGGAGCAGGTCATATGGAAAATGGGCCGCCCCTTTTGAATCGCGCTCACGCGCCTAGCACTAAAACTGCCGCCATCGCGCATATTTTCCACTTCATACACTATGGGCAATTTCTCATCCCCGGCCCGTAAAAAATACGAATGCAAAGAATGCACTTTGCGCTCCACGGGCACGGTCTGCTTTGCCGCACTTAAGGCTTGCCCCATGACTTGACCACCAAATACATGTCCAAAGCCCAGATCTTGGCTCTGACCACGAAATAGCCCAATTTCAATTTGCTCAAGGGATAGTAATGATAGAAGATCGTCTAATACCTGACTCATGGGATCCTGCTGAATAATTAGCAAATAATGCTAAAGAGTAACCCAGTTCGACTAGGGCTGACCAGTATTGAGTTCATTACGCTGCAACTCACCCTAAACCGTTAACCCGTGGCATCCCATTGGGTCTTAGTCGATTTTAATATGATGCTCCAGGGCGCTCTGTTTTGACCATGCCAGCACTTTATCCTCCCCACTAGAGTGTAAATTCACGGGAAACGCTTGATAAAGCTCGGGCCAATATTGCATCAGTTTATCGGGCGTGCATAAGCCCTCACTAAAATACATAGGCTGAAATTCGGCAAACATACCATGGCTGACACTGCCGGCCCCCGCCAAAATATGTTGGCCATTGGGCGCCGATGGACTCACTAAAAATGCCGTTGTCGCCGTTAACGTCTCAAAGGAAAATAGCGGCTGAATAGCGTTGGCTAAGTGCCTTGTCGTCATGGCCGTTACCGCTTGAGGACAAAGGCTATTGACGCGAATATTGTACTGTTCACCTTCAAGTGAAAGGCTATTGACTATGCCAACTAACGCCATTTTAGCCGCGCTAAACCCCACTTGATGCAGGTCCCCAAACAACGCAGAAGCGCCGGTGGTCATCATAATGCGGCCATATTCCTGCGCCTTCATCAAGGGCCATACCGCTTGGGTTAAATAAAAACTGCCATTCACATCCACATCAAACTGACGCTGCCACATTGCCGGGGTGATATGCTCGAACTGACACTCACCATAAATACCCGCGTTATTGATCAAGATATCGATGCGATGCCAGCGTGTAACAACATCAGCCACCATAGCGTTCACCTCAGCCTGCCGACTCACATCTAAGGTATATGAAAGGCAATCACAACCCAGTTTTATAATATTGTCATAGGTTTGGGTTAGATTCGCATTGCAGTTATCCGATATTGGCCGGTCAATCAATACCACCCTTGCACCCCGCTCAGCCAGCATAATGGCATAGGCTCGACCAAGACCTGAGCCCGCCCCCGTGATCAATGCCACTTTGTTATCGAAACGCATCCTAAGGTATCCTTATTGGTATGATGCTAAGCTCGTATAGCCCTGCACCCTAGCGCGCTTAGCCACAACTGCATGACATTCCAAGCAAACCCATCCATATGTCGCTATAAAAACACAGACATTGATGCTTTTCTTTGAACTTGACGACAAATCTCAACCCACAGAGATAAACATATGTGCGCCAATTCAAACTCTCTCACATGCGTTTATTAGATAGTGCTCACTTTCGGATTAAATCTTGTTATGCTATGACACTGTTCAATACCCATTTCTTTTCCTTAATAACGACTGGATACCATGAATCCTTGGATTTTAGCCATAAGACCCCGCACCTTACCTGCGGCTATTGGTCCCCTATTAATCGGTAATATTCTTGCCTTACACCTTGAGCGTTTCAGTTGGTTAATCGCCGCTATATCTATGTTGTGTGCGATTTTATTGCAGATAGCGGTCAATCTTGCCAACGACTACTTTGATTTTAAAAATGGCATAGATACCGCCGAACGTATCGGCCCGGTGCGCGTCAGTCAAAGTGGCATGATCCCGCCGAACAGAGTGCGTAATGCCATGGTATTTTGCCTGCTAATGGCGCTAGCTGTAGGCTCTTATTTGATTTGGCATGGTGGCTGGCCTATCGCTATTCTGGCCGCGGCCGCTATTTTAGGTGCTCTGGGTTACAGTGGTGGTCCCTATCCACTCGCCTCCCATGGTTTAGGTGAAGTCGCCGCCTTTATCTTTTTCGGCTTAGTTGCCGTGGTGGGCAGCTATTATCTGCAGGCAGGAGATACCACTATCAATGCATGGTTACTTGGCTGCGCGATTGGGCTATTTAATGCCGCGATTATGTTGGTCAACAATACCCGAGACATTCGTACCGACATCCAGGCGGGCAAACATACCCTAGCGGTGAGAATTGGAGAAGCTCAGGCTAAAGTGCTTTACCAAGCCTTAATTTACTTGCCCTTTGGCTTAGTGATCGCCGGCTTTTTATTGGGAATTTTACCGGGGTTACCTGTGTTACTCGCGGGGTTATCTTTACTTATCGCCCGTAAGCTTAGCAGCGATTTCTATGCCGTCTCGGGCGAGGCGCTCAATCCGCTACTCGGACGCACCGCCAAACTCACGATGATTTTCAGCACCCTCTTCAGTGTGGGTTTAGTCTTTACTGCGTAACCATTAAATCCGTCGAAAGTAAAAAGGTGCGTATTTTTTGATACGCACCTTTTTATTTGTTTAAGCCAATAACGGACGTTTCCTGCCCATTATTGCCAGAGATAGCCCGATATCGCGGTGTTAAATAACACGCCGCTAAATTGATGTTTTGCTTGAGATGAATGGAACTGACCCGCCCCAAAACACACATGCAAAGGCAATAAATGCTCTTCCCTTGGATGACTAAAACGCGCCTCTGGTGCCGATTGCCAATGCATTAACTGCGACTTGGCATCACTTTGTTCTACTGTCAGCACCTGAGTTAACCAATCATCAAATGCTTGGCTACGGGGTAACACCTTAGGATCGCTTGAGAAAAATGCCCGCATATTGTGAAACGACATTCCCGACCCCACAATCAACACCCCTTGTTCCCGTAGGGACGCAAGCGCCTCACCGATAGCAATATGAGCGTTAGGATCGAGGTGTTGTACTAATGACATTTGCACCACAGGGATATTGGCTTCTGGGTACATCAATGTAAGTGGCACAAAGGTGCCGTGGTCAAAGGCACGCTGATCATCGAGTTTTACCGCAATTCCATTTGCCGTTAATAAGCTAGCGATCTTCTCGGCCAATGCAGGCTCGCCGGACGCGGGATAACTGAGTTGATAAGCCTCAGGAGGAAACCCATAATAGTCGAATAACATGCCGGGATGGGGGTGGCTCGACAATGTTACCTGCGCTTCTTCCCAGTGAGCGGTGATCAATACAATGGCCTTAGGCGTTGGAATGTTTACTGCGACAGAGGATAAAAATGCCCGTAATTCATGGTGATTGGTATCATTGAGTAGTGGTAAAGGCCCGCCACCATGGGGGACAAATAATACCGGCATCAGGCTGTCATTCGCGTGCGTCATAGTCACTATCTCTTGATAAAACTCTTGGTTGTCACTGATTAACCTTGGGGTTATTCGGAGCCCAGGTTAGAAAATCGCTTTCATATCCATCAATTGACGTTGAAAGCGCATTAACCTCTCGACGCTTTCGTCTAATTTGATGGTTAAAAACAACAGGGCTGATAAAAATAATGCAGGCAGCGCGCTAAAGGTAGTTTCATAGTTAAAGTGGTAATAAATCGCGCCCATCATCACCGACAGCAATGCCGCTGCCGACAATACTCGATATTCACGCCAACCTATGCCAATGGCGCCCAAGACTTCGATAACGCCAATAAAGTAACCAAAGCCAGTCGGTAAGTTCATCAAGGTAAAAGGCACATGGAAAAATGGCACACTGAGCAACTTGCCCATACCCGAAAACAAAAACACTATGCTCATCGCCAGCGTCACCGCAACCGCTGCACGGTTTAAGGTCTTTGCACAGACAAAGAGTTGTTGAGGATCGGTATCGACAGCGTTTTGCCCCCCATCACCTTTCGCTAAACATAACTGATTTATCGCCATACATTTACCCCATGACTATCAAAGTTCTACACGCAATTTGTACGTTAACGACTCACAAAATTACGCACCAAAGCACACAGTAGCAGTACTCGCATTTAGGCCACTGTCATCCCCACTTCGGGCAGATGGCAGGATTATGCGCCAGCAAAAAATAAATAAATATGGAATAATATCTAACATCTCCTAAAATAATTCTTTATTTGTTTAGGGATTTTACCGTGACCTTAGAGCAGCTATTGATGTTTAATACTGTCGCCCTCGCCGGTTCACTCAAAGCGGCCAGTGACAAGTTACACAAAACGCAGCCCGCGATCAGCCAGAGCATTAAACAGCTTGAATCCCAATTAGATGTAGTCCTGTTCGATCGCCAAGGCTATCGGCTAGCGCTAACACCCGAAGGACATAAACTCCTGCAATACGCCCAGCGCGTACTCAACGAAGCGCAGGAGATGCGTCAAGTTGCCAAACATTTAGCCAAAGGTAATGAAGCCAGCATCACCTTAGCCTTTGAGGCCTCCTTTAATCTTGCCCGCATCTTGCCTATTCTCGAGCGGACACAAAATGAGTTTCCACATACACAAATCATTCTTAAACAAGAGTATTTAACGGGTGCACTCGAAGCCTTAAATCGAGGTAAAGCCGACATTGCGATTTCCGCCGGCGGCATTGAGCCCATACGCTCAAGCCATTTTGAGCTGGGCTATTTATTTTCGGGCGGTCTGCTAGATGTCGCCTCACCCCGTTTACTCGGCCGTTATCCCAACTTAGGTCATGTACGGGAGTTAGTGAACGAATACCAAATTGTTATTCAAGATACAGGAACGGGAACCGCCAATATTGAATTTGGGGTTCAGGCGGGGCAACGCCGTTGGTATGTCAATGATTTTTATACTAAGAAAATGCTCATTCAGAGTGGTATGGGCTGGGGAAAACTACCTCACTATCTGGTTGAAGACGCTCTCGCCGATGGAAGCTTACAACCGCTTGAACTGCGGGAAAGACAAAACCTGATCCAACTCGATTACTATGTGATGCGGCTCCCCCACTCACCCTTAGGCCCCGTCGCGCAGGCGCTGTGGGAAAATTTAGTGCAGCTTGCGGCTACACAAATATAGCAACCAATCAACAAGAACTAGGTAATATTTTGTACTTTAAAATCAGTAACTAATCTCATCTACTAAGCAATAACAGCAATCTTTGCAGGCTTAAGCCTGTTCACTTGTCAGGTTGGTAGCAGATTAATGACTGAGCAGACTTATCCACTCCTGGGGATTCGCCAAAATAAATTGATACACGCAACCATCCACAAGGGTAATTTTTATCGCGTCCGAAGTGACAGGTAAAATGCCACCCCCCTTGCCCCAACATTGCTCAACCTTAGCAATATCGCTTCTTTCAAACTCGTATGGACCAAGCCCCAATGCTTTATTGTAGGGTGAAAAACGGATTAGTTTTTTAGTCACAATCAGCTTTCCATCTGCCCGTGCCACACCATTTTGGCTTGTCGCGACAGCAGATTTTATGGGATTTTCTTGCACATTATCACTCCGTTGAATTTGCCTTTAAGATCTACGTTTGGCGAAAGTTAGCATAAAACATCAATTAACTTCGCGCAAAATCTATAGTCCTACAATAAGAAAAGGGCCTTTCGGCCCTTTTCTTCATAAGTTGATTTATTCGGCGTTAAAGCTTTGTTAAAGTGCGCTCTTTTGCACTCCAATCTAAGTGATATTTTTCACCCGCTGGTGCATCGATACGCTCAAAGGTATGGGCGCCGAAAAAATCCCGCTGACCTTGAAGCAAGTTCGCGGGTAAGGTTTCGCAGCGGTAACTGTCGTAATAGGCTAGTGCTGAGCTAATACAAGGCGCAGGAATACCCTGCATCACCGCGGTTGCAACCGCGGTACGCCATTGACCTTGCTTTCCAGATAGGGCCGTTGCAAAGCTGTCCGCCATCAACAGATTGCTAAGATCAGCATTGTCTTCATAGGCTTGGGTAATGGATTGCAAAAAAGTCGCCCGAATAATACAACCCGCGCGCCAAATTTTTGCAATTTGCGCAAAGTCTAACTGCCATTTTTGCTCATGGGCCGTCATCGCCATTAACTGGAAACCTTGGGCGTAACAACACACTTTGGCACAATATAAGGCGCTTTCGAGGGCTGCAATCAATAGCGTTTTTTGCGCATCATCGATAACAGGTGCATTTGGCCCAGCTAATTTGTGACTGAGTTGCAACCGTAAAGATTTTTGAGTGCTCACCGCCCGAGCATATACAGCCTCGGCAATAGTCGGTGCAGGGCAACCTATTTGTAAACTGCTCACCGCGGTCCATAAACCCGTTCCCTTTTGGCCCGCTTTATCTAAGATCATTTCCACCAACGGTTTACCCGTTAATGGATCGGCCTGTTTTAAGACCTCACTACTGATCCCCATGAGGTAACTGTTTAAACTGCCCTTATTCCAGCGTTCAAACACCTCGCCCACTTCTGCAGCGCTCATGCCTAAACCGTTATGCAATATTTGATACGCTTCGCAAATCAACTGCATATCGGCGTATTCGATACCGTTATGTACCATCTTCACATAGTGCCCAGCGCCCGCAGGACCAATATATGTCGTGCATGGCTCACCCTCGGTCACCGGGTTTCCTTGCTCGAAACGCTCTATGGGTAAACCTGTGCTGCCATCGACTTTAGCGGCAATCGCTTTCCAAATAGGTGCAACATGGTGCCACGCATCAATATTGCCGCTAGGCATTAAAGATGGACCAAAACGCGCGCCGACTTCCCCCCCCGAAACCGCGGAGCTGAAGAAAATAAACTGATCTTGGTAGCGCGCTTCACGTTCAACGGTATCGGTCCATAGGCTGTTACCCGTATCAATGACGATATCGTCAACTTCAATGCCCGCCGAAATCAAGGCACTACAGACACCGTCAACGGGAGCGCCAGCGGGCACAGAAAGCACAAGAATACGGGGTTTTGTGAGGCTGGCTAACATTTCGGTAAGATTAGCACAGCCCAAAATACGAGGTTCGAGTCCGATACGTTCTTGTTTTTCCTGCTGTAAAACTGCATTAACTTTAACAGGATCGAGATCGAATGCGCTGACGTGATATTGATTATCTGCGATGTTTAGCGCGAGGTTTTTACCCATAACGCCAAGGCCAATGACGCCGATATCACTAAGATTGCTGTGGTTTTGCATTATATAATTTCCACGGGTCACAGAGGTTAGAACTAACCAATTTTGAGATGCAATTATACCGACTTTTGTAACTTAATTACCATAGACATAGGATTGGCAATGTCGATTGTATTGAAAGAGCCAATCACTTAACGCCGAAAAAAGTTAACTAGTGAGCCAGTTTAAGCCCTAAAACACCCAGTAATATCAGTAGCAAACTGGCGATTTTAAGTAAGCTAACGCCTTCTCCTAACAGGATAATTCCCGCAATAGCCGTGCCCATGGCGCCAATGCCGACCCACACGCCATAGGCCGTACCTATAGGTAGCTGCTTAACCGCGAGTCCGAGTAACAACACACTCACGGCCATCGACGCCACTGTAAAGATACTTGGCCACAAACGCGTGAAACCTTCGGTATATTTAAGCCCAATAGCCCAACCAATTTCAAAAAGTCCAGCAAGTATTAATAAAAACCAGCTCATAGCGAACTCCCATTAAAGGGGTCGTCCCCATGTTAGATTAGGCGTATTTAGGGTCGTCCCTAAGCCATTTGATTACAGTAAAAACTGTAGGTGATATAGCTGTTCGTGATAGCTGTTCGCGATGAGATTGCAAGACTAGCAAATTTAAGGTAGAAACTTCAATCGTTGATTTTACCGAAAAATACATGCAACGAACAAAAAGGCGATAGCAAGCTTGATAAGCTTACTATCGCCTTGATATTTCAACTCTTTTACACTCTTTCTATAAAGGCGTTTACACTAGGGCGTCGGCATAACCCATGCGAGTGAGCGCTGTGCGCACTAGCTCTAAGGTCTGTGGATCTTCTATGGTCGCAGGTGCAGTATATTGCTGATTATCGGCAATTTTTCGCATAGTACCGCGTAAAATCTTGCCAGAGCGTGTTTTAGGTAATTTCTGAATCGCACTGACTAACCTAAAGGATGCGACGGGGCCAATCTCTTGCCGTACCAGAGCAATTAACTGTTTATGCAGCTCTTCATCACTAATCGTCACGCCCTTTTTCAGCACCACTAAGCCTAAGGGAACTTGGCCTTTGAGTTTATCATCAACCCCAATCACTGCAGCCTCGGCCACATCGGGATGTTGACACAGGACCTCTTCAAAGCGCCCCGTCGATAATCGATGGCCTGCCACATTAATGATGTCATCGATACGACTCATAATGTACAAATAGCCATCCTCATCCATATAACCCGCATCGCCAGTTAAGTAATAACCTGGATACATAGACAAGTAACTATCTTGATAGCGTTGATCATTTTGCCAAAGGGTTGTCAGAGTGCCGGGAGGGAGTGGCAATTTGATCACCACATTACCCGATACATTGGCGGCAACCTTTTCACCTAATTCATCGACCACATCGACTTGATATCCGGGAACGGGACGACCTGGCGATCCCGCCTTAACGGCAATAGGCGCTGTGCCCATCAAATTGGCGGCCACAGGCCAGCCGGTTTCCGTTTGCCACCAGTGGTCGATAACGGGTTTATTCAACTTGGCCTCGGCCCAATGTAAGGTATCGGGATCACAGCGCTCCCCGGCTAAAAACACGTTTTTCAAGCAGGTTAAATCCACACCTTGCAGATATTCACCATCGGGGTCTTCGCGCTTAATGGCTCGAATAGCCGTGGGCGCAGTAAAAAAACTTTTGACTTTATATTTCGCAATCGTCCGCCAAAAAGCCCCCGGATCAGGGGTTCCAACGGGTTTACCTTCGTATAGTAAGGTGGTCGCACCGACCAATAAGGGCCCGTAAACAATATAGGAGTGACCGACAACCCAACCCACATCGGATGCGGCCCAAAACACATCACCTCGACCAATGTCATAGATATGGGTCATTGACCAAGCCAACGCCACGGCATGGCCGCCATTATCCCTAACGACACCTTTAGGTTGCCCCGTCGTACCCGAGGTATAGAGCACATAAAGCGGATCGGTCGCCTTTACGGCCACACAATCGACGCTGTCACACCCAACAACCGCAGATTGCCAATCTTGATCCCGCCCCGCTTGCATCTGCGCCTCATATTGAGGTCGATTTAAAATCAAGCAATGGCTAACTTTATGCTCTGCCTCATTCAATGCTTTATCTAACAAAGGCTTGTAGGGCACAACCCCAGATGGCTCGATACCACAGGAGGCCGACATGACTAACTTAGGCTTGGCATCATTAATACGTGTGGCGAGTTCATTGGCGGCAAAACCACCAAAAACCACCGAGTGAATGGCACCAATGCGGGCACAGGCCAACATGGCATAGACTGTTTCTGGCACCATAGGCATGTAAATCACCACCCGGTCACCCTTAGTCACACCGATACGCGTTAAATATCCGGCAAGCCGCGATACCTGTGCTAACAATTCGGTGTAGGTAATGCTGTATTCGGTTTCAGTCACAGGGCTGACATAATGGATGGCGATATGCTCCCCACTCCCCGCTAAAATGTGCCTATCGATAGCGTTGTAACAAGTGTTTAATTCACCATCACTAAACCAGCGATAAAATGGCGCATGGCTTTCATCTAATATGTGTTTACTGGGTGTTATCCAATCGAGTGCCTTGGCTGCTTGTTGCCAAAATTCGGATTTATTTTCTATCGATGCTTGATGTAATTGTTGTGCGACATCTGTCATAAGGCCTCCCATCATGACGCTCATCTATGTCAGCATAGATGATATTCTCCCCTTCCTTCCCGTGGCTGATTATGACTCGCAACGCACTATTCCCCCATTAGACTAAGGGATATAACCAGACACTATTTAGCCATATAGGGGCAACAAATAGTAGAAATGGGCCTTGCTGAACCTAGGGCATCCACCTAATCTTATGTCTTAAATGGATTTTTTCACGGAAAGAAATACGTATTATGGCGAAATACCACCCACTTAAACTCTATCTCTGTTTGCTGTGCAGCTTATTGGCGTCCCCAAGTCTGGCATCATCCCTACAACTTGAAGCACTCCTCGAGCCCATTGCCATTGGCGAGAGGGCCCAAATCGACAACACTCAAATCATCAGTGCCAAGTTGGTGTCACGGATCTATCAAGTCCGTCAATATGAGCCCCTCTGGAATGACAGAGACTATGCTGGCACTCTGCTGAATGTGCTTAAAAATGCCGATGATGAAGGCTTAGCTAAGGAAGACTACCACTACCCACGACTCATGGAGTTGTACAGCCAACTCACAGCAACAAACTGGCACGATGAACAACAGAGTAAAGTATTTGAAATCCTGCTAACCGATGGGATCATCACCTATGCCATCCATTTGCTGAATGGCAAAATCAACCCCAGTATGCTTGGTAAAACATGGAATTACGACGAGACTCAGCTCGATTTTGACACGACCTTGAAGCAGCTTGAAACACATATTCAATCACATACGATTGCAGATGCCATTGCGGGGCTAGCGCCGAACATCGCCCCCTACCATGAATTAAAACGCTACCTTGCCCATTATCGAGATCTCGCCAAGCGTTATCCCTTCGAGGCTATCCCTTATACAGAGGTGATTAAACCCGGGGCGAGTCACCCCAGCCTCGCCGCCATAGGCAAAAGACTCTCCGAGCTGGGTTATTCCGATGAAACCACCACAGATAATGCGGTTATCACAACCTATGATAACGCGCTAGAAAATAGGATCAGGCGCTTTCAAACCGACCATAGTCTAACAGCCGATGGCATCATTGGTGCTGGAACCATGGCGGCGCTGAATGTGCCCTATGCACGCCGAGTGGAACAGATCCGCATTAACTTAGAACGCGCCCGTTGGCTATCTGCCGACTTAACAGAAAACTATTTGATTATTAACTTAGCGGGCTACGAACTCTTACTCTTTAAGGACAACGCTCTGAGCTGGCGCACCGACATCATTATTGGAAAAGTAAATACTAAAACACCGCTTTTTAAATCAAAACTTAAATACCTCGTCGTGAACCCCACTTGGACAGTTCCACGCAGTATTTTTCCCGAGATCATCGGCCATGTAAGGAAAGATCCGGATTACCTAAAGAAGAAACACTTTAATGTGGTCGAAGGCTCAGGCACGCCAGTTAACGTCGATCATATCGACTGGCAAACGACGAGCCCAAAAAATTTCCCCTATTGGTTTGTGCAGCAACCCGGGAATGACAATTCTCTTGGCCAAGTAAAATTTATCTTCCCAAACCAATATGCAATCTATCTGCATGATACACCGTCAAAAAAACTATTTGAGCGTACGGATAGAGCCTTTAGCCATGGTTGTATTCGGGTTAAAGATCCGCTGGTGCTCGCGGATAAACTCCTCAGCGCCAATGGCAACTGGACACCGGCATCACTGAGTGAAAAGCTCGCCGAGGGTAAAACTGAAAATATCTTCCTCGATGAACCACTGGATATCCTTATCATGTATTGGACTGTCAGCACCAGGGAAGGAAAACTCAGGTTCTATAACGATATTTACCAGCGCGATCCGGTATTGATTGAGGCCCTTAATCGTCCGACCTATGATGCCGTACTCGCCAAGGATGGTTTGCTCAATATTATTGAATAGGCCGCGCCTTTATCCCAAGAGCGGCTTTTAACTGCGTCAGCTGCGGTAGCGGGCGGCGCAGTGATAGCCCACCGTCGCAAATCATAATAAAACCCTTATCTAATCATCGAATTAAATCATTTAACCCACTCGCAGTGGCAAGTAGAATTGACAAAAAAACTGAACTGACTTTATCGCAATCTTTACCTTTACGTAAACTTCATATATCTTGCTTAAAAATGATTAACCAAGGTGTATCAATGAGCGCAACTACCACAGCCCAAACGACTTATTCGATAAGTGATCTCTCCAAAGAGTTTGATATCACCACGCGAAGCATTCGTTTCTACGAAGACCAAGGTTTACTTAAACCTAAACGTCGCGGCCAAACCCGAATTTATAGCCTCAAAGACAGGGTTCGCCTCAAGCTTATCTTACGTGGTAAACGCTTAGGTTTCTCCCTGGCCGAAACCCGCCGGCTGTTCGAATTATACGATGCCGACAAAAGCAGCACGACCCAGCTCAACACTATGTTGGCCCTAGTCGAAGAGAAAAAATCGGCGCTGCAGCAGCAAATGGACGATATCAAAGTCGTGTTAATGGAGCTTAACTCCGCCGAGCAGCAATGTCGCCTCGCCTTGGAAGAGAGTCAGGCCGTTAAAGCCTAGGGATGATAAACACGGCATAGCTGCCGCGCAAGGCCAAGGTATAAGGGTAGGAAATTGACCCAGTAAGACTAAACAACGACTCAAGCACCTAATCATAAAAATTATAAATTAGCACCTCAGATAGGACACAAGCAATGAACTCACTCTACACTAGTCTCAATTTCGGCCTTGGCGAAGACGTCGATATGCTCCGTGATGCAGTACAGGATTTTGCCAAAAACGAAATCGCCCCCATCGCCGCGAAAGTCGATCACGACAACGCCTTCCCCAATGAAATCTGGTCAGTCCTAGGCGGTATGGGACTGCTGGGCGTGACAGTACCAGAAGAGTTTGGCGGTGCCAATATGGGCTACCTTGCCCACGTCGTCGCCATGGAAGAAATTTCCCGCGCATCGGCCTCAATCGGCCTAAGCTACGGCGCCCATTCCAACCTATGTGTAAATCAAATCAACCGTAACGGTAATGCGGCGCAAAAAGCCAAGTACCTGCCAAAACTGGTCAGCGGTGAACATATTGGCGCGCTGGCCATGAGTGAGCCAAACGCGGGTTCAGACGTAGTGTCGATGAAGCTGCATGCCCGTAAAGAAGGCGACCGCTATATTCTCAACGGCAATAAGATGTGGATCACTAACGGTCCCGATGCGCACACCTATGTGATTTACGCTAAAACCGACTTAACTAAAGGCGCACACGGGATCACCGCCTTCATCGTCGAGCGCGGTTTTAAGGGCTTTAGTCAAGCACAAAAACTCGACAAACTCGGCATGCGCGGCTCGAACACCTGCGAACTGGTGTTTGAAGATGTGGAAGTGCCAGAGGAAAACATTTTAGGCGGCCTAAACAACGGCGTAAAAGTGCTGATGAGCGGCCTAGATTACGAGCGCGTCGTGTTGTCTGGCGGCCCACTGGGGATCATGAGCGCCTGCATGGATATCGTTGTGCCTTATATCCACGAACGTGAACAGTTTGGTAAATCCATCGGTGAATTCCAATTAGTCCAAGGCAAACTCGCCGATATGTACACTGGCATGAACGCCGCCAAATCCTACGTATATGCCGTCGCAAAATCCTGCGACCGCGGTGAAACCACCCGTAAAGATGCCGCTGGCGCCATTCTGTATAGCGCAGAACTCGCCACCAAAATGGCACTGGATGCGATTCAACTCCTTGGCGGTAACGGTTATGTCAACGAATACGCCACCGGCCGTTTACTGCGTGATGCCAAGCTGTATGAAATCGGTGCTGGCACCTCTGAAATTCGCCGCATGCTGATTGGCCGCGAGCTATTTAACGAGACTAAATAGTCGCCATAGGGCTAGTGGCGGTGTCGCGTCATTGGCCCTAAGCATCGATAAACACTCAATATCGATAGCTCTACACACCGAATTTCCGCTTGAGAAGGACAACCAAAGTGACGCAATTAAGCAGTCGTATTAACGCCCGTAGCGATGAATTTAAAGCGAAATCCGCTGATATGGCCGCCCTCGTGGCCGATCTTAAAACTAAACTAGCCAAAATTGAACTCGGCGGTGGCACAATCGCACTGGAGCGTCATTTATCCCGGGGAAAATTACTGCCACGTCAACGAGTTGAAAAACTGCTCGACGCCGGCTCACCCTTTTTAGAGCTATCGCAATTCGCGGCGTTTGAAGTCTATGACGAGGAAGTGCCCGCCGCCGGTATTATCGCCGGTATCGGTCGAGTGAGTGGCGTGGAATGCATGATCATCGCCAACGACGCCACGGTTAAAGGCGGCACTTACTACCCGATTACCGTTAAAAAACACCTTCGCGCCCAAGATATTGCCAGCCGTTGCCACTTGCCCTGCATCTATTTAGTCGACTCGGGCGGCGCTAACCTGCCCCGCCAGGATGAAGTCTTCCCCGACCGCGATCATTTCGGCCGCATCTTTTACAATCAAGCGCAAATGTCCGCCAAGGGCATCCCACAAATTGCCGTGGTCATGGGCCTATGTACCGCAGGCGGCGCCTATGTACCGGCGATGGCGGATGAATCTATTATCGTAAAAGATCAAGGCACTATCTTCTTAGCGGGTCCGCCATTAGTCAAAGCGGCCACGGGGGAAGAAGTCAGCGCCGAGGAGCTTGGCGGCGCCGAAGTGCACACTAAAATTTCTGGCGTGGCCGATCATTTAGCCCAAAACGATGAGCACGCGTTAGAGCTTGCCCGCCGCGCGGTATCACGCCTAAATCATCAAAAAGAAATCAACAGTCTGCTGAGCCCTGTCAAACCGCCAAAGTTCGATATCAGCGAACTGTACGGCATTGTCGGCACCGACTTGAAAAAGCCCTTCGATGTCAAAGAAGTGATCGCCCGTATCGTCGATGACTCCGATTTTGATGAATTTAAAGCCAACTATGGCGCGACTTTAGTTTGCGGTTTTGCCCGTATTCACGGCTATCCCGTCGGTATCGTCGCCAATAACGGCATTCTGTTCTCGGAGTCGGCGCAAAAAGGCGCGCATTTTATCGAACTGTGCTGCCAGCGCAAAATTCCGCTGCTGTTCCTGCAAAATATCACTGGCTTTATGGTGGGTAAAAAGTACGAACACGAAGGCATAGCCAAACACGGCGCTAAGATGGTGACCGCGGTTTCCTGCGCCAATGTGCCTAAATTCACTGTGATTATCGGCGGCAGCTACGGCGCGGGCAACTACGGCATGTGTGGCCGTGCGTTCGAACCGACCATGATGTGGATGTGGCCTAATGCTCGTATTTCCGTGATGGGCGGCGAGCAGGCGGCTGGCGTTCTCGCCACAGTGCGTCGCGACGGTTTAGCCCGTAAGGGTGAAGAGTGGTCAGTTGAGGATGAAAAAGCCTTTAAAGCGCCGATTATTGCCCAGTACGATAAAGAGGGTCATCCATACCATGCCAGCGCCCGTTTATGGGATGACGGCATTATCGACCCAGCGCAAACCCGTGATGTCGTTGGTCTGGCCCTATCGGCAGCATTAAATGCTCCTATCGAAGACACCCGCTTTGGCGTGTTCCGTATGTAAAAGGCACATGTGAAAACATATGTCTCACAATAAGATAGGTAAAATAATGATAACTGATACACAAACGACAACGCATGACTTAAGCCAGTTGCAACACGTAAGCTATGCGCTTAATAACGGCGTTGCCGAGCTGATTTTAGATCGCGCCGATGTGCACAATGCCTTCGACGAAGTGATGATTAGCGAGATGATTAGCGTGCTTGGCTATTTTGCCACGCACAAGGATTGCCAAGTGCTGGTACTCAAAGCAAATGGTAAAAACTTCAGCGCCGGCGCCGATCTCAATTGGATGCGCAAGCAAGCTAAGATGGACTTTGAACAAAATTTAAATGATGCCAAAGCCTTAGCTAAATTGATGCAGAATTTAGATCGATTCCCTAAGCCCACCATTGCCTTAGTGCAAGGTGCAGCCTTTGGCGGCGCCCTAGGGCTGATTTGCGCCAGCGATATCGCCATCGCCACCGAGCGCGCAAGCTTCTGCTTAAGTGAAGTGAAACTCGGATTAATTCCCGCCGTCATTAGCCCCTACGTTGTCCGCGCTATGGGTAACCACGCATCGCGCCGCTATATGCTCACCGCAGAGCGTTTCGATGCACAAACGGCACTCAAACTCAATGTTATCCATGAGATAAGCGACGACTTAGACGCCGCCGCAAAACCGATTATCGAAGCCCTGCTCGCCAATAGCCCCCAGGGCATGGCATGGGTCAAAACACTGCTGTCACGCCTCGAAGATGGTGTGATAGATCAAGACACTATTGATTACACCAGCGAGCGTATCGCCCGCATTCGGGTATCGACCGAAGGCCAGGAAGGCTTAAATGCCTTCTTTGAGAAACGTCAGCCAAACTGGCAACAAGCACACTCAACCAAGTCAACGCCAAATGATACCCAAGGAGCACATTAAATGTTTACTAAGCTATTGATTGCTAACCGGGGTGAAATCGCCTGTCGCATCATCAAAACCGCTCAGGCCATGGGCGTTCGCACCGTTGCCTTATATTCCGATGCCGATAAAAACGCCCGCCATGTGGCCATGGCCGACGAGTCTTTCTATTTAGGTGGCAGCGCGCCAGCGGACTCCTATTTAAAGGGTGATTTGATCATCGACATAGCGAAAAAATCCGGTGCACAGGCCATTCACCCTGGCTACGGTTTTTTGTCTGAAAACGCCGGCTTCGCCCGCCAATGTGAAGCCGCAGGCATTGTCTTTGTTGGCCCGGGTAGCGACGCCATCGATGCCATGGGCAGTAAGAGTGCCGCTAAAGCCATCATGACGGCCGCAAATGTGCCCTTAGTACCGGGTTACCACGGTGATGACCAAAGCGATGCCACCTTAAAAGCCGAGGCATTAAAAATCGGCTTCCCAATGCTAATTAAAGCGGCTTACGGCGGCGGCGGTAAAGGCATGCGTATCGTCGAAAATGAAGGCGAAATCATGGAGGCCGTTAACTCGGCGCGCCGTGAAGCCGCCTCCTCTTTTGGTAACGATAAGTTATTGATGGAGCGTTATTTACTTAAGCCACGCCACGTCGAAGTGCAAGTGTTTGCCGACACCTTTGGCAATGCGATTTACTTATCGGATCGCGACTGCTCAATTCAACGTCGCCATCAAAAAGTGGTCGAAGAAGCGCCCGCCCCAGGATTAAGCGATGAGCTACGCGCTCAGATGGGTGAAGCCGCCGTCGCCGCCGCCAAGGCCATCGATTATGTCGGCGCGGGGACTGTGGAGTTCCTGCTCGATACCGACAATAGCTTCTATTTTATGGAGATGAATACTCGTCTGCAGGTTGAGCATCCCGTCACCGAAATGGTCACATGCCAGGATTTAGTCAAATGGCAATTGCTGGTCGCCAGCGGTCAACCACTGCCGTTAAAACAAGAGGAAGTGCGCGTTCATGGCCACTCCTTTGAGGTGCGTATTTACGCCGAAGATCCACAAAATGAGTTTTTACCCGCCAGCGGTAAACTCAACTTTTTGCGTGAGCCCGAGCAAAGCAAGCACGTGCGTATCGATTCGGGCATTCGTGAAAACGATGTGATCAGTAACTTCTACGATCCTATGATCGCCAAACTGATTGTGTGGGATGAATCGCGCCCACGCGCCCTGCAGCGTTTAGTGCATGCTTTAGAGTCGTATCAAATCAGCGGTCTTAAGCACAATATCGAGTTTTTGGCGAACATTGCCGAACACCCTGCCTTTGCCAATGCCGACTTTAGCACCGACTTTATCGGTCGTTACGGCGATGCCCTGATCGGCAGCCCATCGAGTGAAGCCGACAACGCCATGGCCTTTGCCGCGCTGTATCAAGTACTTGCCCGTAAACAAGCCGCCAAAGCCCAGGCACTCAACAGTGCCGATCCCTATTCGCCTTGGGGCCAAGTCAGCGGTTTTAGGCTCAATAGCTGCAGTCAGCACAGTATCGCCCTGCTCAATGACGCCCATGAATTACAGCAACTGGTGATGCTCGATTTAGGCGACACGTATCAATTACCCCTGCACGGGCAAACCTGGTTACTCGGCGGTGAATTGAAACAAGACTTACTGCTCGCTGAAATCAACGGCCATAAGAGTAAAATCCCAGTTAGTTCGCAAGGTGATGACTTTACACTGTTTTTACCTTCAGGCAGCTATCACTTTAAGGCGGTGCAAACCCTGGTAGTGGAAGAACAAGTGAGCAATGCCGACAAATTAAAGGCCCCGATGAACGGTACTGTAGTCACCCATCTAGTCGATGTCGGCGCCCAAGTGAAAGCGGGCCAAGGGTTGCTAGTGATGGAAGCCATGAAGATGGAATACACCATAGAAGCGCCCTTCGATGGCATAGTGAGTGAGTTCTACTTTAAGGCGGGCGAGCTAGTGACCGATGGTGCAACCTTACTCAATGTTGAGCCGTTAGAGGCCGCACCGCAGGCGTCTGACACTGAATCACCAACGGCGAAGGAAGTGTAACATGTCATTGTTCAGCATTGACACCCACTCAACATCGGACAAGGTCAGCATCTTCGAGATGGGGCCGCGCGACGGCCTGCAAAACGAAGTGGTGGTGCCAACCGCGGCTAAAATCGCCTTGATTGAGTCGTTGGCCGAAGCGGGGCTCAAGCGCATCGAAGCGGGCAGCTTTGTGTCACCGAAATGGGTGCCACAAATGGCCGATTCTGCCGATGTGCTCAAGCAAATACAGCGTCAAAGCGGTGTGGTGTATAGTGCACTCACGCCCAATGTTAAAGGCTTTGAGCTGGCGCTGGATGCAAAAGCGAGTGAGGTGGCAATATTTGGCGCCGCCTCCCAAAGCTTTAGCCAACGCAATATCAATTGCTCGATAGAAGAGTCGATTGAACGCTTTATCCCTTTGATAGAATTAGCAAAAACACACAATATCCCCGTTCGGGGTTATGTCTCATGTGTGCTCGGTTGCCCCTATGAGGGTGAGATTGCCGTGAGTGAAGTGGCCCGAGTGTCTGAAATCCTTTACAAAATGGGCTGTTACGAAATATCACTCGGCGACACTATCGGTGTAGGCACGCCGCAAAAAGCCCGTAGAATGCTGCAAACTGTCAGTGAACGTGTCCCCGTTGATAAACTGGCGCTACACTTTCACGACACCTATGGCCAAGCATTAGCCAATATTTTGGCCTGCTTAGACTTAGGTGTGCGGGTATTTGATTCCTCGGTAGCGGGTCTTGGCGGCTGTCCCTATGCTAAGGGCGCCTCGGGTAATCTCGCCACCGAAGACTTAGTCTATATGTTGCACGGCATGGGATTAGAGACGGGTATCGATCTGCACAAGTTAGCGCTGGCGGGGCAAGAGATCAGCACACAGTTGCAGCGTAAAAATGGCTCAAAAGTCGCGAACGCAATATTACAAGCATCTAAAATCTAGAGATTATTGGGCTCGAATAACAATAAGAGGAAATCACAATGGCAGGACTCAATAAAGTCGTCAGCAGCTATGAAGAAGCGTTAGCAGGCTTATCAAACGACATGACCATTATGGTCGGCGGCTTCGGCCTATGCGGTATTCCAGAAGGCTTAATCAATCAAATGGTTAAGATGGGCGTTAAAGGATTAACGGCGATTTCGAACAATGCTGGCGTTGACGATTTCGGCCTAGGCTTACTGTTAAAGCATCGCCAAATTGCCACTATGATCGCCTCCTATGTGGGCGAAAATGCGACCTTCGAACAGCAAATGCTCTCGGGTGAACTGAACGTGATTTTAACGCCCCAAGGCACGCTGGCGGAAAAAATCCGCGCGGGCGGCGCAGGCATTCCGGCATTTTTCACCGCAACTGGCTACGGCACGCCCGTTGCTGATGGCAAGGAAACCCGTGAAATTAAGGGACGCCATTATGTGTTAGAAGAATCCCTGACCGCCGATTTTGCCTTAGTGCGAGCCTGGAAAGCCGATACTATGGGTAATCTGGTGTTCCGTAAAACCGCCGCCAACTTTAACCCTATGATGGCGACCGCGGGCAAAATCACAGTGGTCGAAGCCGAGTTTATTGTCGAGCCGGGCGAGCTAGACCCCGATCATATCCACACGCCGGGCATCTATGTTGACCGCGTTATTCAAGGCACGTTCGAGAAACGTATCGAGCAGCGCACGGTAAAAGCCGCGAAATAAGCGCAACCGACCATAGAATTAACGCAAGGGACACTGAGATCCCAAGAGTAAAGGCCAAAAGGTAAAGGATAGATATCATGGCATTATCAAGAGAACAACTGGCTCAGCGCGTCGCCAAAGAATTAAAAGACGGCTATTACGTCAACCTTGGCATTGGTATTCCAACACTGGTCGCAAACTACATTCCTGAAGGAATGGAAGTGATGCTGCAATCGGAAAACGGCCTACTCGGCATGGGCGAATTTCCCACCGAAGACACCATAGATCCCGATTTAATAAACGCGGGCAAACAAACGGTCACCGCAGTTAAAGGGGCGTCATTTTTCTCCTCGGCGGAAAGCTTTGCCATGATCCGTGGCGGTCACGTGGATTTAACGGTTCTGGGCGCCTTTGAAGTCGACGTCAACGGCTCAATCGCCTCATGGATGATCCCAGGTAAGCTTATCAAAGGCATGGGCGGCGCGATGGATTTAGTGGCCGGCGCCGAGAATATTATCGTGACTATGATGCACGCCGATAAATACGGTAATTCTAAGCTGCTACCCGTATGCGAATTGCCTTTGACAGGTTATGGCTGCATTAAACGCGTAGTGACAGATTTAGCCTTTATCGAGATTAAAGACGGTGCCTTCCACCTCTTAGAGCGCGCCCCCGGTGTGAGCGTTGAAGAAATCATTAGCAAAACCGCAGGTAAGTTAGTCGTACCTGAACATGTGCCAGAAATGACCTTCTAACGGCAAAGCCTAGGCCGTGCAATAGGTCGTGTATTAGGTCACATGTAACAAATCATGCAACAGCCCAGAGAAGACTTCTGGGCTGTTTATTTATAGGGAATGCTCGCCCTGCTCTGCCGTCTAAATCAGCAAAATAACTCTACCGGCGCATCTTCGGGGGTCAGTTGTAACTGGGACTCAAATTTGAGCCCTAATTTATTCAACAGCGCCTTAGATGCCTCATTATGCGAACTGACGATAGCAACAATAGGCTCAATGCCCAATTGCTTACCCAGCGCGAGGGCCGCCTGCGCCGCCTCGAAGGCGTAACCTTTACCCCAATATTGTGGCAAAAAGGCATAACCTAAATCCACATGCTCGAGTGTGGGTCTTTTGATTAAGCCACAGATCCCTATTTGAAATCCATTCTCCGCAAGTACCACCGCATACAAGCCAAAGCCCTGCTCGGCATAGCTGTTCATCGGACCGTTGGCGATATATGCCTTAGCATCATTCAAGGTACGGACACCTTTATCCCCGATATTATCGATAAACCCTTGGCTATTGAGTAACACTAGGATGAAAGAAGCATCCTCTGGCGCTAACTGCCGTAGGATTAACCTTGGGGTGCGGGCAACTTGCATAGGATTTCTCCACTAAAGAGTAACGGTTTTATAGGTAACGGGCGTACTGACTGCCATCCCTCTGTGGTTTTTTAGGCGCCGCAACGGCTGGTGTGCCTATATATAAAAACCCGACGATTTGATCTTCGGCCTTTAAGCCTAATGCCGTATTCACGTTCGTATCGAAGGCAAAATCACCGGTGCGCCACACCGCGCCCAATCCTAAGGCAAAGGCCGCCTGCTGCATTGCCATCGTTGCGCAGCCCGCAGCAATTTGCTGCTCTAGCACTGGTACTTTAGGGTGCGCCTGGGTTTTCGTCACCACAGTGATCACCATAGGTGCGCGCATCGGCATTCCCTTGGCTTTATGAACAAAATCCTCATCGGCGCCACTCGCTTTTGCCGCATTAACAAAAATATCGGCTAAGGTTTCAAGCCCCTCGCCGGTGGCGATAATAAACTCCCATGGCGCTAAGGCACCGTGATCCGGCACACGGATTGCGGCATCTAAGATAACTTTCAATTGGTCTGCATCTGGGGCTGGGGCAGTGAGTCGTGGCGTTGACTGACGGGTGAGTAAGAGTTCGATAGCGTCCAAGTTATTATCCTAATTCGATATAAATTGGGATAAAGCATAGCAAATTGTGCGTAAAGGGGTATAAAAAAATCCCACCGCTTGGGTAGGATTCTATGCCTTGAGTCGACGGATAATACGCCTTTATATCAGCGTTTAGCGTTATTTAACGCCAAAGCGTTTAGCTATCACATAATCTAGGCTAGTGTAACGGCCACCACCCAAGGTAAAGAGGGCAAGCAGCATAATAAAATAGGTGATAGCAAACTCGATCCCATTGTTGAGAACCACCAAATTACCCGAACTCGTTAACCAGTCGTAATTGCCATGCTCTTGCAAAATATCCTTTGCCTTAGCGAGTTTATCCCCCGCCTCAAACACTCTTTCATTGGCGAGCCAAGAACTGCCATCGGCTATGGCTAACCAGCCGTTTGGCCAATGCACAGTAAAAGCGGCGACTAACATAGTGACCATTAAGGGAATCGCAATCAGCCTAGTCGCGAGTCCAAGCAGCAATAAGATGGCCCCAAAAAACTCGGTCCCGGCGGCGAGGCCGGCCATTAACGCGGGCATTGGCAAGCCTAAACCCCAATCTGGATTGGCAAACCAGGCGACTGTGTCTTCAAAATGTGACAGCTTGTTATACCCAGCTTGTAGCAACACTGGGGCAAGATAAAGCCTCAGGGCTAAGGGAGCAACCCCCTCAAAATAGCGGCTTAAATTGAGTAGCTTCTGATAGAGGGCGGCGAGCGGCATAGTGTTTTTCAAGGTCGTTACCTCTTAAATTGTTTTGTTGCAGATAAGACCCCTTAATATCGATAAATCTTTCAATGCCTAGGATTCTTTTTCGAGTGCCTCTTGATTTAACTCGGTGAGATCTTGAATAAGCTGATTGAGTTTTTTATAGAAATGTTTGGACTGTTTTTCCGATAGACTGGTGTTTATCGTCAGCATCAGAGTCCCGAATGATTCGGTATTTTTGCGTAATAATCTTCTATGTTTCTCAGACTTAAGCTCATCGGGTCGCGTCATTAATAATGTCAAACGCTCGGTTAACAGCGCCCTATCGCCGCGTTGCCCTAGGGCGACTTCAAACTGGCGTAGCCACTCGTGGCGATACTCGAGCCACATATCTAAGGTGGACAAACGCTGTTGATTATATTGGTGGATCAGTGCCTTTTGTTCTGTGCTGACACTGCCTAGCCAGTCTTTAAACTGTCCTTGAAGGTTTTCATCCGCCTCTTGTTGCAATTGTTGCTGGGATTTACCCGCAAATTCTTTGATTAACTCCTGCTCATCTTGACGCAATTTAGTGAGGATTTGCTTCACCTGAGCATCACTCAACGACATGACGATAGGTAGCAACTCTGGCAGCGCAAATTCAAACAATCGAAACCAATGCCGTTTAGCGATATCCACATGCTCGGCCCATAGTGGTGGCGTTAAGGTATTGGTTTTAATGAGCGTTTCGATTTCAGTTAACTGAACGACATAGTGGGATAATTCTTTGGATTGATGCCATAGAACAAACTTTTCGATCAGCGCATCGAATGCCTCTTGCTGGGGATCGTCTAAGGTAACATAGTCCTCCTGCTCCCAGCCGATGGCCCAGTCGATAAAATGATAACTGAGTTTAGTCGAACACGCCGTTAGCCCTAACAATAACAGCAGTAACAACAGGCTTTTTTTCATATTGAATAATCCATCCTAGATTTATACCCAAACAGCCTGAAGACGTTGGCACTGATATAAAAGTTGCTTGAGTATACCCAAAAAATCTCAGGATGCTGAAACTCGTATCTTGAAGTAGCTTGGGGATATTCCATTGTTTTTGTAAATAAGCGTGACAATAAATCGCTATGAGATTTGCGGCCAAAAAAAATCGAACCAAGCAATATACTCACCATGGCAGCTTGGCTCAGTTTGCTGCGCCGCCATTAAGAGCGCCCAGTAACAGGCCAATACCCAATACATTTCAATGGCAGCGGGCACGGCAAATATCGCCTCCTCCGTTAAATAAGGATGCTTAGCCAGATATTGCTGCACCAAAAAATGTTGCTGCAAAGGGGTTAAGGCATGGGTGGCCAGCACAGTCGCAAGCTCACACAGTGGATGTGAAGCCGTCGCATACTCAAAATCGATGCAATATAAACGCTTATCTTTAAGCAGCAAATTATGGGGATTAAGATCTCTATGGCAAAACTGCGCTTGGAGTAAACAGTTCGCCAAGGTGCCTGTCCAGCGCTGAATATCAGCTTGGATCCCTAGCAATTGAGTTACCCGCCGGTGCCAGTCGCCCCCGATTTGGCTTAACTCGCCCTCGATAAGAGATGACGCCATAAAGGTTAACATCTGCTGGTGATATTCCTGCCACTGCTCGGTAATGCTGATCCCATAGGGCCCCTTAGGTATATCCCGTAATTGCAGCAATAACGTCAGTAACAACCTATGGGCTTGATTAGGATGTGAGTCAGTTAGAGGGTCATGCTCAAGTGCTAATGGCAAGTGGTGAAGTGAATCTTGGCCCTGTAAAAAATCCGCCGCACTGCACAACCCCTCCAGAGCTTGCCAAGGCAGGGAATGCTTGTGTGACTGACCATAGTTGTCAATATTAGCGTCGATAATGTTGCCTTCAATGGTATCACTCTCAATAAACGCACTGAGGTAATAACGTTCATCTTCACTCACCCACAGCAGCTCGGGAGCCAATCTGGCGTTGGCTAAATGTCGCCAATAGAAGCGCTCCTGCGCTCTGGAGCAAAAACTGTCCGCCGCATCGGCATTGAGGCGAAAAACATAATCTGCTGTAGGCGTTGAAATTTTATAGTTGTGATTACTCAAGCCGCCCGATAATTCACTGATATGAGTGATCTTATCCAGCCCAGCAGCTTTTAATATAGGCAACAGTTTTTGAAATGGCTCACTCAATGTTTGTTCCATACGCGAAGTCCTATACTCAATCCGTGGGCTGGGCTTGTTTTACGATCATTAGCTTAGTGCATTGGCCTCACGCGCATCGGCTAATGCCGTGCGCCATAGGAAATATCCCACCACAGCGAGGCCCACATAGAGCACAAAGAGCAGTGACGTCAGCATCAATCCCTTACTGAGATACAGATAGATTGACACTAGGTCGATTACCACCCAATAGAGCCAATTCTCAAGCACTTTTTTTGCCACTAAATAGGTCGTCATCACCGCAAAGCAGGTTGTCGCCGCATCCAGATAGGGAAATGCCGCTTGGGTGTAAGTCGCCATACCATAACCAATAAATAATGAGATCAAGGTTGTTATGCCAATCAATTTCAGGTGGGTTTTCAACGACCAAGTCGTGACTTTGACTCCCCGATGCTTATCACCGCCCTGTGTCCATAACCAATAGCCATAGAGCGCCATCGCCATATAATAGACATTAAGCACAGACTCCATCAGCAATGCCACCTTCCAAAACAGCACAGTATAAATGGCCGTACTGGCAAACGCCGCCGCCCAGCACCAAACGCTGGCCTTTATCGCCAGTAGCAAATAGGCCATAGCCAAGCATACGGCCAAGGCTTCCCACGCTGTCATCACATGGACTTCACCTAAGGCCGCATAAACACTATCGACCAATGTAAACCATAAATCTGTCATGGGTTATTCACTATGGGCTAAATTCAATTCGCCACCGATAAACTTACACACAAACACCGCCTTGCCCCACTTTTCATGGGCGGCTTGCATCTCAATGGTGAGCATGGCCATCACGTCTTGATATTCACCACACACTTGGGTGGCCATGGCATTAGTGACGCGCTCAATATTGGCATAACTGTCCACTCGGCCAATAAACCATTTGATCGGATCGAGGTAATTTTCATTAAAGGGGTACATGCTAATTTCTGCGGTCAGTTTCATTTCGGTTCCTTATACTACTCAACATTGACGCTGTGGCGCCTATAGCACCACAGCGCAGGTGATTGTTGCGATTACATAAACTTGACGTTGACAGTCACGCCGAGTTGGCGGGGATCGCCGTAGCGGATATATTGCTTTTCCGCCCAGCCATTATCGGGTTCGTTACCAAAATAGAAGCCACGCACACCGTATTGCTCGTCGAATAAGTTACGACCCCAGAGGTAAGCGGACCAAGCATTGGCCTCATAACCCACACGGGCATTGACGATAGTGTAGGGTTCGGAGCGAGAGTCATTGCTATCAGAGTAATAGAATTCACTCTTACCGCTGAGGTTAAGGTTAGCAAACCAACCCGAGTTCCCACGGAAAGTTCCGCCAAGACTGTAGGTAAAATGGGGCGAATGGGCCAAATCTCGACCGGTGAGATCCACCTCTGTGCCGTATTTATCCTGATACTGATAGTCACCGTAGGCGGTTTCTAGCCAACCTAGGCTGGAGTACAGTTGCAGATTGTCGGTGGCATACCAAGTCGCATCCAGTTCCGCACCATAGTTATTCGAGCTACCGGCATTTTCGGTGTAGAGGATAAAGCGCTGCGGTTTATCAGGATCTTGCTGGGAAGCCGCCACCTGTTGATCTTGCCTATCCATATAAAACAATGCGAGATTCGTATCGATAAGCCCTTCTAGCCAATGGGATTTCAGACCAATTTCATAGTTATATAGTGTCTCAGTATCAAACTCTTTTTTATCGTTCAATTCGACTGGCAAGGTCATGTTAAAACCTCCCGCCTTATAGCCACGAGCCACTCTAACGTACACATTATGGGACTCATTCAGCACTTTACTCAACGCAATATGGCCCCCCCACATGGTTTCGCTCGGGTCAAAGTTATCCTGATTGGTATCCGAGTAATGGCTATTGCGCTGTTCTACACGCAGCCCCACGGACAAAGCGTAATCCGAGCCCAGATCCGTATCGAGCTGACCAAAGAGCGCATAATTGGTGGCTTCATACTCTGAGTCTAAAACCTCATCGGGCCAAGCGTTATACTCGGAATATAATTGGTTATCTTCTTTCAAATTCATGGCATACACGCCAATGAGCCAGTCTGTGCTATCGGCAAAAATACGGCCTTGATCCGTGGAACTTACACGAAACTCTTGGGATAGGGTTTTACGCTGGCCTGTTTTATCCCAAAAATAATCGTACTGACAGGGGGCAACGCTGCCTTCATCTTCACATTGTTTGGATGCCCAATAATCAGGGTTGGCCCAATCGCCATCGTAACTGTAATGGTGATCGGTATTAGCGAAGGAAGTTAACGACGTTAGCTCAAAGTGCTCTGCGCCAGAATAGGTCGCTTTAAAGCCTGCGCCTGTGGTGCGTTGACTATCGACACCGGGCTCATCCGAGAGAGTTTGTTTAGGATTATTGGTTAGACTCCACACATCATAGCCATTATCAAAATCGGCGTGCAGCAGGGTTAAATCCAATTGCAGCTCGTCCGTCGCGTACCAACGCAGCTTAGCGCGGCCAGTAAACTCATCGCGACCATTCGTGTCATCACGCTCTAGGTACAGATTATCGCGGTAACCATTTTGTTGATGTTGCTGCAAAGAGACTCGGTACAGCAGCTTACCCGAATCCGTTAATGGGCCCGAGCTATAACCACTAAAGGTACGTAAATCATCATCCCCGAGGGAGACCTCGGCGCCGTGTTCAAATACATCGGTGGGGTCATTGCTCTTTAGGTAAATCAACCCCGCTAAGGCATTCGCACCATAACGTGTGCCCTGCGGGCCACGCAACACTTCGACTTGTTGCAGATCGTACATGCTCGACACCATGCCGATACCGGATAAATCGATATCATCTATGATGTAACCCACGGAGGAGTTAGGTGCGCCTTGGTATTGTTCCTGCTCGCCGACGCCACGTATTTGAAAATACTTAGGCCGAGAACTCCCACCAGACCAGTTAACGTTAGCAATGGAATTAAGCACATCCTCGAAATGCTGCGCGCTTTCATCTTGAATTTGCTGGGCATCGACCACAGTAATGCTTGAGGGCATTTTCTCTAAACTGGCACTGCGAAAATCCGCCGTCACCACCATGACTTCCATCTCAGTGCTAGGTTCGGGTTTATCGATAGCATCGGTTTGGGCGAATGCGGATGTGCTAAGCGCAGCGGCAATGGCTAACGCCAAGGGCGCTCTCATTAACGGTTGGGTGGAGACTGGATTTTTACAGTTAAACATAGGACCTCAAATATCTAGTTTGAGATCCGGCAACGAATAAGCGATTCAGAAGTGTGCTGTTGATTGGCCCATTCCTACGCCGGTATTAGCCGGATCAGGTTCTAAGGGTTCGTCGGATGACATCTCAGTCTGCAGTACGGATTAAAGTAAATTCGCTGCAAACACCCCTTGGCGGCGTCTAGTATACATGAGGAATGGGAGGATGACACACTTATGTCATAAAATGAAAAATGCCAGCAGCGCTGGCATTTTTTAAACCTCACCTAAGCTTAATAGGAATAGGTTTCACGCACATACACATCAAATTTCACCGCTTGGGCATTGGGAGCAACGGCAGACACTTGCAACTGTTGTTTACCGTGGAGTTTCACCGACTTCCAACTACTGGCCTCATCTTCGATGGTAAAACCACTGGCATCGTACCAAGTGAATTTATATTGCACGCGCATATCGCTAGCGGACTTGCTGACTATCAGCGCAGAGCCTTGAATTAAATCCCCCACCCGGCGGGCATCGACACTTTCAAGGGCGATATCCTGGGCAAAACTGTTACTGTCAATACGGGTCTCGCCCAGTGAGCTGACTGAGATCCCCGCCGTATCTGAGGCGCAGCCGCCAAGGGCCAGTGCTGCGGCCAATATCAATCCGGTATAGATGCGTTTCATCTTATTTCCCTCTTTAATCAATCAGAAAGTGTGCCCTTGCCGTGGCAATCAATTGCTTGCGGTTGGTCTGCCAACAATCGATATTGACGTTGGCAACCCGTCGCCCCTGACGAGTGATACGGCATTCGGCAAAACTGTCCTTATGCAGACCCGCGCGCAGATAATCGATAGAAAAGTCGACCACTTTAGGCACTTTTGCCGTTTGCATAAACACCATTAACTGCACAATTGCCGACATTTCCATAAAGCCCGCGATCACGCCACCGTGAATGGCGGGTAAGACAGGGTTACCTATATTGTCATCTTTGGCGGGCAGTTTAAAAATTAATTCATCGCCAAAACGCTCAACCCGCATGCCGATAAACTTGGCGTAGGGAACGTGCTCGAGTAAATGCCCGAAATCGTTAAGCTCGGTTGCCCGTTTGACAATACTTTGCACATCGAGGGGCGTTTTACTTTCGATCGCAGGTTTATTGGCTACGCTGGTATTCACGTCTGGGCTTGGGCTTATTCGCTCCGTCCCTAATTCGTGTTTATTTGAGTTCATCACTTTCTCCCTGTGCTGGCACAGCTTCTCCCATCAATGCTTGCCGAAAGGCATCACCAACCATTTCAGGGCTAATGCGCATAAATGAACCCACAGCATGGGCGATGGGGTCGTCAATACTGTCCTGATAGGCAATGGCGCGGGTAAAAGCGATATTGGATGACAGCTTATAGCACTCAGCAAAACCATACACGGGTTTATGGGGCTGAGCTGGCTTCATATAATCCACCCGTAAATCTAAGGTGGGGGAGATTTCTAGTGATTGATATTTTTGATAAATAGCACTCACCACCGCACTGCCACAGGCGGTATCCATCAAGGTCGTGATCACGCCACCGTGGATAACGCCAGTATCGGGGTAACCAATTAATTCAGTGCTATAGGGCAACTCAATCAGCACATGATGCTCACTCGCCTCGAGAACCTTTAATCCAAGGCGACGGCACTGGGCTAATTGATCCACAAATCGTTGTGCCATCTGAGTCAGCGGGAAAAACTCCGGATTTAATTTCATCGACCTTGGCTCAACATGGGTCCCAACGGCTCTCCGCCCACGAGGTGAATATGGATATGGTACACTTCCTGCCCACCATGTTGATTACAGTTCATGATCAGTCGATAACCATCCTTCGCAATGCCCGCTTCGGCCGCCAACTTAGCCGCAACCGTCATCATGCGACCCAGTGCAGGCTCATCCGAGGCTTTCACCTCGTTCGCCGTTGGAATTAAATGATTCGGCACGATCAAAATATGGATCGGTGCCTTAGGGGAGATGTCTCTAAAGGCGGTGACGAGATCATCTTGATACAGGATATCGGCTGGAATTTCGCGACGAATAATTTTGCTGAAAATCGTTTCTTCGACCATGGGGGATCCTCCTTGGGTTAATTGGCATAGTATACTAGCAATTCAACGCTTTGTGTCTCCAGATATTTTACGTTGCATTTGCCAGTTGTCGGTATTTTTGGCAGCATGACGCCCATTAGCATTCGTAGGTTTTGCAGGATAAATAATGATCCATTACCAGATAACCCCCGTCGATCCGAAAGCCCATTTATTTGCCGTCACTATGACGGTATCTAAACCCAACACAGTGCAAGTCTTCAGCCTCCCCGCTTGGTTACCCGGCAGTTATATGGTGCGCGACTTTGCCAAAAATATTATCGAACTTAAGGCGAAGGACGAAACGGGCCGAATCCTTGAGCTTAAACAGCTCGATAAACAGACCTGGTCGATTGACAGTAACAGCGCTGAAATCACCCTGAGCTATCACGTCTACGCCTGGGATCTCTCGGTGCGAACCGCCCACTTAGACATGACCCACGGTTTCTTTAACGGCAGCAGTGTGTTTTTAGCCGTCCACGGATTTGAAGACACTTTGCATACCGTCACTATGGCACCACCAACGGAGCCAACATTGAGCCAATGGCGCCTTGCTACCAGCATGACGCGCACCAGTGGAGAGGACTTCGCCTTCGGCCAATTTTGCGCCGAAAGCTATGATGATTTAATCGATCATCCGGTGGAGATGGGGTTATTCACCCTAGGGAGCTTCGATGCCTGTGGTGTGCGGCACGATATCGTACTCAATGGTCGCCACCGCGCCTGTATGCCAAGGCTCTGCCAAGACTTAAAAGCCATTTGTGAGTATCAAATTACGCTCTTCGGTACACCAGCGCCCTTCGAACGCTATGTGTTTATGACCACGGTATTAGACAATGGCTTTGGTGGCCTAGAGCACAGAGCCTCTACCGCCTTAATGTGTTCACGTAAGGACTTACCGCTGTCGCTAGAGATGTCGATGAATAACGACTATCGCACCTATTTATCCCTGTGCAGCCACGAATATTTCCATAGCTGGAATGTTAAACGCATTAAACCCGAGTGTTTCTTGTCCTATCGACTCGAAGCCGAAACCTATACGCCACAGCTTTGGGCCTATGAAGGCATCACCTCCTACTATGATGATTTTCTCACCTATCGCGCGGGACTCGTCGATGAGCAAAGCTATTTAGATATGCTCAGTGAAACCTTTACCCGCGTTTATCGCAGCCCAGGGCGTTTCAAACAAAGTATTAAGGACTCGAGCTTTAATGCTTGGACTAAATTCTATAAACAGGATGAAAATGCCCAGAATGCCATCATCAGTTATTACACTAAAGGTGCCCTATTTGCGCTGTATTTAGATCTCACATTGAGAAGTGAAACCCAAGGCAAATACACTCTAGATGCGGTGATGAAAATCTTATGGCAGGAATACGCCCTGCAAAACCGTGGCACCACAGATCACTGCCATCAAAAGATTGTTGAGCGCTTACTCGGCCGTGATTGTCAGGACCTGTTCGCCTATTTAGATAATACCGACGATATTCCCCTCGGCCCACTGCTTGCCGAGTTTGGCGTTGAGTTTAACTTACGGGCGAGCAATGGCGCACAGGATGTTGGCGGCGGCACAGCTAAGGGCTATGAGATCGCCTTTGGTGCTAAGACACAATCCGCCCCTTTGGGCTTAAAAATCGTGACTGTCACCCAAGGCAGTCCTGCCCATCTTGCAGGCCTAAGCGCGGGTGATGTGTTAATTGCGGCGGATAATCTACAGGTAACAGGCCAATTTGAGGCGCAGCTGCAACAGTATCCTCTCGGACAATGCTTGCCATTGCACTGGTTTAGGCGGGATGAATTAATGACAGGTGAACTGATTATCGCTGCGGCGCCTAAGGATACCGTTGCCCTAGCGATCAGCGATAAAACCAAACTCGCGACATGGTTAGGACGTTAATTTAACGTTTTGATCAGGGAGGTTTTAAGAAAGATAAAAGGGGCAAAAGCCCCTTTTATCATTTCTGAGATAACACTTAACTTAGGTACTAATATCTAAACGAACACATCTATGTCTAGATCAGTATTCCCTTGCCAAATCAGTGTCTTTTATCAGTGCTAATACAGACTTAAACCACCACATCGTGCAAATAGGTCTGCGCCCAGGCAATGGCTTGGCCGCGACTGGAGACGCCAATCTTACGAAATACCCGATATAAATGGGTTTTAATCGTGCTTTCACTGACAAATAGCTGGTTCGCAATATCGAGATTAGTACTACCCGACAATAGGGCCTGCAACACCTCACGTTCGCGGATGGTCAAAGGTTCTGTATCTTCAAATAGCCCAAAGTCATCATTCACTCCGTTAGTGAGCTGAGGGGGTATCACCCTATGACCGCGCAAAATATTAGAAAGCCCTAGGCTAATTTCCGTTAACCCCGCATCGAGATAAAACACACCAGCCGTCGTCGCTGCCTGCATTAAAAAACGCGCATCCACCAGTTTCGGAAATTGAAGATACACCACCCGTACACTCGGCTGTTCGCGGGCGAGCAATCGCTGAAATTGATAGGCTTTTTGTAAATCGACCGTGGCGAGATCAATCACCACCATAGAAGCTTGGCTATCTTTGAGGTGCTCACACATGCCATCGGGATTCACTTGTGATAACTTCACAAGAAACTCCTGTGGCCAACGCCCTGCGAGTAACTCCATTAAAAGTTGTGATCTTGACACTACAATCCAATGTAATATTTTGAACATCCTGCTCACTCCCTGTCTGGTTAACGATTATTTATGTTGAGAATTCAACAGACTCTCAATACTACTTCAACATCCGTTCAATAGACCTCCGAGTCTATTGGTTTACGATATTAGCATTAGATAAAACAGATTCAAAAGACTTACTAAAAAAATATTTACCGTACGCAAATCAAAAACTTCTACAACTTTTACCTTCATTACTCTCAATCAGAAGTCTGAATTTAAACTGAAAAAATGGCTGTATTTTTAAAATAAAGGCGTAAAATCGCCTCAATAGATAGCGCCTATAAGGAAATGCGATGTCCAGCAGCAAACCCACCCCACTTGAGATAAAATCCTACGCAGTATGGGATAGACCCACACGATTATTCCATTGGTTCAACGTCATTCTGGTGCTCGCGCTCACCTTAGTGGGCGGCATGATGATGTATCGAACTGAATTAGGTATAACAGAGCTATCGGGCAAAATTGGCTTAAAAACCTTACATGTTTATATCGGCTATGGATTTGCGTTAAACCTACTGGTGCGGCTAGTCTGGGGTGTTGTCGGCAACAAATATGCCCGTTTCAGCCATATGTTTCCCAATGCCAATAGCAAAAATGAATTAATGGCTTACAAGTCAGAATTGGTCGCGGGTAAAAATCCGCAGTATTTAGGTCATAATCCTAAAGGCAAATTTGCCGTCCTCGGCATTATGTTGCTCTTAGTCACTATCATGGTAACGGGACTTCTACGCGCAGGAACCGATATTTACTACCCGCCGTTAGGTAGTACCGTACAAAGCTATCTTGCCGAGACCAATGTCGACCCTGCGAGCTTAAAACCCTATGATGCAACTGGGGTGGATCCCGAAAAAGCGGATGCACTTAAACCGCTGAAGGGACTAGCAGGTGAAGTGCACGTTTATGGGGTCTATCTACTCTTACTACTGATTTTATTACATGTGTCCGCCGTCATTTATACCGAAGTTAAACGCCAACCGGGGATCATTTCGGCCATGTTCTCAGGTAAAAAAATCATCCAAGGTCAACCCAAAGACGAGTAATTCTCGGGTGTAAGGCTTAGGCACGAAGGTAAGATAGCGATAAAGCCAAGGCTGCACTTAATGTGGCCTTGGCTTTTTTAGCTTAAATGGCTTTACTCTGGATTAAAGCTCAACGATGGGCCTTAAGTTGAAATCAGCAAGTAAATCAACAAACACAACTGAATAATACATAGGCTCTGCCAAAACTTGATGGGATCCCGTGCAATGAGTGGTTGGAACGGCTTGATTTTTTGATGATTTTCCGAGCGGATCAAAGCATCAATAAACTCACAGGTATCGGCTTGGCGATGTCTTGGGTCGATACTCAAGGCTTTTTTTAGTGGCTCATCAAGCCACTCAGGGATCATAGGGTTAAGTTGGTATGCCGGAATATACTCTAGCCTGAGATAGTCCTTTACATGACGGCAGTGTGATAATTTCCCCTGGTACACGGCGTGACCGGACAACATTTCATATGCTATCGCAGCAAGGGAAAACAGCTCGCTACGCACACTGGACGCCATACCTAAAATCACCTCAGGCGCGGTATAATCGGCGGTGCCCAATAGGCTATCGCGCTGCAATGGACTGTTGATTTCGGTGACGCCTTTGATTAAACAGGCGCCAAAATCGATAATCCGAACCCGCCCATCTTGGCCCACGATAATGTTGTCAGGCTTCAAGTCTTGATGGAGCGTTTCACGCCGATGAAAGGCTCTGAGCCCTAATTCGAGCTGCTTTAGCATGGACAAGACCTCTTCAACTGCGGTTTGCGGGTACTGCACTAACCACTGACTTAAGGTGAGACCGCGTTGGTATTCGGTCAGATAGTAAAGCGCCGATTTCGCCCTATGATTATCGAGGACTTTCACCACATGGGTGCTATTGATGCGACTACCTATCCAACTTTCGAGCATAAAGCGTTCAATATAGGCGCCATCATCAAGGTAATTCACCGACGGGGTTTTCATGCACAGTTGCCGCCCAGCATTGTCGCTATGGGTATCGGTGACCAGATACACTTGGCTGCGTTGACTTTGATGCAGTACCTTATCGACACGGTACCCATCGAGTACCATGCCAACATCGAGCGGCGGTGGAAACGGCTTTTCGGCAAGTCTGCGGTAAACATCGGCCTTATCTTGGCTCGGCAATCCTGCAACGTACAACAACTGACAACTGAGGTTATCTTGGCTGCCCGCATCAAGTGCGTGGGTCACAAGCTGCTCACTCGCCTCTGCCAACTGGTTATCGCTGGGCGATTGATGGCACACGCGAGTTAATGCCTGACCGATTTCATCATCGGTAAGCACATCGTGCACGCCATCGCTAGAGATGAGATACAGATCGCCCACCCGAGAAGTAAGTTGCTGGTAATCTACCGCTAAATTGAGGTCCATCCCGATGGCGCGGGTAAGATAACGCTGCTTGTCACTGACTTGGCTGGCATGGTCTTGGGTCAATCGCTGTAAATGGCCATCGCGCAAACGGTAAATTCGGCTATCGCCCACATGCAACACATGCACACTGCACGACTTAAACACTAAGGCGCTAAAGGTGCACACATAGCCTTTTCGGGCATCGCGGTAATTTTGCCCTAATCCATAGAGCCAGCGGTTAAGCGCGTTGATAACTTTAGTGCTGGCGGTTTCGACGCTCCAACTTTCAGGTGTAGAGTAATAATCTGCCAAAAAATTACTCACACTGATCGCAGATGCTTTTGCACCGCATTCAGCGGCGCTCACACCATCGCTTAATACCGCCACTATGCCTTTGGTGGTCAACAAACTGCCATCGGGGATCCGAATACCGATAGCATCTTCGTTGCGCGATTTGATGCCTTTTTCAGAGCACTGTCCTACCGCAATTCGTAAATGGGTATCAAAGGGTAACGGGGTAGACACGTCTTGAACCATAAATTATCGCTCACTTAACACCTGTAATGGTCATTTCAGTATGTGCAGGCTATCGATTAGCCCAATCAGTACGTCAGCCCGATACTGTTGAACAACTTGATAACCTTAACCGACGCTGATTAACGTGACTTCGCCCTGTTCATTCACTTCGGCCATATGGCCCTTGGGCTCAGTCATAAAAAACAACGTGATAAAACCAAGCAATGCACTGGCGGCTATCACATAAAAGAAGGCCTGAGTCGACACCATAGAATACACAGTTAAGAAAAACACCGCGCCCACGTTGCCGTACGCGCCTGTCATCCCGGCGATTTGCCCGGTTAAACGCCGCTTAATTAATGGCACAGCAGCAAAGACGGCCCCCTCACCACCTTGAACAAAAAAAGAGCACGCCATCACCATCACGACCGCCAAGGGCAAAGACCAAGTGCTATCGATTTGTGCGACCCCGAAATACCCTATTGCTAAGCCTGCGGTCAGAATTAACAAGGTCGATTTTCGGCCAAATTTATCGCTTAACCAGCCGCCACCGGGGCGCGACATCAAGTTCATAAAGGCATAGGAGGAAGCCACCATGCCCGCCTGTGCCATCCCAAGTGAAAAGGTTTCGGCAAAAAACAGTGGCAACATAGACACTACGGCTAACTCAGACCCAAAGGTTGAAAAATACAGCACATTCAATACCGCAACTTGCTTAAACTGATAGCGCTCAAACTCGGGAACTGGCGCGGCAAAAATCCCCTTATTAACTTGATAAGTATGATAAAAATCGTAGATAAATATCGCAATGAGACTCACATAAATCAAGGTAACCGTCGATTGGGCCAGCATGTTGACGCCCACAGGCGATAACTTCCACCCAAGTAAGGCTAAGGTGGCGTACATCGGCACTTTCATCACAACCAACAACATAAAGTCGCCCTTGCTGGTCACCTCCATGGCGCCGGTTTTCTTGGGCTTAAAGTAAGTCGCGCCCTTTGGGGTATCGGTGACGCCCACATAATACACACAGGCAAACACTAGGCTCATTACGCCCGTCAGTGCAATGGCGTAACGCCATCCATCTGCCCCGCCAAATGCCAAGGCGATAGCCGGTAAACTAAAGGCCGCGGCGGCCGAGCCAAAGTTACCCCAGCCGCCATAAATGCCTTCGGCCGTGCCCAGTTCTTTGGCGGGAAACCACTCGCTGACCATACGAATACCGACCACAAAGCCCGCACCGATAAAGCCAATAAGAAAGCGCGCCAGTGCCAGTTGCTCAAAACTGCTGCCAAAGGCAAACATAAAACAGGGGATCGAACACACGGCCAAGAGCACCGAATAGGTGAGCCTTGGGCCATATTTATCGGTCACCATACCAATGATCACCCGCGCCGGAATGGTTAATGCGACGTTGAGGATCAGTAAGGTTTTAATTTGGGCTGTGGTTAATCCTAAGCTGGCAGCGATCACGCTCAACAAAGGCGCAGCGTTAAACCACACCACAAAAGTGATGAAAAACGCCATCCAACTTAAATGCATGATTCTCATCTTGCCCCGAAAAGAGAACAGATTAAATTTTTCCATGATTGCCTATCCCCTGTGCTGGTTAAGTTGGGCATTGGCGCGCACCAATACGCGGCCATCCTGCTGCTTTACATCAAACACTTGTATATTCAATTTGTTATCTTCTAAACACACACCATCGCTTAGGCGGTAATGTTGTTTATACAGAGGCGATGCCACGCACAGCTCGCCCTGCATATCGCAAATAAGCCCGCGGGATAACACGCTGGCACCGGATGCCGGATCATAGTTTTCAATCGCAAAAAGCCCCTGTTCACTCAGATTAAAAATCGCTACCGCTCTCCCGTTCACCCAAGCCGCGACACCCGTATTGACGGGCAAGTTTGAATAATTCCCTACATTGACCCAGCTCATAGCGCCCCCTCCTCTTCTAATACCTTGATAACAATGTGCTCTCCCCAATAGGGCGACGCATCATCTGCCCCAAGCGCTATCTCGCCACCGACTCTATTAGCGTCAGGGCGTGCGGGCGCCGCCAATGGCAAACGCTGCTCGCGTACTATTTGATAGGCTAAAGTCGGCTCGGCAGGCGCCGCATCGGGATTAATAAACTCATTAAAGCGCGCTAAAAACTGCGGCGATTCAAGGCTGGTTTTCCACTCACATTGATATGAGCTGACGATATGCGCCATCTGCTGCTCTAGGCTGGCATTGAGGCCTAAACTGTCGTCGATAATCACCTTTTTAAGGTAGTCGACTCCGCCCTGCAGGCTCTCAAGCCACACTGAGGTACGCTGTAAGCGGGCGGCGGTTTTCACGTAAAACAGCAAAATGCGGTCGATATAGGTCACAAGCTCTGTGGTGCTGAGATTCACCGCAAAAAGATCGCCATGGCGCGGGCGCATACCACCATTACCGCCAACGTATAGGTTCCAGCCGCCATCGGTCGCGATAACTCCTATGTCTTTACTTTGCGCTTCGGCGCATTCGCGGGTGCAGCCGGAAACGGCAAACTTTAATTTATGGGGGGAGCGCAATCCCTTGTAGCGCTGCTCAAGTTCGATGGCTAAGCCCACGGAATCTTGCACCCCGTAGCGGCACCAAGTGTTGCCCACGCAGGACTTAACGGTGCGCAGCGATTTGCCGTAGGCATGGCCGGTTTCAAAACCCGCATCAATCAATTTTTGCCAAATTTCAGGCAATTGAGATAACGCCGCCCCAAAGAGATCGATACGCTGACCGCCGGTGATTTTAGTGTAAAGTTGATATTCCTTAGCCACTTGCCCCAGGGCAATCAGTTTATCTGGGGTAATTTCTCCGCCCGCTATCCTTGGCACAATTGAGTAGCTGCCATCTTTTTGGATATTGCCTAAATACGCATCGTTAGTGTCTTGCAGCACCGCATTGGCGGCGGTTAACACATAATCGTTGTGTAAGCTGGCAAATATCGAGGCGGCAACGGGTTTACAAATATCACAGCCCTGGGCGAGAGCTTGGCTCGCGGGCGTGCCATGACGGCGAATCAAATCGGTAAAATCCCGAATATCATCAACCTGACACAGGTGATACAGGCTTTGTCTGTCGTGGTCGAAATGCGCGCAGATCCCGCTTTGGCATTCGAGCCCTTGGGCCACTAGCGTAGTGTCGATAATCGATTGGGTCAGCGAGGCGCAGCCGCCACAACCCGATGCGGCGCGGGTGCAGCTTTTTATCTCCCCTAGGGTGTGGCTGCCCGCCACCACGGCAGAAACAATATCGCCCTTAGTGACTTGATGACACGAGCACACCATAGCGCTGTCTTTCATGTCGCAACTGTCAAGCTCGCCTGCCAGCAATAAATCCACCGCAGGCCCAGTTAAGGGTTCAGCCGATAAATAGCATTCGAGCAAACGCGCATAATCGCTGTTATCACCCACGAGTACGGCGCCCTTAAGATAGGTGCCGGTATCATCAACCCACAGTTTTTTGTAAATCCCGCTGACGTTATCGCTTAGCTCAACGCATTGGGCACCCTCAAAGCCACGACTGGCGCCAATGGCGGCCACATCCACGCCGAGTAATTTGAGCTTAGTGCTCATATCGGCCCCTAAAAATGGCACCACGGGATGCTTTCCATGGCGCGCACGAATATGGGATAACGCGCTGCGCGCCATTTGGTAGCCAGGGGCCACTAAGCCAAAAATCTTGCCCTGCCATAAAGCGCACTCGCCAATGGCATACACATCGGTTGCCGAGGTGAGGCAATGATCGTCAATCACTATGCCGCCGCGTTCACCGAGGGTGATATTGCTCACTCGAGCCAGACTGTCCTGCGGCCGAATACCCGCCGAGAACACGATCAAATCGACCTCAAGAAAACTGCCGTCATTGAAGTTCATTCTGTGCAGCGCCCGCTCGCCATCGACGATTTCACTTGTCGCTTTGGATAAATGTAGGCTCACCCCTAATGCGCTAATTTTGTCGGCGAGCACTTTGCCCGCGGCATCGTTTAGCTGTACTGGCATCAGCTGCGGCGCAAACTCCACCACATGGGTGTCGAGCCCGAGCTGTAACAACGCATTGGCGGCTTCAAGGCCCAGCAAACCGCCACCGACCACCACACCACAGTTTGATTGCATCGCCGCCTCTTGAATGGCTTCTAAATCGGCGATGGTGCGATACACCAAACATTGACGGCGATCGTTTCCTGCGATCGGCGGCACAAAGGGATATGAACCGGTCGCCAGCACCAACACATCGTAATGCCAACGGCGACCATCCTGACTTTGCAGCGTTTTAGCAAGGGTATCGATGCCTGTGATACGGCAATTAAGTTCAAGTGCGATGCCGGCGGCGTGATAATCCTGTGAACTTGCCAGCATCAAGTCATCGGCATTGCCCTGTTCAAAGTAAGATGACAGCTTCACCCTATCGTAGGCGGCAATGGGCTCCTCACCGAACACTGTGATGTCGTAAATATGATTGAGCCCTTGCTCAGTGCATTGTTCAATAAAATGGTGACCGACCATCCCATTACCAATCACCATTAATCTGGGCCGAGATGGCGCCATGTCAATGCCAAGTCTATCGGTGTTTGGACTATCCATATTGGGACTATCCATATTTGAACTATCGAAGACCAGATCCGTTAAGTGTGTTGTGGTTTCCATCACTCGCTCCTGTGCAAATGTTAAGTCGAAAACTGCTGGCAAAACCGCTAAAAACAAAATGGCGCCAACCTCGCATAAACGAGGTGGCGCCATTGCCGTATTCTTCAAATTGTGTGTTAACGCTTTAATTTAACTTTAAATTTAATATTATTTTGTGCCTAGCGTGACCGCAATATAACGCTTAGCCACTACGGCCATAGGCAATTGATGCGCCATCGCTTGGCGCTGCAAACAGGCATGGGCTTCCCCTTCGGAGATCCCCTGCGCCTGCAATAATCCCTTAGCCTGTTTAATGACCTCGATGCCGTCGATGGTCTCTTGCAACTGCGATGTTTTGGCGAGATTCACAGTGGCCACCGCAAAACGCAGCTGCGCTAGTTGCAGCACACTATTGATGCGCGCCGCACTCAAACTGGATGGAATAAAGGTCACCCGCCCGCATGACAGTAACTCTGATAGGGCAGCGCCATCAAAGGTTTGCGCCACCACCACGACCGGCATGGGACACAGCGCTAAACAGCGCGCAATCAGCGCTTGATGCACATCGGATAAATACGTCAAATACAGCACGGTCAAGCATTCGGAGTGCTTTGCAGCCAATCGCTGCTCGAGTGCCCGCAGTGTCGTACACAGTGCTGACGGATGGCTGATGCCTTGAGAATATATGTGGCTTTGTAAATACTGGATCCCCGCTTGCACTTCGCTATCCTGCAGGCAATCCGGTTCGCAATAGATAACTGTTTGCATTAAGCCACCTCCTGCGGGATAGACTCTTCGGTCAGCACTTGGCATTGACGAGTAAGGGGAGAACTAAGATGGCGCTGCCGCCAGAGGTCCTCTGCCTGGGTGATGGCCTCAACAAGCGCCGCATCGCACTCGGCACTTGCCCCCGGTTGAACCGATGCCGCCATTGTATGGCCGCTATCCTTCAATAAGGGCGAGTCACGCAGGGCTAATTTGACCAACAAAATAGTGCCAATAACGCTCCAATAATTGGCGCTATCGCAGGAGACATTGCCGCGGGAGGCGCTATCACGGGAGGTATTGTCGCGGTAAGTATTAGCGCGAGATAGCCCCTGCTGCGGGCGTTCATTTGGCGGGTTTTCACCTTCCCAAGCAGTGCTAAGCTCAGCCATATCGGTATGGTTGGCGCCATTTATCCCCAGAGCGGCGGCGACTAAGGTTGGGATCTCTAGTTGATACCGTCCAACATTTTTATCATCTTCAACCACAGCGCCCGGCTCGCAAGTGCTGAGGTTTGCCCCCAGCATAGTGACCTGAGTGCTGACTCTTGGATTCCACTCCGCTTCGCCTTGCACGCCTTTAAATATTGCCAACGTCGATACACAGCTTGGCGAATTGGCGCACATTAGCTCACCGATCGCGGCATAGTGTTTATCTAAACCAGAATGAAAGTAACTGCGTAGGCCACTCTTGGCATTGGTCGGATTAACGCAGCGCACCGCCATTTGTAGCAAGCTGCGTAAACCTAACTCTTGGTGCAGTGCGCGGCAACTCGCCATCACAGGTAAAAAACTGTCAACGGCCACATACACCAGATGATGACTCTCTAAGGCCACTTTGACCTGTTCTGGGGTATGGGCTACGGTAATATCCAGCGCTGCGAGGCAATCGGCCACATGACAACGATGGGGCAAAGATAAATTATCACCATGCAACATAATCCGCACGCCATCGGCGGCTAAGGCTTTTGCCGCCAACAATAGCCATGGCAATTGGCCACGCTTGCCCGCATAAACCGGCCAGTCGACATCGACATCCAACTGGCGCCAATCCGTTGCAATGATATCCCTAAGCCCTAGGGTGATACCCGCCACTTCAGCTGCCGTTTCACCCCGGGCACGCATTAACACCATGGCACTCGCCATCTGCGCCGAGCTCACTCGCTTGGCCGCAAACGCGACGATTAATTGCCGCGCCTCATTCAGCTGCAGGGTGCGCGAGCCCTTGATGCCTTTACCCAGCGCTTTAATCAGCTGCCTGGCATCAAACCCTGGGCTCGCGGGTGGCAATAGTGCAATCAATGCCCCATTGGCGATACTCAGATCCGTTGACACGGCGCCATTATGTGCAGTTCCATCATGCACAGCTCCATCGTGGTGAGTACGGCTCGGGTCAGTTGCATATTCTCTGTCAGCGACGGGATTATCCATAAACCACCTCCGCGCCATTGGCGGCGTAAACTGGACTGTAGTGCACCTCGCCATTTATCCGCAGGCCATCATCATTTGTCGATATTTGCGCTAATAACTGATTGAGCTGCATGGCAATATTGACCACCTCGCCGATGATCAACAAACTCGGCCCGGCAACACGAATTGCGCTGGCGGTGTGTGCCAAGGTCGCTAACGTGCCGTAGGTCACCACTTGGTCGATGCGGCCGCCATTAGTAACAAACGCGAGTGGCAATTGCTCCGATGCACCCTTTGTGAGTAGCTGCTGCTCAATATGACTCGCTTGCTCTTTACCCATGTAAAATACTAAGGTCGACTGATGCGATAGAAGTGCGTGCCAATGGGCGGCGCTGTCGTCACACTGCATCCCAGTGACTAGCGTGACCGAGCGCGCGAGTCCGCGAAACGTCAGCGGGATCCCACTACTGGCCGCACAGCCCAGCGCGGCAGTGATACCGCTAACAAACTGACTTTTTATGCCATGCTCAGCCAGATAAAGCGCTTCTTCGGCGCCGCGACCAAACACATGGGGATCGCCACCCTTCAACCGCACCACACGCTTGCCATCTTGCGCTAATGCAAGCAACAAGACGTTAATATCATCCTGTTTAGCACTGGGCTGCCCCCAACGTTTTCCGACAAAATAGCGGGCACAATCTGATGCGCACAGGCTCAATATCTCTTGGCTGACTAAGCTGTCATACACCACGGCATTCGCACTTTGGATAAGGCGCGCCGCTTGAATGGTCAATAAATCAAGCTCGCCACATCCTGCTCCGACAATGGCGACACTGCCTGGCAATAACAGCTTTGGCGACAGACTTTTCGGAATGCGTTCGATAACCTTAGTTGCCGTAAAAATCGATTCGATAGACATTAGGCGACCTCCTCTGCGGGGTGAACTTGCTGTTTACGGCAATGGCTAATTTGCGCGCGAACTTCGGTTTGCACTTCACTGTAACAACTGCCACATTGCCGGCCACACCCTAGCCTTTGCTGCACTTTATCAATCGTTTCATCATCAAAGGCGTTGGCGCTAAGACTCGTGCTTGCACCCTGCGCGCGCGTTTGTTGAATAATCTGATTAACGGCATCGTTAATTTGCGACGCTGTGACACCTGTGCAGGCGCAGATAATTTGGCTGTTGCCCGCTAACAGAAGTTGGTGCAGGCGCTTGACCAGTGCGGGCACCATAGGCTCGCCAATTAAGCTGGCGACCACGGCCACATCAATCTCAATGGCATGTTCGGCAAGAATACAAAGCGCCACCAGCTTGCCCTGCGACAATGAACAACTGATCTGATGCGGGCCATAATGCCAAGATAAGCTTCGCTCAAAGTTTAATGATTGCAGTGCCAGCACCTGCGAACTAAAGCCGAGATAAATGCATTCTCCTGTCGTTAAGGTTTGCTGCACCTGCCACAGCGCATTTGGAAAGGTACGTTGACCGATACCCTCGTTTGCTGGGTTAACGACAGCGCCAAACACTATGCCCTGCCACGGTATGGATACCGCAGACACATCTACCCGCTGGCACTTAAATGCGGGTTGCTTAGATATCGGATCCCAGCGGCTATCGAGCGCCAGGTTCACGCCGCCCGTTAAACTAAACTGCTGCGACCAATGCATCGGCATATTGAGTAAATGGGGCGGCAAACTGTCATCAAACTGCGCCCGGCCAATAACACTATCGGCAGCAACGCCATCGGCGCTTGCGGGTATCATGTCGAGCTGGCGCTTATCGGTTATCGGCTCACCTACGCGTGCAATTCGCAAAAAGCCCGCGTTTTCAATGCCTAAGTCTCTTGCGGTATCAGGATGAATAAACACCGTCGGTTCAGTTTGCGCGGCGCGAAGGCTTGCAATATGCCCGGTGCGCGTCATGGTGTGCCACTGATCGCGGCTACGGCCAGAATTTAGGTATAACCCTTGGCTGCGGCCATCTGTTGCTAATTCTTCTAAGGGGTGGTGATCGCCATGTGTGTTTAAAATCCCTGCGGCATTATGGCTAGAACCTTCACTTGCACACACAAACTGCGCCCGCCCCGTTTCGGTGGCAAACCGTTGATGGGTAAATACCCGCTGATGTTGTTGGCCGATTTGCGCTTTGTGGTGCACTGGCCATTGAGTCGGTACTAAGGCGTCGTATTCAATGTCTGTAATGTCGGCAAATGCCGCTATCGAGAACTGTTTGGCCGGAAAAGCCTGATTGACCACTTTCGATAACCCTGCAAACTCACGAAAAATTGCCGCGCTGTTGTCATAGTCAAAGCCGATAAAACCCATGGCTTTGGCGACTTGACACAAGGCCCACCAATCACTTTTTGCCTGCCCTTTGGCGGTAACAACACTGCGTTGCCGGCTGATGCAGCGCTCACTGTTGGTTACCGTACCGGATTTTTCGCCCCAGCCTTGGGCGGGGAGCAGTACATCCGCATATTGCGCGGTATCCGTATCCGCCGTGATATCAGACACCACCACAAACGGGCAGGCCTCAAGCGCCCGCGCAATTTTGGCACTATCGGGCAAGGAGACGACGGGGTTAGTGCCCAAAATCCACAGCGCTTTAATATCACCCTGTTCGATAGCATCAAACAATTCGACCGCTGTAAGTCCAGCGCCATCGACTAACGCTGGCGCCTGCCAAAAGTCTTGAACGATTTGACGCTCAGGTGCTGAAAATCCCAGATGGCAAGCAAGCTGCGTCGCCAGTCCGCCGACTTCGCGCCCGCCCATGGCATTGGGTTGTCCCGTCAATGAGAAAAAGCCCGCACCCGCTCGCCCTACCTGACCTAAGGCCAAATGGACATTGATAATGGCATTGGTGCAATCTGTACCCGAGATACTTTGATTCACCCCTTGGCAGCTTGCGGTGACGGTATTTAGGCTTGGCTGATACCAGCGATAAAACTGCGCCACCGCCGCTGGTGATAAACCACACACACCTGCGACACGCTCAATACTTGGCGCAATGGCGCGGGCACGGGTTAATGCGGGGTAAAAGCCGTCGCTATGGCCATCAATAAATGCGTTATCGAGTAAGTCATTGTCTGCCAAATGCACCAGCAGCCCCGCAAACAAGGTGCTATCGGTTCCGGGCCTAAGTGCAAGGTGCAAATCGGCCCGCTTAGCACTTGCACTACTTAACGGGTCAATCACCACTATTTTACAGCCATGTGACGCTCTGGCGGCCAACATACGCTTAAACAATACGGGATGTGTCCAGGCCGAATTGGCACCGACCAATACCACGACATCGGCTAACTCGAAATCTTGATAGCAGCCAGGGACAACGTCTTCACCAAAGGCGCGAATGTGGGCACTGACCGCCGATGACATGCACAGGCGGGAGTTAGTATCCACATTTGGCGTGCCGATAAAGCCCTTTGCCAGTTTGTTGGCAACATAATAATCTTCGGTCAGTAATTGCCCCGAGAGATAAAATGCCACTGAACCAGGACCGTGTTCGATAATGGTTTGGCTAAATGTATCGGCAATGAGTGTGATGGCATCAGACCAAGACAATGCTTTGGTCGCTCGCTGCTGGGGATAAAGTAATCGAGATGGTAGCGGCAAACTGTCGAGTAAGCGTTCACCCTTAGCACATAAATCCCCCCAATTAGCAGGATGCTCAGGATCACCGCGCAGCGACAGGTGGGGTGCCGATGAACCACCATTCTCTTCATCGCTAGGCGATGCGATCATCACGCCGCACCCCACTCCGCAATATGCACAACTCGTTCGTTTTAGTGACATTTGCACACCTCATCCATCGGGATTAATCCCCATTAATCCTGTTAAACGCAGACTAAGATAAGGGCAAAAGCTATGCCAAAAATTAAGTTGTTGATTTATTAAAGGTTGATTTTTTAACTTCCACACTGCACATCAACCGTGCGCAACATAGGTGCAACAATACGCACCAATTTCGATCATCTTATTGAATAACAAAGATATTTACTACCTATAAAGAGGTATATCACTACTGAGTGTTAAGTTAAAAAGTGATCTCTTTACCCGAGGCTTCAACTACCGCAGGACAACCTTAACGGCTTAAAAACAACCAGCAATAAATGCATAGTTCAACATGTGGAAGTTGGCATGGGTGTTATAGTAGTGTTAAAAGGCATCAACCAAAGTATGTTTTGTAAGCGAAGCGAACATAAATTTTATATCAGACACAATAATGCCAGCACTAGGCTGGCATTACGAAAACGACAAATAGCGCATCACATGCGCTAGCTTGGTTTATTTCTTCAGAATAGTCGCAGGTGTACGACCATCATCATGGCAACTTTCACAGGTCGGTTTTTCACCTACGTTCATATCATGTACCGCATGGCAGTCAGCACAAACTAAATTGCCATCATGTGGCTTATGCACTGCGTCCATTTCAGAAAGCTTACCGTGACAGTCTTGGCACTGGGCAAACTCAAAAGCACCATCGGATGAAGGCGTACCATCCTTATGACAGCTTTCACAACCACCGGACTCAGCGTGGAAATCAGATAATTTTTGATCTGCTGCGAATGCGGTTGGCGACAGCGCTAACGCTGCGAGACTTGCCCCGAAAAGCGCACTTAATAGTTTTTTGCTCACAATTGTATCCTCCAATGGCGATTGTCAGTGGAAATTCTTGTCAGGGTGACTTCCATCTCGCAACCTAAAGTAAATAGCACGACTCGATTTAACTTAGCTAAGGATCGAACAATAAGCAACCTTAGTCTAAGCAAAGGTAACTTTACCAATATACTCAAGGGTAAAATGTGCGCTGTATCATGTAACCACATGCTTATATAAGAGTTTTACATTCATACAACCCCAAGGTTACATGGTAAAATGCCCTAGCGTAATGGTTAAAAATCTGATTGAAACCCTAAAAACCCATCACCACATTTAGATTCAATTTTATGCGGATAAATTGCCCTTAAGTGACTGACTTGTTACCCTGAACCCTCATCTTGGAGCCCAGTGTTTTTAAGGAAAATAATGAAACAGAGAACCCTAAGCCTTGTGCTGTGTCTGCTTGCAAGCTCACTGGCGATGTTTACCCAAGCCGCTAACGCCAAAACCATCAGCCAACACCCTAGCAGAAGGGTTAAAAAATATCTGGGGCATGGTATTTTTACCCGACGGCAGCATGTTATAGCGAAAAAGAGAGCGCGCAAACATTAGACAATCATTTAGGCAAAGTGGTGCGTATTCATGCCGATGGTTCATTCGTTAATACGGCAGGCGCTTTGCCTGAGATCTGGTCAATTGGCCATCGCAATATGCAGGGCACAGCAATTAATCCTATTAGCAAAGTATTGTGGACTAGCGAGCATGGTCCACAGGGCGACGATGAATAGCACTAAATTCGGAGCCGCCAGCTCACTTCCCTAGATTAATGACTAAGGAATAACGATGAACTTAATTCAGATTAGACAAGCCGAGATAGCAGATCTTAAGACAATCCAAACGTTACTTAATCAGCTTGGCTATAGTGCAACGCCAGAACAATTACAAAAGTATCTAGGGAAAAGACGCAGGCCTACTATGAAGCCATAGGGTTTGAGAAAACCTCTTTTCGCTATATTCAAGCTATAGGCCATTGCTGATCATCAATTATCTACAAACAAAATAGGCGCTTAAGATGACTTAAGCGCCTATTTTTGTACGGGGTTTAACTGACTAGCAATAGACTCGAGCGAGCCTTAATTTAAACGAAGCGCTGTTAATCCTGCGCGAGTTCTTTTTCTAACTGTTGGGCGATGGCCTCGGGTGAGCCACTGTTACGGGCGAAAAGCCCGTATGCCGAGGGGATCACAAAAATAGTGAATAGGGTTGCCAGCAAAATTCCCGATAGCACAACGACACCAATCACGAAACGGGTTTCTGCACCCGCGCCCGCGGCCAATACCAAAGGTACGGCACCTGCGGCTGTGGTGATCCCCGTCATTAGAATGGGCCGTAAGCGCTGGCAGGAGGCTTGGATAATTGCGCGGTCGAAATCCACCCCTTTATCCCTAAGTTGGTTAGCGAACTCTACAATTAAAATGCCGTTTTTAGCCGCCAAACCCACGAGCATAATAATACCTATCTGGCTGTAAATATTGAGGCTTTGCCCCGTAAACCACAAGCCAACCAAGGCACCCACAGTCGCCAATGGCACTGTCAGCATAATCACCATAGGATGAATATAACTTTCAAACTGCGCGGCTAAGACCAGGAATACAATCCCTAAGGCCAGCAGGAATACAAAGTACATGGAACTGCCCGATTCTTGGTAGTCGAGGGATTGCCCCTTATAACTGATCACCGCTTCTGCAGGCAAATAGGCACGCGCCAGTTGATTCATATAATCAAGGGCTTCACCTAGGCTATAGCCATCTGCCAAACTGGCCTCAATGGTGATAGCCCGCATGCGGTTATAACGGTTAAGGGAACTGGCATCGGCAAACTCTTCCACTGTCACTAAGTTAGAGAGTGGGATCAGCTCCTTACTGCGCTCGGAGCGCACATAGATATTTTGCAGATCGGCGGCGGTATTTTGATTACTGCGCTCACCTTCCACGACCACATCGTACTCTTCGCCATCACGCATAAAAGTGGTGACTAAGCGAGACCCCAGCATAGATTCTAAGGTGCGGCCGATATTGGAAATCGACACCCCAAGGCTTGCCGCCCTGTCCCGGTCGATCACCACCCGCAGCTGAGGTTTTGTCTCTTTATAATCGTGATCTAATCCGAGCAGTTGTGGGTTTTCCGCCGCTTTTTCCATCATAATATCGCGCCAGCGGGCAAGCTCTTCATAACTTGGACCACCAATCACAAACTGCACGGGTTTACCCACACCGCGGCCAAAGGCTTGGCGCATCACAGGGAACGCCTGTACACCCGCTAAATCGGCGAGGCGCTTGTTAATATCGCCAATCACTTCCTTCACCGGACGACGCAGTCCCCAATCCTCCAACACAACAATCGCCATACCATTAGAGAAATCGGCGGCACGACCAAAACCACGGGGAGCGCGGATCAACAGTCGTTTTATATCGCCCGAATCAACCAATGGCATCAAGCGATTTTCCACTTCGTTCATATAGGATTCGATATATTCGTAACTCGCGCCCTGCGGGCCGTTGACCATTAGGAATAAGGAGCCGCGGTCCTCTTGAGGGGCGAATTCCTGCGGCACTTTCTGTGCTAAGAAAACACTGCTCCCTAAGGCGCACAGCACCAGAATCGACATCAACATTGGCCGTGCCATCGCCCTTTCCAGTGCGTTTTGATAACCATTGGAAATGCGAGTCATGATGCCATCGACCTTACGCACCAACCATGAATCCTGCGCGGCGGGTTTCAGTAATTTCGAACACATCATAGGGCTCAATGTTAGGGCCACAATACTGGAGAAAATCACCGCGGCGCTCATCGTCACGGCAAACTCTTTAAACAGTTTACCTAAGTCTCCCTCGAGGAAGGTGATCGGCATAAATACCGCAACTAACACTAAGGTGGTGGCAATAACCGCAAAGGCCACTTCACGGGCACCGAGGAAGGCCGCTTTTAAGGGTGAATCTCCTTCTTCAATGCGTCTATGGATGTTTTCCAGCATCACAATCGCATCGTCCACCACCATACCGATGGCAAGGATCATCGCCAATAAGGTCAAGAGGTTGATGGTATAACCAAGCGCATACAGCACAATAAAAGTACCGAGCAGTGACACAGGTACTGTAATCGCGGGGATCAGCATGGCGCGCACACTGCCCAGGAAGAGGTAAATCACGATAATCACGAGGATCATCGCCGTGAACAGGGTTTGATACACTTCCTTGATTGAAGCTTCAATAAACACTGAACTGTCATAGCTGCGTTTAATCGACATACCCGCGGGTAAGGTTGGGTTGATTTTATCGACTAAGGCATTGACCGCTCGTGCGACTTCTAAGGTGTTGGCGGTCGACTGCTTCGATACCCCAAGCCCTATCATGGCCTCTTTGTTACCGCGGAACATGATGCGCTCTTCTTCAGAGCCAATTTCCACCTTAGCCACATCGCCTAATTTGACTAAATAACCGTCTTCCCCTTGGGAAATCACCAGATTAGCAAAATCCTCCGCGGTGCGATAACTGCGCTCTAAGCGCACGGTAAAGTGACGTTCCTTAGACTCTATCGAACCTGCAGGTAATTCGACGTTTTCCGCCCGCAGCGCCGCTTCAACATCGGTAACCGTTAAACTGCGTGAGGCTAAGGCTTGTCTGTCGAGCCAAACCCGCATCGCATAAACCTTGCCACCGCCGATACGGATCATAGACACACCATCGACGACTGACAGGCGGTCAGCTAAATAGCGGCGGGTGTAGTCGGTCAGCTCTAGGGTCGTCATCTGATCCGACACTAGGTTGAGCCACATAATCACTTCATCGCCACCATTGGCCTTCTGTACTTCTGGGGGATCGGCTTCCTCCGGCAAGTTATCAAGCAGGCCTGAAATTCTATCGCGGATATCGTTGGCCGCATCTTCAATATTGCGGCTGATGTCAAACTCTAAGATCACCTGGGAACGACCATCGCTGCTCGATGAACTCACATGGCGAATGCCTTCTACTCCGCTGATCCTGTCTTCAATCAACTGGGTAATGCGGCTCTCCACTACCGCGGCACTGGCACCGCGATAGTTAGTTTCAATCGACACTATCGGTGGATCGATATTGGGGTATTCCCGCAGGGGCAATTTATCAAACGCCACCAGACCAAAGGCCACTAGCAGCAAGCTGATAACCGAGGCGAATACCGGGCGCTTAACTGAAAGATCTGTCAGGATCATACACTTGGCTCCGCATTGGCATCGGAAAGATAGCTAAACTTTTCAGCCAATTCGGTCTTGACCACATCGCCAGGGTGCACTTTAAGTAGGCCGCGGATCACCACCTTTTCACCAACATCGATCCCCTCGAGGATTTCCACCCAACCACGGGTGCGGATGCCGATAGTGACCTGCTTACGTTCAATCACATTGTCTTTATTCACGCTGTAGATAAAATGATTGTTCTGGATGGGAATAATGGCCGACTCCGGCAGCATCAAGGCTTCGCGGCTACGTTTGATGAGCTTAACCTTCATCAGCATGCCGGGTAGCAAGCGCAGCTCTGGATTGGGAATTTCGGCACGCACTATCACGGCACGGGTCGTTGGATTCACACGACTGTCAATGGAAGTCACCACGCCCTTAAAGGTAAAATCTGGAAATGCCACGGCTTTAGCTTCGACCAATTTGCCGGGGAGCAGATCTTGAATAAAACGCTCAGGAACCGAAAAATCCAATTTAATCGTAGAAATATCATCGAGCGTGGTAATTTCAGTGCCTGGGGTCACTAAGCTTCCCACACTCACTTGGCGTAACCCTAGCCGGCCATTGAAAGGGGCTAGAATGCTGCGATCGTTAAGGGAGGATTGTGCTTGCTCTAACTCGGCGCGGGTAGTGTCGATTAAGGTTTGCAGACGATCACGCTCTAACTCGGCCACAGTGCGACTCGTCACCAGAGAGCTTATCCGGTTAAATTCCCGCTGATTATCACTCACCTTCACTTGGGCGACTTTCACCTGGGCAATTTGCTCGGCATTTTGTAGCTGTACCAGTAAGTCCCCTTTCTTGACTATATCACCGTCGTTAAATTTCAATGAGATCACGACATCGGTGACTTTAGGCGTAATAGTCACAGACTCATAGGCCTTGTTCGTGCCTATGGCTTCAACCTCATCGCGTACGGGCGCGATTGCTGCGGTAGCAATCACCACATTAGGCACGAGTTTAGCTTTGGCCTGACCTGTCTCTTGGGGTTGCATGGCTTGATATCCAAACCATGCCGACGCCAAAATGGCGATTGTTATGATAATTTTTTTCATCTGGCTTCCAAATGATGAAGACTCGCATTAGTGACGGCTAGTTTACCCACTCGTATCATCACATCAATACGTTTTACTTTTTCTTACAAATTACGACCATAGCGCAAAAAATGTGTAAATATTTATCTTTAGCACTAAAAAAGAGATACGGCATCTGAAAATTGCGCAATAACGGTATGGGGTAGTGATTAACGCTAATTATATTAAAATGACCGCATGTTAAAACTAAATCCACTCAGAAAATGCTGGTATAAAAAGTGGGAAAGCAAACATTGTGGTGGTTTGAATACACTGCGCTTTGTGGATCTAGGCCAATAAAAAAGGGCGATAATCGCCCTTTTTTAGTCTCAAGATAGGATTAACGTAACTTACGTTCTTCCTTCATCAGGTTCGACAAGGATTGATACACACCCGTAATCACATCATTATCGAGCGGCTTATCTTCGGCGTCTCGGATAAAGAGTTTAGTCTCTTCAGGCGTATCACCGTCTTCGAGCAGTAAACGGTAACTACCTTCTTTTAAGGATAATTTATCGTCACTCCAGAGGGAGCTCCAGAAACCAGAGTTATCTGAAAACTTGATGAAGTATAATCCTTTAGCACTATCCATATCGGAAATTTCGAAGCCCATTTCCGGCAGTACGATCCGTAAACGATCCCATACTTGCTTGTAAGGAGCCTTGGCTGACCAATAGGCGACGCCGTCTTCTGGTGTGACTAAGTCGACATTAATGCCTAAGGTTTGCTTCAAGCGGTTGGCTTGGATCGCTTGTTCACGTTTGATACTCATATAAGCAATAGCACTGTTGAGCATATCAATAGTGTATCGCTGCTTATCTTCACCGCTTAACAGGACTTCTTGCGCTTTATCGTCATAAAACTCTTCATGTTCCACTAAGTGGATCACGATATTCGCAGTACGCCCATGGGGACGGGTTTCCACATCGAAACGGTAGCGTTGGCGCAGCAGGTAAACCTTATCTGAACCCCACATGCTCGATTCGATCACTTCACGGCTTTCAATCCAATCGGTTTCGATACTGCCCTTATCAAAATTGCGGTTACGCACAGGAATGGACTGCTTTGCTAAGAAACCATCAATATTGGTGAAGATTTCCTGTTTCAAATCCACACTGTTGTCGATAGATTCGACCACAATCTTGATGTTATCGCTGCCCTCTTCCACATGGGTTCCTTCTGCCATTGGCAGAACCTGCAGTGGTGGACGGATATCGAGATTCTTACCCACAAGTGTCGGATTGGCTTTTGGGCCAATGGAAGGCACTTGATATTCTTTATTGTAGGGCGGTGTTTTCAATCCCTCGGGGATCTTAAGCAAAGGCACTTGCTCGGCCTGAACATAGTCTTCACCGCCGTTTGCTTGGCGACGCTCGAGTGGCGAACTACAGGCTGCAACGGCAGCGACTAAGAACAGTGGGGTGACTTTCTTTAGCATTAATTATTTAACCTCTATCTGGGCACGAGTCATTGCATCTATCAACAGACCATGACATTGCTCAGAAAGTTCAGTCAAAGGTAAACGAATATGGCCACATTCAATCAATCCCATGCGATGGGCTGCCCACTTCACAGGAATAGGATTGGCTTCACAGAACAGTGTGCTATAGAGCCCACGCAGCGGCTCATCAATGCTTGCCGCCAATTCAGCATTGCCCGCAAGCGCCGCATCACACATAGCTTTAAAGGCTTTAGGCACTATGTTGTTGGCAACTGAAATCACGCCATTACCGCCTAGGAGTAAAAACTCCCGCGCCGTCGCGTCATCACCGCTATACAACATAAAGTCATTGCCGCACAGCTCACGCAGGCGTTTTACCCGGGATACATCACCCGTGGCTTCTTTCACACCAATAATATTGCTGACGCTAACGAGTTCAGCCACGGTTTCGGGCTTCATATCGACGGCGGTGCGACCTGGGACGTTATAGAGAATTTGTGGAATATCAGTGCTTGCCGCCACCGCTTTGTAGTGTGCCACTAAGCCCTTGGGCGTCGGTTTATTATAGTAAGGCGTTACGCCTAACATGGCGGCAACACCCACCTTAGAGAGGGACTTGGTGAGTTCGACGGCTTCAGATGTTGCATTGGCGCCATTACCACCAATGACGGGAATACGGCCCGCAGCAAATTTCACCGTTTGCGCGACCACAGTCACATGCTCATTCATTGGCAGAGTCGCAGACTCGCCGGTCGTGCCCACGGCCACAATGGCATCTGTGCCTTGGTCTATATGGAATTCGACTAATCTTTCAAGACTTGCAAAATCTACTGAGCCATCACTGTTCATAGGCGTGATTAAGGCTACGATGCTTCCGTTTATCATCTGACTTTCCCCAAGATTTCAGGATTCGCTATGGTACTGATGCCAACCACTAATGACAAGCATTAACGGGGCTCTCAAATTGATTTAGTTATGGTAGCATTACATCCCGCACAAAAACTCGGCATTAACCCTGAGTTTTCGCTCCATGATATCGAAAAAGTGAGGAAAATTCATGACCAATTTCCTGGTCGTCACCGCAATGGGCGTAGATCGCCCTGGACTCGTAAGTAAACTCGCACGGCTTGCCAGTGACTGTGACTGCGATATCGTCGACAGTCGTATGGCATTATTTGGTAACGAATTTACCCTGATCATGATGTTGTCAGGTTCGTGGGCATCCATAACGAAAATTGAAAGCATGCTCCCGAGTCTCAGTGTTGAACTAGAACTGATGACTGTGATGAAGCGTACCTCTAAACACACGCCGCAAAATTATATTTCACGCCTCGAAGTTCGCTTCACGGGTAAAGATCAACGCGGCACCATGAAACGCATTACCCAGTTTCTGGCCGATCGCTCATTAGATTTAGCGGCGGTGCGCTCCTATTCAGAAGAACTGCCGGATGGTGAGCAGACACAAAATGTATCGCTCACCATTAATATTCCTGAAAAAGTTGAACTAGAAAAACTCGAGCAGAGTATCTATCAACTCGCCCAAGAGATGGCGTTAGATTGCACCATTAAACGTATGCAAGGGGCAACTGCAAGTGATAGAGGATAATCGATGAACAGACTAACAGTTGGCGCCAAGGCGCCACAATTTACCTTACAAGATCAACAGGGTAACCCTGTTTTACTGCAGGAATGTTTAAATAAAGGCCCCGTTTTAGTGTATTTTTACCCTAAGGCCTCAACCCCGGGCTGCACAGTGCAAGCCTGTGGCCTGCGTGACACTAAAGCCGAATTAGATAACCACAAAGTCACAGTACTTGGCATTAGCCCAGATCCGGTCGCAAAACTGGCTAAGTTTGCTGAAAAACAATCACTAAACTTCACCTTACTGAGCGATGAAGACCACAGTGTCGCCGATGCCTTTGGCGTATGGGGTGAGAAAAAGTTTATGGGTAAAATCTACGACGGGATCCATAGAATCAGCTTCCTTATCAATACCGACGGCACTATCGCCCATGTGTTTGATAAGTTTAAGACCAGTGATCACCATCAAGTCGTGCTCGCGCAGCTTGCGGCTGAATAAATAATCGGCAATCGATAACAAAAAGGTCCTGATTTCGGGACCTTTTTATGAAAAATTTTCACTTTCATATCATAAGATACGGTCTGATCGAGCAAAAAATCCGCAAAGGCATTCAGCCATGTCCGCATTTCATGACATCCCAACGCCAATTTATCCAGCCATATAGGGCCAAATAATCGCGGCGGCAATACTCCACATGGTTAGCCAAATAAAACGGTCGAGATATCGCCAGGCAGCCGGGCGACTAAATATCGGCGCGAGCAAACGCGCACCAAAACTTAAACCGAAAAACCACAGAAAAGAAGCCAGCACGGCGCCCGCGCCAAACCAGGGGCGGTGCATATCATCAAACTGAGTGCTAATACTGCCGAGCAACACCACAGTATCGAGGTACAAATGTGGATTAAGCAGACTGATCCCAAGCGTAGTGAGAATGGCGGTTCGCAGGGTATCGGCATTTTGCGTTTGCTCCATTTCCATGCCTTTTGCCACGAAGGATGCCTTCAGTGCATTGGCACCGTACCAGAGTAAAAAAGCGGCACCACCAAAACTCGCCACATGTTTAATGGTAGGAAATGCTTCAATAATATGTCCAAGCCCTGCCACACCTGCGGTGATCATCAGTGCATCGATCACCGAACAAAGCAGTGCAATAGGTAACGGGTAAGCACGCTTGATGCCTTGCTTGAGCACAAAGGCATTTTGCGCCCCAACGGCAATAATCAAACTGCCCCCAATGCCCATCCCCTGTATAAACGCCGCTTGCATAACCACCTCACCTATTCGAAGAAGGCGCTAGCATAATCAAAACAACAAAATTAATATAACTAATGTTTTTTACATATCATAAGAAATATTAATAATCATAAGGGTAAATGGAATGTTGGAATATGCCAATCTTAAGGCGCTTGCCGTTGTGGTCTCGGAAGGCGGCTTCGACCGCGCCGCCAAAGTGCTGCACATAACCCAATCGGCGGTTTCACAGCGCATTCGACAACTGGAAGAAAAAGTCGGTCAGTCATTACTTATTCGCTCAAATCCCGTAGTGGCAACGCCCACGGGTAAGCGCCTTTTACGCCACTACTCGCAGGTACAATTATTAGAAAGCGAATTAAGATCTGAATTAGATGCCGACGATCCCAACCATCCAACGACAGTACGCATTGCCGTGAATGCCGACAGTCTTGCCACTTGGTTTTTACCCGCAATAGCAGGCATGTTCAGTCGCCATGCCTGGCTATTGGAATTGATCGTCGATGACGAGTCCTATACCCATCACTTACTGAAAAATGGTGAAGCCGTCGGCTGCGTGACCACGACTGAAAATCCGATGGCGGGCTGTAGCAGTGAGTTTTTAGGCACAATGGAATATTTAGCGGTTGCCACTCCTGAATTTGCGGCGCGCTATTTTGAATGGACAAAAGCCAGCGACAATACCAGTGCACAAATTACCCAAGCTCAGCTTACTAAAGCCCCGGCCGTGGTGTTTTCGACCAAAGATAAAATGCATGAAAAATACCTTGCCCAGTATTTTCAAATGCTGCCAGGCCAATGGTGGCAACATAGCATTCCATCATCGGAGAGTTTTTTAGAGGCCATTAACTTAAGCCTTGGTTATGGTTTAGTGGGCCACTTACAGGCCAAGCCCTTAATCGATAACGGGATCCTTATCGAATTAACCCCGCAGCAGCGAATGCGCGTGCCGCTTTACTGGCAACATTGGAATATCAAAGCTAAACAGACAACCTTAGTTTACCGCGCCCTTGCCGCCACGGCGCAGCACCATTTGCTGCAAAACTAGCCATTGAGCCTCTGATATAAAACAAAAAACTGCGCACTTTGGCGCAGTTTTTAGGTTGATATGACATCCCTACCGGCTTAGCTCTCCGGCAAAGGGAGCGGCTGTTCAATTTCCGTTTTCGGCCAGACATTAATCACAGCCTTAACTAAAGATGCCAAGGGGATAGCAAAGAACACTCCCCATACCCCCCACAGTCCACCAAAAACCAACACCGCTGCTATGATAATCACAGGGTGCAAGTCCACCGCATCGGAAAATAAAATCGGCACCAGCAAATTACCATCTAATGCCTGAATAATGCCGTAACCTAACATCAGATAGCCAAACTCAGCGCTAAATCCCCATTGGAAAAACGCCACTAAGGTAATTGGCAGAGTCACTAAGGTGGCCCCCACATAGGGAATGAGCACCGATAAACCTGTGAGCACCCCGAGCAAAGCCGCATAGCTGAGTCCCATCACGGCGAATAAGACATAACTCGCTATGCCTACAATGACGATTTCAATCACTTTTCCACGAATATAGTTAAATATCTGTTGGTGCATCTCGAACCACACCTTACGGGCTAGCTGCCGATTGGTGGGGAAAAATCGCTTACTGCCATTAATCAGTTGATCTTTATCCTTTAAAAAAAAGAACACCAACAGAGGCACTAAAATCGCATACACCATCAGTACCAGCAGCGAAGCGGAATAACCGATAAGTTGTTTAGCAATATCAATGACATGTTGAGTATCCAGTAGTTTTTTAAGCTCTGCCACCATCACATTGAGCTGCTCTGGATTAATAAATTGTGGGTATTGATTAATCAACGCCTGCAGAGTTTGCAGCCCTTTATCTATCATGCTCGGTAAATCTGTCATTAGGCTCACGCCTTGACGCCAAATGCTCGGGATCAAGCCAAAGGTCAGCAGCACCACAACCCCAAGAAAAAGCACTAACATCAGGGATGCCCCCGTCGTGCGATTAATGCCTAATTTGAGCATTTGTGCGACGGGCCACTCGAGTAAAAATGCCAACACTAACGCCACAAGCAAAGGGGCAAGCAATCCCCCCGCAAAATAAATAACTAAAGCCAAACCCACCAAAATAGCCATTAAGGTGATTGCCTGTGGATCGCTAAACCGCTCTTGATACCAACGAGAGAAAAAAGTAAGCATGGATTCGTTCCAATAATGATGGTTAGGCTTTCCCTATATGCAAGAAAGCGGTTTATTCAGAGATCATTAACGCTATATCATTGACTTAACACTGTCATAAATCAACTTTAGTGACTATTAAGGCTAGTTGGATCGCATCATCACACAGGACTTGGATATTGTGGCCCTGTTTTTTTAAAAAGAGGGGAACATCTCGCCGTGAACCTGAGTCAGAGAGTAAAATATGTAAGGTTTCGCCTGAAGACATGGACTTCAATGCAAGCTTGACTCTGACCAAAGGGACAGGACAGCGAAATGGGGTTAAATCAATAAAAATCATAATGAACTTGCTATGAACGAACTTGGGCTATTATCCTAAGTTGCCACTCAAACTACAAGCTAACTGCAGTGTCGCAGCCTTAGTTGAGATAATTAGAAGAAATAAAGGATCCGCTTGCGTAAATTGACGTTTTTGACTCAATGTAAACCTTTTGTCGTTGGTGCTCTCTCTTTGATGCTGTTGACTGGCACCGCCAAAAGTTTTGCAAACAATGACTTACCGGATTTAGGGACGGCTGCGGTTAACACCTTCAGCCTCGAAAAAGAAATGGTCTATGGCGATGCCTATATGCGCGTCATTCGCTCTTCGGCCCCGATGCTCAATGACCCCGTATTGAGTCAATATCTTACCGAACTTGGCAATAAATTAGTCGCCCATGCCACGGGGGTTAAAACGCCCTTTTATTTCTTTTTACTGCAAAATGATGAGATTAACGCCTTCGCCTTCTTCGGCGGTCATGTCGCCGTGCATACGGGATTATTCCTCAACGCCGACAATGAGAGCGAACTGGCCTCGGTTTTAGGCCACGAAATCACCCACGTAACCCAACGTCACTTAGCCCGCTCCCTCGAAGCACAACAAAAGAGCGGTCCAGCGACAGTCGCGGGATTACTCGGGGCGATTTTACTGACCATTGCCGTACCTCAGGCGGGGATGGCAGCACTGGCCACCACCCAAGCCTTAGCGACTCAGTCCAAAATTAACTATACCCGTTTGCATGAAAAAGAAGCCGACCGTATCGGTATGCAAATTTTAGTGGATGCGGGTTTTGATCCCAATGCGGCAGCGGAGTTTTTTGGTAAGCTCGCGACTCGATATCGCTTTACTACCACGCCACCGCAAATGCTGTTAACTCACCCCTTACCAGAGTCTCGGATCTCCGAGGCCCGCGACCGGGCACATCAATATCCCCATAGATATATCCCTGATAACCTCAACTTCCAACTCGCTAAGGCACGTATCCAAGTGCGTTTTTCGAGCTACAGCGATGATGCTGTGTTGGGCTTGTTTGAAAAGCAGCTAAATAAACAAACCTATGGTTTTAAAGAAGCTGCACTCTATGGCAAAGCCCTCGCACTCTTTAGACTCAAAAAATTTGATGAGTCAGAGAAGCTTATCGATGAACTGTTAAAAATCGACGCTAACAACTTATTCTATCTCGACACTAAAACCGATTTACTCACCGAGCGCAAAGATTACCCTAAGGCGATTAAACTCCTCGAGGCCCAGCGTAAAATGAAGCCAACCTCGCAGGTCATTAACGCTAACTTAGCCAATATTTACATTGAGGCGGGAGAACCCACCAAGGCCATCCCATTGCTAGAGGATATGATTTTCCTCGATAAACAGAATCAACTGCCCTATCAACTGCTCAATCTGGCCTACAAAAAGATAGGCAACCAGGGCATGGAATACTTCTCCAGTGCCGAATTAATGGCACTAGGGGCCAATTATAAAGGGGCGATTGATCAACTCAACTTTGCCTATCGCGCATCGGAAGATAATCCACTGCAACTTGCTCGAATTGAAGCGCGCATTCGTCAATTTAAACAAGCAGATAAAGAAATGGAAGCCCTTAAATAAGCGGCCAAATTGTGGTTAAAAATTCAATCTAGTCACGCCAATTGCGCCCCGCACACCCTGACGGGGCGCACATTTTTCTGTTATCATCCGCAGCATTGTCATTTCAGCCCACATTTCAGCCCACATTGAGCCTATTGCACTATGACCCAAGCGACGATTTACCATAACCCACGTTGTTCCAAAAGCCGTGAGACCTTAGCCTTACTCGAGCAGCAAGGCTGTGAAATTACTGTGGTTGAATATCTCAAAAATACGCCGAGCACCACTGACATCCGCGACATGTTAGCCAAACTTAATATCAGTGCCCGCGAGTTAATGCGTACCAAAGAAGATGAATATCAGACGCTAGGGCTGGCAGAAGCGTCACTCACTGAAGAACAACTGATCGCCGCCATGGTTAACACGCCTAAATTGATTGAACGCCCAATTGTGCTGACGGTGAAAGGGGCTGCTATCGGCCGTCCTCCTGAAAATGTGTTGGCGATCCTGTAGCTGAAGCCGTTATTTTCTCTGTTATTTTTTTATATGCTGTTATTTTTCAATACGCTATTATTTATCAATATTAGGTAGGCCATGACCTCAAATACCCTATTTACTCTTAGCCGCTTAGGCTATCTTGCTCTGGTACTGCTGCTTGGCGGCTGGTTTATTGGTCAAGGGCTCAATGGCGAATATACGTTATTGTTTAGCCTCCTATGGCTTGTGCCACTCCTGTTACCCATCAAAGGCATTCTCAAAGGCCATCCCTATACCTATGCATGGGCGAGCTTTATTTTATGCCTGTACATGCTACACGCTCTCACCCTGCTCTATGTCACTACGGATGCCTTTGCCTTTGCGTTAATAGAAGCATTACTGATTGGTGCCCTCCTTGTTGCCTTTCCCTTCTACGCCCGTATTCGTGGCCGAGAATTAGGCTTAGGCTTAAAGAAAAAATCCGCTAAAGAGGTTTAGGGCGGATCATAGCGACAATATACCCATAAAAAACCTGCACCCTCGCGTAGTCCCCTGTAGGACTGCGCTTTTTTACTCCCAACCGAGTCCTGAGTTCACAACACTTAAGTTACCTTTTATCACTTTTTTGCAACCTGATTACCATGCTATAGTCATTTTCATGCCGAGCTATGGTCTGCATAGGGTCGATAGCATGACGATAAATCTAACCACTAAAGTCAGTTAGCATTGGAGTGTGGAATTATGGGGATATGGGATCCAATTCGCCTATTAGGGCTCATTAGTTGCTCTGCAATACTGGTTGCCTGTGGCGGCGGTGGGGATAGCGAGGCAGATGGAGGAACCGTCACTCCACCCTCGAGTAATATACCGCGCTGTACTTCAACCCTTCCGGCATTAGTCACCACCAGCTCATCCTCAATCCGTTTTCAAACGGAAGCGCAGTATGTTACAGGACAATCCAGCGCCATAATCGCCAGTATTCAAAACCGTGATAGCCAAGATCTGCATTTTCGTTGGCAGCAAATAGATGGTCCAGCCATTGAACTCGTCAGCCAAAATAGCCCAGTGTTAGCCTTCGATATTCCCACCAGCGGCAGTTACCGCTTTAGTCTGCATGTGACCGGCAGCAATCTAGATGTGACCGGGGAAATTGGCATTAACGCCGATACTGCAACGGACGGATTACTCAATATTCGTCAGGATCATCAAGTTGTTGAAGGTAATGGGGTCAGTCTAAGGGTTGGCCAGCAAGCCGGGCTCAGTGCCACGAATATTTCTTGGTGTATCACCTCAGGCCCTGACATCTCCCTCGATCTTAGCGATCCCTTTAGGCCTTTGTTTACCGCCCCCGCCGCCAGTCAAGACACAGTGTTAAGACTCCAAGCTAGCGCCAATATCAATGGTTCCCTAGTCAAAGACGATGCTTTTGTCCTGACGACAGCGGCACCTGCGATTAGCTCACAGTATTTCGATACGCCAGTCGCACGCACCTATGCCTATCGTGGGGATTCACCCTATGCCAACACACTCACAAGCTGCGTTTATTCAAATCAATTGAATAATGCGTGCACTATCAATAAATTACCTCTGATTGGCCAAATATCCAATACACTCGATACAGAGGCTATCCTCGATAGAGTGCTAGTTTCACACGATTGGATGGGCGATAATTTCGCCGCTTTTTTAGCACAAATGGACCCTAATAGCGATTTTGCCCGCCTATTACAATCCGTTACCGCAGTAGTCATCAGTTATGATGTTCGTCCTTCCTTCTATTGGGTGCTGACGGGAGCAATTTATTTGGACCCAAACGATCTGTGGCTAACGCCCGCACAGCGAGACAGCATCAACGAAGCTCCGGATTATCGCAGCGACTTTGGCAACGACCTGAATTTCATTATGCCCTGGCGTTATGTCAAAGATAATCAGTATGCGTCGCTGGGATTCCCCGTGACGACCCGCGCCACTCGCACCCTCGCCCAAATCACCCCAGATTTGGCGTCACTCTTGTACCATGAGCTGGCACACGCCAATGACTTCTTCCCCCGTAGCGTTCATGCCTCACTCACAGGGCCCAGATTGATTGATGACTATAATCGCCGCAATACCAATAAGAGTCTGGTATCGGATCAAGTGAGCAAGCAGTATCCGCTCACGAGCACAGAAATGGCAGGGCTTGCGGGGGTCAGCTTCTTAGGTGCCAGTGCCAATGCGACTCAAAAGGCTTATCAACCATCAGATATTACAACTTTTTTCTCTACGGATATCGCCAGTGATTTCTATGCTTATTCCAGCACTCGTGAAGACACGGCGATGCTGTTTGAAGAGGCTATGATGAGTTACCGTTACCACATACTGCGGGATGTCGCCGTCACCAATAAACCCGCGGTCTTAACCGCAGATACTGTCATTGTCGATTGGGGACAAAGGGGCAGAATTGGTGAAAGCAGCCTAGAAAACCGCGCCGCATTAGTCATAGACGAGATGTTGCCCGAACTTGATGGAATAAGCTTAATAGCGAGCCTGCCCGATCCCATCGCCATGATCCAAGGTCAGAGCTGGCGCCAAGCCTTAGGGATTTCACCGACCAATGCGTCGTTTAAAGGCCTGCAGAATGTGGCGCCGAACGGCCAAACAATCACCGAACCCGAACTACGTTTAAGTGGTGACCATCACCGTCATCCACAGCAATAGAGTGTTTGAGTTTTAGATAAACAAAAAGCCCGCATGCATTCAGCATGGCGGGCTTTTTGCGGATCCTAATTTGCTATCGCTATAGATGCAACGTCTCTTTCGCAAACGGGATAGTGAGCTTACGCTGGTGAACCAATGAGGCTTTATCTAGCTTATCGAGAACATCAAATAGCGTGCGTAGATCCCGCGCCATACGATTGAGCAGAAAGCGACCAACGTCCTCGGGCAATTGTAAGCCTCGCATGGCCGCCCGGCGCTGCAACGCGGCGAGTTTCTCATCATCGGCCATAGGCTGAAGTTGATAATTAAGCCCCCATTGCATCCGGGAAACGAGATCGGGTAACAGGAATCCAGCCTCCGCTGGAGATGAACGACCACTGACCACTAAAGCGCAATTTTTATGCTCGGCAACACGGTTGTAGAGATCGAATATCGCCTCTTCCCACACTGGGTGTCCCGCAATCGCGTCCACATCATCGATACAAATTAACTCTAATTGCTCTAAGCCTTCGAGTAACGCCGTAGAGATACTCGCATGAATGCCAAGGGGAATATAGAAACTACGGCGGTCGAGTTCATTGGCATGGGCACAGGCCGCATGCATTAAGTGGGTACGACCCGATTTAACTGGGCCCCATAAATAAATCGCGGCCTCACCATGACCTTCGGCATTGGCTCTAAGCTTTTGGATCAGTTCATCATTACCCGCGGCGGGGTAATAACTGTTAAAGGTTTCATCATCCGGTAAATACACGGGTAATGAGAGTTGTAGCGGTGAGTTAAATGGCACTCGTACGCCTCAATAAAATTAGCTAAAAATCACACAAAGTGGGCGAAGATGTGTATTCACCCCAGCTTGCCTATCCACAGTGTTAAGGTAAGCGCCACTGGTAGACGGGTTTACCTAATTGGCTCGACATAGGGCTGAACTCCCCAGAACTCGCAGGGGCAACGACAGAGATCCTAGGCTCGAGGCTCAATAAACGCTCAAAATCAGTTTCTGAGCCGAATAAATCCAATGAGAAGGTTACTGTATTTCCCTGAATACGTGTCAAGGTCGCACTTTTTATTGCACTCAGTTGTTTTAAATATTTTTCAATCTCAACAACTTGTGTCATTTTTTCGATATTGACAAAAGTAACGCTGGCACCGACCTGAGTACCAGTATCGGCAATGGCATACTTAGTAAAATAATAATCCCCTAATGCCGCCATCATGGCACTTATCGCCTGAGCCGCGTTTTCTGCGCTGCCATTAAAGCTAAACAGCGGCGGCGTTAACGAATCAATCGTGGCCTTAGTATAAAGATTTAAGCGATAGCGCACTTGATTACCCGCGGGATCGATAGCCGCTAAAGCGAGAAAATCTGCTTGATAACGTCCAGAGACACTGGCCACGATATCGGCGAACATCCCTTTGACATCGTTGGGGTTTATTCCCATCAACTCATCAAGATCTAAAATAGGCAGCAGCACTGGAATGCCGCGTTCATCGGAAAAAGTCGAGAATTCTTGACGCTCGGCTAATGTCGAAGAATCACTTAATAAAATGGTGTCGCCTTCACTCGGCATGGCCACCCAAAACAGTGTTAACGGACGTTGGGTGCCCCATACGGGTAGTTGAGCTTGACGCAGCAAAGAAACAATCCGGCGGTGCTCAAAATTTGCTTTAAGCAACAACTGACCATTCTGTTCAAGGTAACCATATTGACTCAGCAGCGCATCTGGATTGGCCAGTTGGGCTTGGATAACGCTATTTTCGAGTGAACGCGCAGTACCCGTATTTTTGATGACCACTTTTTCCAATGCTTTTTTTAGCGCTTGATTACGCTCAGGCACGGCACGGGAGGAGACGGGTACGTCGGCCTCATCTAATTTACTCACCTCAACAGCCTGCAGGCTATTAATCGTGAACAGGCAGTATAAAAACGCAATTAAGCTCGGCTTCAATAGGAATTTCAGCATCTTTGAGTAGTTGAAGTAACGTCAGATAGGGCAAATTGTACCATAGTTAACGCCTTAAGCGAGTCTTGGCAAAATTTAGCCCGCTTTAATTCGGTACAGTTAACCCCGCTCCCCAAAACAGTGATCGCAACCCACAAATATGGGTATTTTATTGTGCCCTCAATGCAACAAACTGATATCATTTCGCGGTTTACCCTAAAATTAACGAGAATAATAAATGAGACGACTCGCAATTCCCCTACAGGGTGCCCAAATGTTGTTTGTGGCATTTGGTGCCTTGGTATTAATGCCGTTACTGACCGGACTCGACACCAGTGTCGCCCTGTTCACCGCGGGTATTGGTACCTTACTATTCCAACTGGTAACTAAACGCCAAGTCCCTATTTTCCTTGCATCCTCCTTCGCTTTTATCGCCCCAATTCTGTATGGCGTGCAAACCTGGGGCATTCCATCCACTATGGGCGGCATTATGGCCGCAGGCGTGGTCTACGTCATACTCGGCGCCTTGGTCAAAGTGCGCGGCACCGACTTCATTCATCGGCTGTTACCGCCTGTGGTCGTGGGGCCTGTGATCATTATTATCGGCCTTGGCTTAGCGCCCGTTGCGGTCAATATGGCACTCGGTAAAAGTGGCGATGGCAGTCTGACATTAGTCTCAACCAATACGGCGCTGATCATTTCACTCGCGTCACTCTGTACTACCATTGCGGTCGCGATATTTGCCAAAGGCATGCTGAAAGTGATGCCGATCCTAGCGGGTATCGTTGTGGGGTATGGACTCAGTCTCGCCTTTGGTATCGTCGACTTTGCGGTAGTGGCCGCAGCGAGTTGGATTGCGGTCCCTAAATTTGTCGCCCCCGAGTTTAACTGGCATGCCATCGCCTTTATGATCCCTGTAGCTATTGCCCCGGCGGTTGAACACATTGGCGATATTCTGGCGATATCCAATGTCACGGGTAAGGATTTTATGAAAAAACCCGGCCTACATCGCACGCTAACTGGCGACGGTATTGCCACTATTGCAGCGGCGGCCTTCGGTGGCCCACCAAACACAACTTATTCAGAAGTGACAGGTGCAGTGACCCTAACCCGAAATTTTGATCCTAGGATTATGACTTGGACCGCCATCACGGCCATTACCTTAGCCTTCGTTGGTAAACTAGGTGCGCTGATGCAGACCATTCCCGTCCCTGTGATGGGCGGTATTATGTGCTTGTTATTTGGATCAATTGCCGCTGTTGGACTTAATACCTTAATCCGCAATCATGTGGATTTATCCGAGCCACGCAACTTAAGCATTGTGGGCGTCACTTTGGTATTTGGCATTGGTGGCATGGCATTTGGTATCGGCTCATTTAGCCTGACAGGTATCAGCTTGTGCGGTATTGTGGCTATCACGATGAACTTACTGTTACCCGCGACTAAACACCACAAACAGGATCTCGCTTCGCATTAGTCGCTCCAACAGGAGCTGATTGAACCAAGCTGCTCACCTAGATTTGCAGCATAAAAAAGCCGCTGGGATATCAATCACAGCGGCTTTTTATGGCGTTCAAATTAGCGTTTATTCTGCCGTTTTGTACTTTTCAGCAGTCGCTTTGATTAAGGGTTGTAATTCGCCCTTTTGGAACATGTCCACCACGATATCGCAACCACCGATCAGCTCGCCTTCAATCCACAACTGTGGGAAAGTTGGCCAGTTTGCATACTTAGGTAATTCGGCGCGAATGTCTGGGTGCTGAAGAATATCCACAAACGCAAATTGCTCGCCACAGTTAATCATGATTTGGGCGACCTGAGACGAGAAGCCACAGCTCGGTAACTTAGGCGAGCCTTTCATATAAACAATGATAGGGTTTTCGGCGATCTGCTGCTTAATTTTCTCTACTGTTTCCATTTTAATTCCTAAGTGCGATGACATTGACTCAATGGCGCTATTGTACGACAGCTAGTCACAGAACAAAATCCCACAGTTTGTAAGGTTATGTCGAGATTTGATTTTTCGATGACGCCTATCTAATCAATTAGCCAAACAATGATTCACATCACAAATTTTATCGGTACAATAGTCCCCAGTGAGCACGTTTAAAAAACGATAACCTAAGACCATGGAGAGATACTAATGGCTTTCGAATTACCCGCATTACCATATGCAAAGAACGCACTAGAACCACACATTTCTCAAGAAACCATTGAATACCACTACGGCAAGCATCACAACACCTATGTTGTTAAGCTAAACGGCTTAATCGAAGGAACCGATTTCGCAGGTAAATCTTTAGAAGAAATCATCAAAACTTCTACTGGTGGCGTATTTAACAACGCGGCTCAAGTGTGGAACCACACTTTCTACTGGAACTGCCTAGCACCTAACGCTGGCGGCGAGCCAACAGGCCCTGTGGCCGATGCCATCAATGCGGCTTTCGGCTCATTTGACGCATTCAAAGCCCAATTTACCGATTCAGCTGTAAACAACTTCGGTAGCGCTTGGACTTGGTTAGTGAAAAAAGCCGATGGCACTGTTGCTATCGTTAACACTAGCAATGCTGCTACACCACTGACTGACAGCACTGTTACACCAATCCTGACTGTAGATGTGTGGGAACACGCTTACTACATCGATTACCGTAACGTGCGTCCAGACTATCTTGCCCACTTCTGGCAATTAGTGAACTGGGATTTTGTGAACCAAAACTTCGCAGGTTAATTTCTTTAACCCAAAGAATTAACGCTAATAAAAGAGCCCTTGTGGCTCTTTTTTATATCATTAACCTGCCATATTCCCTCTTCCCCCATCTTAGAGTTGATGTCACTACAAGTGCAACAATTGCATTTGCAACCATTTGTTATTGTTTTATTTGATATTTTTTTTGACACAGGTATCGAGTTTGTGTCTAAGATTAGTATAGGAAGCTGGCAAACCAGTTCTCCGTTCCATGACATCACTGGCGTTTCAGGGGGTTTATATGGGCATTTTCGAGCATTACCAAAAGCGCTACGAACAAAAACTCGATGAAGAATACACTTTGCAGGAGTTTCTCGACATCTGTAAAGAAGATCGCAGTGCTTACATGTCAGCATCAGAACGGCTCTTGCTTGCCATTGGCGAAGCAGAAGTCATAGATACCGCAAAAAATCCAATACTTAGCCGTATTTTTTCCAACCGTCTTATTTCACGTTACCCCGCATTTAAAGATTTCTTCGGCATGGAAGATGCGATTGAGCAAATCGTGGCCTACCTCAAACACTCCGCTCAAGGCTTAGAGGAATCGAAGCAAATCCTGTATTTGCTCGGTCCTGTGGGTGGGGGTAAATCATCATTGGCCGAAAAGCTCAAAGCACTAATGCAAAAAGTCCCCATTTATATCCTGAGCGCAAACGGCGTACGTAGCCCAGTGAACGATCATCCCTTCTGCCTCTTTGATGCCGACGAAGATGGCCAACTATTAAAAGATGAGTTTAATATTCCTACCCGCTACCTTAAGACCATAATGTCTCCCTGGGCAGTGAAAAGACTGCACGAGTTTGGTGGCGATATTTCTAAATTCCGGGTCGTTAAAGTGTTCCCTTCGATCCTAGATCAAATTGCGATAGCTAAGACGGAACCTGGGGATGAAAACAATCAAGATATTTCGTCCTTAGTGGGTAAAGTGGATATTCGTCAGCTTGAACATTTTTCCCAAGATGATGCCGATGCCTATGCCTATTCGGGAGCATTATGCCGCGCGAATCAAGGAATGATGGAATTCGTCGAGATGTTTAAGGCACCGATAAAAGTGCTGCATCCCCTACTTACTGCCACCCAAGAAGGCAATTATAACGGCACCGAAGGCCTATCGGCCCTGCCCTATAGTGGGATTATTCTGGCGCACTCGAATGAATCGGAATGGTCAACCTTTAAAAACAATAAGAACAATGAAGCCTTCCTCGACCGTGTTTATATCGTCAAAGTGCCCTACTGTTTACGGGTATCTGAAGAGCTACAAATCTATCAAAAGCTGCTGATTAACTCCGAGCTATCGAAAGCCCCCTGTGCCCCTGGCACCCTAGAAACCCTAGCGCAATTTAGTGTGCTATCGCGCCTAAAAGCACCTGAAAACTCCTCCATCTACTCTAAGATGCGGGTTTATAACGGGGAAAGCCTGAAAGATACCGATCCTAAGGCCAAGTCCTACCAAGAATACCGCGATTATGCTGGCGTTGATGAAGGGATGAATGGGCTATCGACCCGTTTCGCCTTTAAGATCCTATCGCGGGTATTTAACTTCGATCACTCTGAAATCGCCGCCAATCCGGTACATTTGTTCTATGTGCTAGAGCGTCAAATAGAACAAGAGCAGTTCCCTAGCGATACCGCCGAACGCTATCTTGAGTTTTTAAAGGGTTACTTAATCCCTAAATACGTGGAATTTATTGGGAAAGAAATTCAAACCGCTTACCTAGAGTCTTACTCTGAATACGGCCAAAATATCTTTGACCGCTACGTTACCTACGCCGATTTTTGGATCCAAGATCAGGAATACCGCGATCCAGAAACAGGTCAGCTATTCGATCGCGCCGCCCTCAATGCCGAACTGGAGAAAATTGAGAAACCCGCAGGGATCAGCAATCCCAAAGATTTCCGTAATGAAATCGTCAACTTCGTGCTGCGCGCCCGCGCTAACCATGAGGGTAATAATCCACTCTGGACCAGCTACGAGAAACTTCGCACTGTGATCGAGAAGAAAATGTTCTCCAACACAGAAGATTTACTGCCGGTGATTTCCTTTAATGCCAAAACCTCGAATGACGATCAGCGCAAACACGATGATTTTGTCAATCGCATGATGGAGAAAGGCTATACCAAGAAACAAGTCCGACTCTTGTCTGAGTGGTATTTACGGGTTCGTAAATCCTCTTAAACTTGCGCTCACTAAGTACAGGGCTTTGGTGCTACCAAAGCCTTCGCTAGGGTTTGGGAGGTGCGTATGGCGAACTTTATCGATAGACGGTTGAATGCAAAAGGGAAAAGCACTGTCAACCGCCAACGCTTTATCAATAGATACAAGCAACAAATTAAAAAAGCCGTCAGCGATGCAGTGACTCGTCGCAGTGTAACGGATGTAGATAAAGGCGAAAAAATCAGTATTCCTACGCGGGATATCAGTGAACCTATGTTTCACCAAGGTAAAGGTGGCGTCAGGGACAGAGTACATCCCGGAAATGATCAATTTGCCCGAGGAGATAAAATCGATAGACCCCTCGGCGGCGCAGGCGGCGGTGCGGGTAAAGGCGATGCCTCGGATTCAGGCGAAGGAAACGATGATTTTGTCTTTGAAATATCGAAGGATGAATACCTAGAGCTACTATTTGAAGACTTAGAATTACCGAATCTACAAAAAAACCGCCTCAATAAATTGGTGGAATATCAGGTTTATCGCGCCGGATTTACCAACGATGGCGTCCCCGCCAACATTAATATTGTCCGCTCCCTACGTTCATCACTGGCGCGGCGAATTGCAATGTCGGCGAGTAAAAAGAAGCTATTAGCGGAATTAGAACAAGAGTTGGCGGAGCTTGAGAATATTCCAGGGACGCAGGCAGAGCTAATCCTCGATTTAAAGGCCCAAATAGAGGAGTTAAAACAAAAGATTGCAAATGTTCCCTTTATCGATACCTTCGATCTACGCTTTAATAACTTTGCCAAACGGGAAATCCCCTCTAGCCAAGCGGTCATGTTTTGCCTGATGGACGTATCAGGCTCAATGGATCAAGCCACTAAGGATATGGCAAAACGTTTCTATATCTTGCTCTATCTGTTCCTGACTCGGACTTATAAAAACCTTGAGGTGGTCTATATTCGCCACCATACCCAGGCTAAAGAAGTCGACGAGCATGAGTTTTTCTACTCCCAAGAAACGGGCGGAACGATTGTTTCAAGTGCTTTAAAATTGATGCATGACATTCAACAGGCACGCTACCCCGCCGATGAGTGGAATATTTATGCGGCCCAAGCCTCAGACGGCGATAACTGGGCGGATGATTCGCCAACCTGTCGGCAGTTATTAGAGCAAAAAATTCTGCCGTTAGTACGCTACTTTAGTTATATCGAAATCACCAATCGCGCCCATCAAACCCTGTGGCGCGAATACGAATCCCTACAACAGCATTACGATAACATTGCGGTGCAACACATTCGTCAAGCCGAAGATATCTACCCTGTATTTAGAGAGTTGTTTAAGAAGCAGGCGGTTTAAGGGGGTATTATGGGGAAGAAACCAAGAACACCACTGAGCGATGGTCCCGATTGGAGCTTTGAGTTGCTGCAGGACTATCTGAAGGAAATTGAACGTGTAGCCGCCCTATACAAACTCAGCGCCTACCCTAATCAAATTGAAGTCATCACCGCCGAACAGATGATGGACGCCTATGCGGGGATAGGCATGCCCATCGGCTACACCCATTGGTCCTTCGGCAAACGTTTTATCGAAACCGAGCAAGGCTATAAACGGGGGCAAATGGGCCTTGCCTATGAGATTGTGATTAACTCAAACCCTTGTATCGCCTATTTAATGGAGGAAAACACTATCACTATGCAGGCACTAGTGATAGCGCACGCGTGTTTTGGGCACAATAGTTTCTTTAAAAATAATTACTTATTTAAAACTTGGACAGATGCCAGCTCGATCATCGATTACTTAGTCTTTGCCAAAAACTATATCAGCGAATGTGAGCAGAGGTACGGGGTTGAGCAAGTCGAAAGTGTGATTGACTCCTGCCATGCCCTGATGAATTACGGTGTTGACCGTTACAAACGACCTTCGGAAATCTCCTTCCGTGAAGAACAAGCAAGACAGAAGGACCGTGAAGCCTATCTACAGAGTCAAGTGAATGACCTTTGGCGTACTATCCCGAACCAACTACAGGGTCAATCTGAAGCTAAAAAACGGCGTTTCCCCGCAGAGCCGCAGGAAAACATTCTCTATTTCATCGAAAAAAATGCCCCTTTACTTGAACCATGGCAACGGGAGATCATTCGCATAGTGCGTAAAATGGCTCAATATTTTTACCCACAAAAGCAAACACAAGTGATGAACGAAGGTTGGGCGACCTTTTGGCATTACACTATTTTAAATCACCTATACGATGACGGAGTGGTCACAGACCGTTTTATAATGGAGTTTTTACAGAGCCATACTGGTGTTGTAGCACAGCCCGAGTACAACAGCCGCTATTACAATGGTATTAATCCCTATGCCTTAGGTTTTGCCATGTTCACCGATATCCGGCGTATTTGCGAAAGTCCAACCGAAGAAGATAAGGTTTGGTTCCCTGAGATTGCGGGAAGTAACTGGCTAGAAACATTGCATTTTGCGATGCAAAATTTTAAGGATGAGAGTTTTATCAGCCAATATCTCTCCCCTCGAGTCATCCGCCAATTTAAATTATTTGGCATCCATGACGATGAAAAACGCAATTATCTCTCTGTGTCAGCTATCCATGATGAACAAGGTTATCAAGATATTCGGCAATTATTGTCGCAGCAGTATAACCTGTCGAATATTGAACCCAATATCCAAGTCCACAATGTGGAAATAAACGGTGATCGATCTTTAACCTTAAGGTATGTGCCGAGTAACGATATCCCCCTCGCTAATACCTATAAAGAAGTATTGAAACACTTACATCGACTATGGGGATTTACAGTGACACTTGAGCAAAAAAATGCCGATGCCAGCATTAATATTTTAGCGACCTGCCCAGAACCCATTAAATCGGAATTGTAGGATTGTAAAAAGTAAAAGCCGTTTCCAATGGAAACGGCTTTTTAAAAACCATCAGCAATTTAGCTAACATCAAAGGGAGGAGTTAATTATCCTGTGCGATGGATGCGGGCATATCGTCCCGTAATTGTAACCACATCTTGCCACTGTTAATGCCATAGGTACGCATTAGAGCAGGTACATCCACATAATTTTTTGCCTTTGCTAGCACTTCTAATTCTTTATAGAAATTTAAGGCCAGCAAACGCGCCTCTGGACTACTAAAATAATAGCGCCCCACTCGGCTATATAAACCTTTAAAGCCATTTAGGATCAGCACATAGAGTGGATTGCCAGATGAAAATGCCAAGGTATGATGCAATAAATAGTCATATTCAGCGAAAGATTCAGCCGTGTCTTCTAATTGGTGGATTTTTGCCAACACACCGACCGCCGTTTCAGGGTTGTAACGTAGTGCGCCACGAAAATAAATGGCACTGACGTTCGTTCTGGCCGAGAGCAGTTGGTCCACCAGCACAGGAAAACCTTCAGGATTGAGATCGGCAATCGTCTCAAGAATATTTAAACCAGAAGTTTCCCAAAAATTGTTCACTCGCGTCGGTTTGCCATGTTGGATTTTTAACCAACCGTCGCGAGCTAGGCGCTGCAGCACTTCACGCAGGGTGGTGCGTGTCACGCCGATCAACTCAGAAAGCTCACGTTCAGCCGGTAAAATGGACCCTGGTGGGAATTTATTTTCCCAAATTGATCTCACAATATACTTCTCTGCAAAACTTGCAGGTCCTTTGGCATTGATAATCATCAGCCCACTTATCCAGTTGTTGTGCGTCGTAATGGTCACTGATCATACCAGAGCGGTAAAAAATGGAAACCATTGACTGAAATTCCCCGCACAGTGTCAGTATAAATGTCACAAAAGCGTTCAAAAAACAGACTAACATCAAGGCTTATTGAGTCAATTTTGCCGATTAGCTCCGCTTTTTGGAATATGAGTCCCAGTATCTCATTACATTAGCATTCTCTTTAGGCTAGACTGATTTTCCAAACACGGGTAAATACAACATAACACGTGTAAATTTTTCAACATAATTAGAAGAGAGGATGCCATGCCGGTGACAATGAGCCAGGCGTTTATTGGGAACTTCTTAGGGAATTCTCCTAAGTGGTACAAAATCGCAATACTGTCATTTTTAATAATCAATCCAATACTCTTTTTCTATGTCAGCCCCTTTGTGGCGGGTTGGGTATTAGTACTTGAGTTTATTTTTACCTTAGCCATGGCATTAAAATGTTATCCACTACAACCCGGTGGTCTATTAGCCATAGAAGCCGTTGCTATTGGTATGACCTCGGCCAGTCAAGTTTTGCATGAAATAGAAGCCAACCTCGAAGTATTACTATTACTGGTCTTTATGGTGGCTGGTATTTATTTCATGAAGCAATTACTGTTATTTGCCTTCACGAAAATGATCACTAAAGTGCGCTCAAAAATTTTAGTGTCATTGATGTTCTGTCTCGCTTCAGCCTTCTTATCCGCATTCCTAGATGCATTAACGGTTATTGCCGTGATTATCGCGGTCGCTGTGGGGTTCTATGCGATTTATCACAAAGTCGCCTCTGGAAAAGACTTCTCGGCCGATCATGATCATACCTCTGAAGACAAGAACGACGATGATAATCAACTTGATGAAGCAGAATTAGAGTCATTCCGCGGGTTTCTGCGTAACCTATTGATGCATGCCGGGGTCGGAACGGCACTCGGTGGAGTTTGCACTATGGTGGGCGAACCGCAGAACTTGATCATTGCCGCCCAAGCAAATTGGCAATTTGGTGAGTTTGCAATCCGTATGTCTCCTGTGACAGTGCCCGTGTTGATTGCGGGGATCCTGACTTGTTATTTAGTTGAAAAATTTCATATTTTTGGTTATGGAGCCAAACTTCCCGATGCCGTACATAGGATCCTATGTGAGTACGCGGCCTATGAAGATGCCCGTCGCACCAACAAAGACAATATCAAGCTAGTCGTGCAAGCTTTTGTGGGGATCTGGTTGATTGCAGGCCTAGCCTTACATTTAGCATCCGTCGGCTTAATTGGTTTGTCTGTCATTATTTTAACCACGGCCCTCAACGGCGTGACCGATGAACATGCGCTCGGAAAAGCCTTCGAAGAGGCATTACCCTTCACTGCACTTTTGGCGGTATTTTTTGCCGTGGTGGGAGTCATTATTGATCAACAACTGTTTGCCCCGGTTATCCAATGGGCACTTAGTTATCAAGGGAATACACAGTTAGTCATCTTCTATATCGCCAATGGCTTATTGTCCATGGTGAGTGATAACGTGTTTGTGGGTACTGTGTATATCAACGAAGTCAAAGCCGCGTTAATTAACGGCCAAATTAGCCGTGATCAATTCGACTTGCTGGCAGTGGCAATCAACACAGGTACTAATCTCCCTTCAGTTGCCACGCCAAACGGTCAAGCCGCCTTCCTATTCTTATTAACCTCCGCCCTCGCCCCACTCATTCGCTTGTCCTATGGCAGAATGGTCTGGATGGCTCTCCCCTACACTGTCGTTTTATCGATAGTCGGCGTGTTAGCGATTGAGACAGGTTTCTTAGAACAGGCAACGCAATACTTCTACGACTCACAGATGATCATGCACCACAGTGCAAAAGAAGTGATTGGAGGTGCCACTGGGCACTAACATATATCTCTGAGTTGACTGAACTTTCTTAAATGAGTAGAGTCCAAAAAACGCCCCCAGCCTTTGAGGGCGTTTTAGTTACTATGGAGCCCATATCTTTGACTGTACTTACTCGCTTTGCCCATTCTCGAGTCTCTTGGTTGGCCCTCGGTGGCACAGCACTATCCTTAGAGGCTGCTGCACTGTATTTTCAATATGTTATGAAACTCGATCCCTGCGTGATGTGTATCTACCAAAGGTTGGCCGTGTTTGGTATTTTTGCGGCTGGGCTCATTGGAATGATAGCGCCTAAGTCTCTGATCGTGCGGATTGTTGCGGCGCTCGGTTGGGCTGTGAGTGCAACATGGGGGTTGAAACTCGCCCTCGCATTAGTAGATATGCAAAATAACCCCTCGCCTTTTTCAACCTGCTCCTTTTTACCTGACTTTCCTGCTTGGATGCCGCTTCACGAATGGTTTCCATCGATTATGCTCCCCACAGGCATGTGTACCGATGCTCCATGGCATTTTATGGGAGTGACAATGGCGGAATGGATGGTGGTGGCATTCAGTGGTTTCCTGGTCGTATGGCTACTGTTTATTGTGCCAATCCTCAGCCGCTCGACTAAACCTTCGCTGTATAAATAGCTTAAGCTAAGGCAGGTGTTATACCTGCCTTTCTACACTACTTCTGGCGAAGTTTACGGTTTTAATCAGTGAGTTCCCGCCATAAAAATCCCCCTATCTTTGATATAAGCTAATAGCAAAAGAGCTAAAAAGCGCTACACTGGCTCAATGGAAAGCGTATTACGGAACGCTGCGATGACGGACAAAAGCTCAACCACTGAATCACAACCCGCCTCGACTCAATGGCAAAATAGCTTGCCCTTTAAATTCAGTCTTATTCAACTCGTTATCGCCAGTATTCTGATTTTTAGCACGGCTTGGGTGATGCTTAGTATTCAAAATCAACAGGTCACAGAGCAACAGGCGGTACTGAATCAAAATCATGGCCAAATTGTCATCGCCAAATTACAGGAAATGACATCCCAAGTTGAAAATCTCGTCGGTGCTATCAGTAATATTGCCATGCTATATCGTTATGATAAGCAGCAATTGAGCAAAGCGATACCAGCCTTATTTTCTATTGAAAATCAAAAAGAGATTATTTCAGGAGGTGGGATCTGGCCAGAGCCAGGCAGTTTCAACCAGCAGAAATTTCGCGACAGCCTCTTCTGGTCACATAATATCCACAATGAATTGATTGCAATAGACACCTACAACGATGAGGCTTTTCCCAGTTATCACACCGAGGAGTGGTATCGCCCGACACGCTTTTTCCCGACAGGAAGAACCTTTTGGTCTAAATCCTACGTCGACCCAACTACCCATGAACCCATGATCACGGCCTCAGGGGCAATGTGGATGGAGCATCAGTTTATTGGCGCTGCAACTGTGGATATCAGTTTAGGCAAGCTCGATATCCTACTGCGAAATACGATGGCGGATGTCGGTGGCTATGTCATCGCACTCGATCATCAAAATCAAGTACTCGCCTATCCACACGCTGAGGATAACAATCAACCTCAAGCCAATTCCATGCAAACGTTACTCACCTTCGATGCACTAGCCAAATCCACATTAGCCTTTGCACCTGTTGCCTCGGCGCTCACCAGTGCCGATCGCGCCTTTGTCGAGCAAGCTATTGCCCAGCGCGTGTTTACCCAAGAACAAATGGACAACCTCACCCGCTTAAGTAAAGGTAACGAACGGGAAATGCTTGCCGCCATAGTCAATAGCAGCGCGCTAAATCAATTTACCGTACCTAAGCTATTGGCCTCGATGTCCCTAGCGACGGACCCTATCCTGAACACGCCCTCGCTCGTGTCCATTTTCCTTATGCCTAATACCTATTGGAAAATAGTAGTCGTTACGCCCATTGCGCCATTACAAGATACTGCAATGCATTTGGTTGAAAAAATAGGCATATATCTGGTTTTGATTCAATTGCTTGGGCTCATTTTACTGTTCTTGTTGCAACATAGATTGCTGATTTCACCCATTATGGAGATGGTTCAGGCGCTCAAACGCAACGATCCGGCCTCCATTGAAATCAAAGCGAATCAACGCCACGATGAAATTGGCTTATTGGCAAAAACCTTCTTATCCCGCACCCAACAACTTGAAGTGGCGATGGCCAGCTTAGATGCCAGCAATCTTGCCCTAGAGCAACAGCTACAGAGTCAACAGCTCTTTCAACAGGAACTCAATTGTCATAAAGAACAGCTACGAGCTTTGTTAAAGTTCTCACCCAATCTGATTTACATCAAAGATTTAAATGGGAAGTATATTCTCGTTAACGATAAATATTGTGAAGTGCTTGGAATTGAACGCCGACGAATTATCGGTGCATCTGACTTCGATCTGTTCCACAGCCAACTTGCCCAGATTTACCAACAAAACGATCAACGGGTCACCCACAGCCGTGACACTATCAATTTTGAAGAAGTGATCCCCTCCCACCGCGGAGAATTAGTGTATCAAATGACAAAATTCGATATTAGGGATGATGAAGATCATTCGATCGCCGTTGGTGCAATCGGCTTCGATATGGATCTGCGTAAACGCCAAGAACTGGAGCTAGAAAAGCTGTTGCAAACTCAGGTCGTCAGCATACAAAAACAGCAAACTAAAACCCAATTAGCCAGCGATGAAAACACTAAACTACGCCAACAACTTGCGTGCGCCCACCATGAAATAGAGCAACAACAGCAACTTAATCTCAGTCGGTTACAAAGCCAAAAATTAATGCAGAATTTTCTTGCCGATATCATGACACAGCTGATGCAGGAGCAAGACCATCTACTTGGGCAAATTTGTCAAACCCAAGCCGAGGCGCCCCCTGAATATCAAACTCATACCATCGAGTTGATGGCACACCAAGCCGATAGATTAAGGCATATTTCACAATTATTTACCGCCCATCAATCCGATATTAGGCCATTACATCTTGCCCAATTTATTCGCCACTTACTTGGGTTACTGCAGGGGCAACTTACGCGGGTGAATGTCAACGTCAGCCTAAAATGCGATGAAAATTTAGTTGTCGATGGCAGTTCATGGCAATACCTACAATTCTTCTACCGACTCATCAGCAACACCTTGAATCATGCATTTAAAGAGCACAATCAGTCCCGTGAATTGCACATAAACATCACCAGGCAAGCCAATAAACTCCATGTACAACTCGAAGATAATGGTGTAGGTATGAGCGAGTCACAGCTCACCCAATTAAGACAGGAAATGGCGCTGGATCTCTGCCTTGGCACGCTCTCCTGCTTAAGTTTGTGGGTGAAAAACGATCTTAACGGTGTGTTCTACCTTGAAAGTGAACTCAATAAAGGCACGCGGGTGGTTTGCAGTTGGCCATTGTAAGTACCACTGTACTTACCCTAGATTCAAATCTATTTCATGCCGCAAAAATCATGAAATTACACCTCTGTCACTTCGACTCGATCTAACCAAATCTGAGCTTGCTGACGCTCACTGGCAGAAAACACTTTGACGGGGCAAGGCAAGATCAAGGCTAATGCATTGACCATAGTCCCCATACTTACAGTGTCGGCAATCATCACCACGCGCGCAAAATCGCTGAGATGAAATAGGCTCAACCAAGCGTCATCCCACAGGGCGCCCACTGAAATGCCCATAAATTCTGGACTAAACTCATACCATAAACGGATACAGGCGTGATCCTGTAATTTAGCCTCAATGGCAGGGATAAGTTGGGAAGCGATATCTTGATGGCTCACTCTGCCAGAAACTGCAATGGTCAAAATATCATCGGCATAACCGGGCGATATGGTCAACATACAAGATCCCCTATCAACAGATAACATGGGAAGCAGATATCAATTAAGCATGGGCCTGCAATTTAGCAATTTCTTGGTCGAATAGATTTTTAATCAAACCGGAAAACTCCGCCACAAATAGCATCTGCGCGGGAGTGGCTTTATGATTTGCCACCGAGGCTAAAATTTCCTCTAAGTCGTAGACTATGGCGTCCACTTCTCGGATGATCATATTGCGCTCGGCAAAGGATAAGGAAGGATTCTGGCCGCACACCATAATAATTTGGGCAGACAATTGCTCTTCGAATAATTCCATCACTGTATCATCGGAAACACTTTGGGTATCTGGCGTTTCAAATAAGCCAAGGTGCTCAGTCAAATACTGGATCAAATGCATGTAACCGTCTTTATCTGTGACCATTTTTTACCCTTAACACCCATAAACTTAGTGCCACTCACGGCCCCATCTACAACAAAAATGCAAACATTGACACACTTTACACTCAATCAAGCACTCAATGCATCACGTCAGCCACCGACTCACCATATCCTAAATAAGTTAGCTGACGTGTTGATCTACACCAATCTTATTGAAGTTACTGAGTTAAGGTTAGTACAAATGACACTGGAACAGCCTGGCTAATACTCGATAAACCCGCAATATCACGCAATTTATCGACACCAGCCACTAAATCGAACTCATTGGCATTGATTATAATCGGCTGAAAACTGCTAACCATCAGTTTATTATCAGATACTTTGGTTATAATTACCGAAAAAGTTTTTGTTTGCTCTTTGCCATGCAGTGAAATTTTACCATCAAAATCGGCGACTTTGCTTTCACCAACCGCTAAATCCTTAACCAGTTTACTATCTACCTGTGAAGTGAGCTTCAGCTCAGGATAGAGTGAGACTTCAAACAACAGATTCTGTAATCGTTCATCACGCACTTCGATGCCTGTTGCCACCCCCACTAAGGGGATAGTCAAGTCAAATTGACCGCTATCTGCTAACGTCCCTTTAAGCTGCTTAAAATGATGTACTTCACCGATATCGCCTTTTTTCACCGAAATAAAACTGACTCTCGAATCCTGTTCCATCACTTGCCATTGTGCGGCACAACTAAAACTGGCCATTGCAGATAAGGCGACAATTCCAATCCATTTGTTCATTGTATCGGTCCTCAACAGTGGGGTTGAAAAGGATACCGCGGCTGTAATCAACCTCGGTATCGGGCTAAGGTTTTGCTCAGTTATCTGTCACTTACTACCCAAACCACCCTAAGATATCAATTTTAGATAAGTGTAGGTGTCGATCAACTAAGCGTCACTAAAGATACTCTGTTTATCCATTAGCGACCAGTAAACTATCGTTTAAGTTCTCACTAACCACTTGTCTAAACTGTTGGCGAAAGCTTGCTTATCCGCCTGGGAAAATGCCTCTGGACCGCCAGTATGTACACCTGAGCCACGCAGATCTTCCATAAAATCCCGCATAGTCAACTTTTGCTTAATATTATCGACGCTATACAACTCACCACGGGGATTGAGTGCCAAAGCCCCTTTCTCAACCACTAATGCCGCGAGGGGAATATCCGCGGTGATCACTAAATGCGTTGGCTCGACATGATCAACAATATATTGATCCGCCACATCAAAACCCGCACCAACGCGAATTTGGCTGATATAAGGCGATGGCGGTATACGGATCAGTTGATTAGCCACCAGCACTAGCGGTATCGCTTTACGCTCCGCAGCCCGAAAGAGGATTTCTTTAATGGGGTTTGGGCAAGCATCGGCATCTACCCAAATTTTATACTGACTCAACGAGGTCACTCCAATATCATTAACATCAACGCGAACCAGCGGCATTATGGTGCTAGGCGGTCAATATCCCATATGCCATCACGACGCGTATAAATAAAACGATCATGCAGCCTGTGTTCTCCACCTTGCCAAAACTCAATACTGGAAGGCTTAATCAGATATCCCCCCCAAAAACTGGGTAAGGGCACATCCCCCTTGGCAAACTTTGCCTTCATCTCCATAAACTTGCCCTCGAGCACTTGTCTAGCACTGAGTTTACTCGACTGCTGCGACACCCAAGCGGCAATTTGGCTGTCCTTAGGGCGTGTCATAAAATATTTGATGACTTCTGCGGTTGAGAGCGGCTGCGCCTCTCCGAGCACTGAGACTTGTCGCTCTAAAGGATGCCAAGGAAAATGCAAACTGACTTTATTATTGACGGCAATTTGTTGCGCCTTGCGGCTACCTAAGTTGGTAAAAAACACGAAACCTGTGTCATCGAACCGTTTAAGTAATACGATGCGCTGAAACGGCTGGCCATGCTCATCCACAGTCGCCACACACATGGCCGTTGGATCGCTAAGCTCTGCATCCCTCGCCTGCGTCATCCACAGTTCGAACAAGTCCATCGGGTTTTGCGGTAAATCGGCACGACGTAAGCCACCTTTTGCGTATTCGCGGCGAATATCACTGAGATCTGTCATGGGGTTTCCTTAAGCAAATGCCAAAAATTTACATGAATTCAGGGATCAGCACTTCAGCATCAAGCTGCTGATAGTGGCTAAAGCTAATATCATAACCTTGCTCGGTCGTTAATGAGCCACGCCCTAAGCATAAATGGGCAGGAAAACCCTGCGTTGAGTCGTCGATATTAAAGCCGATGGTGTCCCAACTAATGGGAGAAAACAGCGCTAATAATCGCCCTAAGAGTTCTTGCGGATAGTGGGTTAAATCCAGATTCGTTTCAAAGCTCACATAGGAGCTAGCGCAGGCATTCTCGCTTTGGGGCGTGATATGCAAGGTCACATAATACTTGCCCCAGAGACCGTTCATCGAAAAACCTGAGGGGTCAAATAAATGGGCGTCAAGCTCAAAGTCTGGGAATAAATCGTTAAGCTCGAGCGCGGCACAAATTTCAGCTTTGCTTTGCGAGCCACCATTTAGATAATCGGCTAGCTCACCACGAATGTGGTACATCAACAGCTCACAGCTTTGATCATCCTTTGGTGCACGATAATCACTATCAGAGCAGAAAAAATAATGATGATGACAGTCTAAATGCCCCACTCTCATTGCCTTACCCGCAATACGCTGACGCAGCTTGCCAACATCATCGGCAAAACTGCTGGCCTGCAGGTGGGCTTGGTATTCGTTTTTACGCTGATAACTCACCAACGCCATGGCAGGTACGCCAAGCGCGTCGATAAAATAACAGGCGGCATCCACTAAAGTGCTATTGCCGCAGGTGAGCATGACAAATCTGTCGTGCCATACAAATAAGCTGGATTCACTCAATAGGTAGGCATCGCAGTCAGCATTACTTAGCTGCGACAAAATCTCGGCATGGGCACAATTGACTAAGGCAGACCAAAAGCTCACATCGAGTTCGCGTAAATTCGGCGCAGACGCCGCCACGATAATCTCAAGTTTCTTTTCTGAGCCTTCAAAAAACATCAAATCCTTAACCCCATTAAACGCTATACGCCCTTGCTGTTGACATCCTTTACACCAATTTGGCTCCCGCGAACGATAAATAGATATCGTCCAGAAAGCAAAAATCAGCCTAAGTCACCCTAGGCTGATTTATTTTAACACACTAAATCTTAAGAAAAATATCTTAAGAAAAATCTTCCAAGTAAGTGTAGCCTTTCAGACCAACTTGCAGTTCTTCTAAAATTTGTGCACGTTCATCTTCGGCGATATGCAGATTCACTAACTCTTCATAGGTGCGCATAAAATCGACCGCATCTAAGTTAACGTAACGCAATACGTCAGCGACAGTATCACCCGCCAATACCGACTCAATGTTAGTCACACCGTTATCTTCGATGCGAACCACTGCAGAGTTAGTATCACCAAACAAATTGTGCATATCACCCAAGATTTCTTGGTAGGCTCCCACTAGGAAGAAACCAATCAAATACGGGCTATCCGCACTCCAGGCTGGTACTGGCAATGTGGTTTCAATCCCTTGACCATCAACGTATTGATCAACAATACCGTCGGAGTCACAGGTGATATCGAGCATCACAGCACGGCGCTCAGGGGCTTTATCTAAACCCGATAACGGCAATACTGGGAACACTTGGTCAATACCCCAAGCATCCGGTAATGACTGGAATAATGAGAAGTTAACGAAGAACTTATCGGCTAACTTTTCATTGAGTTCATCAATGATAGGTCTGTGATAACGGTTCTTCGCACTCAATAGTCCTTGCACTTCATGGCACACACGCAAGTTAGCTTGTTCCGCCCATGCACGCTCCGCCAAGCTCAATTGACCTAGAGCGAATAGCGAATGCGCTTCTTGTAAGTCACTCTGGCTATCGTGGTAAATCTCAATCAAGGCACGTTGATCGGCACGGCCGCTGATCTCTGACCATGAATGCCACATGTTATGCAATAACTGTGGTGACTCTTCCGCTGGTGCTTGAATATCTTCAGGCTGATAGGCTTCGGTACCGATAACATCGGTGATAAGCACAGCGTGATGCGCGGTTAAGTAACGGCCAGACTCTGAAATAATACGTGGCATAGGTTGCTCGTATTCATTACAGATATCGGTCAATACGTTAACGATATTGTTGGCGTATTCGGTCAGACCATAGTTCATCGAGTTATTACTTTGGCTACGAGTACCATCGTAATCCACCGCTAAACCACCACCGACGTCGAAGCAGTTAACACTTGCACCTAATTCACGTAATTCACAGTAGAAACGACCCGCTTCACTCACACCCTGGCGAATATCACGGATGTTGGCGATTTGCGAACCTAAATGGAAATGCAGTAACTGCAGCGAATCCAGCATATCGTGTTGCTTAAGCTGTTCAACCACCAGCAAAATTTGTGCAGCTGATAGACCAAACTTAGACTTCTCGCCGCCACTCGCCTGCCATTTGCCTTTGCCTTGGAATGCTAAACGCGCACGTAGACCTAAACGCGGCTTAACGCCCAAACGTTTAGACTCTGCCAATACCATCTTAAGCTCTGACAGTTTCTCTAAAACGATATAAACCTTATGGCCTAATTTCTCACCAATCAAAGCTAAGCGGATATATTCGTTGTCTTTATAACCATTACAAACGATGACTGAGCTGGCTTTTTGCGCCATAGCTAGCACGGCCATCAGCTCAGGCTTACTGCCCGCTTCTAAACCCAGTTGTGGGACTTCTTTTGATGCCTGACTCGCCAGGATCTCTTCCACCACGGTTTGTTGTTGGTTTACTTTAATGGGGTAAACCAGCAAATAGTCCGCCTGATACTCATACTTCTGTATCGCTTGGTCAAATGCTTGGCACAGACTGTTGACTCTGTGATGCAGGATCTGTGGAAAACGAACCAACACAGGTAAAGCGACCCCCGCCTTAACCATATCCTTGGCCAGTTCATTTAAACCAATCTTGTAATCAGGATTTTTAGGATCCGGTGACACTGTCACCTCACCTTGGTCGCTGATCCCATAGAAACCTTGGCTCCAGTGAGTAACATTGTACCCAGCACGAGCATCATCAATAGACCAATCATTCATTTTTATTTAGCCCGTCTATTAAAAAATGGGTTGGACGGCCATTTGCTTGTTACAAGGCCGCCCGTTCGACAAACCCAGGCAAAGGGATACCTTACCTGACATACATTAAAGGTGAATATCACCTTTTATTGGTGCAGCAAAATCACGCAAGTTTAGGTGACATTGATGCGATTTTCATTAATACCGCAGGGAGTAGCCCAATGCCGCATTAGTTAGGTATTCAACTATTGGGAACACAAATCTATGCATTCCTTATTTACCAACCGAGTTCTACCGACCAGCCGAGTGTTTACCATACCCCTAGCCATGGCTAAAAAACACTCAAAAAGCCGAAGTTACAGTGAGAATCACACTTTAGCGATTTAAGCCCAAACGGCCGCAATCCCTCTCTAAAGAGTGCAAACAACACCAAAACCAATAACACTAGGGAACAACATCACACATTAAGTGGCACAGCTTGAGCTTATCCACTTAATAAAAGACAAGATTATATAAACTGGGGACTGTTGGCTTCTTCACGGCCAGAGTTGATGCGAATTAACGTGAGATGCTTAAGGCCGGTATCATCGTAGGGTACGACAATAGCATGCTGGCATTGTGACGCTTTAAGGCAAAGTGCAAAAAATGGATGCTTGTGCATTAGCTAAAAAAACCCTCTTAACCCCATGTAACAGCTATAGATTGTTTGTTACACGGTTAATGACCAGTGAACCATAAAACCTTTACTACTCACGTAATATTTGTCTATCTACAACGAGCTAACTCGTTAAACGGCGCAATTAAACCGCGCAATGTCACAGAATGCAAGCAAGAATCTCATTTAATATTTTACGTTAAAATATAATAAACACCCGCGTAACAAAGATCGACCATTACCACCATTTTTACTCATAAAAATAAGAGACTTAGCTATATATAGCAAATTAGCTCCGTTCAATATTTTTTAATAGCTTTAGCACAAAAATTGACAATGCCAATCAAGAATAACCTAACAACCGCTGTCGATGGATTTCTTGCACTGCGCGCCACTTTGATATTTGCCATCAACACAGCAATATTTAAGCCCCTTGCAGACCCTCTATGATCAATCGCACCGGCAATAAAACTGCAGTTTCAATACTAAAACGGTTATAATCGCCGCTGAATCACATCCATATGCACAGAGAAATCCATGGTACAGATAGGTAAAACCTGCAAACTTGAGGTTGTTAAACAAGTCAGTTTTGGCGTATACCTCAACGCGCACGAATTAGGGCAAGTATTGCTGCCAAATAAAGTCACCCCAAAGGACTGCCAAATCGGTGATTGGCTTGAGGTGTTTCTGTACCTTGATTCTGAAGATATAGTGATCGCCACCACCCGCCGCCCGCTTGCACAGGTGGGGGAATTTGCCTATTTAAAAGCAGTATCCACTGGGCCCTATGGTGCCTTTTTGGACTGGGGTTTAGATAAGGATCTCTTGTTACCCTTTGGAGAACAACACAAGCCGATCGAAGAGGGCCGTTCCTATTTGGTCTATGTGCACGCCAACCGTGCCGATGAACGAATTGTCGCCTCATCTAAAATCGATAAATTCCTCGACAAGACTGAACCTCACTATCAGGTTGGCGAGCAGGTGGATTTGTATATCGGTGGTACCACAGATTTAGGTTACAAAGCCATTATTAATCATGCCCACTGGGGCGTGATTTACCAGAATGAAGTCTTTCAAAAGTTGCGTTTTGGCCAGCGCGTCAAAGGCTTTATTAAACAAGTGCGCCGCGACGGCAAAATCGATCTCGTGCTACAACAGGGCAGTAAACAAGAGTTAGATAAACATGCCTACATTATCTTAAGTAAACTCAAACTGGCTGGCGGATTTTTAGCCCTGACCGATAAAACCGATGCTGAAGTGATTTACGATCAGCTAGGGATGAGCAAAAAAGCCTTTAAAAAAGCCATAGGTGGGCTATTTAAAAATGGCCAACTGAGTATAGATAAGGATGGATTGCGTTTAACTGCAACCGCAGAATAATCAACTCTATTCAGTACTTAGCGTTAAAATTGTACAGTTTACCGCCACTAAGGTGGAGTTTGACTGACAACTCCTAGGATATTAAGCATGGCTCTGTTATAACAAAGCCATGCTTTTTTCTTTGGAGCTTATATGGAACTCACGTTACACGAAGCCAGAGTCATCGGATGCCTGCTGGAAAAAGAAATCACCACTCCCGAGCAATATCCACTCTCGCTAAACGCATTGACCTTAGCCTGTAATCAAAAAACCAGTCGCGAGCCCGTGTTAGACTTAAGCGAAACCCAAGTCCAAGATGCCCTTGATTCCCTGAATAAAAAGCGTTTGATCAGCGAACAATCGGGCTTTGGTAGTCGTGTGGTCAAGTATAAGCACAGATTCTGCAACACCGAATTCAGTGAGTTGCAATTATCCCCTGCCGCCGTCGCTATCGTCTGCTTACTCCTGCTTCGCGGCCCGCAAACGCCGGGAGAACTGCGCACCCGCAGCAATAGACTCTATGAATTTAAGGATGTCACCGACGTTGAAGATTGCATCAAGCAACTTATGAGCCGAGAAAAACCTATTTTAAAACAGCTACCAAGGGAGCCTGGCCGCCGGGAATGTCGCTATATTGAACTGTTTTCAGAGGCATCCGCCCAGGCTCAAGGCTTGGATGCACCTGCCACAACGGCCCTTGAACAAACGACAGATGCTGAACTGGTCGCGAGAGTGGCGCAATTAGAGCAGCAAGTCGCGACCTTGACCGAGAAGCTTGATGAGCTGCTGGCATCACTCAGCTAATGCTTTTATGCAAGTAGGGCTTTTATGCAGCTTGTATGCAGGTAGGGCTTGTATGTAATAACGATCTTAGGTTGTGAGTTTCAGCATCTTAAGCTTACTCATCGACCAATCGGATAACACCTATTCGAACCTTCAATAATAGAGACAGCGAATGACACATAATCCGCCCAATACATTCAATAACATGTTTATCATCGCAGTCTTTGAACTGCGAAAATTTTTCTTCAATACCCGCGGCATCATCGCGCTGATTGCCTTTGCACTGGTATGGGGAGTGTTGTTGATCTACCCCATTCAAGGGGCATCGGCAATGTTGATGCAACCGAATATCAAAGACTTAATCGATGGTCTATTTGGGGTAAATACCCTTAATGTCTTATTTGAATGGCCTGTGGCGGAAATGGCAGTATTTTGGTGTTTTGCACTGTATCTATTCCCTATGTTTAGCATCTTGATCGCCGCCGATCAGTTTTCATCGGACAAAACCCGCGGCACACTGCGTTTCTTCAGCATTCGCACCAGCCGCGACAGCTTATTATTTGGCCGCTTTCTCGGGCAAATATTGATCCAAGGTCTACTGATTTTACTGACGATTATTGCCACTATCGCCCTCGCCCTTTACAGAGATAGTCAGTTATTTTTACAGGCAATAAGCTCTGGAGCCTTAGTAGGTTTAAATTTGCTCATTGTTATTTTGCCCTTTACCGCCCTGATGACCTTATTATCTTTATATGCCCGCACCGCGCGTCAGGCGATGGTATTAGCCACCATCCTGTGGACTTTAGTCTCACTTGCAATTTTGCTATTGAGTCATCAATCAAGCCTTTTAGCGGAACTTCAATGGTTACTGCCTGGCGCTCAGCTTTCCAACATGATCAACACTAATGGTCTCAATAGTTTAGCCTTTGCCCACATCCCATTATTACAAACTGTGGCAGCCCTATTACTTGGCCGAGTTTATATCCAAAGGAGTCAACTATGATCCTCATTCAGTGCCAAGGGCTGTCAAAAAACTATGGCAGTAAAAAAGCCCTAAATAATATTAACTTAACTCTCGAGGCAGGCGCCCCCATCGCATTGGTCGGCCCCAACGGTGCCGGTAAAACCACCCTATTTAGTCTGCTATGCGGTTATCTCACCCCTAGCGCAGGCACTATCACATTACTGGGTGAAGCACCAAATAGCCCGAAACTCTTAGGACAAATCGCCGCCCTGCCCCAAGATGCGGCCCTCGATCCCAATTTAACGATCATCAGCCAATTAACGTTATTTGGTCGCCTGCAGGGGATGGACAGTAAACAGGCGGCACAGGAAGCAATGCGCGTGCTGAGCCTAGTGGATCTGGCTGACGTGGCGCAACAAAAGCCACCAAGCCTTAGCCACGGTATGAGTAAACGAGTGGCGATTGCCCAAGCCTTAATTGGCTCGCCTAAGCTAGTGCTGTTAGATGAACCCACCGCTGGACTGGATCCCGCCAACGCCAAAAAAGTTCGTGAACTGGTGAAAGCCCTTTCAACTACAACGACCTTTATGATCAGCTCCCATAATTTAGACGAACTGGAAAAACTCTGCGATCAAGTGCTGTACTTAGATAAGGGTGAGCTAAGCCAATCCGTCTCCATGCGCGCCAACACAGACAGTGACTACCTCACTCTAACCATGCAGCATTGCGACAGTGACAAATTATTGCAGGAAGTGGCCAAGCTTAGCGGCGTCATCAATGTGAGTGCCAAGCAAAGCAATAGCTTTGTTATCCAACTCGCAAATGATGAAGATAAGACGACTGAACAATCTGCTACCGATAACTATCAGTTTGAGATGAAGTTACTTTCCCTCTTTAATCATCACCATTGGCAATATAAGATGCTGATGAAAGGGCGAACATTAGAAGAAACATTATTTTCCTAGGACTTTGCCCTTCCATTAAAGCGCCATCGCGGCGCTTTAATTTTTAGTTGCCCAATCAAAAATGGTTCTTTAGCTTCGCACTAAATAAGGAGGGCAGATGGACAGATTGCGTGCATACGAAATATTTATGACTGTGGTAAGTAAAGGCAGCTTCAGCAAAGCGGCCGATATGCTCGATACTTCGCCCGCAAATGTGACACGCTATATCAATGATCTTGAAACCTATTTAGGTTGTAGATTATTAAACCGTAGCTCGCGCAAGTTGTCGCTCACCGCAAATGGCGAAGCCCTGTTTGAGCGTTGTAAGTCAATATTGGCGGATATCGAAGAAACCGAAGCCTTAGTGTCGTCCGAAACAATACAACCCCGGGGTCGATTACGGATTAATGCCCCTTTAAGTTTTGGAATTTTGCATCTGGCACCTTTGTGGCCAGAGTTTATTCGTCGCTACCCCGATCTCGAATTGGATATTACCTTGGTCGATCGAGTGGTTGATATTGTAGAGGAAGGCTACGACCTAGCACTGCGTATTTCACATGCTGGTTCGATTAATCATGCCGCGCGTAAACTGGCGAGTTCACATAACGTCTTATGCGCCGCACCTGCATATATACAACAATGCGGCATTCCTCAAACGCCCAATGATTTAAAGCTGCACGAATGTATCACCTATATTTACTCAGGCGACGAATGGAGCTTTACCGACAGCGGCGGCCAGACGCACAATGTTCGCGTTAAGGGCAAAGTGCAGACGAATAATGGCGATACGGCACGGGCAATGGCACTCAGTGGTTCAGGCATCATCTGGCAACCCACGTTTCTGATTGGCCCGGATTTAGCGTCAGGAGCTTTGGTAGCATTACTTCAGGACTATAAACTGCCGGACATTGATATCCTTGCCATGTATCCAAGCCGGCGCTACCTCAGCGCCAAGGTTCGAGTGATGATAGATTTTTTGGTAGAAGCCTTCGCTGGCACGCCGCCTTGGGATATAAAACCCAAATGATGTCGCCACCGCTACCTGTAAGCCAAGGATGTTGGCACTGCTGTCATTTTCCATTCAAGATAATCGGTGTTACAAAACGCTGGTTGACTTAATTCACAAAAAATCGGGCCCATCATAACAGGCCCTGCAATCCTACAACTGGCTCATACCACCGTCGGCAATCAGCTCAGTGCCGACGATGAAAGCCGAATCTGCTGACGACATAAATAACACAGTACTGGCCAGCTCTTCTGACGTGCCAAAACGGTTAAGTGGGATCTGCTCCTGAATCGATTTTGCCATCTGTTCAAGCTGTGCAGAGTCCATCCCTAAGCGGCCGTAAAGCGGCGTGCTAACTGGGCCAGGACTCACGACGTTAACCCGCACACCCAGCGGCAACAATTCTGCCGACAATGTCTTAGCAAACGAAATGAGCGCGGCTTTACTGGCAGCGTAGACAGATGAAGTCGGCATGCCAATATGTGCATTGATAGAACCATTAAGCACAATGGCGGCGCCGCGATTGAGCAGCGGTGTTAGCGCTTGTATGGTGAAGTAGGCACCTTTCACATTGACGTTAAATGTCTGATCCCACAAGGCTTCATCGACGTCTTGAAACGGAGCAAACTTAGCAACACCGGCGTTTATGAAAATGGCATCAAGTTTAATACCTTGTTGGCCCAACATATCCGCCAATTGTGCGGCGGCGTGAATATTCCCCTGATCGTTTTTAAGCGCTATGGTGTTCGCACCAATGAGCACTTTTGCCTGTTCCAAGGTCGCCTGATCGCGTCCAGTAATAACAACCCGTGCACCCTCTTTGGCGTATTGAATGGCAGTCGCTAGGCCAATACCACTATTTCCACCGGTAACCAGCACTGTTTTATCTACAAATCTGTTCATATGAAACTCCTATCTTGATTAGTTTGGCTTTCGCATAACCTGCTGGGCCCATTGATTTAAGTCAGCATGTAAGGTCCTGGTTCACTCGCTCATTGCGTTCTCTGACGAGTACGGTTTCATGTAAAACTAACCATACCAGCGATGAGCGATTGGTCTTGTAAGACGACTTCACAGGCAGTGCGTAAAATATAATCAGACAGAAAGGTTCAAACAAACCCATAAATGTGGATGATCTATTCAGTTTTTATGAATGATGCATACCTTTATGGACGTTTGAATACAAATGACGAGTGAAATATTGGAAGCAAGAATAGTGGCTTGGGAAAATATTCTTCCCACTTATCTGACGGCCCAAAAATAAACCATTACCAAGCGATGACTAAAACAGGCAAAGAGAATCATTGAGAGTAGGAATAACGGTTGGTATTTACGGAACGGTTTATTTTAGATACAAAAAAACCGACGCTAAGGTCGGTTTTTAAGTGGTACCCGAGGCCAGACTTGAACTGGCACGCTGTTACCAGCGAGGGATTTTAAATCCCTTGTGTCTACCGATTCCACCACTCGGGCAAACTCTGAATATCGCCAGCACTGCTGTTGATATTGTTAACTCTTTGCTTCGCTATTTTACTTATATTTCAAATAATATAGGTAACGAAGTTTAACGCTTCAGCTCGCTTTGAGCTGTCACCATTATAATAATGGTACCCGAGGCCAGACTTGAACTGGCACGCTGTTACCAGCGAGGGATTTTAAATCCCTTGTGTCTACCCATTCCACCACTCGGGCAAACTCTTTATATTAACGACGGGAATCGTGTCATTAATACGTTAATCTATGGAGGCGCGACCCGGAGTCGAACCGAGATCGACGGATTTGCAATCCGCAGCATAGCCATTCTGCCATCGCGCCATTTTTCCAATCTATCAAGATTGGAGCGACATATCGGGTTCGAACCGATGACCTATACCTTGGCAAGGTATCGCTCTACCAACTGAGCTAATGTCGCCTTTCAACTGAGCTTGTATCGTGTAGAGTTAAGATTTTGTTTTCACTTCGTCTCTCGTCTACGGGGTGGCATTCTACCGATTTGCCATGCTGTGTCAACCGCTGTTTTATCGATAACTTACTGCTTGCGCACTAAATAATCTCTTTGATTTTTTATTGTGCTATTCAGCGGTCAGATCTTTCCAAGCGGCTAAAATGTAACTCATCATTGACCAAAACGTTAATACCGCAGCGATATATAACAGCACAAATGCGGCTTGGATCATCAAGGGATTGTATTGCCAAATCAGGCCAATAATCGCCACCATCTGAGCAGCGGTTTTATATTTACCAATCCAAGATACCGCAACCGTTCCGCGCTTACCTAATTCGGCCATCCACTCTCGCAGGGCTGAAATCACAATTTCACGACCGATCATAAAGAGTGCTGGCAGCGTGAGCCAAATATCGGCGTATTGGTCCACTAATAATACGAGCGCGGTAATCACCATCAGTTTATCGGCAACGGGATCGAGAAAGGCGCCAAAACGAGTCAGTTGCTTCAGTTTACGGGCCGCATAACCGTCTAATGCATCCGTTAACGCCGCCAACCAAAACACAAATGCGGCAACAAAAGGTGTCCAACTGTAGGGTAAATAAAACAACACCACGAAAATGGGCAGTAAAAAAAGCCTGAAAAGAGTTAATGCTATGGGTAAGTTAAACGGCATGATCAAACCAGTTAGTCAAAAGCAGCGCCAATCTTGCCTTAATTTTATCACCCTCGCAATGCATCATGGATGGTTTGTGCCATTTCTATGCTGATCCCTGGTACTTTGACTAATTCCGCCACACTTGCCCCTTTCACTTCTTGCAAACCACCTAAATGCTGTAACAACGCTTTACGGCGTTTAGGGCCAATTCCTGGGATAGATTCCAATGTTGAAGTATTGCGGGTTTTCTGACGACGATTGCGATGCCCCGTAATCGCAAATCGATGGGATTCATCGCGAATATGCTGGATAAGGTGCAACGCTGGCGAATCGCCCTCAAGGGAAAAGCTGGTTTCGGTATCCCCTAGGATCAAGGTTTCAAGCCCTGGTTTACGGCCTTCACCCTTCGCCACCCCAACCAACTGTGGCGCTTTATCTAAATGGGTAAACTTTTCATCGACCACCTTCTGGGCGATACGCAACTGCCCTAAACCGCCATCGATAAACAGAATATCAGGGATTTTACCGCCCGCTTCAATCTTATCGAAACGGCGACTAATGGCTTGCTTCATTGCGGCATAATCATCACCCGGGGTGATACCGTCAATATTAAAGCGCCGATACTCACCTTTATGTGGCCCTTCTCGGTTGAACACCACACAGGAAGCGACGGTACTCTCCCCCATGGTATGGCTGATATCGAAACATTCCATCCGTTGGATAGGTGAACTCAATTCTAAAATTTCTTCTAATAGTACAAAGCGCTGCTCGACCGTGTTCTTATGGGACAAGCGTGTAACCACGGCATTGGTGGCATTGGTCACGGCTAACCTTAAGAAGCTCGCCCTATCGGCGCGCACATTAGTCTTTATCGAAAACTTTTTATTCAGCGCATTGGATACCGCGGCTTCCAGCTCGTGCAATTCTTCAAAGTTGTGGCTGATAACGACTTCCTTTGGAATCGTGCGCTGAATATCTGCATTTAGGTAAAACTGCAGAATAAAGGAGCGCAGCACTTCATCCATATCCGTCTGAGCCGGCACGGAAGGGTAATAACTCCGACTACCAAAGATTTTACCCTCACGGATAAATAACAAATGGAAACAGGCGATACCCGACGCATAGTGCACACCAATCACGTCCATATCGCCTTTATTGTTCGATACCTCCTGCTGCTCGGCGACCTTGCGCAGCGCCATAATTTGATCACGAAACCGTGCCGCCTGTTCATATTCCTGCCGCTCGGCCGCACGTTCCATTTTTTCAACCAAGGCGCTGATCACTTGCTGATCTTTGCCCTTTAAAAACAGGCTAGCGAGTTTCACTTGCTCGTCGTAGTCGGCATTGCTGACTTTTCCCACACAGGGCGCGCTGCAACGGGAAAGTTGATATTGCAAACAAGGGCGGGAACGGGATTTGTAATAAAGATCGTCACATTGGCGAATTGGAAAGAGTTTCTGCATTAAATGCAGGCTTTCACGCACCGCGCCGCCATTGGGATAAGGGCCAAAATAATGGCCTTTTTCCCGCTGCGGACCACGATGATAGGCAAGCCTTGGATGCTCGTGCTGGCTCAATAAGATGTAAGGATAAGATTTATCATCACGCAATAACACATTGTATTTTGGCATGTATTGCTTGATGTAATCATTTTCAAGCAGTAGCGCATCGGTTTCACTGTGGGTCAGCGTCACATCAATATGGTGAATATGCGAGACTAAGGCTTGGGTCTTAACATTGTCTAGATTTCTACGAAAATACGAGCTGAGCCGTTTTTTAAGATCCTTGGCTTTACCCACATAAATGACGTCACCCTTGACGTCATACATGCGATAAACCCCGGCAGAAGATGAAACCGTGCGTAGAAAACTTTGGGCGTTAAAATCGGTCGACATCACTGACATCCACCGTTTTTAATAAGCAAACAACACCTAACCATCGAAAACGGATATACCCCACGATTAAAAATGACCCGCATCCAACATTTTGTAGCGAATGGCTAGACGTGTCAGTTCGACATCACCACTGATCCCAAGCTTAGCAAATAAACGGTAGCGGTAACTGTTAACCGTTTTAGGACTGAGGTTGAGCTGCTCAGAAATATCATTCACCTTCTCACCATTAGTGATCATCAGCATGATCTGCAGCTCACGCTCAGATAAGGCCTTAAATGGGTTTTCATCGGCGGGATTAAACTGGCTCAGCGCCATCTGCTGGGCAATTTCAGGGGATAAATAACGCTGTCCGCGGGAAACCTGACGTATCGCTTGTAATACCTCTGGCGGCGTTGCGCCCTTGGTTAAGTAACCCGAAGCACCGGCCTGCATCACCTTACTTGGGAACGGATCTTCGGTATGCACAGTTAATACTATGATTCTTGCATGGGGTTGATAACGTAAAATTTTACGTGTTGCTTCCAGTCCGCCCATCCCAGGCATATTCATGTCCATTAGGATCACATCGGCTTCGTTTTGGCGAGCCCACTGCACCGCAGTCTCACCATCAGGGGCTTCGCCCACCACTTTGATCCCACGTTCATCTTCTAAGATACGGCGGATCCCAGTTCTCACAAGCTCGTGATCGTCAACTAAATATATCGATATCAACTTAATCCACCTTTATCTTTCCCGTCCGAGCCGCACACTATAAAAGCAACACAGCAAACGGATTACGAGTTTATAGGGCTAATTTAGCCCAACAACCCCGTTTCGCAAAGCATAAAATGAATATTGTTAACTAGATGATATTTAAAGGAACGATTACAGAATGCCGCCCCAATAAAAAGCGTTTAAAAAGGAAGCAATATACAGTGTCCAATTCCACAGTCGCGTCTTGGCAAGGGTTCAAATTGCACAAACAAAAAAGCCATCATTGCTGATGGCTTTTCCGTGAAATATGGTGCAGGAGCTGCGTTTCGAATGAGGAACCCAGGTTTCAAATTCTTTAAACAAAAAAGGCTATCATTGCTGATAGCCTTTTCCGTGAAATATGGCGGAGGAGCAGGGATTTGAACCCTGGGTGGGCTATAAACCCACGCCGGTTTTCAAGACCGGTGCATTAAACCACTCTGCCACCCCT
>NZ_PFGL01000045.1:127179-134256 GCF_002783505.1 Shewanella sp. CG12_big_fil_rev_8_21_14_0_65_47_15
TTTCCTATTCACTCCACCTAACTTTCAGCATAATTACGCTCAAAAACAGGCCTTGTCTCGTCCTGAAATAATCACCTAAAACAAAAAAGCTGCCAGAAGGCAGCTTTTTATCTCTAGAAATCTAACGCTAATTACAGAGAGCTTGCGTTCTCAGCAAGGTAAGCGGCAACACCTTCAGTGCTTGCGTTCATGCCTTTGTCGCCTTTTTCCCAGCCAGCAGGACATACATCGCCGTGCTCTTCGTGGAATTGCAGTGCGTCGATCATACGTAGCATTTCATCGACGTTACGACCTAATGGCAGATCGTTAACCACTTGATGGCGAACCATACCTTCTTTGTCGATCAGGAATGAACCACGGAAAGCCACACCCGCTTCTGGATGCTCAACATCGTATGCTTTACAGATGTCGTGCTTAACGTCAGCCACTAGGGTGTACTTCACTTGGCCGATACCGCCCTTTTCAACTGGGGTGTTGCGCCATGCATTGTGGGTAAATTGAGAGTCGATAGACACACCGATCACTTCAACACCACGCTTAGTGAACTCTTCCATACGGTGATCGAAAGCGATCAACTCTGATGGGCAAACGAAAGTGAAGTCAAGTGGATAGAAAAATACCACCGCTGGCTTGCCTTTGATCGCGGCAGTTAAGTTGAAGCTATCTACGATTTCGCCAGAACCTAATACAGCTGCAGCAGTAAAATCAGGAGCCTGACGGCCTACTAATACGCTCATTTTATATCTCCATCTATGAGTTGAACTAACTATTAAAGTAAACATTTCCTTAAACACACTGGCTTTACTGCACGAGTGTATAGGATGCTTACCAATCAAATCTTTAGGCATTATAAGTCGTGTGTTTTGCCTTACAACCTATTTAAGACCAATATCACATTTTTCAAGGGCATTTTGGTATTACTGCTTAAGGATAGAACAATCTGGATAACGGATGGGCGCGCTAGACCACATTCGGCTAACAGACAAAACCCAGCATGTTCACATTTTCAGATATTTTCCAGATTAGGCTGCTGCAAACTGGACATACAGGGTCTTTACAGTCAAAAATACCGCCTTTGGCTTACAGAATTAAGAAAATTGACTATGAATGCAGTCGTTATTGCAGTGTGTTTAATGTTGGCACTCAGTTTAGCTAGGGTGAATGTGGTAATCGCCCTGACCGTCAGCGCCCTAGTGGCGGGGCTGATGGGCGGCATGGATCTGCACCAAACCATAGATGCCTTTAATACCGGCTTAGGTGGCGGTGCACAGATTGCCCTCAGTTATGCATTGTTAGGTGCCTTTGCCGTCGCCCTCTCACACTCAGGCTTAACGACGCTGATCTCAAGAAGCATCATCAGTAGTCTTGGACAAGATCCCAATTCGACCAACACCAACTGGGTGCGCTGGTTGTTATTGCTATCCCTACTGATCATGTCAATGGCATCACAGAATATTTTGCCGATTCATATCGCCTTTATTCCTATCTTAGTGCCGCCCCTCTTGCATGTAATGTCCAAGTTGAACATCGACCGTCGTTTAGTCGCCTGCGTTTTGACCTTCGGCCTAGTCACTACCTATATGATTTTACCGATTGGGTTTGGTGGTATCTTCTTAAATGACATTTTACTGTCCAACTTAACCAGCAATGGCTTAGCCGCTGTGCGTGAGCAAATTCCACCAGCCATGTTAATTCCAGCGGCGGGTATGGTAGTGGGATTAATCACAGCGGTATTTATCAGTTACCGCAAACCTCGGACCTACGACGAGGCCAAAGTGCTGGTTGCAGAGCCCGAAGAAAACCTCAACAAACGCAATATCATCATTGCCGCACTGGCAATCTTAGCCACCTTAGTCGTACAACTCGCAACCGACTCGATGATTTTTGGCGCCTTAGTCGGCTTTATGATTTTCAGTGTTTCGGGGGCGTTAAAACACGTTGCAGATCAAGATATTTTTAACCAAGGCGTGCGCATGATGGCCAATATTGGCTTTATCATGATTTCCGCCGCGGGCTTTGCCGCTGTGGTAAAAGAAACCGGTGAAGTAAGTACGCTTGTGGCCTCACTCAGCGATATCATTGGCGATAATAAGGCCCTCGCCGCCTTCTTGATGCTACTAGTTGGTCTACTGATCACTATGGGCATTGGCTCGTCTTTCTCGACGATCCCGATTATCGCGACTATTTATGTACCACTGGCATTAAGTTTTGGCTTTTCGGTAGCGGCAACAATTGCCTTAGTCGGCACGGCGGCGGCGCTGGGAGATGCAGGCTCGCCAGCATCGGATTCCACCTTAGGCCCCACCGCAGGTTTGAATGCCGATGGTCAACACGATCACATCCGTGACAGCGTGATCCCCACCTTTATTCATTACAATATTCCCCTGCTGGTCTTTGGTTGGATTGCCGCCATGGTGCTCTAAGGCTTAGACTCATGGGCGTTAAATAAAAAAGCGTGGATAATTCCACGCTTTTTTATTTGCTAGGTACATAAGTCAGGTACGAATAACGACCGTCCCAGCTAAATAGTCATGAATTGCCCTATTTTTTTCATTAAATAACATGGTAATGATTTCGAGTAGATGCCAGATAAGGAAAGAAAGACTTAAACCAATGATGGTATAGAACTTCCAACTCGACATATCCTCTGTAGTCTCAAGCGGGAAAAATACATTGAAAAATACAAGTAAAATTAACATGATGATGGGAACACAATCCCTTAATAGCGCTTGATTAAAACTAATGGCCCCTTCAGTTTTATAGTCAACTACCTTGATATCAAGGATCATTTTCCCAAATGTTTGACCATAAAGGGTGTGGAGCAGCACGGAATACAATGCAAACTTCCAAGTATCGAAATAACTTAACGCGACTTGGAATACAGACGCTACGTGTGTAATCGCAGATACAATAATCACAGAACAAATACTGATGATTACGCTATCGATTATAGAGGACCAAAATCGAGGACCAAACGTAGCGTACTTTTCTAATTCCGCTTGTTTATCCATGATCGATTTAATTTCAGGATCCTGAAGTTTTAGCGAGATAAGTGCATCAACGTCTGCCGCTCTATCAGGATATTTGTTCCGATTGATATTCCTTTGAACATCAATCAGTTCATCCAAGGTGTAGTTATTATAATTTGGAACAACATCCATTAAATGCATTCTCCGTGCACATTTATATTTGCCTCAACCTTAACGCTGGGCATGTCTTTAAACGCAGAAAAATAGCATTGCCATTGTTCCAATTCAACAATTTGTTAACACGCCAAGGTGTCAAGACTCAAGAGCCTTTAGGTAAAAGCGCATAAAAAAGGGAGCTAAGGCTCCCTTTTTTAATGATAGGAATTAAACCAACAGATTATTTAGTACCAAAGATTTTATCGCCCGCATCGCCTAAACCAGGCAGAATGTAGCCCTTCTCGTTTAAACATTTATCGATAGCGGCGGTATATAACTCGATATCAGGATGCGCCGCTTCTAGGGCTTTTATCCCTTCAGGTGCAGCCACTAATACTAAGGCTTTGATTGAAGTACAACCGCGTTTCTTCAATAAATCCACGGTGGCAATCATAGAACCGCCTGTTGCGAGCATAGGATCGACAACAAGCGCAATGCGCTCATTCAAATCACTGGCTAACTTTTCAAAGTAAGGCACAGGCTCTAAGGTTTCTTCGTCACGGTAAATGCCGACAACTGAGATACGCGCACTGGGAATATGCTCAAGTACGCCGTCCATCATGCCAAGGCCCGCACGTAAAATCGGCACAACCGTGACTTTTTTTCCTTTGATTTGGTCGACTTCAACCGGGCCATTCCAACCTTCAATCGTAACAGTTTCAGTTTCGAAATCTGCGGTAGCTTCATAGGTTAGTAAACTACCCACTTCGGCGGCTAGCTCACGGAAACGTTTAGTGCTAATGTCACCTTCGCGCATTAGGCCGATTTTGTGACGCACTAAGGGGTGCTTAACCTCGACAACTTTCATTTTTCTCTCCTACTTTTGTTCGCGTATTATCTTAGGCAAATTTTTCAGATTCTAGTTGATTTGTTTATTAGGTAAAACATAAAGTTTTGTCATTCGGGCTAATCGTGAGCAATCTCCCAAGATTAATTTTCTATTGCTTAAGATACACGCATCTATTTACTGTTTTGTGACCAACCCCACGACATCGAAAGTGAAATGTCCCCCATTCGAGGCAAAAATCGCTCACCAATTGGGATAAATCTAAATCATGACTTTCGACCCCTAGCACAAGCTGATAGAATACCGCCGCATAAAATCCAATAACGATGTACCCGAGAGGATCCCTCCGTGAGCACACCTACCCCACTGAGCTATAAAGATGCCGGCGTTGATATTGATGCAGGTAATGCACTGGTAAGTAACATTAAAGCAGCCGTTAAACGTACCCGTCGTCCAGAAGTTATGGGCAACTTAGGTGGTTTTGGCGCCCTGTGTGAAATCCCCACTAAATACAAGCAACCGGTTTTAGTGTCTGGCACCGACGGTGTTGGAACTAAATTGCGTTTAGCTATCGACTATAAAAAACACGACACAGTCGGCATAGACTTAGTTGCTATGTGTGTGAACGATTTAATCGTTCAAGGCGCTGAGCCACTGTTTTTCCTCGATTACTATGCAACGGGCAAGCTGGATGTTGAAACCGCGACCTCTGTCGTCAACGGTATCGGCGAAGGTTGTTTCCAATCTGGTTGTGCGTTAATCGGCGGTGAAACCGCTGAAATGCCAGGCATGTACGAAGGTGAAGATTACGACCTAGCGGGTTTCTGCGTGGGCGTAGTTGAAAAAGCCGACATCATTGACGGTAGCAAAGTGGCAGCGGGTGATGCGCTTATCGCATTAGCCTCGAGCGGCCCCCATTCAAATGGTTACTCTTTAGTACGTAAAGTATTAGAAGTGAGCCAAGCAGACCCTCAACAAGATCTCAATGGCAAACCGCTAATTGAGCATCTACTTGAGCCAACCAAAATTTACGTGAAATCATTGCTGAAACTGATCGCAGCATCAGACGTACATGCAATGGCACACATTACTGGCGGCGGCTTCTGGGAAAACATCCCACGCGTACTGCCAGATAATTTAAAAGCAGTTATCCAAGGCGATTCATGGCAATGGCCCGCCGTTTTCAGTTGGTTAATGGAAAATGGCAACATTGCAGAATACGAAATGTATCGCACCTTCAACTGTGGCGTCGGCATGTTAGTCGCGCTGCCAGCCGATAAAGTGGATGCAGCACTGGCATTACTGGCTGCTGAAGGTGAACAAGCTTGGCTGATCGGTGCTATCGCAGATCGTGAAGGCAATGAAGAGCAAGTGGAGATCCTGTAATGCCCCAGCGCTGTCGTGTAGTTGTATTAATTTCCGGAAATGGCAGTAACCTGCAAGCGATTATCGACGGTTGCGACGATAATCTGCAGGCCGAAGTTGTCGGAGTCATCAGTAATAAACCCGATGCCTATGGCCTAGTGCGCGCCCATCATGGCGAAATTGATACCAGCTGCGTGATAGCTCACCCAGGTGAATCTCGCTCTGAATACGATGCACGTTTAATGACAGTGATCGAACAATACCAACCCGATTTAATCGTGTTGGCAGGATTTATGCGGATCTTAACCGATGATTTCGTGAATCATTATCTAGGTCGCATGATCAATATCCATCCGTCACTGTTACCAAAATACACTGGCTTAAACACCCATCAACGTGCCATTGACGCTAACGACAGCGAACATGGTGCCAGCGTGCATTTTGTCACGCCAGAGCTTGATGCAGGCCCGGTGATTTTACAGGCCAAAGTGCCTGTTTATGAAGAAGATACCGCTGACATGCTCGCCGCCCGCGTGCATGAGCAAGAACATGCCATTTATCCTCTCGTGGTGAAATGGTTTAGTCAGCAACGTCTTAACATGCAAAATGGCCAAGCCTATCTCGATGGCAATCTTATCGGCCCGAGCGGTTACGCGCCTGATTAGTTCCGCTTTAAAGCAATGGTAGCGAGATCACAAATGGAGACCTTAGGGTCTCTATTTTTTTAACTATTTTCCACAAAAGCATTGTTTTCTGAGGCAATGTGGCATTAGATAACTTAACGAAAAGTGATTTTTGCTCGGCATACAAGGGACTCTTTAGATGAAAAATATTATCTGCGATATCGATGGTGTACTACTGCACGACAATAGACTGATCCCCGGCAGCGACAAATTTATCCAGCGCATTTTAGAGCAAGGCAATCCTCTGGTGATCCTCACAAACTACCCGGTACAAACGGGTAAGGATCTGCAAAACCGTTTAAGCGCCGCCGGTATTGATATTCCCGAAGAATGCTTTTACACCTCCGCCATGGCCACCGCCGACTTTTTAAAACACCAAGAAGGCAGTAAAGCCTTTGTGATTGGCGAAGGCGCTCTCACCCATGAACTCTACAAGGCAGGCTTTACCATTACCGACATCAACCCCGATTTTGTGATCGTCGGTGAAACCCGATCCTACAACTGGGAGATGATCCATAAGGCCGCGGGTTTCGTCGCCCGCGGCGCGCGTTTTATTGCCACCAATCCCGATACCCACGGCCCTGCCTACAGCCCAGCCTGTGGCGCCCTGTGCTCACCTATCGAGCGTATTACCGGTAAAAACCTTTCTACGTGGGCAAACCGAGCGCATGGATTATTCGCTCGGCGCTTAACCATATTGATGGCCACTCTGAAAATACCGTCATCATAGGCGACAATATGCGCACCGATATTCTGGCGGGCTTCCAAGCGGGGCTTGAAACCATTCTGGTTACCAGTGGCGTGAGTAAGCTTGAAGATATCGACAAAGAACCCTTCCGCCCGAACCATGTGTTTGCCTGCGCGGGCGATATTGATGTGGTTTAACTCTACACTTTAATTAAGCTTATTTCCCAATGTGTGCCCAGTGCTACGTCGCAGGGCACCATAAACTAAATACCTTAAATAAATTTATCTTCGGTAGTGACACATTTATCTAAATAACTGCTCCTAATTATGCTACATCGTAGGGTATCGCACACAGGCACGCCATTCACTC
>NZ_PFGL01000012.1 GCF_002783505.1 Shewanella sp. CG12_big_fil_rev_8_21_14_0_65_47_15
TTGGTTTGATCGGCAATGGCGCGTATCACTTCTAGCACTTGGTGAATCGCATGGCTATCCTGCTCAATGGTCTGCACCACATCGGAGAAATGGCTGACCTGCACACTCAACTGATGGATTGCGTCGATCACGGTTTCTAAGCGTGAATGTCCCCGCTGCGCCGCCTGATGACTAGACACCATCTCAGAGGCCGTGCGATGAATGTTGCCCGTCACTTCGGCAAAACTGGCGCTCATTTGCTCCATCGCCGTTGCCGCCTGCGTCGTTTGCTCACTCTGGCTATCCGCATGTTCCCAAGTATTGGTAATGGTTTGTTTAAGGTTAACGCTCTGCTCTTGGATCTCGCTGGCAGAATCGGCCATGCGCCCGACCACACCGCCTATTTCAGTGATTAAAAATCGCAGGGCCAGATCCAACTTGCCTATTTCATCCTGCCGGCCGGTATACACTCCCATGGCGACGGGATCGTCAATGATATTAGTTGCTATCGACACCAGCCTTTGCAAGGGCTGCATCAGGTAGTACCAAGTGAGGCACGCAAGACTCATACCTGCTATAGCCGCCACTAGGGGGGAATAACTGGCGATCACAGCTGTGGAGATAATCGAAACCAGCATAGTCAGCAATATCTTACCGCTAAAACCTAGCCTATCTTTGCGCAAGGCCTTAGGTTGTTTACCCTGATTAATATCGCTGTAAATAGTCTCGGCGGCTTTGATCTGCTCGGGTGTCGCTTGGCGGCGAACGGATTGAAACTCGTGAATGACCCCATTCTCATACACAGGTGCAACATAGGCATTCACCCAATAGTAACCACCATGCTTAGTTTTATTTTTGACTATCCCCATCCAAGGCTTACCGCCCTTTATTCTTTCCCACAGGATTTTAAAGGCGGCGGGCATATCGGCATGGCGCACTATGTTGTGCGGACTGCCCTGCAACTCGTTAACACTAAACTCACTGATCTGCGAAAAGGTCTGGTTTACATATTTAATGTTGCCCTTAAGGTCGGTAGTTGACAGGAGAATGGCGTTATCAGACAGGTGTTTTTCACCCTTTGTAGAATGTGTTTGCATAGGTTATAGGGCAGACTCTCGGTAAAAAGATGAATGGCATTTTGCCAAAAGGACAAGCTGTCTACCTTGATTAAGCTCACAATGACAGTAGAAAAATTAACCAAAAGCTAAACAAGTAGTAACCGCTGAACACACTCTAATAAATAAAAACAAACAATTACGGTAAATCTAGCAACTCAAAAACCCATAATTTGTTTCGTACGCTGTTTTAAACGCTTCACCTACATAGAGTGAATCTCTGTCCCCTCCAGCTAAGCTCTATAAAAAACCACCTTAAGCTTGCACTTAAGGTGGTGTTACATTCACATCGTATCCACTGTGAGTGAACCGTGGCTCGCTGCGATAGTTTAGTTAACCTGAGTGACCGTTAAGCTTGGCGATTTAGGATCGGGCCCCGTCACAGTAAAGCGGTAAGTGGCCGCCGCTGGCGCATTAAAATGCATATTGGCGCCCTTAGAAGCCAAGACTTTTAACCCATCAAGCGTCACAGCTTCATCGCCCACCACAGCACCAAAATCGACACTAGACCAATCTGATGAGGCAATTTTAAACTCGTTATCCCCTGCTGCTAACACGATATCGACACTGTAAACCGAGGCGCCTTGGTAGGCTAACGTGTCCACTGTGCCCCAGCCATTCATGCCACCACGAATATAAACCGTGTTCGCACCAAACATCGCCGTTTTATACACGCTGAGTTTAGGTTCATTACGATTTGAAGCATCAAATACAAAGCTGTAGGTATCATCGCTGTCGAAGGTGATGCTCAGATTGCCGCCTTTGACCGCCAGCAATTTCTCTTGATTGAGCACAACGACACCATCGGCCTCACCAGTACCATAATCTACAGTAGACCAATCACTTGACGCGATTTTAAAACCCTTAGTACCCGCCGTGATGGCGAGATCAACGCGGTAAATCCCACCGCCCATATACTTGACTTCGTTATCCGTCCCCCAACCATTCATATCACCGCGCAGATACACAGGCGTGCCTACAAATGGCTCTTCGTTATAAACGCTTAATACTGGATGGTCCTTATCCGATGCATCGAGGGAGAACACATAGGTTGCCGTTATCCCCGCGGAAAAATGCAGATTCCCGCCCTTCGCTGCTAGCGCTTCGGCCACGCCTTCATCAACTTGCGCGACATCTGCATTAATAGCACCGAAGTCAACGGTATTCCAATCTGCCGAGGCAATTTTGAAATCATAGTCACCTGCATTCAGTTTGATGGCAATACGGTATTCGCCAGCGCCGACGTAGGCGAATTTATCGACTTCACCCCAGCCATTCATGCCGCCACGGACAAATACATCGGTACTGCCATAGGGCACAACATCAGGCGCACCAACAGTGGCATTTGCCGAGAGACCCGCCCCCTGAGCACCGTTTTGTTTTTTCACAAATACAGCCGTGCTGTAGGCCGGAACCGTAAATGTGCCTTCATCCACACCTTCACTAAAGCTTGCGCCGCGGATTTTGGCATCAACGGAGTTTGCTTGTACTTCGTGTAAGCTAAAGCCTGCTGCAGTCGGCACTGTGTGAGACTGCTCCGTTGCGCTGCCGTTGATCATCACCACGATGGCGTCGACTGCGGGGTCGAGATCGCTAAGACCCACACTGTCGTCAAGGCTCATGACGATGACGCCCTGTTGCTGACGTTTACCGACGTTATGGAATCCCACCCGCTCAATAATGGTCTGCTCATCGGTCAGGCGGAATAATGGGCTCTGATGGCGTATACGTAAAAACTCGTTAAATACCCCCGAAGCCAATTCGATATCCGACATGGACGCCGCCGCATTTGGGTTAGCAGAAATACCCGCAATCTGTGTCCATTTGCTGCTGTTATCCTGCGCGAGTGGTAAACCTACATTCCAGTTATTGCTGTTGTAGGTAAAGTCGACATAGTTAAACCAGTCACCCGAGTCATAGCTGTTTCTGTCCATCGATTTTGAGCGCAGCAAATCGCCGCCCATTTGCAGGAACGGCACCCCTTGGCTCAAGAGTGGAATACTGGCAGCCATATTTTGAACTCGAACACGACTTTCAATACTCAAACCAATGGCATGTTTATACTGCAGGATATCCCACAGGGTTTCGTTATCGTGCTTAGACACATAGTTAATACTGTCGGCAGGATCGAGGGCATAGGCACTCGGTTGTGAGTTCCAGCTAAAGCTACTGCCCTTAGCCGAATTGCCATTAAAGTCTTTGAGTACATAGTTTTGTAAGTTACCCGCCAATGATAAACGTAGGGTATCTTGATCCCGTAGGTAGTCATCCTTTGCCTCAGTCGCAAACAATGCGCCGCCACGCACCGCCTCACGAATTCTGTCATTAAAGGTGCCCACTTCGGAGCCTGCCATATTGGCTTGGGTTGCCTGTTCGAATAGACGATTATCGGCAACTTCACCAAAGTTCCATCCTTCACCGTAGAAGTAAGTGTCTGGATCGACGGCCTGAACAGCGGTTCTCGCATCGAGAATACCTTGCTTAGGCATGTGCCCCATCACATCGAAACGGAAGCCGTCATAGCCATATTCTTTGGCAAGCAAGACTAATGAATCCGTGACGAGTTTGCCCATCATTCGATGTTCTGTGGCGGTATTTTCACAACAGCTTGACTGTTCCATCGCCCCAGATACGGGGTCGTATCTGTGGTAATAACCAGGAACGACCTTATCGAGCACAGCGTTAGCATTCACGCCAGAAGCGCTAGTGTGGTTGTACACCACATCCAATACGACTCTCAGCCCCATATTATGTAAGGCTTGGTTCATTTCGCGCAGTTCAAGCACTCGCGCCGTACCCTCAGCCACTGTGGCATAACTGCCTTCAGGGGCAAAAAAGTGCTGCGGATCGTAACCCCAGTTAAAGCCATCTAAACCACGCATAGCATCCACTAATGCCTGCGCATCGCTTGAGCCGAGTAAGCTATTCGCCAGAATACTCTCTATCGTTGCTGACTTGTTTTGGGTTTTACAGGCATCGGCCGCATCATTGATTTTGCTGCATAACTTGGCCAGTGTGTCGGTCATTTCGATGCGTTCACTGGCATTTTCATTGACCGTCGCCATATCGGTGGCGGGCAACACATGGAAGTGCGTTAAGCCATTATCAACCAGCTTTTTAAGGTGCTCGACTGGCGCAGAGCCTTGCTCGGTAAAGGCCAAATATTTACCACGGTGGGCGGCACTGGTGCTCTGATCTCGAATACTAAAGTCACGGATATGCCCCTCGTAGATCACCGCATCTTCTGGGTGAGCAATAGCGGCAACGGTTTGGTTATCCCAGCCGTCTGGTTTAAGATCCACATCGTCCAAATTAATAAACTGGCTAAAACGGCCGTTACTCGACACATTTAAAGAATAAGGATCTGTGCTTTCTAGCGACTCCAGTTTTTTGGTCGTTGGATGGTACACACTGAGCGCATAACGATAATAGAGGCGATTAAGGCTAGCATCACCGCGATAGGACCAAATACCAGTGAGGCTATCTAAGGTCATGTTCTCAGTGCTTTTCAGTGTTTTATTGGCATCGTAGACTTTCAGTTTTACATCTTGGGCAGTTGGTGCCCACACTGAAGCAATAATGTTCGCCCCATCGTAAACCACACCGAGCGCAGCTTCATCAGCATCTTGGTCGCCCTGGGTGTAAAGATCATCAAGCACCTTGGCCGCTTGCACATAAGTTGCGCCAACGGGTTTGTTATCGGCATCGTAAGCGACTAATACTAATTGATCTTTTGCAATGGCTTTGGCTTCATCCGCAGTAAAATTAGCAGTATAAGCAGGCCAATCTGCCAGCACTGGCGATAACGCTTTTTGTGCATCACTTAAGGTCGCTGGCGTTAAGGTCACTTGGGTGCCACTGATCACATTATTATCATCGGCGGCGATATCGGCCTTAGCTGAATAATGCAATTTCACACTTGTTACCCCCTGCGGATCTTGGTTCCACACAAAGGTATTGCGATCTAACCAGTGGGCACTCATACCTGAAATAGAGAAACCTGTCTCAAGGATCGGATACTCATACACATCCGACTCGCCGTGGATGGTGAAATTCACGCGTACATAGGTCGCATCGTCCTGCACCAGGGACATAGTTAAGTTGTTTTTACCTAAGGCCTTACCCGCATCATCCGTACCGGCATGCACAATAAAGTTGCCGCAGGCACCATAACCTTCCTTCAGATTAAGGATCCAATAGGCGCCATAATTAGGATCAATACCATCGAAGGGATGGCCGTTGGCCCAATCGCTGGTATCAAAGGGAGCGGCATAGGCATCACACTTTTCATCGTTCCAAGTATGTAATTTGTACTTAGGATATTCAGGGTTACTCGCAGTATTGTTTTTATCTTTAATGCGGTTGTAATACAACACAGCCTGATTGGCCTGCGGAAATACGCTGGGCGCGGGTAATGAGGGATCTAAGCCGTTTATACAACTCTCGTTTTTAGGATCAGGGAATTTGGGCGCCTTACAACTGATAGGCGTAGGGGCAACGCAGCTTGTGCCCGTCGCATCTGGCACCATAGGCACATCGCAGGTTAATAACACTTTACCCGGTTCGGATGAATCGCTGCCGCCACAGGCCGAGAGTAAGCTCATACTCAGGGCTAAGGCCGACAGTTTAATCAGATTAGAGATACTCAACATGAGTGGTTTCTCCCAATTTGCGAATAAGGCGCCGTGATACTAAATGGCGCAACATTTAATGGATTTAGGCTCTGTGCGTTTAAGCACACCAACTGATGCAATGGATTACAGGGCATAGGTGAACCCCAGGAAAAATTCGCGGCCAAAGTATTGCAAGGTGCCGGTTTTCTGCTCGGTGCCGAAGTAACTCTTAGTCGGTTCATCTGTAAGGTTATTCACTTGAAACAGCACGTTTAAACCGTCCATTACTTGGTAGGAGGCTTGATAATCCATCACGGTTTCAGAATCGAAGTTCACCACTTGATCGTTAATCGCAACCTGTTCAGAAACAAAGGCATCACGGTAACGGGCACTGATACGGGTTTCAAAGCCCTCATAGCCGTAAAACAAGGTGGCACTGAGCACATTATTCGATAAACCCGGTAAAGATTGAGTCACACTGTCACCGCCTAGGCTAGTGATGGACTGCACCTCACTCTCGGTATAGGAATAACTGGCGTTAAAACCTAAACCGGAAAACAAATCGGGCAAGGAGGCAAACACTTGGGTGTAAGCCAGCTCTAAACCGCGAATGTATCCGCCCTCGGCATTGTTCATTGCAGTAGTGTAAGTGCCATTACTTGTTGCGGTTTGCACCCCAGTAACAGGATCGACAATGTAATCCGGCACGTTGAAGCCATTCCCCTTAAAATCGAAATTGGTGATAGCCACAGTATCAATAAAGGAGTCGATATTTTTGTAGAATAGCGCCGCGACAAAGGCGCCTTCATCAAAGTATTTCTCATAGGAAATATCATATTGATCCGCATAGAAAGGCTTTAAATAGGGGTTATTAGTACTAGAGCCATTGATGACGCCATCGCTATTAGCCGTTGCGCTCGCATCCCCCGCCAAGCGATTAATGGGCGGACGCGACATCACTTTAGCGGCCGCTAAACGGATTTGAGAATCTTCAGTGATCTTAAAACTGAGGTTAAGGGAAGGTAGATAATCAACATAATCTATCCCTTTGATTTTAGGTGCATAGTAGTTATTCACTATGCCTAAATCATCGACAATATACTGAGCACCAAGTTCGGGATGTGCGCCGACATTCTCTAAGACAGTTGCAGATTGGTCGGTATCAACACGGCGTAAACCGAGATTCCCCGTGACAGGAATACCGCCGATCTCAGTATCAAAATTGACCATGGCATAAGCCGCAAACACCTTTTCGAACACCTCACCACTTTGCAATACGGTCCAAGAATAGTTAGTGGTATAGCCCTTAGCATCGAGTACACCATCGGCATTACCCCAAGTTTGTACTGGCTGTGGGATACCTTCAGGGAACCAAGCCGCTAGCGCCGCGTCGAGGTCAATGGCGAGATAGGATGGGAAATAACTGAACTCCCCCTGCCAATCGACGACCGAAGCCATATCAGACGTCAGCTTGAGTGGCGGCTCGGCGCTAGAGAAAGCGCCATCATTGCCATATTCAAATACCGAGCGGCGATTGGAGTAATTGCGATCCGAGTAACGCACGCCAAACTCTACTGAGCTAATGTAATCATTCTCAAGGTCGTATTTAAAATCAAGGCGATAAGCCTTTACCGCATCTTCATTCTCATAGGGATAGATGCCGTACTTACTCACCATCACCCGATCCAGATCGGTGAAGGCATCTGCTTGATTAAAGCCCACATCGGGCAGATTAAGCCCGTTAAGTTGATAACTAATCGAGACATTCTCATCGAAAACTGGGGTGTCGGCATTAGCATCAACGGCAACGTTCGCCCATAGCAGGCCATTCCTAAAGTTACTTTTGGCAGAGGAATAGGAAATATCGGCGGCGACATTCAGTCTGTCTGTCACTTGCCAGTCAGCATTTAAACCAAAGCTATTCACTTCATCAAAATCTTGGTTATCGTCGTTGACAGTCTCAACTCGGGTATAGCTCTTTGAGGTACGATTAAAGGTTCCGCCAATAACAGAATTGCCATCGAGTACAGGATTGGCAATCGCAGCGCCTGAGCCACCAAACTTAACCCTGAATCCTCGGGCAAAGGATTCGCTATCGAAACGTGATAAAAATGCATCGGCCTTGAGCTTAAAATTATCCCTAGGTGCCCACTCAATCGCGCCCATATAACCGTTACGCATTTCAACACCACCGAGGTGCTGTAGCTCAAAACCCTCGCTGATGTACTCATTCGCCGGGAAATCAATCGAACCGTTGGTATCATTAGTCTGTCCATCGACTTCTTTGCTGTCGTTATAGGCCAAGCCGATAAATTGGGTCGCGACACTGGGTTGTTTTAGACGGGCATAACCTAATGCCACGCCTAAGGTATCGTCGAAAAACTTACCCTGATAAGAAATACTCAATCTGTGGCCATATTCGTCAGCACCGTACACTTCACTGGCTCTGTCGTTATACATACCGCGGGCATTAACCAGAAAACTATGGTCTTTATCGGATTGCAGTGGGCTGACTGTTTGCAGTTCAACTGTGCCGGCAACGCCGCCTTCAATGAGTGAGGCTTTAGGGGATTTATACACAGCGGCGGATGAAATCAACTCAGAGGGGTATTGATCGAACTCGATACTACGAGTCCCACTCGTCGATACCTGTTCACGGCCATTTAAGGTTGAAAAAACAAAACCGCCGGACATACCGCGAATGTTAATTTCCGCCGCTTGTCCGCCGGTACGAACCGCTGAAATACCGGGTAAGCGGGTCAGCGCATCCGCCATTGATACATCGGGTAAGGCGCCCAGATCATCGGCCGATAATTGCTCTGAAACCGTGTCGCCGTAGCGCTTAGCATCGAGGGAATCAATCAGACTTTTGCTGTAACCTTTAACCTCAATACGTTCGATATTTGCCGCTTCATCGCTGGCTTTTTTGTTGGTTTCGACGCTCTTAGTATTCGGGTTGGTATCGTTTTCTATATTGTCGTCTTGAGCTTGTTTAGCCTCCTGTTGAGTTGGCGTGGCCTCTGCAGCAAAGGCTAACTGCGGTGTATACACCACACTAAAGCCTGCCGCCGCGAGAGCCATGGTCAAGACGCTGAGTTTACAATGACGCATTTGGCATTCCCCTATGTCATAACGACTTGTTTTAAACCCATGTTCTATTCACCACATCAATCCAAGAAACATAGGGCAATCAAAGTGTCATACTAACGGTGTAGCGTTTTTCGCCTCAATGGGATGCATACGTATTCATAACTTTCCATTCACAATATATTAACCTTCTGTTTTTAACCTTTGATTTAAAAGCTTTATATCCAATGCTAGAAACACACAAAAGCACAACTTAGTAACAATCCGCACCTCCGTTAGCCCAAGATCACATTTTTATATTTGAATCTAAATGATATCGTTTATCATTTTATCTGACTGAGTTATACTTCTCGCGATTAGCTATTCCCTGTTATAGGAATACATTCGCCGTTAAGCCGAGTCTTCTGTGGTTAAGCTAGAAAGCCCAAGCACACTTTGCAGAATGAACCGTAGCGAATAGCCATAGCAGACCCCTATTGGCTCGGAATGAGAAGTGGTACTTATGTCTAATACACCCGCGTTTGAAACATCAACGCAATCACCTGCAGCTCAAATGCGCTCGTTCTCATTGATTTCACGGGGGATTGTGCAGATTGTGCAATGGTTTACGCAAGAGCAATCGCTATTTGCTTTCAAGGTCTTTGCCCGTGCGAGCGCAGCACTGCTGGCGGGCTATATTGCTGCCGCAACTCTGGCCAGCCTACTGACATTAGTACTGCCCATGCCACGATTCGAGAGCACTTTAACGGCCAATATGTTGTCCTTTTTGTTCTATGCCATCGCCATTATTTACGCCTTTTGTGTACGTCAAACCTGGCATGCTTGGCGAGATTTAGGCCTAGTGAGTTTGTTATGTTTTGGGTTGATTCAGGTGTGTGGACAATAGGATGAAAGAGACATTTTTTAGAACCTTATCTTGGTTACATACCTGGGCAGGTCTGCTGGTTTGCTGGGTACTACTGCTCATTTTCTTTGCGGGTAGTTTGAGCTATTTCCGCCATGAGATCAGCCTCTGGAATGAGCCCGAATTACATCAAGGGGTTTATCAAGACTATCAAGCCGATACACTCGCAAACCAGCTGGATAAAGGCCAAGATTATATCGCTGCGCATTCGCCCGAAACGGCGCAGCGCTGGATGATCAACTTCCCATCCGAGCGTAAACCCTTTTTAAGTTTTAGCTGGCAGCTGCCGCCGGAAAAAGGTCAACGCCGCGGCAAGACTGAAGAGCACGTGACCCTCGCCGACGGCAGCGGCATGGTCTCAGAGGTGCGGGGCAGTCGCGGCGGCGATTTCTTCTATCGGTTGCACTTTGATTTGCATTATATGCCAGCCATCACGGCCCGCTATATCGTCGGTGTTTGCACTATGTTTATGCTAATTGCCCTTATCAGCGGCATAGTGATCCACAAGCGGATCTTCAAAGATTTGTTCAGTTTTAGACGGGACAAGGGCGTCCGCTCTTGGTTAGATGCGCACAATGTAAGCTCAGTTATCGCCCTGCCCTACCATTTGATGATCACTTATACTGGCCTTATCACCCTGATGCTGATCTATATCCCATGGACTGTGGATACCGCCTATTCCGGTGACAACCAAGCCTTCTTAAAAGAGCTGAATCCCGCTAGACAAACCGAGAAGGCCGCGGGGATTAGTGCGCCACAGGTGCAACTGAGTCAATTACTGCCGCAGGTGCAAGCCGCCTGGGGCGATGCGCCAATTAAGCAAGTGATAGTGTCATACCCTAAGGATCAAAATAGCCAAGTGACCTTCTACCAAAACACAGGTAAAGATGTGACCGATGAGGCCAACATCTTGATATTTAATGGCGTTAATGGTGAGCTTAAGTATGCCAGCCCGCAGGAAGCCTCGGGAGTGTCCGCCACCTACGACACTATGATGTCGCTACACACGGCGCGTTTTGCCGCCCCACTATTACGAATATTATTCTTTTTCTGCGGCTTATTGGGCTGCGCTATGGTCGCAACAGGCACTTTGATGTGGGCCATTCGTCTACGGCAGAAACAGCAAAAAGAAATTGATAAAGGCGAGAAACCGAGCTTAGGACTGCGTTTGGTTGAAGGGTTAAACTTCATGTTTATCTTAGGCTTACCTTTAGGCGCTGTAAGCTTCTTTTACGCAAACCGTCTGCTATCGACAAACTTTGCAGGCCGCTCTGAATGGGAAGTTCACAGTTTCTTTATCGCCTTGGTGGCAATGGGGGTGTGGGCTTGCTTTGGCCGTTCACGTCGTCAGTGGCAAAGGGCATTAATACTCACAGGAACCTTGTGCTGCGCACTGCCCGTGCTCAATGCCTTCACATCGCCAAGCAATCTCATCGATAATATCCAATCCCAGCAATGGGCTTTAGTCGGGTTTGATCTGCTCGCCATCCTGCTCGGCGGCGCTATGCTATTTGCCAGTCAAAGATTAACTTTGATTGCAAAAGCCCCCGCTAAACGCCCAGCAAGACCCGCATCCAATGCAACGAATGCCAAGGCCGATAAGGCGCGCCGCGGCGAGCCACAAACATCCTTAGCCAACGAACTTACCTCGCCGTCTTCATTGGAGGAAGCCAAATCATGATGCCAGAATTTATCCCCATACTTGGGATCTTAGGCTTGAGTTATCTCTCCCTCGCCCTGTTCGCCTTAGCTAAGTTTGGCCATTTTAAGGATGTGTTTAATCGTCCCCCGGCTCAGTGGCAGAGCCGCCTATTAAGCTTATTTGCATGGCTATTGCTGATGTTCAGTTTAAGTGCCTGCGCTAGCGATCAAGGCTGGGCCTACGGGAGCATTTTGTTTATGGGGATCATTTCCCTCGCGGCAATGCTGGTCATACTGACGTTAAGCTACAGCCCGCGCCATTTACCGATTGGCATAGTCACAGGCAGCGTACTCACTAGCAGTCTGTTACTGAGCGCTGGGTTATAACTTCGAGTTCACTTAGTGCAGGTCATGGATAAGTGAACACCGCTAGGCTATAGTGCCCTGATGTCCTTCAGATAGGAGAAAATAATGGGCTTTAATTTAACGGTTAACTGGCAAACTTCCCCCGCAGAAGAAGGCGAGTTTTGCCGAGATCACAACATTACCTTTGGTAGCGGTCAAACCATTCAGGCTTCATCCGCGCCGGAATACAAAGGCAATGGGCAGAATGTAAACCCAGAGGAAAGCCTGCTGGCGGCATTATCCTCATGCCATATGTTAACCTTTCTCGCGATTGCACATCTTAAGCGCTTACCCGTGATGTCCTATGTGGACAATGCCACGGCAGAGCTAGGTAAAAATGATGCGGGCAAATTAGCCGTCACCAAAATGGTGCTCAATCCTAAAGTGGTATTTGCCGAGGGTGTTGAAGTCAACCGAGAAACGATCGAAAAAATTCACGAAAAAGCACACGCTAATTGCTTTATTGCCAATAGTTTAGCGACAGATATTCACATCAAGTTTTAAGCTATTAGGGCAAGTTTGAGCTTAAGCTTGCTTGCCCAACGTCTTTTACCCTGCTTAAATTACACGCTATTCAGCTTAGGTCTAGCCTTTTTACCGTACGATACCTCACATCAATTGAGTGACTCGATTTATCAGTCTCGATTTAAAAGAGGTAAGCCATGCATATCCAATCTAACGCTAATGTCTCAAGCATAAATGCAAGCAAATACATCAATGCCAACAATTCTGCACCTTGGCTGGATCCGACCCAAACGAATTTGCCGCCCGCGTCCTCGGAAACAGTGACTATCTCGAGTGAAGCAAGGCAACTTGCGCAAATTGAGGCTCACGCCGAAGAGAAGACAGAGTCCACTCCACTACCCAGTGTGCCGGATATGCCGCAGATTGGGGGCAACATCGAAAAATATCTTGCCTTTCAAGAAGCTAGGATGAAGTATCAGGTCGTATCCGATATGACGAACATCGCAATAGGGAATAGCGAAGGGATTTCAGCCCCGACGGCCTATTATCTAAGCAATAACGAAGAGGCTAGGACCGCGAGTGTCAATCACCTCGCATATCAACAACAAATAAACACTATGCAAACCTATGTAGAAGCGAGTAACGATGTTGATGAATGGGCATAAAAATGGGTGTTGTCTCGGGAACTACAAGACAACACCCTAACTTTGTACCTAAGCATCTTAACCTAGATAGCTTAAATTTCAGTTAAATACTGAATTTAAACATCTACTACTTAGCTTTAATGTCCTGGGCCATTCCTTTTGCCGGCATAGGCTGCGCTTTTAAGGCTGGAACGGGCTGCTTAACCAATTCATCCTTCAAATAGCTTATTGCCGTCTCAAGCTGTGCATCTTTACCGTTAAAGGTGGCGAAAGGTAAGTTATCGACTTCGATATCCGGCGTTACGCCATGTCCTTCCAGCACCCAGCGACCATCCATTGCATACTGTGGATACTCCGCCACCCGCGCCATCCCTTTATCGGTCAACGCATTACGCCCAGATAACCACACGCCCGCCCCTGCCGTTTGTTTACCAATTAGCGGTGCAATACCCAGCGCTTTAATCCCCGCGGAGAAGGTTTCACCATCGGAATAGGTCAGCTCATCGGTTAACACCACTAAATGGCCGCGGAAGGTTTGCTGCATATTGGTGTTTGGCGTGCCGTGGGTCGGTTGCCAAAACGCCCAAGCGCGGCGCAATAGCTTCTCGATAATCCAACTGTCAATATTGCCGCCGCGGTTACGGCGAACGTCGATAATCAAACCGTCTTTGTCGTAATTGGCATAGAATTCACGGGCGAAACTTTCGATGTCACCGCCGCCCATAGCATATAAATGCAAATAACCCATCTTGCCCTGACTCGCATCCTCGACCACAGCCGCATTATGGCTCACCCAATCTAAGTAACGTAACTGACTGTCCACCATGGTACTGACGGGCATGACGATGGTTTTATGGGTTTGGCTGCCACGCTTAAGCTGCAGCAAGACTTGCTTATCCTGTTGATTGCGTAAAAGGCGCGTGACGTCGGCCACGTTCGCCACTGGCGTACCATTGATAGCCAGTAACATATCGCCTTCTTTAGCATCGACTTCGATACGATTTAACGGTGAAGCATTAGCAGGTAACTCAGGATCGTTACTGTAAATATGCGCAATTTTAACGCCATCTGCAGTCTGTTGTAGGCGCGCACCTAGGCTCGCCGCTTTGGCTGCATCGGGATCTTGGGGTAAATCACCACCGCGCACCTGCGAGTGCAAAGAATCTAACTCGCCCATCATTTGCATGAAGATGTCATTCAGTTCGTTACGATCGGTCAGGCGATCGAGCAAAGGTTGATACTTAGCTTTGGTCGCTTGCCAATCGAGGCCGCGCATCTTCTTATCGAAGAAAGATTCCCTGTGCATCAACCAGGCATCTTCAAACATTTGCTGCCATTCAAGCTGGGGAGAAATCGCTAACTGCCATTGTTCCGTTTGCACTTTGGCATTATCGGTATCGCCTAATTTATCGCCGCCATCAACAATCAGGAGTGATTTCTCATTACTGTGCTTACGTAGCATCAGCTTTTTACCATCGACAGCAACCTCATATTGGCCAATGTCCTCGGCAAATACCTCGGCTTTAGGGCTTAATCGGTCAAATTTGATGGTCATTAAATTAGGGGCCACATCGTCGCCAATAGCTTGATCTAACAGATAAAGCCTATCATCGACGGCGCGCAATTCACTGTAATTACCTGAATCGACGGGCACTTGCCATAAACGCTGGGAGATCCCCGCCCAATCGATTTTCACTGGACTCGGTTTATCCTTAGCATCGGTTTTTTCAACTTGATTAGATTCGAGTTCATTGGGTTTACTAAAGGGGAATTTGGCATTTTTGACCAGTGCGATGGCAAAAATTTGGCTGCGTTTATCAAACACTGGGCCCATATTTCTATCGCCCCAGGGTGAACTCGGCGTGGCGCTGAATTGACGGTTTGACAGGAAATATAGCCACTGGCCGTCACTGCTAAAGGTTGGCGAATAGGACTCGTATTTGTCGCTGGTGAGCGTCTCGGCCTTATTTTCATCCACAGAATACAGGACGATTTGCGGTCTTTGTTTACCGATTTCCGACTTAGTTAATGCAATAAAACGGCTGTCACCGGACCAGCGGATATCGGCGTAAGGCCCAAGTCCCTCACCGTTAGTAATGATTTTTTGATTGATATTTTTCTTTAAGTCGAGCAGCCAAACGTTACCATCGTTATCGTCATGGGCGATAAATCGACCGTCATTGGACAAATTCAGACTCATTCTTAAAGTATGACCATCTTTGGTCAACTGTTTAGCGCCACTGCTGCCATCGGCGGGGAATTGCCAAATTTCCTGCTGGCCCGTCATATCGCTAATCGCATAAACCGACTTGCCATCTTTACTAAGCACAGCTTCCCTAACGCGATAGGTCCCAGGTAGCGCCACTTGTACTAAACGCGATCCATCGACACCCGCGATTGCCACGTGGCTGCGGGCGGTGATCACCACTTTATCGCCCGCTGGAGCTAAATTAGTCGAAGAAGCATAATCCATAGGATCTGTCACCCAGTGCTCACGGCGCTCGGCAAAATCGGAAGTGAGTTCGATATTGAGTAATGCGTCTTTCGCGGCCGCAATATCAAACACATGGATATCCGCGCCTAACTGGAAGACCACTTTGCCTTGATCCATCCGCGCGCCGCGGACTTGCCAATCTTTAAATTGGGTCAACTGTTTTGCATCTGAACCATCGAGCGCCATTGACCAGAGGTTGTCGTTACCATCGCTGTCGCTGATAAAATAGAGTCTGTCTTGCCATAGCATAGGTTGACGCACAGAGCCGTCGTGCTGGCCGCTAAGCAACTGGGCTTCGGTTTTGCTACCGAGTTTAAAGCGCCATAATTCGCCCTTTGCGCCGCCACGGTACACTTTGGCGTTATCGCCAGTCACTTGTAGACCAAAGCGGGTGAAGTACACGTATTCGTTGCGATCATCAATCACACCTTCGACCGCATCGGCTAAGGGTAAATCTGTGGTGGTAAGGGTTTGAGGATCGACGCTGCGCAGCATCCAATTATTCGCAGGACCAAAACCAGTGTCGGTAGAATATAAAATCTCGCCTTTGGCGGTCCAACCCTGAACCCGCACACGGCTATTCTCGAAACTCACCCGTTTAGCCACACCGCCCGTAATGGGGATCATATACACTTCGCTCGCGCCTTCATAGTTGGCAACATAAGCAACCCACTTGCCATCGGCGGAAATGGTCGCACCTAGCTCCTCTGCGGGTAAACTCGTTAAGCGAGTCGCCGCTTTTTGGCCTAAGGTCTGAGTCCATAAATCGCCTTCAGCGGTAAAGACTAAGGTTTGATCCTGCAGGGCTGGCGCGCGGTAATAGCCTTGATTATTCACGGCAGTGGCAGCGATGGCGTGGGCCGCAGTTAAAGTGCCGAGTGCGAGCATACAGCAGGCGACGGAATGACGAAGTTTCATAAATGGCCTTTATCCTATTGTTATTGTTAGCAACGGAACCTTTGCGTGGACTGTGTAATAAACTTTTGTAATGAGCTTTTGTAATGCACTTTTGCGCAATGTGCGTTAATCAAACTCAGGGTTTGATAATTTAGCCCATCAAGCTAGCAGAATTTGATAGAGAGTTCAGTAACTTCAAAACGAAGAAGTTTTAGCAAATGTGTCATAGCGTTACCATCAAGGATACACAAGAAATCACTCAGTGATTATCGCGCAATTGGGGATAAATCAAAGCTAAGGCATACCAAGCCTCTTGAGTAGGGTGCTGACGACTCATATTGGTTTGTTGCGCGAGGGAGATCTGCTGCCATTTATGTAACACTCTGGCGATTTCGCCATTATCTTTCAAAGTACGGATGGCATGATTTATCTGTGTGAGCTGTAAAGCTGACATACTCACCTTACTGAGCATCAGATGGATTGGATTTTCCTCTAATACTAATTTGAGAGGTGCTAGCCTGACGCCTTGGTATTGGCTGGCAATATAGGGAACTGCCATAGAGTCACCTATGATTAAGTCTGCACGACCGTGATAGAGCATTTGTACAGATTTATCGAGACTGGGACTCAAGACTAATAATTGCGCTTGCTCGAGTCGCCCCTGAGAATCATGGTAATCATTGCCATACCAACCACTTGTCGGAACGAGCAAACGCAATTTTTGGGTAAAGATATCCTGCCATTGGCCCAAGTGAATTTGTTCTTTTTTCTCATCCAATACAAAGAGGCGTACTTCTTCATTTCGATAGTCTTCGGAGAATAATGCATATTCTTGCCGGTCTTGGGTCTTAGTGGCCCCCATCATCATATCGAGAGTGCCAGCCTTTAACATTTGATGTGAACGTTTAGCGGGCACGTTGATAAAACTCACGTCACAGCCTAGAAATTGAGCAAATGAACGCATCAATTCGACATCGAGTCCCTGCGCCTCACCTTGGGGATCTTGCCATGCGTAGGGAGCCCAATCGTTATAGCCGACTTTAATAGGATTAGGGCAGGCAAAAGCGGCCGTTGCTGGCGACGCACTGTGGGCGGGTAAGACGTAGATAAACCATATAAAAATACAGCTCAGTTTCAACCTTGATATAGGCACAATTTGAGCCCCGCAGGTAATAGCACACTCTCAATAACAAAAGCGTCAAATCCAATGACGCTAAATCCAGAGGGTTTTCCCTAACCTTTAATAAGGGTAGTCCGCACATGGGATTGGCGCCATAAGCGAAATATCTTCCTCAATAAACGCTCATTTACAGCATCAAAGTGTGTCGGTATTCAGCAGGCACAAGCAAAAAGGGAGCATAGCTCCCCTTCTATACAAACTCGCCATTCATGTATCTAAACAACTGATCCTTATTATGCTACATCGCAGGATACAGTGATCTAGAATTCGAAACGGCTATTTAGCCTAAGACTAGGCGAGCACGGTCAATAAATGCGCCTTCAATTTGGCAAAATCTGCGGGTAACTCTGCAGATAAAATTGTCTTAGTCGCCACAGCCTCAAGCTCGGCAGGCAGGGGTAAATCAAGCTTTAACTCCCTATCCACTACGTCCTTAAATTTAGCGGGATGCGCCGTCCCTAGAAATATGCCCACTTCGTCGGGCACTAAGGTTAAAGATAACGCCTTAGCCGCGATCGCCGCATGGGGCTCAGACACATAACCTTGAGCATATAACTCGGCTAATGCCTGTGAGGTTTGCTCCTCGGATAAACAGATCCCCACTAAATTACTCAGTGGCCAGCCTAACTTCTCACAAATGGCCTCTACCCGCGGCCAGTTACTGGGCTCACTCACATCCATCGCATTAGACATAGTCGCTTGAGTCGGATTGGGCTGCCATTGACCGTTTTCTAAGTAACGCGGCACAGTATCGTTAGCATTGGTGGCGGCGATAAAGCGTTTAACCGGTAATCCCATGGCTTTGGCAAATAATCCTGCCGTCAGGTTACCAAAGTTACCGCTTGGCACTGAAATCACAGGATCGGCACTATGGCGCTGTTTAGACTGGGCAACGGCTTCAAAGTAATAACAAATTTGTGCGAGCAAGCGGCTGATGTTGATAGAGTTCGCCGAGTTTAAGCTCAGCCCATCGCGGACTTCTGGATCATCGAAGGCGCGTTTAACCAGATCTTGGCAGGCATCAAAGTCAGACTCTATGGCGACTGTGTGAATATTTTTGCCTAACGTCGTGAACATCTTCTCCTGTAATTCGCTAATTTTGTCCTTAGGATAGAGCACCACCACATTGACTTTCTCAAGCCCATAAAAGGCATCGGCAACCGCTGCGCCAGTGTCGCCCGAGGTCGCAGTCAAAATGGTTAAGCGTGTGTCGCCGACAAAGGCATTGACACACTGCGCCATAAAACGCGCGCCAAAATCTTTAAACGCCAGTGTTGGACCGTGGAACAATTCGAGGCAAGCGCGCTGCTCATCGACGGCAACCAAAGGTAACTCGAAGTTAAAGGCACGCTCAACCAGTTCATCGACCGCAGCTTGGCCTAATTCAGAGGCAAGCCATGCGCCGAGCACCTTTTTACTGCGCTCAACAAATGGCAATGCCAGTAGCCCTTCAATATCGTCTAATACCGGAATTTGGGTGGGGAAGAACAAACCTCTGTCTTTACCTAACCCCAGTTGTACCGCTTCCTTAAAGCTCACTTTCTGCGAAGGGTGTTTTAAATTATACAGTTCCATGATTACTCAACCTTTTGATGCTAAAGCTTAAATTTGAATCTTTGGGGTACTTGGTCTTAGTTAAATTGATGATTTAATCGACCCTGCGCGTGCCTTGCTCGTCGAGGCGACACACGTGGGCAAAGCCACCCGCCTCGGTGAGATAATGCTGTTCTAACCAAGCTTTAGCCGCATTGGCCGTGGCTAAATCATCGGTAATCGAAAATAGCGTTGGGCCACTGCCAGAAATCCCCGTCGTCAACATGCCTAAATCGGCTAACGCAACTCTGGCCTTGTCGTAACCCGGGATCGCAGCGGCGCGGTAAGGCTCGGCTAACACATCCTTTAATACGCTGATCGCAAGTTTGGCATTCTGCTGATAAGAGGCATGTACAAAGGCACTTAAATATCGACCAAAATCGATTGTGACACTTTTATCGTATTGATCGGGCATGAGTTTACGCATCATCGCCGTCGAGAGTGAAATCCCAGGATAGGCCACAACCCAATACCATTCTTTAAAGCTCGGTATCGCTTCGCAAACTGTCCCCGGCACATTGAGCATCAGTTGCATGCCGCCCAAGTAACAGGGGGCGACGTTGTCATAGTGCACACTGCCGCTGATCTTACCTTCAAACTCGCCCATCAGTTCCAGCAGTGCTTGCTCGTTATAGGGTCTGTCAAAATATTCATTTAATGCATACAACGCCGCCACGACTGAGCTTGCACTCGAACCTAAACCACTGCCGACGGGCAGGTTCTTTTCCAGTGTCAGTGCCACGCCTTCATCTGCTTTACCAAGCGCGTCTAAATACTCCTTACTCAGGGCGGTTAAGAAGAACTCGGCACATTGGTACACAATATTGTCTTTTGGATTGTCAGGCAGTTTATGGGCCCAAGCACCGATTTGCGCTAGGCTCACACCCGATTCGGCCGCAGCGATAGTCACTCTATCGCCGAGTAAACTGCCGTCTATCGGCGCCAAAGCGGCGCCCAATAAATCAAATCCGACTCCCACGTTACCCATAGAGGCTGGAGCGTAAACCGTCAAACTCATACATTCACCTCACGGGTCCAATTCAAGGTTCTTAGTACATCGGCAAAGGCACCAGCGGCGGTCACTTCCGTTCCCGCGCCATAACCGCGCAGCACAAAGGGAATGGGCTGATAATAACGGCTATAGAATGCCAAGGCATTTTCGCCACCTTTAACGCTGTAAAGCGGATCATTTGCATCGACTTCGGCGATACGCACACGGCAGACTCCATCCTCAATTTGCCCCACATAACGCAGCACTTTACCTTGGGCTTTGGCCTGCGCCACTTTTGCGGCAATCGCGGCATCAACCTCTGGCAAACGCGCCATAAAGCTTTCGACATCGCCTGAATCATCAAACTCGGCGGGTAATACAGATTCAACCTGCACGTCACTGAGTTCTAGCTTTAGTCCCACTTCACGGGCAAGGATAAGCACCTTACGCGCCACATCCATACCGCTCAAATCATCACGGGGATCGGGCTCAGTAAAGCATTTTTCCCGCGCCAGACCAGTCGCTTCTGAAAGTGTCATGCCGTCATCGAGCATGCCGAAGATAAAGGATAAAGAACCCGATAAAATACCGTTAAACTTATGCAGTTTATCACCCGCAAATAACAGTTTTTTCAGGTTATCGATCACAGGTAAACCCGCGCCGACTGTGGTTTCGTATAAAAATTGACGGCGCTGTTTTAATGCCGTTTGGCGCAGTGCTTGGTAATAGGCATAATCGCGAGTGTTCGACTTTTTATTCGGTGTGACCACGTGTAACCCCGCGTTCATCACCTCCAAATACAGGTTCGACACTTGCTCGCTCGAGGTACAATCCACCAGCACAGGATTGAGTAACTGTTGATCTTTTACCCACGCGAGTAACGCAGGAATATCACAGGCTTGCTGACTATCGGCAAGCAAGCTAGACCAGTTGCTTAAATCGATACCCGCACTGTCGAGTAACATCTTATTCGAGTTCACAATCCCACAAACACGGATGCTAATATGTTGATCCTTCAAGACTGGCGCCTGCTGTTTGATTTGCTCGAGCAGACCCGCACCCACATTGCCACAACCGACGAGAAACACATCTAAATATTGCTGCACATCGAAAAAGCCTTGATGACAAGCCGCCACCGCATGCTTAGTCTTACGCTGCTCGATCACAGTCGAGATCGACCGCTCGGACGAACCTTGGGCTATGGCGATAATGTTCACGCTTGCCTGTGCTAAGGCTTGAAAGAAACGCGCCGCCACCCCTTTGTGGGTACGCATGCCATCACCAATCAATGACACAATTGCCAGCTCATGACGCATAGCGATAGGCTCAAGCAAATCACTTTTTATTTCTAATTCAAATTCTTGCTCTAAGGCCCATTTCACTTTGGCGGCATCAGATGTGGCCACACAGAAGCTAATGCTGTATTCAGAAGAACTTTGGGTGATGAGAGACACAGACACACCACTGCGGGAAATCGCCGCTAAAGTACGGCTCGCCATGCCAACCATGCCCTTCATACCTGGACCAGAAACATCAAACATAGTTTGATTATCGAGATTGGAAATAGCCTTAACCTGCAAACCGCTCTTATCGGCTTGATTGGATACCAGAGTGCCGGGGGCATCGGGGTTAAAACTGTTTTTGATATAACAGGGAATATGGAACTGAGCAATAGGGGCAATCGTCTTAGGGTGCAATACCTTAGCACCAAAATAGGACAGCTCCATTGCCTCTTGATAACTGAGTTGTGACAATAACTTAGCGTCAGCTACCACCCGAGGATCGGTGTTATAAACACCATCAACATCGGTCCAGATTTCACAGCTCGACGCATCTAAACAGGCGGCGAGCACGGCAGCAGAATAGTCAGAACCATTACGGCCTAACGTCACCACTTTGCCCTGTTCATCGGCGGCGGTGAAACCCGGCATCACCCATACGCGTTTTTCATCGAGTGCTAAATTTTTGAATCTTGGTTTGCTCACGCTGATATCAACGACGGACTCCAACGGTTTCCCACGCCCCAAAAATAATGCACGGGGGTCGAGCAAACCAGATGTAATGCCCTTTGCTAACATGACTTGTTCCATCAAGGCCGCAGATAATCGCTCCCCTGCCACCACGATTTCGGCGCGGATACCATCGGGGCATTCTTGCAACAAGGCAATACCACGGAGCCTATCGTGCCATAACGCTAACTGACTCGCTAAACCTGCAAACAAGTATTCACTTTGTGTGCTAGAGAGTCCAGAAGTCACCGCATCTTGGTAAAGCGAGGTAAAAACCCGTTCAACATGTTGTATAACAGGGGAATAATCTTCGCCTTTAACTGCTACGTCGACCATTTCTAATAACGCATTGGTCACAGTTGCAGGCGCCGATAGCACTGTAGCTATGGGCTCAAGTTTAGATGCCTTGGCAACAATATCCGCCGCCATAGAGAATCGCTGCCAATTTGCAAGCGAGGTACCACCAAATTTCATTACTTTCATCTTGTTCTCCTGTGTACCGCGCCCGACTTAGAAATAAGAGCTATAAACAAAAAAGCCCGCTTCTTTGTGGGAAGCGGGCTTATCGTTAGAATTCTTTAGGGTGTATCAGCCCGCCCCCACTGTTGTTGTAGTGGTGGTTGTAATAATGGTAATTACTACGAAACCTAGGCTATGCATGTGTTTGGGCTAATCCATGTTAATTTCTTGATAAACAGAATTGCTTTTTTTACCCGCGCTTGTCAACCCCTAAAATGGATTATTTATAGGCAAATCTTCACACTCAATAAAATGCTGCATCAAGATTAGTTAATATAAAGTTTTCTAGGGGTAAAAATGCGGTTTATGCAATAGATAACTGTTGACGTCAACGTAATGTCGTAAAATAGTGATATAAAAATCACTTATTTTTCATAAAATTATTCATCACTCACTTTTTACTGCTGTGTTATTTGTTCTACCTTATCACTCAGAACAGATTGATAGCCTAACGAGCAAAAAACACATTACACATACTCGACAGCACAAAACAGCGGTTAATCCGCCGAAAAAAAAGCTGTGCGATATCTAACATAAGCTGCTTCAAATTATCGCCAGCGCCAAAAAAGCACGTTATTATGCGCGCACATTCCGAACCGGAGGCGATATGAAGATCACCCAACACAGCGCGGTAACCATTCATTACCGTTTATCAGACCAAGAAGGCAGACTGCTAGAAGACTCTTTTAGCGCAGAACCTATGCTGTATTTGCACGGCACCGAAAACCTGATCCCAGGTTTAGAAGCGGTGTTAGAAGGCAAGGTCAAAGGCGAAAAACTCGATGTGACCATTAGCGCTGAAGAAGCCTACGGCCCTTACCACGATGGCCTGCGTCAAGCCGTTCCCCTAGAAGCCTTTGGTGATATCGAAGATATTGTCCCAGGTATGCGTTTTATTGCCGAAACTGAAATGGGCCAACGCCCAGTTCAAGTTGTCGAAGTCAAGGATGATGTTGTTATTGTCGATGGCAACCACCCTTTAGCAGGTCAAGCCTTGAGCTTTAGCATCGAAATTCTCGATGTGCGTGAAGGGACTGCCGAAGAAATCGCCCACGGTCATATCCACGCCCATGGCGGTTGTGGCAGTCATGGCCATGATCATGACCACGGTGGCGGTTGCTGTGGTGGATCAAGCAAAGAAGAAGCGGGCGGCTGCTGTGGTGGTTCTGACCACGATCATGGACATCACCATGAAGAGCACGAAGTCTGTGACACGCCTAAAACCGGCTGTGATGGCAATGGTGGTTGTGGCTGCCGCGGTTAATAAAACACTCGGCTTAAGTGTAAAACTAGCCTTAACTTAGCTTAGTTTTTCACTTTACCGTAATGAAGCACTTCCTTACATAAGGGAGTGCTTTTTTTATACAGAAATGATTATAATTTGTTAGTAAGCTCTAAAACTGACTTACGATTTGGAATCAACAACTACTTATCTGAATATTTTCAATTCGATATGATACTAAATTTAAGCGACGGAGTGCTTATGCTAGCTAAACCTTTGTATGAAATTTTACCCTATGCTTATATGGCGCTTGGTAGTTCGAGCTTTATTGCACTCGATATCAATTACGCCGTGATAGCGGCTACTGTGATTTTTATACTAGGAGCAAGGATCTATATTCAGCGGTCTCAAAACCGTCGCACCGATCCGGCAAGACGTAGAAAACCCGGTCATCTCCCTGAAATTATTTACAATTTTCTACCTTTTATTTATCTATTCGCCGCGCTATCAATTTTCAAGTTCATGCCCAAGGATCTTTATCCACTGCTCGCCATTTGCCTGCTGAGCTATGGTCTATATATTTTGGTTAGGCGTGCACTATATCGCCGGCACAGATTGCCAGCATCACCTCATTTTTGAAACACATGCGGCGTCCTTGCGCGCCATATGATTGTTGTTTCGCTAATCGATAAGTTTCTGAATTTTCGCCCTATGCTCTGGAGTCATATTCTTCAAATAGTTAGAACAGCGGGTAATAGTCGCAATGCTCACCTGAAATTCAGCCGCGATTTGCCTTTGGCTCATTTCACCATTGAGTAGTAGCTGAAAAACCTTGAGCCGTCCCGCGATAGCGCTACGTTCCTCTTCGGTTAACAGTAAATGAAATAGCACGGAAAGATCTTCATAATTTCCATGACTCAAAATCCGTTCTAGTACTAGATCCCAGTTTGCTCGCATAATCGCCCCAAAAGTACTGTTAAAGCATTACATTAGCAGTTTAACAGATTTACTTCCGCAACAAATAACTTGTTACGCTTCTTCATAATATCTAGACAAAAACTGACAAAATTGCTTCTAGTACATCAAGTTAATTTGTGTACAATAGTGGCGCAATGTCACACTTCGACGCTAATTTGTGAGAATACGATGAAAAAATTACTACTTACTCTTGTGGCCAGTACCTTGCTGGCTTCAGCAGCTCAAGCACACAATTTCGAAGATGCAAAAGATGCGATTGAATATCGCCAATCCGCATTTAGCCTTATCGCCTATAACTTCGGTGATATGGGCGCCATGATGAAAGGTAAAAAACCTTTCGAAGCAGAAACCTTCGCAATGCGTGCAACCAATGTCGCTGCATTATCAAAAATTCCTTTTGAAGGCTTCATTGACGGTTCAGATAAAGGCGAAACCGAAGCTTTAGCGAAAGTATGGCAAGATAGAGCGGATTTCGATGCAAAAATGAAAACCTTCCAAGAAAACGCTGCAATTCTCGCTACTGTGGCACAAAAAGGTGATCAAGCTGCAATCAAACAAGCCTTTATGGATACAGGAAAAAGTTGTAAAGGCTGTCACGACGCTTATAAGAAGGACTAGATTTGTGTTCCCCCATAAAAAAGCCTGCAATTTCGCAGGCTTTTTTATGGGGGACCGACCACTCTACAACACTTGTACTATTGGCCAAATTAGATAAAAAAATACCACTGTTGCTAACAAGGCCAATAGCATGAAAGCCAACCACACAGACTTAAACGTTAATTGGCTCGCATGTGCAGAAGATAGCTCAACGCGAGGAATTTTCTTATAACCACTGAGCATAGCGCCGACTAATCTATCGCCTTTAATGGCATGCACTATAACGGCCAAAACATGAATAACACTCAGCAACAGGATGAAATCAAAATTTAACTTATGCAGCCAAGTTAAAAAAGCACTGCTATCAGAGCTCACATAGCTGTATAGCGGACCCTCAGTAAAAATATCGTCCGTTGCAAATAACCCTGTCACTAATTGCAAACTGATGACAGCAATCAATACCACCACCATATAGCCACCCATAGGGTTATGCCCAAGCCCCCTAGATAGGCCTTTCGTTCGCACCTCTTTAAGATACTCCATCACAATTTTAGGGTGGTGTACAAAATGGCTAAATCTAGCGGTATCGCTACCAATCAGCCCCCATAAAAGACGAAATCCAATCAGGATCAATAAACTGTAGGCAAAAATTTGATGCCATTGCATCTCGCCTGCATCGGCACTCCACCACAGTAACATCATCAGCAGCACCATAGCCCAATGAAAAATGCGTGTAGGTAAATCCCATACTTTAATTTTGACGTGCTCTGTTTTCATAAAACTGGCCCACCCGAGTGAACTAATGAAATTAAGTAGAAGTATTTTATCGGGATTTAGTCAAAAACTTAAAGTAAAGATAGGTAAATAAGGGAAAAGACAGCGGAGTTATCCCATCAAATATGGCCCTATTCTGCAGGCATTACAAGGCTTTTGGGCTGAGAATTCTCGATATTTGTCTAAGTGATCAAATATCCAACGAACAGATACTAACAGGGGCAAAAATGTGATCTAGATCTCGTTTTTGATGACTAGGATTGGTAATCTGAAATCCAAGGAAACAACAGAAGGTTCGACATATGCTAAAGATTACGAGCAAGCAACTAGAAGTCACTGCCCCAATCCGTGAACGCATTGAAAGCCGTTTTGAAAAACTTTCTAGGCACGATGTGCAGTTGATCAATCCCCATGTAATCATCACAGAGGAGAAACCCGGTTTCAAAATTGAAGCATCGGTTGGCATCCCAAATGGAGAACTTTTTGCTCAAGCAAAACACGAAAACCTTTACGCAGCTATTACTGCCATGGGTCAGAAATTAGAGAAGCAACTCAATCGATTAACCCATAAACCTGAAGCTCAACGTTTTGTTTCAGTCGTGCAATCTGACGATGCAGTTAACAACATGGATGAATATGAGGAGGAAGATGCAGCTTAAATTGTTCAATGTTAGTGAGAGACACATCACTTCGAGAGGCATTAAGTAGAAAGCGTTTAAATTGTTTACCGTTTCTTGCAAGGGCTCAACAAATCATCATAATGATTGGCAAGAAACAACACGACATATTAAATCTCTACTACACTTTACAAAGTGACAGCAAGAATCGAAGTGATGTGAATTAAACTAAACTGATAAACAGTTAAAAATCAACCGTTAGTCCCATCTATAAAAGGAGCGCAAAAGTAATCAACACATTTAACACTGAAAATCTTAATGTTAAATGTATCCAACTAGATTTGACGTTCACCATTAAGCTTTACTGATTCTTAGTTTTTATCGGCTCCACCTTTATTCAACTGATGCAATTGGATAGGAGAACACGAGGAACTTATTGAAAGCAGCTAAACGAACTTCCACAACGTTGAGTTATTTGATAAAAACGTTATCTAACAACATCTTTATCTCAAATGGAGCAACAGTAATCTATTAGCAACACGTATTAACTCTATTATTTATCGACTACATGATAAGTAGAAGCACAATCACTATAGAGGAGCAAAAACAGTCTAGTCATACAGTAACAACGCTACGGTATAACCTAAGATAATAAGGTTTACCTAATAGCTAACAAAAATAACTAAAAGGAGCAAAGAGAACTAGTGTTGAATTTTGCAGTTTCTACAGACATACAGAATTTTTAATAACCATAGAGGAGGACCGTTAGTTCAGAAGATATACATGAGTATGTTACAGTCGAAATATTAGTAAGTGCATGTTTATTTATAGGTTAGAGTCAACTGTTAGTGGGAAATGTAATACCGTAAATAAGATAGATAGTCACATTGTTATAGCAATACCATGAAAATTAAGCGAGTGATAAGGCTAAGCTGCTTAACAGCAATATGTACCTAGTACAAATGATGAGCCGTAAACTGCTTATTGATAAACGTAAGTCAGAGAAGCAAGTGTTAGTTGTAAGTGTTAGTTGTTATGTAGAGTGATGGGTAACCCAAAGATAAATAGGGCTAATTTAATTTGATGCTCATTGACATAAGGAGGATAAACTCGCTTGACCAGATATGCTATCTCAGACCAGCGCACCTCCGGGTGCGCTATTTTTTATTACCGCGATCTCAATGTTGAAATAAGCGATATATAGTTTATTTCGCCAACAACACAAGTAGCAAGTAGCAAGTAGCAAGTAGCAAGTAGCAAGTAGCAAGTAGCAAGTAGCATAATGTTATGCCCTCCTTAAACTGGGCAAGGCTAGCATTAACCAAAATATCCTTTTAGTGTAAACTGCCCTCCTAGTCTATTATCTCAAAGCAAGGCATTGAAATCATGACCCAAGCACTGTTTTATCTGATGCCGCCAATGGAACCTAGATCGACAACAAATCATACAGACAGCGATCTGACGATAAGTGCAACTACAGCTTTAATCGAGATGTATCAATTAGCTTGTCACGTCGCCAAGCAGGCTTTTATTAAGCAACAGTCTGTTTATATTCATTGCCAAAACAAAGAAGTCGCTTTTGAAATTGACGAACTCTTATGGCAGTTTGAGCCGACAGCATTTGTACCACACAACTTGAAAGGTGAAGGTCCTGCAACTGGTTCTCCCGTTGAAATCGGTTTTGATCGCCTTGGTGCCAATAAAAGTCGCCAACTTCTGATTAATCTTGCAGACCAAGTGCCTCCATTTGCGGTAAACTTTGGCCAAATCATCGATTTTGTTGCCAATGACCAACAGCATAAAGCTGTCGCCCGCGAACGCTACCGGCAGTATCGCGACTTAGGTGTCGAGTTAACGACCCAAAATTTAGCAACACATCCATTTAATTAGTTTGAGACAGACACGTTCCCATGGAAAAAACATACGATCCGCAGTCCATCGAGCAAACGCTTTACCAAAACTGGGAAGAGCAAGGTTACTTCAAGCCACACGGCGATGAATCCAAAGGCAATTATTGCATCATGATCCCGCCACCTAACGTGACGGGCAGCTTGCACATGGGCCACGCCTTCCAAGACACCATTATGGATACCTTGACCCGTTACCAACGGATGAAAGGCAAAAATACCCTATGGCAAGTCGGTACCGACCACGCGGGTATCGCCACCCAAATGTTGGTTGAGCGTAAGCTTGAAGCCGAAGAAGGTAAAAATCGCCATGACCTAGGTCGCGATGCCTTTATTGATAAAGTGTGGGAATGGAAAGCGCAATCGGGCGGCACTATCACTAAGCAGCTACGTCGTATGGGCGCTTCTGTAGATTGGGACCGCGAGCGTTTCACTATGGACGAAGGCTTGTCCAAGGCCGTGCAAGAAGTGTTTGTACGTCTGTACGAAGACGAGTTGATTTATCGCGGTAAGCGTTTGGTCAACTGGGATCCAAAGCTGCACACGGCTATCTCTGATTTAGAAGTGGAAAGCAAAGAAAAACAGGGCCACATGTGGCATCTGCGTTATCCACTGGCCGACGGTGAACTGACAGCCGATGGTAAAGACTATTTAGAAGTCGCTACCACGCGTCCAGAAACCATGCTCGGCGACAGTGCGGTTGCAGTGCATCCCGATGATGAACGCTATCAAGCGCTGGTCGGTAAGTTTATTCTGTTGCCGATTGTTAACCGCCGCATTCCTATCGTGGCCGACGATTACGTCGACATGGCCTTTGGTACAGGTTGCGTGAAGATCACCCCAGCCCATGACTTTAACGACTATGAAGTCGGTAAACGTCACAACCTGCCCATGTTCAACGTGTTGACCTTAGATGCCGCCATTCGTGCAAGCGCCGAAGTGGTGAACTCTGACGGTACCTTTAACAAAACCCTCGATGGCAGCCTGCCTGAACGTTTTGCCGGACTTGACCGTTTTAAGGCGCGTGATGCTATTGTCGCTGAATTTGACACTTTAGGGCTGCTCGAAAAAATCGCGCCTCATGCCTTGAAAGTGCCTTACGGCGATCGCTCAGGTGTGGTTATCGAGCCTATGTTGACCGACCAATGGTATGTCGCTGTTGCGCCAATGGCGAAAACGGCTATCGAAGCCGTCGAAAATGGCAGCATCAAATTTGTGCCGCAACAATACGAGAACATGTACTTCTCATGGATGCGTGACATTCAAGACTGGTGTATTTCGCGTCAATTATGGTGGGGTCACCGCATCCCAGCATGGTACGACGAAAACGGTAAAGTCTATGTCGGCCGCAATGAAGCCGAAGTGCGCGCTAAGCACAATATCAGCGATTCAATAACACTGCGCCAAGACGAAGACGTACTGGATACTTGGTTCAGCTCAGCCCTGTGGACTTTCTCTACACTCGGCTGGCCGGACAATTTAGAAGATTTGAAAACCTTCCACCCAACCGATGTGTTGGTGACTGGTTTTGACATCATCTTCTTCTGGGTCGCCCGTATGATCATGATGACTATGCACTTCATCAAAGATGAAGACGGCAAGCCACAGGTCCCGTTCAAAACGGTGTACGTGACCGGCCTTATCCGTGACGAAGCGGGTAACAAGATGTCAAAATCTAAGGGTAACGTACTCGATCCATTAGACATGATCGACGGTATCGGACTCGAAGATCTCGTTGAAAAACGTACCGGCAATATGATGCAGCCGCAACTGGCCGCCAAGATTGAAAAGAGCACTCGCAAAGAATTTGCCGACGGTATCGAAGCCCACGGCACAGATGCACTGCGCTTTACGCTTGCGGCGATGGCATCAACGGGTCGTGACATCAACTGGGACATGAAGCGCTTAGACGGTTACCGTAGCTTCTGTAACAAGTTATGGAACGCCTCACGCTACGTGCTGATGAACACAGAAGATCAAGATTGCGGCCCAGGCTCACCAGAGTACTGTGGTTTAGAGAATGGCGGCGAGCTAGAACTGTCGTTGGCCGATCGCTGGATTATCGGCTTGTTCAATCAAACCGTTAAGACATTTGACGATCACATGGCGGCCTATCGTTTCGACTTAGCGGCCAATACCCTGTATGAGTTCACTTGGAACCAGTTCTGTGACTGGTACTTAGAGTTAACCAAACCGGTATTGCAAAACGGCACTGAAACGCAAATGCGTGGCACCCGCCACACCTTAGTGACTGTGCTCGAAGCGATGCAACGCCTGATGCACCCTATGATGCCGTATATCACTGAAACCATTTGGCAGCGCGTTAAACCGTTAGCCGGTGTCACTGGTGATACCATTATGCTGGCGCCGTTCCCAACATTTGATGCCGCTAAAGTCGATAGTGCAGCAATGGCCGATTTAGAATGGGTTAAGCAAGTGATTGTCGCCGTGCGTAACATTCGCGCCGAGCTGAACATTGCCCCATCTAAGCCGCTAAATGCCCTACTTCGTGGTGTTAGCGCACAGGATAAAGCCCGTGTTGAAGCTAACCAAACCTTCTTCACTACCCTTGCCCGTTTAGAAAGCATGACCATTTTAGCCGATGGCGAAACTGCGCCTATGTCGACCACAGGTTTGATTGGCGAAATGGAACTGCTGATCCCTATGGCAGGCTTAATCGATGTCGCCGCCGAAATGGTCCGTATCGACAAACAGCTTGAAAAACTCGGCCAAGAGATTGCTCGCATCGAAGGCAAATTGTCAAACCAAGGTTTTGTGGCAAAAGCCCCAGCCGACGTTATCGACAAAGAGCGCGCTAAGATGACAGATCTGAAACGTGACATGGACAAGCTCAACGAGCAAAAATCAGAATTCGCTAAGTTAGAAGCTTAAGCTTCTCATTTACTCTGATTCACTTGTTATGATTGCTTCTAACTGAATGAAGGGCGGCCACTAGGCTGCCCTTCTTGTATGTATAATGCTGCAATCCGTGGGCTATCTTGAGCCTGATGCCTTCTTAAACCCAAACCAATTCTAAACACGGCCACATTAGCCTACTGCACTGCATTAAAACCACTTAAGACTCATCTTAATCCCTTGCACCTGATGCCTCCCCCCCATCAGCACCGACATGAGTTATCTCCACTGAGCCCAAACAGCAGCGAACGAGTCTAGAAACAACACTGAAAGACGACCAATAAAAAAGCCCTGCAATTGCTTGCAGGGCTTATCTATTTGGTGCGCATGGAAGGAGTCGAACCTCCGACCGCCTGGTTCGTAGCCAGGTACTCTATCCAGCTGAGCTACATGCGCAAACTCGTTTTTGTACTTCTAATAGATCCAATCAAGATTGAGTCTAGGATAAGCACTTTTATCTCGCAAATTTATTCTATTCCCCTCGACTAAAAGAATAGAATGGCGGAGAAGGAGGGATTCGAACCCTCGATGGGAGATAAAGCCCATACTCCCTTAGCAGGGGAGCGCCTTCGGCCACTCGGCCACCTCTCCGCAAAATCTGCATTTGTAAGCAAGCTTACATAATTGGTGCGCGTGGAAGGAGTCGAACCTCCGACCGCCTGGTTCGTAGCCAGGTACTCTATCCAGCTGAGCTACACGCGCATTTTTACTTTTTGCTGATAAACAATTAGCCTATCAACTAATTTGGTGCGCATGGAAGGAGTCGAACCTCCGACCGCCTGGTTCGTAGCCAGGTACTCTATCCAGCTGAGCTACATGCGCATTTTTAACGTTTTATCACAACACAAAAGCATTGAGATTGAATTGGTGCGCGTGGAAGGAGTCGAACCTCCGACCGCCTGGTTCGTAGCCAGGTACTCTATCCAGCTGAGCTACACGCGCATTTTTACTGCTTACTAGAAGCAACTAACTACAAAATTTCAAACTGAAATTCAAACCTGATGAGTTAACAATAACTAATGCAGAGATGGTGCGCATGGAAGGAGTCGAACCTCCGACCGCCTGGTTCGTAGCCAGGTACTCTATCCAGCTGAGCTACATGCGCGACTTGTATCTTTTTGCTTCAATAAAAAATGGTGCGCATGGAAGGAGTCGAACCTCCGACCGCCTGGTTCGTAGCCAGGTACTCTATCCAGCTGAGCTACATGCGCACTGTTTTCTATCGGTAAGAAATGGCGGAGAAGGAGGGATTCGAACCCTCGATGGGAGTTAAAGCCCATACTCCCTTAGCAGGGGAGCGCCTTCGGCCACTCGGCCACCTCTCCGTTTTCTTGGCGCACATATTACTGTTTGACGAAAATAAGTCAAACCCTTTTTCTGAAACAGATTCCATTTGGACTGTTTTTAATCACATTGCTGTTATATCAAGCCAATGCGTTGATTTGCGCCAATCTTTCAGTCTAAAAAATAAAAAAGCCAGTTAAAAAACTGACTCTTCTGCGTCCATAATACTCACGTCGAAACGCAGTATTAAAAGTTACCACCTTCCGATGGTGAACCCGATTTTTCAGATTGAATGCGTTGATAGATTTCTTCACGGTGAACAGAAACCTCTTTAGGTGCATTCACACCAATACGCACTTGATTGCCTTTAACACCTAGCACTGTAACAGTGACTTCATCACCAATCATCAGTGTTTCGCCAACACGACGAGTCAAAATCAGCATTCGATAGCTCCTTTATTTCCTAATTCAGCTTACACACGGCACTCATCCGGTAGATGGGCTTATTATAAGGTCAGCTTAGTACAAATTAATAGTATTCAATACTCAAACGGTTATTTAATTACACCTTATTTAGCTCGAAAGCGTGATGTAACGCCCGAACCGCCTTGTGTAAGTCCCTTTCATCGATCACGGTTGACAACTTACTCCCCGACGTCGAGAGTAACTTAGCATGGATTGTTTCATTACCCAAGACCTCTAACATCTTAGTCAATAATCCAATTTTTTCCTGTAAACCTTTGCCAACTAAAGATACTTTTGCACGTTGACGCTCAACAATCAATTGGCCAAGATCAAGGCTAGCGCTTAAAACTTCGAGTTCTTGCAAAAGAATATCCACTTTTACTTCTGCTAACATAAAACTCACGCTGTCTGAGGGGGTATCCTCATTCAGCCTCAAGGGCGTTATAAACTCGACATCAATCTCAAGGCGCGATAAACAGGCTAAAAGAGCCTGGTAACGCTCACTGGTTGTAAATAGTCCATCTATGGTCAAAGTTGCTAAGGCTTTATTGACCGCAATCCCCTGAACTAAAGAGGCTATCGCGACTTCGGATTCATCACCAAATTGAATTAATGTCCCTTGCCCGGCCTCGAAACTCGATAGCACTCGTAAAGGCACCCTAAACCGCTGTGCATATTCCACCGAATCAGGATGCAATACCTTAGCGCCAAGCTTAGCCATTTCGAGCATAACATCGAAACCAATCACCTCGAGACGACGGGCGCTGCTATCGATATTAGGATCTGTGGTAAACACACCAGGAACATCGGTAAATATCTGGCACTCATCAGCTTTTAACGCCGCAGCTAATGCTACAGCGGTAGTATCCGAACCGCCACGGCCTAAAGTAGTGACATCGCCATTGGGATCAATCCCTTGAAATCCCGCCACAATTGGCACAATGCCTTGTTCCAGCAAGGAGATCAGGTATGCCGTATCGACACTTTCAATACTTGCCCGACCAAAATGGCTGTTTGTATGGATTTGCACTTGATCGCCAGTGAGGGATCTCGCCTTAATGCCTCGACGCTGCAACGCCATCGCCATCAAGGCAATACTGATTTGCTCCCCCGTCGAAACAAGCATATCGAGTTCCCGCGCACTCGCACGGGGATCAATTTGCGCCGCTAGTGCAAAAAGACGATTGGTTTCCCCTGCCATGGCTGATAAAACCAGCACCTGCTGCTCACCACTGTGGGCGGACTTTGCAATCTGTTCGGCAACGACTTCGATACGTTCGATAGAACCCACCGAAGTGCCGCCAAACTTTTTCACAAAAAGCTTGCTACCACTAAGCTTTCGTTTTTCGAGCACAGCAACCTCTTAAGCTAAACGCTCAGTAATCCAAGGTAATACTTGGGACAGTGCCGCATCCAGATTTTCTGGTTGACTACCGCCCGCTTGCGCCATATCAGGGCGACCACCGCCCTTACCACCCACCTGCGCAGCAACCATAGCGACTAGTTCACCCGCCTTCACTTTGCCGACTAAATCGCTACTCACGCCGGCGATCAGGTTAACTTTCCCATCCTGCGCCGTACCGAGTACGATAATAGCTGACTTAAGTTTTTGCTTTAATTCATCTTGCAGGCCGCGAAGTGCACCAGCTTCAACGCCGTCAAGCTTCTTAATCAGCACGTTAACGCCGTTAACCACCACCGCATCGCCCGCTAAATCCGCACTCGCTGCCGCCGCTAACTTATCTTTTAATTGCGACATTTCTTTCTCGAGCTGCTTCATTTTATCCAGCTGAGCCTTTAACTTAGTCACAACTGAATGGGTATCGCCCTTGAGCAATGCCGCGGCTTCTTCAAGCTCTGCCTGTTGCTGCGCCACATAGGCCATGGCAGCAGCACCTGTTACGGCCTCGATACGGCGCACACCCGCGGCAATACCGCCTTCTGAGGTGATCTTAAATAGACCAATATCACCAGTGCGTCCCACATGTGTACCACCACACAATTCGATCGAGAAATCCCCCATGGTAACCACGCGCACTTCTGAATCGTATTTTTCGCCAAAGAGTGCCATAGCGCCCTTCGCTTTAGCTTCATCAATCGCCATTTCAGCGGTTTTCAGCTCGTGGTTACGGCGAATTTGAGTATTCACTAGCTCTTCAACCTGTTTCAGTTCTGCAGGTTTTACCGCTTCAAAATGGGAGAAGTCGAAACGTAAACGCTCTGGATCAACTAATGAACCTTTTTGCGAGACGTGGGTGCCGAGCACTTGACGCAGTGCGGCATGCAACAAGTGAGTGACTGAGTGGTTTAACTGAGTGCGGTGACGCAGTTTCTTATCCACTTTGGCCTCAAGCACTTGACTAAGGCTTAAGCTACCGGAAGTTAACGTGCCTTTATGACCTGAGGCTTGCCCAAACTTTTGAGTATCGTTAACAACGAACTCAATGCCTTGGGCAACTAATACCCCCTTGTCACCCACCTGACCACCCGATTCGGCATAGAAAGGAGTCACATCGAGTACCACTACAGCGTCATCACCAATGTTGATCGTAGGTACTGATTCGCCATTCACGTAAAGGGCTGTCACTTTTGCATTGCCAGTCAATTCGGTGTAACCACAGAATGCAGTTTCGGCATCGATCTTAAGCGCCGCGTTATAATCGGCGCCGAAGTTACCCGCCGCTTGGGCGCGGCTACGTTGCTCGGCCATCGCGGCTTCGAAGCCTGCTTCATCGACAATGATATTGCGCTCACGGCATACGTCAGCGGTTAAATCCACGGGGAAGCCGTAGGTGTCGTACAGTTTAAAGACTGTTTCACCGTCTAAGGTATCGCCCTGTAACTCATTTAACGCTGTGTCTAGAATGCCTAAACCGCGCTCTAACGTACGGGCAAACTGTTCTTCTTCAGCCTTAAGCGCTTTTTCAACGATAACTTGTGTTTCAGCTAAGCCTTTGGCCGCATCGCCCATTACATCAATCAGCGTCGGCACTAACTTGTAGAAGAAGGCTTCGGTAGCACCTAACTTATTACCATGACGTACCGCGCGGCGAATAATACGGCGCAGTACATAACCACGACCTTCGTTTGAAGGCATCACACCATCGGCGACTAAAAATGCGCAGGAGCGGATATGGTCGGCAATAACACGCAGTGACTTATTGGATAAATCAGTCACGCCGATAATTTCGGCCGTTTTTGCAATAAGAGCACGAAAAATATCGATTTCATAGTTAGAATGTACGCCCTGCATAATCGCAGCAATACGTTCGATGCCCATACCTGTATCGACGGACGGTTTCGGCAGAGGCAACATTTCGCCAGAGGCTTGACGATTGTACTGCATGAAAACGATGTTCCAGATCTCGATAAAACGGTCACCATCTTCTTCTGGGCTACCAGGACGTCCGCCCCAAATATGGTCGCCGTGGTCATAGAAAATTTCAGTACAAGGGCCACAAGGACCAGTATCGCCCATTTGCCAGAAGTTATCTGAAGCATATGGTGCGCCTTTGTTATCACCGATACGAATGATATTTTCGGCGGCGACACCAATCTTTTTATTCCAGATTTCAAAGGCTTCATCGTCTGTTTGGTAAACGGTTACGCACAGACGTTCCTTCGGCAGCTTTAAGGTTTCGGTTAAAAATGACCAACCAAAACGGATCGCTTCTTCTTTGAAGTAGTCACCGAAACTGAAGTTACCTAGCATCTCGAAGAAAGTGTGGTGACGGGCGGTATAACCGACGTTGTCTAAATCATTATGCTTACCACCGGCGCGCACACAACGTTGAGCAGTGGTCGCACGTGTGTAGCTACGCTTGTCCATGCCAAGAAACACGTCCTTAAACTGGTTCATACCGGCGTTGGTAAATAACAGCGTTGGATCATTGCCGGGCACAAGAGAACTACTGTCCACAACTTGGTGACCATGGCTGCGGAAAAATTCGAGGAAAGCACTTCTAAGCTCTGCTGTCGTTTGATACATGAAATCGTCCTGAATTGGGTAAGCATGACCAGCTACACCATAAGGTAGCCGCATTTCTAATTTGCCCAGCATTATAAGCAGACTGAGGAAGGACGACCAGCCTTGATTGCGGATATACTCATCAGGAATTTAATATTTTAAGCAAGACTGGGATGAGGTCAGTTATCAAAGTCGTCACTGGGATCATAATCGAGCGCATAGATGACCTGTTCATAACTGAAACCTTGCCCAAGTAAAAAGCGCACCCGTTTAGCCTTTTCCTTGGTTAACAGTTCTAATGCTTTAGAACCTTTGACTTCTGTTACCTTAGGATTGCCGTATTTTTTGATCGCTCTATCTTTGGCTAATTCAAACCAATCACAACCGCTGTTTACAATGGCGGTTTCGATGCATTCTTTGGACAACCCTTTCTGTGCAATAGCTTGACGTATGCGAATAGCACCGTGCCCACGACTAATATGGCTACGAACAAGCAACTCAGCATATCGGCTATCGTTGATAAAACCTAAGGACTCACAGTCATTAAGTACGGCTTCAATCTCGGGTAATTCGAAGCCTTTTTCGAGCAGTTTAGTGCAAACTTCTTGGCGGGAGTAATCGCGGCGCGCTAATAGCGCGACCGCGATTTGACGGGCTGACTGGCTCAGAAAATTTCGCCTGTTTCTAAGTCAATATTCCCCTCGCTATTGTCATCATCGGATGTAGATGCAGCCAGAGCACTCGGGTTACTCAACAATAGCTCACGTAACGTCTTATCAATTTCAGCGGCTACGGCTGGGTTTTCAGTTAAATATTTACCCGCGTTGGCACGGCCTTGACCGATCTTATCGCCCTTATAACTGTACCAAGCACCCGCTTTTTCGATCAGCTTATGGGCAACGCCTAAGTCAACTAACTCGCCGGTGCGGTTAATACCTTGGCCATAAAGGATTTGGAATTCGGCTTGTTTAAAGGGAGCTGCGACTTTGTTTTTCACCACTTTAACGCGAGTTTCGTTACCAACCACTTCATCACCGTCTTTAATGGCACCTGTGCGACGAATGTCTAAGCGTACAGAGGCATAAAACTTCAACGCGTTACCGCCAGTTGTGGTTTCAGGGTTACCGAACATCACACCAATCTTCATCCGGATTTGGTTGATAAAGATAAGCAAGGTATTAGACTGCTTTAAGTTACCCGCAAGCTTACGCATGGCTTGGCTCATCATACGCGCCGCTAAGCCCATGTGAGAGTCACCAATTTCGCCTTCGATTTCAGCTTTGGGCGTTAACGCCGCCACAGAGTCAACGATGATGACATCCACCGCACCTGAACGAGTTAGAGCATCACAAATCTCAAGAGCTTGCTCACCAGTATCAGGCTGAGAACAAAGCAGATTATCAATATCTACCCCTAATTTTTTGGCGTAGATAGGATCTAAAGCATGCTCAGCGTCGATAAAGGCACAGGTTTTACCTTCACGCTGCGCTGCGGCGATCACTTCCAGCGTTAAGGTCGTTTTACCTGAAGATTCAGGACCATAGATCTCAACGATACGTCCCATTGGCAAACCGCCAGCTCCCAAGGCGACGTCCAGAGATAGCGAACCGGTAGAGATGGTTTCAACATCCATGGAGCGATCTTCGCCCAGCTTCATGATGGAGCCTTTACCAAATTGCTTTTCAATTTGGCTCAATACCGCAGCAAGTGCTTTCTCTTTGTTTGGATCGACCTTCATTCCTGTTCCCTCATCTAGACAGCATCTAGGCTGTCAAAAGTGATATTCAATTTAATAACGCGGGCAATTCAAAAAGCGAGGCTTTCTGTCTCAATATGCTGACTAGTATACTGTACAATCATACAGTATCAAGACCTGTAGCTGAATTATTTTTCGGTCAATGAATTTGCTTAAAATAACCCGCTTTTAGATGACTCTAAGTCAGATAAATCACGATATAAACGAATATCCACAGTTTAGGGCTCAATTCTCAGTAAATTATTGCTAAGATTGGCGCAACTTTTTTTGCGCAGTAGTGGCCAAAGTCCCTGACATTTTAGCTATTACCAGACCAATTGATATCGCCTTTAGGGCAGTCACAACGGACGATAACGATTTAATGAATGTAATTGATACCGATGATTTAGAAAAACATACTCCTATGATGCGTCAATATTTGACCATGAAAGCAGAGCATCACGATATGTTACTGTTTTATCGTATGGGTGACTTCTATGAACTCTTCTACGACGATGCCAAACGCGCTTCAGAATTATTGGGCATCTCGCTGACCGCCCGCGGCAAGAGTGGCGGCGATCCTATTCCTATGGCTGGCATTCCCTACCATGCGGTTGAAGGCTATTTAGCTAAGTTAGTTCAAATTGGTCAATCGGTTGCCATTTGTGAGCAGATTGGCGATCCCGCGACCTCTAAAGGTCCGGTTGAGCGTAAAGTAGTGCGCATAGTGACCCCTGGCACCTTAACCGATGAGGCGCTCTTACAGGAGCGCCAAGACAATCTGTTAGCCGCGGTTTACCAAGGGAAAGTTGGCTTTGGCTATGCGACCCTCGATGTCTCTTCCGGCCGATTTGTGATTACAGAACTTGAGACTCGAGAATCCTTAGAGGCCGAATTACAACGGACCAATCCGGTTGAAATTCTCTACAGTGAAGACTTTGGCGCACTGGAATTATTGCACAATTTCAAAGGCAAGCGTCGTCGCCCCGAGTGGGAATTTGATTACGATACCAGCATTAAGCTGCTGCTCGCGCAATTTGGCACTAAAGATCTGCATGGTTTTGGCATTAGTGATGCGCGCTTATCTCTGCAAGCGGCGGGCTGCTTGATGCAGTATGTTAAAGATACTCAGCGCACCGCCCTGCCCCATATCAATGCCATCACCCGTTTCAATCAGACCGATACCATAGTACTCGATGCGGCTACTCGCCGTAATTTAGAGTTGACCCAAAATCTGAGCGGTGGCCGGGATAACACCCTCGCAGCCGTGCTCGATAATACCGCCACTGCCATGGGCAGCCGTATGTTGCAACGCTGGATCCATCAACCACTAAGGGATCATGCGCAAATTTTTGCTCGCCAAACGGCAGTCAATGAATTGCTTGAAACCTCTGTACATGAGTCATTGCATGAGCAGCTTAAAGCGCTCGGAGATATCGAGCGCATCATGGCAAGACTGGCGCTGCGCACGGCTCGTCCGCGAGATTTTGCTCGTCTGCGTCAAGCCTTAAGCCTGTTACCGCAATTGCAACAGTCATTAAGTCAGCTGAGTGCGCCCCATACAGTAAAACTTGGCCAATTCTTAGGGGAATTTCCAGAAGAACAACAACTGCTTGAGCACGCCATTGTCGATAATCCTCCCATGCTTATCCGCGACGGTGGCGTGATCCGTGAAGGCTACAATGCTGAATTAGATGAGTGGCGTGGATTGAGCGAAGGTGCCAGCGATTATCTGGTCCAACTCGAAGCGCGGGAAAAAGAGCGTACAGGCATAGCGACACTGAAGGTCGGCTACAACCGAGTACATGGCTATTACATTGAGGTCAGCCGCTTACAATCAAGCCAAGTGCCGCTAAATTATCAGCGCCGTCAAACCCTTAAGAATATGGAGCGTTATATCACGCCCGAACTTAAGGAATATGAAGAAAAAGTGCTGTCGAGCCAGGGTAGAGCCTTAGCCCTAGAAAAGCAGTTATGGGAACAACTATTCGATCTCATTTTACCTAAATTACATGAATTACAAGCCTTTGCGAGAGCTGCAGCCGAATTCGATGTATTGAGTAATTTTGCCGAACGTGCCGAAACCTTAGGTTATACCTGCCCAGAATTGAGCAGCGAGATTGGGGTAAAAATTGATGCGGGTCGCCACCCTGTGGTTGAACGTGTTAGTCAAACACCATTTATCGCGAATCCCGTCACCTTGCACAATCAAAGACGTATGTTGATTGTGACTGGCCCCAACATGGGGGGTAAATCCACTTATATGCGCCAAGTCGCCTTGATAACCCTAATGGCTCACATAGGCTGTTTTGTACCGGCAGAGCGGGCGGTCATTGGTCCTATCGATCGAATATTTACCCGTATTGGCGCATCGGACGATCTGGCCTCTGGCCGTTCAACCTTTATGGTCGAAATGACAGAAACCGCCAACATCCTCCATAATGCAACGGCTCAAAGTCTAGTATTAATGGATGAAATTGGCCGCGGCACATCGACCTACGATGGTTTATCGCTCGCTTGGTCAGCGGCTGAATATCTTGCCCAGCAAGTCGGCGCTATGACGCTGTTTGCCACCCACTATTTCGAGCTAACTCAACTACCTGAGCTAATGTCTGGTGTCTATAACGTCCATTTAGATGCGATAGAACATGAGGACACCATCGCCTTTATGCATGCAGTGCAGGAGGGTGCGGCCAGCAAGAGTTATGGTTTACAGGTTGCGGCACTCGCGGGCGTGCCAGCAAAAGTCATTAAGGCGGCGAAACACAAGTTGCAGCAATTAGAAAGTCGCGATCATCAGCTTGAGGGCACAAAAACGCCCATTCAAACCCTACTCGCCCTACCTGAGCAGGCTGAGAATCCCGCTCTCACTAAGTTGCAGGCACTCAATCCCGATAATTTAACGCCAAAACAAGCGCTTGACTTACTGTATGAGCTAAAACGTTTAAGTTAAATAATTGAATTTTAGATAACAAAACGCCCACTTAGGTGGGCGTTTATATACCAACGACTCTCGAGACAACCCTAAAATTAAGTCTCCCCAAAGAGATTAATTTCTAAACAAGGCTTCTACCGATAACCCCTGTGAACCGAGCAGATCACGTAGACGTTTTAGGGCTTCAACCTGGATTTGGCGTACACGCTCACGGGTTAAACCTATCTCAGCCCCCACATCTTCTAAAGTGGATGGCTCATACCCCAGTAGGCCAAATCGACGGGCTAACACTTCTCTTTGTTTGGTATTGAGTTCGTTTAACCATTTGACGACAGAGTTAGAAATATCTTCATCCTGCACTTTATAGTCTGGGCCCACATTATCGTCATCGGCTAAAACATCCAGCAGCGCCTTGTCATTATCGCCCCCCAAAGGCGTATCGACAGAGGTGATTTTCTCATTCAACTTCAGCATACGACTCACATCGGCGCTGGAAACCTGCAGTTTTTCAGCAATTTCCTCCGCAGTGGGTTCATGGTCAAGCTTTTGTGCTAACTCCCGCGCTGTACGTAAATACACATTCAATTCTTTGACAACATGGATAGGCAGACGAATAGTGCGTGTTTGATTCATAATCGCCCGTTCAATCGTTTGTCTAATCCACCACGTCGCATAGGTAGAGAAGCGGAAACCTCTTTCGGGATCGAATTTCTCTACTGCGCGGATCAATCCTAGGTTACCTTCTTCGATTAAATCTAACAGCGCAAGACCACGATTATTGTAACGACGGGCAATTTTCACGACGAGCCTTAAATTGCTCTCGATCATGCGGTTACGGGATTTTTCACAGCCTTTTAAGGCTTTACGGGAAAAATAAACTTCTTCTTCTGCGCTAAGCAGCGGGGAAAACCCTATCTCACCTAAATAGAGTTGAGTGGCATCAAGGTTTTTTTGCAGGTCATCTTGAACCTGTTGTTCTAGCCCAAGTTCTTGAACTAAATCGGCGACAGTATCCTCTTTTTCGAGATCAAACTCTGCGGTTTCTACGGAAAAATCTACTAGTTCTTCTGCGGCAGTGCTATTTATGCGGCTCATGATCAAATCTCCCAAACCTAATTTAACTGCTTGAATTACTGCAATTCTATTTCCTCCATGCCAACAAGGCCCTAAACAATCATTGCTTAGGTAAATAGTTAAGTGGGTTTACAGATTGACCATGATAACGAATTTCAAATCGCAACATTACCTGGTTAGTGCCTGTGCTGCCCATTTTTGCAACTGTTTGTCCAGCAAGGACATGTTGCTTCTCTGTGACTAAGATCTGATCTGCGTGAGCATAAGCACTAAGGTAATCGTCACTGTGTTTAATGATGACTAAATTACCATATCCCCTAAGCGCACTACCTGCGTATACCACCCGCCCATCTGCAGCGGCTTTGATGATATCTCCACGTCTTCCTGCGATCTTAATGCCTTTATTCCCCTGCTCATTGGCAGAGTATGTCCCAATCAGTTTACCTCTCACGGGCCATTGCCATTGACTCACACTGTCAGGCAGTGTCGAGGTAGGGGCAACTATTGAAGAGTTAATATTTTGTTGGGTACTTGTTGCAGAATACGCAGGCTTCGCTTTCTGATCAAGTGTTTTTTTCTGTGGGTCATTTGACTGCGATCTTGCAATCGAATTATCACTATTCGATTGTTTTATCGAGGAATTACCCCCACTCCGCCCTTTGGCTGTCGAGTTATTGCCACCTAAAGTGGTCGATTTGGATTTAGGCACTGATGGGATTTCGGTTAAATATAAAACCTGCCCTGGGTAGATAGTGTACGATTTATCTAATTGATTAATTTTGGCTATTTCCGCAAAATCCTTGCCCGCCGCCCATGAAATTGAATAGAGCGTATCGCCTTTTTTAACTTTATATGAATTTGATTTAATGTGGCCTTTGTTATGTTTTGAATAACTGTGGGAAAGACTTTCAACAGGTGCAGGACGACTCGCCTGAAAGCTACAGCCTACAAGCACTAACAATAAACTAAGGTTTAAAAATAAACCCGCATTCAACAATAAAAACTCCTTTCCTAAGCCGTATCACAGTTAACTCTAGGAGAAATAATTTCTCACAACGATTTTCCACCTTAGACAAGGGCTGCAAATGTTAAGCGAGTTCACCATTGACTAGAGGTACAAACTTCACCATTTCAACGATCTCGGAACTGTAACGATCGGCATGACGGGTGATCCGCATCAATTGCTGGGTTTCTTCACCTACGGGGATCACTAATACACCACCGTCGGCTAACTGGGATAATAAAGCCTCCGGCACAGTTGAGGCCGCAGCCGTCACCATAATACCGTTAAAGGGGCTACGATTTTGCCAACCTTGCCAACCATCACCATATTTAAAGGAAACATTATGCAGATCGAGTCGCTTCAATCGCTGCCGAGCTTGGATCTGCAGGCCTTTAATCCGCTCTATGGTATAAAGCTCAGGCACTAATTGCGCCAAAATCGCCGCTTGATAGCCCGAGCCAGTTCCCACTTCAAGCACCCTCTGTGGCTGATTTTGCAGTATTAGCTCTGTCATACGAGCCACAATATAGGGTTGAGAGATAGTTTGACCTTGCCCTATCGGCAAGGCGGTATTTTCATAGGCCTTGTGGGCTAACGCATTATCGAGGAACAATTCCCGCGGCGTTTGTGAAATTGCCTTCAACACGGCTTGATGACGGATCCCCGCATCATGGAGCTTTTTCGCTAAATTCACCGCCGATGTCGAGGCAACTCGAGTCATATTTTATCTACCCAATTTTGCAATGCCGATAATTGTCTATATGCAGTGAGATCTACCGTTAAAGGCGTGATGGAAACATAACCGTTAGCGATAGCATGAAAATCCGTCCCCTCGGTCGCATCCTGCTCTAGGCCTGGAGGGCCTAACCAAAAAATTTCCCGTCCCGCGGGATCTTGGGTTCGCACTATCCCTTCGGCTTTATGCCTCGCGCCAAGCCGTGTCACTCGGATCCCTTTAATTTCTTCTAGGGGTAAATCTGGCACATTGATATTTAAAATCTGGTCGCTTGCCAAGGGGTGCGCTAACAATCCTTGTACTATACGGCGAGCATAAACGGCCGCCGAATGATAATGGTTGCCCTCGCGACCATTAAGCGAAATCGCCACCGCAGGGAAACCTAAAAACCGTCCCTCCATCGCCGCCGCAACTGTGCCCGAATATAAAGTGTCATCCCCCATATTCGCGCCCGCATTAATGCCTGAAACCACCATATCGGGCTCACCATCGCAAAGCTCACGAATGGCTAAGTGCACACAATCGGTGGGAGTGCCGTGCACTGAAATATAGCCGTTATCTAACCTATTAATTCTTAATGGATTAGTCAAGGTCAAAGAGTTACTTGCGCCAGAACAATTACGGTCGGGTGCGACTGTCAACACATGGGCGATTTCAGCGAGCGCTTCGGTTAGGGCGCGGATCCCGAGCGCATTGACGCCATCATCGTTACTGACAAGAATATGGATCATGATGTAGTTTCATCACTGCCGTGAGTCGTTTGCACCTCAGGGGAGAGCGTTGCCTGCCATTGCTGCTCTTTTACATCCTGATAATTGACTAACTCTCTGAGTAAGGAAGTCGCAAAACTCCCCGCGGGTAAAATAAACTCCAACACGAGACCATCTGCAGTTTGTTCGTATTTAAGCCCTTGTGGTTCTAAAAGTAATGGCCGGCGTTCCTGCTCCAATCCCGCATGTTCTAAGCCATAACAATCATCCGTTAATTCCGCCATAGCGGCGGTTTCCATCGCGGCGGCTTCACCTTGAGGTAACATCATGCCGCGGCCCCACAAGGGTGCAGAGAGTTGAATGTCTTTTTCAATCAAACGTTTCAACACCACCAGATCCCATTCAGGCGTGACGAAGAAGCTTTTACTCCCCGCCAACATCACACAATCCCCCGCTAATGGCTTAGTACCATGGTTAGCTAACCGGTATGACACAACGGTATTAAACAGATGTGAGCGCACGGCAGATAAATACATGCTGCGTTTATTTCTGTCTTTAACCTTCTTGCCGGCCAACATTTGCCGTCCCAGAATTAAGTTTTTACCATCGTGGCCAAAGCGTTGCTCACCAAAATAATTGGGTACACCAATTTGGCTCACTTTTTCAATACGGCCGATAATATCTTCAACTTGAGTGACATTACGTAAGGTCAGGATAAATCGATTACCCAGCAGTGCGCCGATGCGCAATTTTTTGCTGTGACGGCTGCTGGAGAGAAGCGTCAATCGTTCGCTGTTAAGTTCTGCCCAAGCGGGGGTTTCTTTACCCGGAATACGTACTCCAAACCATTGTTCCGTGATGGCATTTTTATCTTTTTGCCCCGCGTAGGTCACTTCTTTTGGATGCACTTTTGCGAACTTGGCTATCATTTCAGCCACTTGAACCGTATTCAGCCCATCCTTACGGATATGCAGCAGATGATGTTCGCCTTCGCCAGTCGGGCTAAAAGGCAAAATCTCTTTCACGATAAAATCGCTGTTATGAGTACGTAGATCGGCGCTGCCAAGTGGCTTGCCGTATAGGTAATGGAGTTCACTCATGGGACTTATTTATCTCGTTAATTAATCTTGTATAGGTTTCATCAAGACAACGGCTTCTACCGCAATACCTTCTTTACGCCCGGTAAATCCTAGCTTTTCTGTCGTGGTGGCTTTGACATTAATATCATCTAATGGAGCACTTAAGTCGGCGGCAAGTACCCGGCGCATGGCGTCAATATGCGGCGCCATTTTAGGTGCTTGAGCAATAATAGTGACATCTAAATTGCCTAGCTCATACCCTTTTGCGCTTGCTAACCCATAACAATGACGCAGCAATACACGACTATCGGCACCTTTATAAGCGGCATCCGTATCGGGAAAATGTTTGCCTATATCCCCTAGCGCCAGTGCGCCAAGTATGGCATCGGAAATCGCATGCAAAACCACATCACCATCGGAGTGGGCAACGAGTCCAGTTTCATAGGGCACTTCAACACCACATAAAATTAATGGTCGCGCTTCGCCAAATTTGTGAACATCAAAACCATGGCCGATACGGATTTTCATTTATCCACCCTAACAAATTGATTATTTTTAATTTTATATAAACTACTTAATAGCTCGCATCAAAAAAAGCTCTGCTAAGCCCAAATCATCGGGATGAGTCACTTTAATATTATCGGCTCTCCCAGAAATCAGCCCTGGTGATATCCCCGCCCATTCCATAGCCGAGGCTTCATCCGTTACCACGGCGCCCGCGGCAATGGCACCTTGCAGGTACGATTTAAGCAGGGACGTGGGAAATAATTGCGGTGTCAATGCGTGCCATAAATGATCACGGCAGACGGTTGCGCAAATCTCCCCCTTTGCATCGGCGCGTTTCATAGTATCGCGTACTGGCATAGCCAAAATCGCCCCTTGGGGAAAGCGTATTCTCGATGCCAGCAACTTATCGATATCCCCTTCGGTTAAACATGGCCTTGCCGCATCATGTACTAAGGCCCAGCTGTGCTCAGGTGCAATTTGCAACGCTGCCAACACCGAATCGGCGCGTTCACCACCGCCTAACACTGTGACTAACTTAGGGTGCTGAGCCTGGGGTAAGACCTCAAAAAAAGTGTCTTCTGGATGCAGGGCGACAATAACTTGGGTGATCTGCTGATGGGACAATAACCTATCTAAGGTATGGGCCAATATGCTTTGGCCTAATAACTCTAAATATTGTTTTGGCTTACCTGCCCCCATACGGGAGCCGATCCCCGCCGCTGGCACTATCGCCACAACCGAGTGAAGCTGATGAGCTGTGATGTCGGCCATTTGTGTTTGGTTTTCTGAATGCTTATCCGCTTCTAATGCGATATCCATACGCATTTGCTCCATCACTGTGAAGGACTCGATACTGAGCGTTCACCACCCACGACGCGATAGAAGGTTTCACCTTCTTTGACCATGCCAAGCTCGTTACGGGCACGTTCTTCTATGGCTTCGGTACCACTTTTAAGGTCGATGATTTCTTCCTTAAGCACTTGATTACGCTCGTTGAGTTTGGCGTTGCCTTCTTGCTGCGCCGCAATCTGTTTTTGCAGGACAAAGTATTCGGGCAGGCTGTTATCTCCCGACCACAGCCGGTATTGCAGCAAACCGAGTAGCACTATGAGTGCAATGACAAAAAATTTCATGGAGGAATTAGCGTCAGTATCTTGGATTAAAAAATATATTGCAGATAGTACAACAAAAAAGGCCACCAAGTGGTGGCCTTTTTACATCGGACGTTAAATTACGCCTGACCTTTGATCTCTTTCAAACCACGGTATGGGGCTTTTTCGCCTAATTGCTCTTCGATGCGCAGCAATTGGTTGTATTTAGCGACACGGTCAGAACGACACAGTGAACCAGTTTTGATTTGGCCAGCAGCCGTGCCTACGGCTAAGTCAGCAATGGTTGAATCTTCGGTTTCACCGCTACGGTGTGAAATCACCGCAGTGTAGCCAGCTTCTTTCGCCATGCGAATGGCAGCTAAAGTCTCAGTCAATGAACCGATTTGATTGAACTTAATCAGGATTGAGTTAGCGATGCCGTTTTCGATACCACGGGTTAAGATTTTAGTGTTGGTTACGAATAAATCGTCGCCCACTAATTGGATCTTGTCACCCATAATCTTAGTTTGGTACGCCCAACCATCCCAATCTGACTCGTCTAAACCGTCTTCGATAGACACGATTGGATATTGCTCCGCCAATGATTTTAGGAAATCAGAGAAGCCGTTTGAGTCAAACACTTTACCTTCGCCCGCTAAATCGTATTTGCCATCTTTGTAGAACTCAGAAGCGGCGCAGTCTAATGCCAGAGTCACATCAGTACCTAACTTGTAGCCCGCCAGTTCAACGGCTTCTTTAATTACCGCTAGGGCATCGGCGTTTGACGCTAAGTTAGGGGCAAAACCACCTTCATCACCAACAGAAGTACTTAAACCTTTGTTGTGTAGCACTTTTTTCAGCGTGTGGAAAATTTCGGCACCCATGCGCAGCGCTTCACGGAAGCTTTTCGCGCCAACGGGTTGTACCATAAACTCTTGGATATCCACGTTGTTATCCGCGTGCTCGCCACCGTTCAAGATGTTCATCATAGGCACTGGCATAGCATATTGGCCTGGAGTGCCATTTAATTCGGCGATGTGCGCGTATAAAGGAATACCTTTAGATGCAGCGGCAGCTTTAGCAGCGGCTAAAGACACAGCCAGAATCGCGTTTGCGCCTAACTTGTCTTTGTTTTCTGTGCCATCTAAGTCGATCATGATTTGGTCAAGTTCGGCCTGTGCTGTGGCGTCTTTACCTAATAATTCAGCGCGGATAACGCCGTTTACGTTGGCAACAGCCGTTAATACACCTTTGCCTAAATAGCGGCTCTTGTCGCCATCACGTAATTCTAACGCTTCGCGGCTACCGGTTGATGCACCAGAAGGCGCCGCAGCCATCCCTACAAAACCGCCTTCTAAATGCACTTCGGCTTCAACTGTTGGGTTACCACGAGAATCCATAATCTCGCGGCCAATCACGTTAATAATCTTAGCCATATTACCCTCGATTTAAGTTTAAAAATAAAAGAAAAAACCAATACCTATGGGAATAAACAGATGTAAAGCACGACTAAAATCTTTAAATTCCGTTTACTATTTCCGTCTATACGCATGTCGTTTATGCACATGGGTACGAGTTCTCACTCAGGTTTAAGCGGCTTGAGTGTAGCAAAAGGCCGGCCCCACTGTCGCGGGTCCGGCCTCAAATATTCTTACTTCAGATCACGTTTTTGATGCGCACTTGCCGCAGCAATAAAGCCTTCGAACAAAGGATGACCATCACGCGGCGTTGAGGTGAACTCAGGGTGGAATTGACCCGCAACAAACCATGGATGATCTTTTAATTCGATCATTTCCACCAGCTTACGATCGGAGGACAAACCACTGAACACCATGCCCGCTTGCTCTAAGCGTTCTCTGTACTTGTTGTTCACTTCGTAACGGTGACGATGGCGTTCAATACAAGTGTTGCCTTTATAGGCCTGTGCCGCTTTTGAACCATCGAGTAGATGACATAACTGGGCGCCTAAACGCATAGTGCCACCTAAGTCAGATGCCTCATGGCGCTGCTCTAGGTTACCTTCTTCGTCAACCCATTCGGTGATCAAGCCCACCACTGGGAACGGCGTTTCTTTATTGAATTCAGTTGAATGAGCGTCAGCCATACCAGCGACATTACGCGCAAATTCAATCAGGGCAACTTGCATACCTAAACAAATACCGAAATACGGTAGTTTGTTTTCACGGGCAAATTTTGCCGCCAGTATCTTACCTTCGACACCACGCTCGCCAAAACCGCCTGGTACTAAGATACCGTCTAAGCCCTGTAGGACTTCTTCGCCTTTGGCTTCCACGGTTTGTGAATCAATGTACTTGATGGTCACAGATACACGGTTTTTAAGGCCAGCGTGTTTTAATGCTTCGTTGACTGACTTATAGGCATCTGGCAGTTCAATGTATTTACCCACCATACCAATAACGACTTCGCCGTTTGGATTCGCTTCTTGGTAAATCACATTTTCCCACTCAGATAAGTCCGCTTCACGGCATTCTAAACCGAAACGCTTAACCACTAAGTCATCCAAACCTTGCGAACGTAACAAAGCTGGGATTTTATAAATACTATCAACATCTTTTAATGAAATAACCGCACGCTCTTCGACGTTACAGAACAGCGAAATTTTGGCTTTTTCATTCGCAGGAATCGCACGATCACCACGGCAAACCAGCACATCGGGGGCAATACCGATAGAACGCAGTTCTTTCACTGAGTGTTGAGTTGGCTTAGTTTTCACTTCGCCTGCAGCACCTAAGAAAGGCACTAAGGTTAAATGCATAAACAGAGTACGGTCGCGACCCAGCTCAACGCCGAGCTGACGAATAGACTCGAGGAACGGCAAGGATTCGATATCACCCACAGTACCGCCGATTTCCACGATAGCCACATCATGGCCTTCGCCACCGGCTAATACTTTTTCTTTAATCGCATTAGTGATATGTGGGATAACCTGAATGGTTGCGCCCAAATAATCGCCACGACGTTCTTTACGTAATACTTCTTCGTAAATACGACCGGTAGTGAAGTTGTTACGGCGGTTCATCTTAGTACGGATAAAACGCTCGTAGTGACCCAAGTCGAGATCTGTTTCTGCACCGTCCTCAGTCACAAATACTTCGCCATGTTGGGTTGGGCTCATGGTACCCGGATCAACGTTAATGTAAGGGTCCAGTTTCATGATGGTTACATTGAGACCGCGGGCCTCTAAAATTGCCGCTAATGATGCAGCTGCAATGCCTTTACCTAGTGATGAAACCACGCCACCAGTAACGAAGATATACCTTGTAGTCATGCTGAACCTGAGAAAATGAGTTTGAAAATACGTGCTTGTAAGAAAGCACTAGGACGGGGCAGTAGTATACCAAAGGTGGTGCGATTCGACAAACACCAATCGGGATAATTTGCCGTTTATCTCGTCTCCGTCGCTTTTACGCTATCCCAGTAAGCATCTAGCTCGGCTAAGGTATGTGCTTCTAAGCCCTTACCATTTTCGGCGGCGAGCTGTTCTACACCGCGGAAACGGCGCTCAAATTTAAGGTTCGCTTGGCGCAATGCTTGCTCTGGGTCGACCTTAAGATGACGGGCTAGATTCACCACGGCAAACAGCAAGTCGCCCATTTCGGACTGCACTTTAGCTTGGTCTTGCTCACCTTGATTCACTTCATGCAAGACTTCATCGATTTCTTCATGGATTTTAGCGACCACTGGCTCAAGTTCGGCCCAATCAAACCCGACTCGTGCCACCCTTTGCTGAATTTTAATTGAACGTGACAGCGCAGGTTGCGAGCGAGGAATATTATCCAATACAGAAACCTGTACATCAGCTTGGGTTTCACCCGCCACTTGCTGCGCCTTTTGTTCACGCTCAGTCGCTTTAATCGCCTCCCAATTGGCCTTCATCGCGTGGGCGCTATCACCTATTTGCGGATTTTGTTCGCCAAACACATGGGGATGACGACGGGTGAGCTTGTCGCTGATTTTCCCAATCACGCTCGTAAAATCAAACTTGCCCTGCTCTTTACCGAGCTGACAATAGAATACGATTTGAAATAACAAATCCCCAAGTTCATCGGGTAACTCATCCCAGGCTAAACGCTCTATGGTATCGGCGACCTCATAGGCTTCCTCTAAGGTAAAAGGCACTATGGTTTGAAAGGTTTGCGCTTTATCCCATGGGCATCCTGTCTGTGGATCGCGCAGTTTTTCCATAATCTTAAGTAGCGGTTCTACATCTGTTATAGACAGTTCCGTTGTAGAAGGTTCCGTTGTAGAAGGTTCCGTTGTAGAAAGTTCAGTTGTTGAAAGCGCCGTGCGGGAAGTCATGCTGATATCCTTTAAAAATAAATACTGAAACGAGCAAATGCCGAGGAAGGGCAAAAGAATACGCCCCAGCAGTGCTTTTTAGCGAAGACCACAATAAAGCGATGATAAGCTAGCTAACATAAAAGTGCTATGCGATGCTCACCATGGCGCAAAGGGACAGCGTACCTTTACCTACAAATTCTCATCTATGCGTTGCATATCACTATTCAGCACAGGCCGCCTTAAATGATAAGATACGCAGCAATATTTCAACGACGCTAAAACTCACCTTGTGGATATGCGGTAATTGCGGCCTAACCATACATGAGTGAAAGCTGCGAGATGAATGCAGTCATTCGATTTATTTATTTGATTATGCTAGGTGTTTTCTATTCTATCGCCCTATGTTAGGGCGAACACCCCTATAGATTTCAGCATTACTGGAGACAAAACTCATGACAAACGTGACAGTGGATGCCACGCCGTTAACGACTAAGCCATCCCAAGATGGTTTTTATATGCCCGCCGAATGGGCGGCGCAGCAAGCCGTATGGATGATTTGGCCCTATCGTCCCGATAACTGGCGCTCTGCAGGCGCTTATGCTCAAGCGACCTTTGCTAAGGTGGCCGATGCCATTGGTGCGGCAACGCCGGTTTATATGGGTGTCCCAGAAGCCTTTTTAGCGGAAGCTCAAAAAGTGATGCCTTCCCACGTGACTCTGGTTGAAATCGATAGCGACGACTGCTGGGCTCGCGACACTGGGCCAACCGTCGTTGTGAATGACAAGGGCGAGTGCCGTGGCGTTGACTGGGGCTTCAATGCTTGGGGCGGCCATAACGGTGGCTTGTACTTCCCATGGGATAAGGACGAACAGGTTGCCGCACAAATGCTCAAGCAACATGGGTTTGCCCGTTATAGTGCGCCGCTGATCCTCGAAGGGGGGTCTATCCATGTTGACGGTGAAGGCACCTGTATGACGAGTGCCGAATGTTTGCTCAACGCCAACCGTAACCCGGAACTGACAAAAGAACAGATTGAAGCCTTACTGCGTGACTATTTGAATGTTAAGCAGTTTATCTGGTTACAAGATGGCGTGTATATGGATGAAACCGACGGCCATATCGACAATATGTGCTGTTTCGCCCGTCCTGGTGAAGTGATCCTTCATTGGACCGACGATGAATCTGATCCCCAGTATCCACGTTCAAAAGCCGCATTGGACGTGTTGCAAAACACTGTGGATGCCCAAGGCCGTAAGTTAAAAATTCACCTGTTGCCACAACCAGGGCCGCTATATTGCACCGAAGAAGAATCACTGGGCGTGACAGAAGGCACTGGCGTGCCACGCACTGCGGGCGAGCGCTTAGCGGGCTCTTATGTGAACTTTTTAATCACCAACGATCGTATCGTATTCCCACTGCTTGACCCTGCAACCGACGATATCGCCGCTCAAAAACTGCAGGAAATTTTCCCTGAGCACAAGATTGTGGGTGTGCCCGCACGGGAGATTTTATTAGGTGGCGGCAATATCCACTGTATTACCCAGCAGATCCCTTCTGGAAAGTAAGTACACCAAGGAGAACAGTATGACGCTTGATGTCACTGTTATTGCAGCACAATTGGCTTTCTGCGGGAGGGCGTAAGATGTTTGAAGTCACTGAAGTTTCCATTGCCGAGCTGCGTGCAGCACTCGAATCCGGCCGCACGACTGCGGTTGAGTTGGTGAAATCCTATTTGGCTCGAGTAGCTGCTTACGATGGTCCTGCCACTGAGACTAAGTTGAATGCGTTAGTGGTGCACAATCCCGATGCGCTGAAAGAGGCCGAGGCTTCCGATGCGCGCCGTGCCTGTGGCGAAACCTTAAGCCCGCTCGATGGTATTCCTTACACCGCTAAGGACAGCTATTTAGTGAAGGGACTGACGGCGGCGTCTGGCAGCCCTGCATTTAAAGATTTAGTGGCCCAGTACGATGCTTTTGCCGTCGAGCGCCTACGCGCCGCGGGTGCCATTTGCCTAGGCAAAACCAATATGCCACCCATGGCGAATGGCGGCATGCAGCGTGGTCACTATGGCCGCGCCGAAAGTCCCTACAATGCGAACTATCTGACGGCGCCCTTTGCCTCGGGCTCATCCAACGGAGCGGGCACAGGAACGGCGGCAAGCTACTCGGCGTTCGGTCTTGCCGAAGAGACTTGGTCGAGTGGCCGTGGCCCTGCGTCTAACAACGGTTTGTGTGCCTATACGCCGTCTCGCGGCGTGATTTCCGTGCGTGGTAACTGGCCATTAACCCCAACCATGGACGTGGTCGTGCCTTATACCCGCACTATGGCGGATATGCTCGAAGTGCTCGATGTGATTGTGGCCGATGACCCTATCACCCGTGGCGACCTCTGGCGCCTGCAACCTTGGGTTCAAATCCCTAAAGCTTCTAGCGTTCGCCCAGAATCCTATCTGGCGCTCGCCGCTAGCGCCGACACCCTTAAGGGTAAGCGTTTTGGCGTTCCGCGCATGTACATCAACAAAGATGAACTCGCGGGAACCAGCGAAAACCCAGGTATCGGTGGACCAACGGGACAACGCATCCATACTCGCCAATCGGTTATCGATTTGTGGGAAGCGGCGCGTAAAGCCCTAGAAGCCGCTGGCGCGGAAGTGATTGAAGTCGATTTTCCGCTGGTGTCTAACTGTGAAGGCGACCGCCCCGGCGCGCCGACCGTGTTTAACCGCGGCATAGTCACGCCCCAGTTCCTCCATGATGAATTATGGGAACTCTCGGGTTGGGCGTTCGATGAGTTCCTGCGTGCGAACAATGACCCTAAACTCAACAAGCTTGAAGATGTGGTGGGACATTTGATATTCCCCCATGACCTCGGCACCTTGCCAAACCGTGAAGGTGACTTAGCGGCAGGCATGGAAGAGTATGTCAACATGGCTAAGCGTGGCCTTAAATCCTATGACCAGATCGACAGTATTCCCGATGGTCTGCGTGGCTTAGAGAAGACCCGTAAGCTAGATCTCGAAGACTGGATGGACAATCTTAAGCTCGATGCCGTGCTGTTCCCAACCGTGGCCGATGTTGGCCCCGCCGATGCCCATGTGAATCCGGCCTCAGCCGATATTGCTTGGAGCAACGGAGTTTGGGTAGCTAACGGTAACCTAGCAATTCGCCACTTAGGGGTACCGACTGTGACTGTGCCTATGGGCGTAATGGCCGATATTGGCATGCCAGTCGGTTTGACCTTCGCGGGCCGTGCCTATGACGACAATAACCTGCTGAAATTTGCAGGTGCATTTGAGTCCACAGGTGACAGGCGCATCATTCCGCCACGCACACCAAAACTGGGTCAATAAGCACTAAACTGCCAAATATAGACTTAGCTTAGTCTTAGGGAATTTATCTTCTTAGAGGTTTAGCCCCTTATAACGGCAAAGTGTAGAGTTATAAAAGCGGGATGGGTCTTAATGTGCCAATCCCGTTTTTTTATTCTAACAAAAGCCAGATACGACATTTTGCCATTCGCTACTGTTTGCTGCTGTGTGAGAGTAATACAGTCTTATACCAAGTAATTAAGAATCACATTAAATGGCAGCGATCTCATCGATACGTAGCATTCGATAAAATGTTTTTGCCCCAAAGCAAGACAGTTGAGCTACACGCATTGCGTATTAATTGTCATTGCTTCCCCAGTGACACGCCGCCCTTGCATTTAACAAGAAGCGTCCCTGAGGGCTCTACTAAAACATCCATGTTTTAGAAGGTCACTGGTGCAACAGTGCCAACCCTAACGAACCCTTTCATTGTTCTTTTAGCTAAAAAGCAATTGCCCCATTCCGTGTTACAGCGTTGTTTTACAGGCAGATTGAGCTGTATTAGTTGACCTACTTTTAGTAATGATACAAAGTGTCCACTATTACTGGATCAGATCACCATTTCGAAAAGGAGGTTTAATGGGCATCCGCGTACGCGCTTTGCAGGCGAATCATGGGGACTGCATTCTGGTAACCCACGAAGGGCCTCACAGTACGTTCAACCTCCTTATCGATGGTGGCAACGCCAGAACTTTCAAATATGGCCAGCAGGACCGTATGAAAGGCGAATTGTGCAAGTTGCTCGACGAGCTCAAAGCACTGGACCAGCATCTTGACTTGGTTATTTTGACTCATATTGATGATGATCACATCGGTGGGCTTCTCAAGGCTTTAAAATCTCCAGATTACAGCCAGCTTGTAAAAAGTGTTTGGTTTAATTCGTCAAGATTAATTACGGATCACTTCAGTTTCCCTGAAATTCCAGCGAATGACATTTATTTGCCAGATTCATCTCCTGACACGAGTGTTCGGCAAGGGAAGAAATTTGAAGAGATCTTAGATGAGCGAGGAGTAGAACGTGGCCATATAGTTATGGCTGGGCAGGAAATCGTTAAAGGCCCTTTTACGTTTAATATATTATCACCAAACGAAACTCAGCTTCGGAAGCTCCTGTGTATTTGGCCAGTAGAAAAAACGTCACCTAACACATCCGCGGATGTGACCGACTACTCTATAAGTTTTGAGCAGTTCTGGGCGGACGACAGTTTCGAAAGCGATACCTCGATAGCTAATGGAAGCTCAATCGCTTTCATGCTACAGGCAGACGACCAGAAAATGTTATTCTTGGGGGATGCCTATGATACTTGCACTGTCGAAAGCTTAAAGCAACTAGGTTATAACGAGCAGAACAAGTTGAATCTGAGTTTAGTGAAAGTTTCACATCACGGAAGTCAATACAATACCAGTTCTGATTTTTTGAGCATGATTTCTGCTATGCATTACGTTATCTCCACAAATGGGGCAAGGCATGGACTGCCCAATAAAAGAACCATTGCAAGGATTCTGGCAGCTGGGGATGGGAAAATTTGTTTCAACTACCCTAAGGTCGCCGCTTCAATGTTGCTTCCGAGTGAGCAGCATCAGTATGCTGAACGCTTGAGTGTGGTTACTCAGATAGAGTTTGAAAATGACGCCTGATGAGCTGATAATTTCTTATGCTGTAAAAATAAACGACGGAAGCGGAGTTCTTGTTGGTGCGCTTTCGCAGGACTACACCTATGTCTTCACAGCCAAGCATGTATTGAGCGCGACCAACCAAGTTACCCGAAGTGGAGTGCAGCTTCAGATAATTGATGAGCCATATCTGCACCCAACACTAGATTGCGCAGTAATAAAAGTCGAATTCCAAAAGGATGTAAAGCAACGCAATTGGTTAGGGAATGTGTCATCAGGGGCAGCGCTTTCATTTGCGGGATTTCCTGACACTAACGCTAATACCGATATACCCTACAAAATTTATACGGGCCATCTAAATAGTACACTTAGTGATGTCGTGGTTTGTAATCTCAATAACAGTCCAGCGCAAGATGCGATTGTTGGCATGTCTGGTGGCGGTCTGTATCACGTGTACGACGGTTACCCTTACCTGATGGGTGTTGAGTTTCGAATGGATGATGAAGAAGAGCCACTGCGATGGGGCCGCATACGTTGCTTCTCCATGGCTATCTTCGAAGAAATTATTGCTCAGCATGATCTTGCCTTAATGGCTCCTAGCTTCATGGCGTGCTTTTCACAGCTTAAGGATGATATCTTTAATTTCAATGCCGCAAATCCAGCCAATGTAGTAAAACTTCACAAAAAGCTGCATGAGTTTGCAGATATGCTTATAGATCTGGGATTGCCACCTCCGCATGAACTAATGACGCGCTACAACAAAAAGTTGTTAGTGGGTCATGAAACACAAGCTGCTGTATTGGATAAAGATCTGTGGGTTGCATATTTTGAGTTTATAATCGTTTGTGCCTTGATTGATGAGCAAAAAAATATTGATGAGGACTACATTAAGGATTTGGATAAGCGGCGAAGGTTTGTCTACTCTGGCAGTAATGCTCACTGGATTAGACATCTTTCGGAGATTTTGAAAGCAGCAAAGTCCACGTTGGATGAACATGGCATAATGATTATTAGCTCTCCTCAAGAGGAGGCTCCCTGTCTTCCGGACGAGGAAGACTTGGAAGAGGTTATTGACGATATTGCCTCAGCTCCTATTACAGGAACCGGTGGAAGAATTGACGATGTTCACGGCGAGGTATATAGGACTTATACGGTCGCGCATATGAAAGGGTTGCGCAATAAGTATGTGCTAAAAAAGCATCGCGAGTATGGGCATGCCCGTGCGAGCGAGCAGCTGAAAATATTCAGGGATTATTATAATGAAGTTATTAAGTAGGGCGCACGACTTTAGCTTCCTGACCTCCGAAGTCGATGGGGTCAGGTTTGAGTTGTTTGCCTCTAGCCAATCCTTCTTAACCTGTATTGTTTGTTGGTTTGAATCCTCCACGGACGTCATGATGAACTGGCAGGCAATTCAAAGCATAGTATCAGTTAGGTTTAAGCCAGAAGGAGGGCATTCAAAATGGAATGTATATTTGATTTTGATGTGCCCCGACAGCCTTAAGCTTCGGGATAAATATGTAGTTCAAAATGACCGCTACGCGGCTAGGAAGATCATTTTGGATGGGCTCGGTGAGCTACCTGACTCTCCGGATGTTGAAAAATTGGTAAACGTAGCGTTATTGGGCACGGATCTCGAGCTAGCACCAGTTTCGGATAATTCCAAAGATGACATAGAAACACCCATTACGGCAATTGTAAAAGGTGTACCCTCAGGTTCCAGTGTTGATGCGAAAGAAGCGCGCAGTGAAATGATCAACAAACTAATCGAGTTTTTGTCAGAAAATGAAAATAAAAAAAGTTGAGATCGAGGGCTTTCGCGCTTACAAGAACAAAAAAGACGGGACTTTTGATTTTACAAATGAGAGTGGTGAACCGTCGAATTTTGTTGCTATTTATGCCCCTAATGGATTCGGCAAGAGCTCTTTTTACGATGCCGTAGAATGGGCTTTTACTGATAATCTTGAGAGGTATACCAACAGTCACAATAAGAAAAATAATGAGCTGGCGGCAAAAGGAACAAAGCAACTTCAGGTTCCTCAAAAGATACTTCGAAATACAGAGGTGTTGGATGACGTGCCTACGCACGTATCTGTAATCACAACCACGAAAAAATTCGAACGAAAGCTGAAAAAGCCAAGGTCGAACTCAAGCGATCTCACTTTTAAGGCAACTAAGAAAAGTGAAGATGTAGAAGTCTACAAGAGAGTTATACTATCCCAAGACGCAATCGACCGTTTCCTTCGCGAGGCAAAACCTCAAGAAAGATATGATCTTTTCATGGTTTTTTTTGGTGGAAGTGCAGAAACACTACGCCAAGAAATGACCTTGCTAATCAATGAGAACGAATCGAAAATCCTTACGCTGGTGGCTGAGCGTTCAAGAATCGAGTCTCAGCTAAATAATCCAGTCGACTCCCGAATATTCGAAGACTTTAATACCCTTGCAGCCGCCCTTAACTCTCAAGGTGAAGGAATTGTCTTCGTTGATGAGAACTTTGATACGCATGCTGAACACCAAATACTGTTATCGATCGTCACTCGGACGCTAACGCTTAATGCTGAGCGGGCTGCGATTCAGCAACGACATGCTGCGTTATTGCTACAATTATCAGGGCTCCCTAGCTTTAAGCGTAACCTAGAGCTGTTGCCGCAGCAGAATTCGTATGTCAACAGTGTATCGAAAGGCTTGCAGGATTCAGTCAAATATCAACAGCTCACTGCAGCACATAGTCGCGGCCTTTCTGAATGGCAGTCAATTAGTGATGAGTTGAAAGTTCTGGAGGAGGTTATTGCCCAGGTTCCTTCATTTATTGCTGATGAAAAGGTTAGAGTACAATCCGTTGGTCAATTGCCTGCTTTAACCGCAGAAAAAAACCGATTAACCGCGGAGCTTAAAACGGCCGAAACATCGGTAGCTGACACCAAGAAATCAATTGTAGATCTCGATCAAAGGGCGTTGGAGCTTCAGTCATTGATCGCAACTAGTCCAGCCATTTACTCCGAAATTGCTGTCAACGAAGCCGGCCTGATTGGGCTGAAAGTGGACTTAAGTGCCAAGATCACTTCCCTCCAGCTCACTGTTGCGGAGCGGGACGCCATTGCTTTGCAACTTAACAACATCCCCACCTTGCCAATCACTGCTGATACCCTGCTGTACGGTGATACCAGCTACCTAGGCCTGCCAGATGACTTCATCGGCAAAATTCAGGTTGCTCATGAAGAATTAGCTGCATTGCGCTTGCACGACCAGTCGATTAAAACGACTCAAGTAGCTCTTACTCAGCAAATGGAAGTTGTGGAGAGCCTTGTTTCACTCGGTATCTCTTACCTCTCAAAATGGCCCAGCTCTAACTGTCCACTGTGCCGACTACCCCACCCAACATCTGATGACTTAATTGCAGCGGTCAAGAATAATGACCTGCTAACGTTAGTTGCAAAGCAGAATGCACAGGAGTTAGAGAGAATCGCGCTTCGCATCCAGTCGCTTTCAGCAGAAATTGATTCTCATGTTGCTGCAGCCCAGAAGAAACATTCAGAACACTTATCGTCGTTACGACAGAAGCTCAATGATTTTGGTTCACGGGTCACTGAGCTAGAGAATCAAAGAACACGTCTTGCAGCAAGTGTCGACACAGCTGAGCGTACGCTTAAGTCATTGAAAGCGAGGGTTTGGGATGTTGACTCGAAAGAATTGAGAAAACGCGTCGATGCGGAGTTAGCTGTTGCATCGGAGCGACGACCTTTTTTGGCGCAGCAACTGGCCTCAGTCGAACATTCGGTTACTTCGCTCCGCTCCCAAATTCAAAATCTCGAAAATCAGATCTTGGGATTAGTAAACCTGATACACGAGATAACGTACAAAACCATGTACGAAAAAGTTAAAGCCTTTATCTCCAAAGAAGCTGTTGCTGAAATCAGGACTCTTGCCTCAAGCTGCGATAGAAAAAAAGCTGAGCTAACGACAAGAATTAATGAGCTGGGTGAACAACTTGGTCAACTATTAGGCGAGTGTGACGACCTTCAAGGCATAATGAGTTCAGAAGGTAATTGGATTGATTTTGCGGTTTTAGCGTCTAATAAAAACGAAGCAGTCAGGCACCTGAATGATACTCAGTCTGCTATCACTACATTTGTTCAAACTGTTGATCGACTAGTCGGAAAGCCTCTCGGAAAAGATTCTGATCTAATCGAACGGGAGATCAATGAACTGACACCAGAGCTACTTCGTCGCGATGACGCACTGGCCGCTAAAATTCAATCATTTGATTTGCTGACGGAGCAGCTTAAGGCGTTCAAACCTTACTTTGATGGATTGAAGTTGCGAGACCAGCTAAAAGTGGTCGAGCATGATCTTTCTCTGCATCGATTAGTAGAAAGCAAGCTCACAGCTGAAAGAGAGAGCGTTATATCGAAGCTGAAGGAGAGGGTTAAAGAGTTCTTTTTTACCGACTTGATTAATGCCATTTACAGCAAAATTGATCCGCATCCTTCATTCAAAACTGTTCAGTTCGTAGTTGACTTTGAATCTTATGACAAGCCGGGATTGAATATTGTATTGCAAGATGAGAGAGGTGACATAATTTCTCCAATGCTATATTTCAGTGCTGCACAGCTCAATATTCTTAGCCTGAGCGTTTTTCTTGCTAACGCTTTACACGCGACGGACAAATCTGGAACACCTCTGGACGTGATAATGATTGATGACCCTATTCAGTCAATGGACTCCATTAATGTTCTGGCTACTATTGATTTGTTGCGAAACGTCTCGGAAAGATTTAATAAGCAAATCATTATTTCCACACATGATGAAAACTTCTTTGGTTTACTCAAGCGTAAGATTCCTACCGATGTCTTCAATTCAAAATTTTTGCAACTCGAAAGCTTTGGAGTTGTGAGTCAAGGCTAGCGAGTGGAATTGAGATGATGCTCCCCGAGCGGCTTCTTAGAAAGCAGTATTAGCCGCTATGGGTAATAAGGATGGTCTGATGAAGTTCGGTGAAGAAAGAGCAAAGAAAACAATAGAAAGACTATATTCTAATCCTAAAAATTGGAGAAGAAAGGAGTTCCGAAAAGCTTACTATGTTCTTACAGGTCAGAAACAGGTTATGTCGGAGGAGATTGCTAAGGAAATCATCAAGGCGTGTATCGATGATGACAACCTTAAAGAAAGAGTCGAATATGTTGCAGCACTACTCCTAATTACGGGCAAGTGGATATTGCCAACGGTTGTAATCCCAAGTGGAATGTCTAGCCAAATTAAGGCTAGGTACAGTAGTGGAGACTTACGCTCTTGTTCTAGCCCATTAGCATACAGAAAATAAACATTACAAATAAGGATAGGCCGCGCGTAGCCGCGACCTTAACTCCAACGTTACCCCATAGAAATTTTTATCCGAAATTCACCTGACACAGCCGACGTTCTAACGCGCCCTTGTCCAAAACCTTGCCGTTTAAGAAATTTAAATCAACAGGTTATGTCAACACCAAAAAGGTGCGCCATGGTGATTTGTGAGACGACCGTCCGCCCCATGGCCGCTTTTTGGCATCCATGCCGTCGCGGCATTTGTGGATCCTTTCACATCAGACGGGGCGGCCCTGCATCCAGACGGACTTGAACAACATCCCTGTTTAACTGCCAGTTCGCCATCTGATAGGCAGGACGCCTGAATGTCGTGCAATGCAGGGGGGCATGAGAACGACCATGGCTCTCGTTCATAAGCTCAGAAACCCTAGGTTTCTATTCACCGTGTCGGTGAGTGAATGCCATGGCAAGCCATTATGAAAGGCTTGAGCAACAGCTAAGCATACAAAGACTAAATTAACTGCTCATCCCGCTCAATTTTCATAAAAAAACCAAATAAAAAAGGCGGCAGGTGAAATTCATCCTGCCGCCCTAATCCTTGATGACTTTCTTTCTAGCCTCTAGATGGATTCTCTATGCCTTTTATATTGCTAGTAATTTCGAGGCTAATCGCTTCGCAAGACATTGCGAAACCTAAAGCCGTCTTGCCTCGATCACGCTTTCGACCTGTGTCAGTTTAGATAACACCCGCGATAAACCATCGAGATTATAAAGCTCCAGTTCCAACTCAATCGCGGCGGTCTGGTTTTTAGTATCCGATGACGAACTCATGGCCAGTACATTGGATTTTTCGGCAGCCAGCACTGAGGTTAAGTCACGCAATAAGCCGCTGCGATCGTGGGCCAATACCCGCAGACGCATCCGATAACCGCCGGAGTAATTTTCGCCCCAGACCACATCGACACCGCGCTCTGGGTGAACCCGCATTAACTCTTTAACTTGTTCACAATCAGCGCGATGCACAGAAATGCCACGGCCTTTCGTGATAAAACCTAAGATCTCATCACCGGGAACCGGCTGACAGCAACGGGCGATATGGTTAAGCAAGTTACCCACACCGTTGACTTCAACCTGACCACGGCCACTGGAGGTCGGTTTATGTTGGCCTTTCTTAACTAACTCTTCGACCGCATCTTCTTCTGACACTTCGTCGAGTCGCAGACGGCTTTGAATATGGTTAACCACTTGATGCAGACGCACATCACCGCCGCCAATGGCCGCCAGTAAGTCATCCATGCTCGCCATATTAAAGCGCTCGACCGCGATGGCCGCGTCTTTAATTTTAAGGCTCACCCGCGCGAGTTCTGACTCGAGCATTTCTTTGCCAGCGACAATATTCTTGTCTCTGTCCTGCTGCTTAAACCAATGCTGGATTTTAGAACGCGCCCGTGAAGTACGGATATAACCTAAGTTAGGGTTAAGCCAGTCGCGCTTAGGGTTGGGCTGTTTCGAGGTGATGATCTCGATACGCTCGCCCGTTTCAACCTGATAGGTGAACGGCACAATACGGCCATCGACCTTAGCACCAATACATTTATGCCCTACTTGGGAGTGAATGTAATAGGCAAAGTCGAGCACGGTTGAGCCCAGTGGCAAGTCGACGACTTCACCGCTTGGGGTGAACACATAGACTCTATCTTCAAACACTTGGCTGCGCACTTCTTCGACCAAGTTACCACTTTCGACCACGTCTTCCTGCCATTGCAGAATTTTACGCAGCCAGTTAATTTTTTCTTCGTAACCGCTTTGCTTACCGGAATGATTGCCTTCTTTGTATTTCCAATGCGCGGCCACACCCAGCTCTGCATCTTCATGCATATCTTGGGTACGAATTTGAATTTCAACGGTTTTGCCCTCAGGCCCCACCACCACGGTATGAATCGATTGATAACCGTTAGGTTTAGGGTTAGCAACATAGTCGTCAAATTCCCGTGGAATATGGTGCCAAAGCGTATGCACTACGCCTAATGCACCGTAGCAGTCCTGCAAACGCTCAGTCACGATACGCACGGCGCGCACGTCAAACAACTCATCAAATTTGAGGTGTTTGCCCTTCATCTTGCGCCAAATACTGTAGATATGTTTCGGCCGGCCGTAGACCTTAGCGCGAATGTGATCTTCATCTAATCTTTGTTGCAACTGGCTGACAAACTTGTCGATAAAGACTTCACGATCCAGTCGTTTGCCATCTAATTGCTTAGCGATGTCTTTGTAGGTATCTGGATGCAGATAGCGAAAAGAAATATCTTCCAGCTCCCACTTCAATTGGCCAATCCCTAAACGGTTGGCCAGCGGCGCATAAATATCGGCAATTTCACGGGCCAGTAGCACACGAGTTTCTTCATCGGCATTTTTCACCGCCCGTAGCAAACACACACGCTCGGCCAGCTTGATGACCACAGCGCGCACATCTTCAACCATAGCCAATAACATGCGGCGGATATTGTCGATTTGCGGCTCGGTGGAGCGGCTGTTGGGATTGATTTTTAAGGCGCCAATCGCATTCATGGTCACGACACTCGCCACTAAACGCGCCAGCGGCTCACCAAATTTTTCTTTTATGGCTTCTTCGGTCAGTAACCCAGCATCGAATACCACAAACAGAATCGCCGCTTGCAGGGTTTCAATGTCCATGTTCAGCGGTGCGAGGATTTCGATCATCTCTCGAGCACGTTCGAGCAGTTCTCTCTTCGCAGCGGGACTCTTAGCAGGCAAAGCATCAATCTGCCCAATCAGGGTGAGCAGCATCTGCGCTTCATCGACATTGCCGACATAGCGAGCCACCCAATCTTCTAACTGAAAATCGGGATCATTAAAGTGCGCTTCGCGAACAGAGACCATCTAATTTATTTCCTTATCCGTGCTCAGGGAGAAAGTGGGCACCACTTCCGCTCTCCTATCTTCAGCATTGGCGCGCACTTGTCAAACCCAACCGACGTAATAATCACATTTTTTACGTTATTCAAACGCTTTGCTTACTTTGCCAACGCAAATTACTTGGTTAATTCAAACAGTGCCATAGCTTCGATATGGTGTGTTTGTGGGAACATATCGATAAGTCCTAGCTTTTGTAGCTTGTAGCCCCGTTCTAATAAAACCGCGCTATCGCGGGCCAAGCTCGCAGGATTACACGAAACATACACGACTTTGCGCGGCTTCATTTTCTTCAGCCATTGCAAGCTTTCAAAGGCACCCGCACGGGCGGGATCGAGCAGTAATTTATCAATTTTGCCCATCCAAGGCTCAAGGGATAAATCCGCACTTAAGTCGCCGTGGTAAAAGGTCAAATTATCCAGATTGTTGGCTTTAGCATTCACGCGCGCCTGCGTCACCATCTCGGCAACCCCTTCGACGCCAATCACATCCGCGCCCATTTTCGCTAAGGGCAAACTGAAATTCCCCATGCCGCAGAACAAATCTAAAATGCGCTCGTCTGGCGCTGGCGCTAGCCAATCCATCGCTTGAGCGACCATAGCCTTGTTGATTTGGCCGTTCACTTGCACAAAGTTACCGGGAGTGAAACTTAAACTCACCGCATCCGACTGCGCATTTTCATCTAACAGCTGATACACAGGTAACACTAACTCGGTGCCAACGCCTTGGAATTGGCCTTCGTTGTCCTGCAAACAAATATGGATTTGATGCTGCTCGGCAAAGGCTGACAGCTTAGCGAGATCTTTATCGTTTAACGCCTTAGTGATCCGCAGCACGGCGAAGTGACCATTATCGGCGGCAATCAACTCAAGGTGACCTAAACTGGCTTTAGCCGACAACTGATTCAGCAACTTAGCAAAGGGGACGATCAAGTCAGATAACGGCTTAGCTAACACCTGACACTGGCTGATTGGCACCACATTGCTGCTACTGGCCGCGCGGAAACCTAAGCTTAAGTGTTTGGTATTTTTATCAAATAAAGTCGCAAGACGGGCACGGCGACGATAATGCCAACCTTCCCCCGTTAATGCGGGCGATAACGCGCCGCCTTCGGCACCGGCAAACTTCGCCATAATATCCAGCAGCGCGGCTTCTTTATGCTCACGCTGGCCCGCTAATGACATATGCTGTAAGTCGCAGCCGCCGCAGGTGTGATAGTGTGGACACTCAGGCTCGACGCGCTCAGGGCTGGGCGTATCGACTTTAATTAACTTGGCACGGGCGTAATTTTTCTTTTGCTCGGTGAGCTGTACCGTCACGGTTTCATCGGGCAACGCGCCGGGGATAAACACGACTTTACCTTGATGTTGTGCTATACCAGCCCCTAAGTGATCGAGCTGATCCACGCTCAGCGATAACTTAGCCGACAACTGTTTGGAACTATTTGGTTTTGCTTTAAAAAATTGCGCCATTTCGGCCTCTAAATCAATAAAATACTGGCAAAGACCGCCCTCTTTCTGGCAGTCTTATAAAATTATCTTAGTCTTTGTCACAGGAAACACCGCCGCTGCTATGAACCCAGTCAACAACATGACCAAATACAGCCTACGTTCTTGGGTTCTTGTACTGGCACTCGCGCCAACAATCTTGGTCGGTATCCTTCTGGGCAGCTACTTTACCATAAACCGCTTTTATGAACTCGAAGATACGCTCATTGAGCAGGGCAGTAACATCATTGAGCCGCTCGCCATCGCCAGTGAAGGGGGATTAGTCAGCAACGATCGTGAAGCCACCAAACGTTTACTCGCCGCGGCGCAGCTCAATAAATCCACCTTAGTGAAATCCATCGCCATTTTTGATATTCACAACCAACTGTTTGTCACTTCCCATTACCATAAAGACTTTGAGATCATGCGCTATAAAGAGGCGCTCGGCAATTTACAACAAACAGAAATAGAACATGTCGGCGATAGTCTCATTTTACGCACGCCCATTTTTGCCACAACGCCCACCGCAGCCCCCGCCAATATGGAGACTCACACGGAAAATGGCGAGTTATTAGGGTATATTTCCGTCATTATCAATAAGGAGCGGGCCTTACTCGAGCAGCACAGGGCCGCCGTTGCCGCTTTTATTATTGTGCTGATCGGGGTGCAATTAAACCTACTGTTCACTTTCCGCTTAGTGAAAAACGTCACCCAACCTATTACCGAAATGGTGCGTGTGGTCGCCAAAATTCGTGAGGGGAAATTAGACGCGCGTTTAGATGGCAATCTGATTGGGGAGCTGGATTTACTCAAACGCGGTATCAATGCCATGGCGGGTTCGCTGTCGGAATACCACGATGAGATGCAGCAAAATATCGATCAGGCCACTTCCGATCTGCGGGAAACCTTAGAACAGATTGAAATCCAAAACGTCGAGTTGGATTTAGCCAAGAAACGCGCCCTAGAAGCGAGCCGGATAAAATCTGAATTCTTAGCCAATATGTCCCACGAGTTACGCACACCGCTCAATGGAGTGATCGGCTTTGCTCGCCAGCTGGTAAAAACCCCCTTGCATTCGAGCCAAGTCGATTATATCAATACCATTGAGCGCAGTGCCACCAACCTGCTAGCCATCATTAACGATATCCTCGACTTTTCTAAACTCGAAGCCGGTAAAATGGTGTTAGAAAACATGCCCTTCGGTTTACGGGAAACCATAGGCGACACTATGACCTTGATCTCGGGTAGCGCCCAAGCAAAGGGCCTAGAACTGGTCGTCGATATCGCCCCCAATGTGCCCGATAGTGTCAATGGCGATGCCATGCGTGTATGTCAAATCATCAATAACTTGGTCGGCAATGCGATTAAGTTTACCGACTCGGGTAGTGTATTGGTCAAACTCGAATTACAGAGTCAATCGGACGAACAGGTCGTGCTACGCTGTGATGTCATAGACACGGGCATTGGTATCGATGAAAGTCAGCAGGACTTTTTATTTCAAGCCTTTGGCCAAGCCGATTCATCAATATCGCGCCGTTTCGGTGGCACTGGGCTCGGTCTAGTCATCACTAAACGCTTAGTCAATCAAATGGGCGGCCAAATTGGTTTTACCTCCTCCGTCGATAAGGGCTCAAATTTCTGGTTTACCCTGCCATTAGGGCTCGGTCAATTCCAGCTTGGCGACTCGCTGCCGCTTGAGAAACTCAAACATAAAACCATACTCTTTTATGAGCCTAGGGTACTGACACACTCAGTCCTCAGCCGTCAATTGCAACTCTGGGAGACCAAAGTCACCCACCATCAGCATATTCCAAGCTTACTCATCACCCTCAGCACCACCGAGGGCAACTTCGATTATATTCTGTTGAGTTGCCACGGTTTTAGTGATGCAGGCCAACTGGTTAATACCTTAAATCTAGCCAAAACAAAAACCGATTGTTTAATTGTGCTATACGATTGCCAAGAGCAAGATGCACTCAGTCAATTTATCCGCCCCAATGCCGATGTTGTGCTTTCACTTCCGGTCAGTGAACATCAACTCGCTCGCAATATGCTTTATCCACCAATGGAATACGACATAGTCGCTCCCATTGCTATTGCAGCCCCTGCCGCCCGTCAATCCTTAACGGTACTGGCAGTGGATGATAATTTTGCCAATTTAAAACTGATAGAAACCTTACTCAAGGAGCTAGTGACCACGGTTGTCGCCGTTAACAGCGGTGAAGATGCCGTAAAACAGGCGAAGAGCCGTACCTTCGATCTGATTTTTATGGATATCCAAATGCCAGGAACCGATGGAATTAGCGCCACTAAGCAAATCCGCCAAGGATCGATGAACCGCAACACACCGATTATTGCGGTGACAGCCCACGCGATAGCCGAAGAGCGCGAACTGATTTTAGGCAGTGGCATGGATGGCTATTTACCTAAACCTATAGATGAAGCCGCGCTTAAGGTAGTGATCAACCGCTGGATCACGCGGCCCAAGTTTACCCATTTTGATCTGCACACCTTAAATTGGGATCTGTGTTTAACCCAGGCCAATCATAAGTCGGACTTAGCCCTAGATATGCTAAGGATGCTCTTGGACTCACTCCCCCAAACCGTGGAGACGATTCAAACCTCACTGAATCAAAATGATCAAGCCACTATACTCAGTACCATACATAAATTACATGGCGCGAGTTGCTACTGTGGGGTGCCGACGACACAGCGTTTATGCCAAGAGATTGAATCGGCATTAAAACGTGAAACCCCAGTGGCAGATCTCGAACCGGAAATACTAGAGTTACTTGATGAGTTAACTAAGGTAGAATCGGCGGCAAAACAAGTGCTATCACAGCTATCAGCGGAAATAACAGATGACCAAGAAAACGGGCTTCTTTAAGCGTCTAAAGGCGCTAGAACTACCACAAAAACAACTCTTTGCCATTGCGCTCTGTCAACGCATGTTGCCCAACTACCAACTGTTTTCAGAGGTCTGCGAATTTGGCGATCCGGCGGTATTAAGCACTGTGTTAGAGTTACTGTGGCAATCCCAATACGACAATAAACTCAAGTTTAATATCGATGTTCATCTGCAGCGATTGGAAGACAACACGCCGGATCCCGCTGACTTTGAGGCCTATGGCGTTTATCCCGCTATGGATGCCGTCGTTGCCCTATCGACATTATTAGGCGCCATTCAAGGTAAGATTGAAGAAGATATAGTGAATATCAGTAAGTTATCCTCAAGCACTGTCGCTAACTATATTGAGGCTATCAGCGACGTCGATCTCGTCGACGACGCACTGGATGATTTCATCTTCGCCCATGAAGTCATGGAAGAAGAAAAAGCCTTACAAAATACCTTACTCGAAATTATTGAAGAAAATCCCAAGATCACCGCAGAACTCGTGAAAGGTTTACGCAAAGATATTATCGAGGCAGGTGTATCTAATATCGGCATTAGTGTTGCCTAAGTCTTAACCGCGGTAATTTCAATCTGTGTTATCTAGGGTATTTGACACTTAGATAACACCAGGTGAAGCACGCCAACTATTCTTTATCCTGCGTAAATTAGCCGATTTAGCCTATGAGAAAAATCGTTTACCAAGGCTTTATCCTCACAAACAATGAGGGCCGTACCGATACTTGGAAACTCACTATCGGTCAGCAAAGCCGCATGGGATCCCTATTTGAACTGCGCCGTCTGCTCGGTTATTACCTTGAGTTAGGCATTTTACCTGCGACAAGGGCGAGCCTTCAGGAGGTAAAACAAACCCAAAATGCCATGGGGAAAAACGCGATAAAGTCCCGTCAACACTAATATCAGCTCATCGAAAACAGTTCTGCCGCCTTTGACTGCATAAACTCAATAAAGACCCTGACCTTGAGCGGTTGTTGGCTGCGTTGATGATACAAAATAGAAATCCGCCGCTGCTCGCCTATCCATTCAGGGAGTAACACTTGTAGTCGCCCCGCTTTAATCTGCTGTTTAACAAATAATTCCGGACCATACAAAATCCCACCGTGATCTAATGTTGCCTCAATCGCACCGTGCAAATCCGTTAAGGTCAGCTTAGTCGGGCCATTAAAGTAAAAGGACTCACCATTGGGATGTTTTAGATGCCAATTAAATAAGGGCCATACCTTTATCAACTGATGGTCCTCTAAATCGTCAGGGTGTGTTAATTTGGGGGCATGGGCCAAATATTCCGGTGTTGCAAACAAGCAATAATCCAATGCCCCTAAGGTACTCGATACCCACGAAGAATCGGGCTGCGCGCCCCCTACAATCGCCACATCAATTCCCTTATCAATCAAATCGACCAACTCATTGCTTTGGGAAATATGCAGCCGAATATCGGGATAGAGACGACCAAACTCGTTCAGTGCACGGATAAAGATAATGGAAATAATCGAGATCGGGGCCGCGATGCGTAACGTGCCTTCGGGTTTATCACTTCCCACCCCACTAAGTTCATCAAATTGAGCGATAACACTCTGGTAGCGCTGAAATAATGCTAAACCTTCCTCCGTCAGTCGCAATTTACGGGTGCTGCGCATAAAAAGTTGCTTATCGAGCTTCTCTTCCAACTTCGCTAATTTGCGGCTCACGGTAGCGATGGGCATGTCTAACTCTTTCGCTGCCTGAGAAAAACTCCCCGCATTGACTAAGTGCACAAACAGGTAAATAAGCTGTAATTCACCACCTAAATCATCATTCATCTTAGTTCCTAATGCCCCTGTGCGCTGTTTTTTCAATCACAACCTTAACGCTAAGTCACTGTGTTTTTAACATAGAATTATACGACCATAGCGCAATAGCCTTACCGATAAATGGTATGCTAATTTGCAGACAGTTTTACTGCGCTAGTTCGAATAATATTAAATCAAAAGGATGAGTGAGGGACATGACTATTTTAACCCCTCTGTTTGCCGTCTTCGGGATCATGTTACTGGGTACGCTAGTACAAAAGTTGCGCCTCCTTCCCGTTGAAACAGACCAAGTGCTAAACCAATATGTGTACTATATTGCCTTCCCTGCTATCTTACTGATTGCCCTCGCACAGCAACCGATTAACGAGATTTTGCAATGGGGATTTATTGCTGGCTATAGTGTTGCAATGGTCATTATTTATCTGATCTGCCTAGGTATATCTCTTATCGCACACCCCAAAAAGCATGCCATAGCCGCGATTAGAGCCCTCAATGCAACCTTTGGTAATACCGCATTTATTGGGATCCCACTGCTCATCATCCTCTTTCCACAGCAACAAGATGCCTTAGTTGCTGCGGCGATTGCGAGCCTCTTATCCGTGTTGATGTTTGCCGTAGCCTTAGTCTCATTGGAATTGGCCACGAATACTCAGAGACAACAACATGCTGCCATCATAATGCTTATGGCCGTAGGTAAAAATCCCATCGTCATTGGCTGTTTGATTGGCGTTGGGATTTCAGCATCCGGCATTAAGCTGCCCTCGGGGCTGGCAATGATGATCCAGCAAATAGGCAATACTTCTAGTCCCTGCGCTCTCTTTGCCGTGGGTATGGTATTAGCAAAAGCGATGCGCTATCAAAAGGACAGTTCCCTTTTTAGCATGGCAAATTTTGTCGAACTCAGCGTAATAAACCTCTTTAAACTCGCAGTCCAGCCCGCTCTAGTCTTTATAATGTTGAAATGTTTTGGAGTCAGCGGCGACTATCTGGTGATGGGGGTTATTCTCAGTGCATTACCGACGGCGGCGAGCGTGTATTTGCTTGCCCAGCGCTATAATACTCAGGCATCAACCAGTGCCCAGGGCATTCTATTTGGCACCTTAGTCACTTTCTTTAGTTTGCCTATCTTAGAAAGCTTAGTAAGAACCCACGCATAATCAGTCAATTAAAAATATTACCGTCAATAATGTCGATTATTTACCCAAGTCACTTTACTGTATATAAAATCAGTATATACTGTTTATCAATACAGTGGTTTGGTATGTTTTTCGACAGGAATTCACTATGCTTTGCCAACTCAGCATTAATAACTTCGCTATCGTCCGTTTTCTTGAGCTAGATTTTCGCCCCGGCATGACCAGCATTACCGGTGAAACCGGTGCAGGCAAATCGATTGCCATCGACGCCCTTGGACTCTGTCTTGGCAATCGCGCCGATGCCAGCAGTGTTCGCCCAGGCGCCAATAAAACCGAGGTTAGCGCCCGTTTTTCCTTGGATGATATTCCACTAGCAAAACGTTGGTTAGAAGATAACGATCTTGAACTCGATGATGAGTGCATCCTACGCCGCACTATTGGTAGCGATGGCCGTTCGCGCGCCTACATTAATGGTAATCCAGTGCCGTTGACACAGCTCAAATTACTGGGTCAGTTGCTTATCGGTATTCACGGTCAACATGCCCACCATGCAATGTTAAAGAGTGAACATCAACTGACCCTGCTCGACAGTTATGCCAACCACAGATTACTTATCGATACGGTTGCCGCCAGTTTTCAACGCTGCAAGCAAATTGAGGCAGACCTAAAACAACTCGAAGCTTCTCAGCATGAACGTATTGCCCGTAAGCAATTAGTACAGTATCAAGTAGAAGAACTCGATGAGTTTGATCTTAAAGCCGATGAGTTTGATGAAATTGAGCAAGAGCACAAACGTCTGGCCAACGGCACTGAGTTGATTGATACCTGTCAGGCAAGCTTAGAGTTACTCACCGAGGGCGAAGAAAACAACATAGAATCGCTGCTCAACCGAGTCGTTTCCCTCGCCGAAGATCTGCAAAGCTACGATCCTGCATTAAGCAATATCAACATTATGTTGAATGATGCCTTAATCCAAGTACAAGAAAGTGCAGGTGAATTACAGCATTATTTAAGTAAGCTTGAACTCGATCCGACCCATTTCGCCTATTTAGAAGAACGGCTATCAAAAGCCATGCAACTGGCGCGTAAGCACCATGTCAGCCCGAATAAACTGGCCGAACATCATTTAGCATTAAAAGCAGAGCTGAGCACCTTAGACAGTGACGAAAGCAAGCTCGAAGAAATTCAATTACAGGTCGATGCCAGTAGAGCCGCTTACCTTAACAATGCACAGAAACTCAGCCAAAGCCGCGCTAGATATGCCAAAGAACTCGACAAACTAGTGACTCAGTCTATCCACGAACTGAATATGCCTAAGGGGAAATTCACTATTGATGTCAGTTTTAACCCAGAGTTAATGTCTCCTAACGGCAGCGATCATATCGAATTTATGGTCACAACAAACCCAGGGCAACCTTTGCAGCCCATTTCTAAGGTGGCGTCGGGGGGGGAATTGTCACGTATTGGCCTTGGTATACAAGTGATTACCGCTAAAAAAGTGGCAACCCCTACGCTGATTTTCGATGAGGTCGATGTAGGTATTTCTGGGCCGACTGCCGCAGTCGTTGGCCGAATGCTGCGCAGCTTAGGTGAATCAACCCAAGTACTGTGTGTAACTCACCTGCCACAAGTTGCAGGCAATGGTCATCAACATATGTTCGTCAACAAGCAAAATAAGGCAGGTAGCACCGAGACAACCATGACCCAGCTAGATAAAGAACAACGCATTCAAGAGCTTGCTCGATTATTGGGTGGCGATACTATCACGACTAATACCTTGGCTAATGCGCGGGAGTTATTGCAGTCATAGTTGGCACTATCGAGCGCAGCAGTATCCATAATACAAAAGCCAGCTCGGCAATGATGTCCATATACAAGAGTCTGTTCTGCAAGGATCTATATGATGCTCAGTAGCTTACTGGCTCCTCCCTAACACTTTGACACAGGGCAGATTAACAATATTGAATACGAATAAAATCGTATATTAAACATATTTTTAGGTATAAAGGGGAAATAACGAGTTTCCACCATAAAGTAATGATTTGAATTTAAAAGCGTTAATTTACATAGATTATTATTACCTAAATTGCAAATTTGATAGCGATATTTAATATTACTCTATTATTAGGCTTCTCCTAGACTTAATAACCCAAAGGAAGTAGGAGAAGAACATGTCCTTTCAGCATATTCTCGCCGCGATTGATGATGTCATCTCGCCTGCGGCTGTGCTTAAAAAAGCCGTTATTTTAGCCCAAAAAAGTCATGCATCCTTAACCGTCCTAAAGATTAAACGAACCCATAACTTCAACTTGAGTCTGCTTTTTCACCAGGATAACTATATTGAAAATAAAGAAAAAAAACGAAAGTCTCTGCTGACGTATCCAAATAAAGAGCATCCTATTGTCATAAAAGAATGTCAGTCTCATTCTATCCACAACGCTATCGTCAACGAATGTAAACAACAACCCTATGATCTTATTGTGGTGAGTCACAAATTCTATCCACCCTTTTTCAGTGAATTTTTAATTGCAGATGAATGGCTATTACTGCGCATGCCAGATATTCCGGTGATGTTTGTCAACCTTGTTGATTGGCATGAAAATGGACATATTTTAACGGCACTCGAACTAGATAATGAGAATGTCTCACATACGATTTTTAATGAAACCCTAATAGCAGAAAGCAAACATATAGCGAATATTCTCTCTAACGACCTCCATTTAATTAACAGCTACCTACCCGATCCATTCTATATGAGCTTTAATGCACCAGACGCTAGACTACTGATATCAGAGCGAGATAAATACCAAGAAAAGCTAACAAATGTCGCTCGATATTATAATCTCGATACCGATAATCTTCATGTCGTCGAGGGGTTACCTGAGGATACTATTTCCATGGAAGCTCAAAAACTTAATGTGAATATGCTTATTATGGGGAGTGCCGAACACAAGGGATTGTTGAGTCTATTGAAAGGAAATGCTTCTCGAAATATTATCAATCAATTGAAAACCGATCTTTATATTGTAAAACCGAAATTACAGCATTGAATAAGACGATAACCTTAACGAGAATACTATAACAATGCCTTTATCAATATTATCGTATAAAGGCATTTTATTTATCAGGCAAGGTATTCGGGGAATAAGCATGAATATGCGGCGTATTATACCCGCTATAAGAGGAACATGGCTAAGATTTGTAGACCGATAAAAGCAAAAACGCCCGCTAGCACATCATCGATCATAATCCCAAAACCGCCTTCGACTTTGGCATCGAGCCAGCGGATTGGCCAAGGCTTGATAATATCGAAAAAGCGAAATAAACCAAAACCAACGGCTAACCAAATCCACCCCGCTGGTGCCGCTATCATAGTAATAAGCAGTCCTGCGACTTCATCCCACACAATTGCGCCATGGTCATGCACCCCCATATCTTTAGCGGCTTTATCACAAATATAAACACCCGCCAATACGCTAAGCAGGGTTAACCCCAGATACCAAGTCAAGGGCAATTGTGCCATCAACAAATATAAAGGAATAGCCGCGAGTGTCCCGAAGGTACCGGGGGCTTTGGCTGCGAGTCCACTGCCAAAACCGAGTGCCAAAAAGTGGACAGGATTTTTTAATGACAGGCGAGCTAGGGCCTGATCCTTTGAAAGCCAATTCATTAAAAGTGCTCAAAACCGTGGTAAGGCGGTGTAAAAGGTTCACCATTGAGTTGTAACTTAAGCTTAGTGCCCGCGCTGATTTGCCCAACTCGGACAAATTTAGTCCCCGCATGGCTTAACGCCGTTTCTAGAGCCCCTTTTTGCGCCTCGGGGACAGTAAACAACAGTTCGTAGTCTTCTCCCCCAGTCAGTGCATACCCTAAGGCATGCTCTTCACTCACAGTATCTTTCATCGCACGGGACAAGGGAATATTCGCCACATCGACAATGGCACCAACCTGTGACGCCTTAAGGATATGACCAATATCGGAGATAAAACCATCGGAGAGATCGATAGCACTCGATGCTAATGAACGCAGAGATTGCCCTGCCAATACCCTAGGCGTAGGGCGATAATGGCGGTTGATCAGAAACTCTTTATGCTCTGCTCGCGCATGTTGATCTCCTCGAATAATATCCAGACCTAAGGCAGAATCTCCAAGCGTACCAGTGACATAGATCCAATCCCCAGCCTTAGCACCGTGGCGGGTCAACGCTTTACCCTGCGGAACTTGGCCGTGTACTGTGATATTAATGGCCCGTGGCCCACGCGTCGTGTCGCCGCCAATTAAGGCGATGCCATAATAATCGGCTGCTTCAAATAAACCTTCGCTAAAACCACTGAGCCAGGCCTCATTGACTTCTGGCAAGGTTAAGGCAAGTGTCATCCACGCAGGCTCGGCGCCCATGGCAGCTAAATCAGATAAATTGACCGCTAAGGCTTTGTAACCTAAGGCAGCAGCAGGTATATCGGGGAAGAAGTGGACATTTTCGACTAAGGTGTCACAGGAGATAGCGATCGACTTGTTTTCTGCGGGTTGCACTAAGGCGCAATCGTCACCGATACCAAGCTTCACATCACGGCGAGTGGGGCCGCGGTTGCTAAAATAACATTCAATTAATTGGAATTCTTTCACTGTACAGTTTGGCACGACTTACATCGGCCACCTTTGTTAGCAATGAAAAACGGTATCCTAGGATACCGTTTGTCTTTATTACTTACGTGCAACCAGTTTGTCGAGTAATCCATTAACAAACTTATGACTGTCATCCGCACCGAAAGCTTTAGCCAACTCGATTGCCTCGTTAATGGCAACCTTGAAGGGTACATCTTTACGGAAGGTCAGTTCATAGCTCGCTAGGCGAACTATGGCCTTTTCCACTGGCGACACCTCATCAATTGGGCGGTCCAGAAACGGGATAATCAGTTCATCCAGTTGGGCTTTCTTAGTTGCAACGCCTGCAAATAGCTCACGAAAATAAGCTACATCAACACCGTCGAGACTCTGCTCAGTTAAAAACTCATGCTCGACATCGGCAATATTATTCCCGCTTAGTTGCCATGAATAAATGGCTTGAACGGCTAAACGGCGGGCCTTGCGGCGCTCAGAAGGCTTCATTATTTTTCCTACTATTACAACTGTTGTTCAAGTTCTTGCAGAACGTTGACCATTTCAAGCAAGCTTAGGGCAGCTTCGCCGCCTTTATTACCCGCTTTAGTACCTGAACGCTCAATCGCTTGTTCAATGGTATCAGTGGTCAACACACCGAAGGCAACAGGCAGATCAAACTCAAGGGCAACTTGGGCTAGACCTTTGTTACATTCGCCTGCAACAAAATCAAAATGGGGAGTACCACCACGGATCACCGCACCTAAGGCGATAATGCCGTCGAACTTACCACTGGCAGCCACACGGCGGGCAGCTAGCGGTAACTCAACCGCACCGGGTACACGGACGACGGTGATATTGTCGTCGCTGACTTGGCCAAAACGCTTCAGCGTGTCAAGTGCACCTTCCAGCAGGCTCTCAACTAAAAAGCTGTTGAAACGCGAAATTACAATCGCAACTTTGGCATTTTTCGCTTCGATATTACCTTGAACTACGTTCATTATCTTACCTAAATTTTGCTAAAGCACCCAGCTCGGGGCGAAAAGTGGCGATATGATATCACAGCCATTTGCCCAGAGCCCTATGCAAATTATCAGAAATAGTTAATTTTACCTGACTGCAACTTCATCCCTACTTAGTGAGTGACTCAGTCGGCCAAATACTCGGTCACTTCGAGGCCAAAGCCCGAGAGTGAATGATAACGCTTAGGTGAGCTAAGCAGGCGCATTTTAGTCACGCCTAGACTGGCGAGGATTTGCGAGCCCACACCGACACGGCGTGACGTTCCCTGCCATTTGGCGCAGGCAGGCGCTTGGCCTTGGTCTTCCGCCTCGAAGGCTTTGACCTTAGCAAGGATCTCATTTGGGTGTTCTTGATTACCGAGCAACACCAACACGCCACCTTCAGCGGCAATGCGTTCCATGGCTTTTTCCAGTGGCCAGCTACGTTGCTGGTCGCGCTCTGAGTGGAGTAAATCGTTGAAAGTATTTTGCAGATGCACGCGCACCAAACAATCTTCTTTCACCTCACCTTTGACTAAGGCGAAATGCAGTTGATTGTCGATTGTGTCCCTAAAGGTCACCATATCGAACTCGCCGAAACGGGTCGGTAGTTTACATTTAGCTTCACGCACAACCGTGGTTTCTTTGGTGTTGCGATACTCAATTAATGCTGCAATGGTGCCAATTTTAACGCCATGTAATTCTGAGAAAATCTCTAAATCGGGGCGACGAGCCATAGTGCCGTCTTCATTTAAAATCTCAACAATGACCGCCGATGGTTCAAGTCCCGCAAGACGAGCTAAATCACAGCCCGCTTCGGTGTGGCCCGCACGGGTTAATACGCCGCCGTCCTGCGCCATCAAGGGGAAAATATGCCCTGGTTGCACTAAGTCCGACGCTTTAGCCTCTTTAGCCACCGCCGCTTTTACCGTCACGGCGCGGTCGTGGGCCGAAATACCGGTAGTCACGCCTTCCGCCGCTTCAATAGAAACCGTAAAGTTAGTCGAGAACTGAGCGTTGTTATTCGTGACCATCAAGGGCAAATTTAACTGCTGGCAACGGGCTTTGGTCATGGTCTGGCAAATGAGTCCACGACCGTATTTCGCCATAAAGTTGATCGCTTCTGGCGTGACCAGCTCGGCCGCCATGATCAAATCACCTTCGTTTTCTCTGTCTTCGTCATCCATCAAAATAACCATCTTACCTTGACGAATATCTTCGATGATCTCTTCTATACTGTGCAGCGCCATTGTAGGACCTTTATGATTTTGCTGTTGTTATGGAATTTTATACCTTAGCAGTACGATTGCCAGTGCTCTAACGCACAAAGCCGGCACGGGCTAACATTTCCAGGGTGACGCCAGCGCTCTTATTGTCTTTGCTATCAAAATTCATCAAGCGTTCTAGATAACGGGCGATTAAATCCACCTCAATATTAACCTTATCACCCGCTTGTAGGTCGACCAAGGTGGTTTCCCCTGCGGTATGCGGCACTATGGTCAAACGGAATCGACTGCCGTCCACTTCGTTAACCGTCAGGCTCACGCCATCAATAGTAATGGAACCTTTGTGGGCAATGTAACGCCCAAGCTCTGCGGGTGCGGCTAACCAGAACTCGATGGCTTGGCCACGGGCGTGACGCCGCTCAACCGTTGCGATACCGTCCACATGGCCGCTGACCATATGGCCACCTAAACGCGTGGTTGGAGTAACGGCCTTTTCAAGATTCACCTTAGTGCCCACTTTATAGTTGGCAAAACCGGTTAGACTCACGGTTTCGGCTGAAACATCGGCCACATAGCCATCGGCTAGCTGTTGTACCACAGTTAAGCACACCCCATTGGTGGCAATACTGTCGCCTAAGCGCACATCGCTTAAATCCAGTTTGCCGCTCGCCACCGTTAAGCGAATATCATCGCCCTTGCGTTCAAGCTTTCGCAGTGTGCCAACGGCCTCAATAATCCCAGTAAACATGGTTAACTCACTTATTCGATAAAGATGGTTTGGGCTTAAGCCTTAATGTTAAACGGGTATCCACACCCACTTTGCGCTCATCGACCAAAGTTAATGCAGGAATTTGCGCCATGGTTTGATAATCGGGTAGCTGCAGCAGATTGTGCCCTTGCCCGCCGAGGATTTTCATCGCTTGGTACAGCACTAATTCATCGGCCAATCCTGCGGCGACAAAAGCCCCCGCCAAGGTTGCACCGGCTTCCACCAGCACTTGATTACAGCTTTTACCTAGATAGCTTAATAGTGCGGCTAAGGAGATTCGACCTTCGATGGCCGGTAATTGGAGGCAAGTCACATGGGCAGGTAATCGCGCCATAAAGTCTGGCGAATAAGGCACTGTCGAAACTAATAAAATAGGGAATTCGGTCATAAACAGCGCGGCCGTGATAGGCATACGGGCGCGGCTGTCTAAAACGACCCGCAGTGGCTGTAAGACCTGCGTTTCACTCAATTGAGTGGTTAAGCTGCCAAGCTCTGGGTATCGCACATTCAGTGACGGATCATCGGCCAGTACAGTTTCAATCCCAGTGACCAGCGCGCAGGAACGTAAGCGTAATCGCTGCACATCGTGGCGGGATTCTGGGCCGGTTATCCACTTAGACACACCGTTTGATAATGCAGTTTTACCATCGAGGCTCGCGGCTAATTTTACCGTCACCCAAGGCATTCCCGATTCCATGCGCTTCATAAAGCCTAAATTTAAGGCATAGGCCTCATCGCGATGTAATCCCACATCCACTTGAATACCCGCATCCCGCAACATTTGAATGCCGCACCCGCCGACCTGTGGATTAGGATCTTCCACCGCCACCACCACACGTTTTACGCCGATATTGATCAGCGCTAAGGCGCAGGGCGGCGTGCGGCCATAATGGCTGCAGGGCTCTAGGGTGACATAGGCCGTTGCACCGCGGGCCAGTTCGCCAGCCATACGCAGTGCATGCACTTCGGCGTGGGGTTCACCCGCTTTTTGATGATAACCTTCACCGACAATGTGATTATCGTTAACGATAACGCAGCCGACGCTGGGGTTGGGCCTAGTGGTATAAAAACCTTTGCGCGCCAATTGGATAGCACGGCTCATCATTTTAATGTCGAGTACGGACCAACTTATGTTCAAGCTCATGTTCAACCTGTTGTTAAAGGTTTTAGCCTTGAGGCAGGATAAAAGGCATCTAGCCTCTCCCTTCAATTGCCCTATACAAGGTGATTATTTTTGCAATTTCGCAATCGCCTCACCAAATTCAGACACATCCTCAAAGGCGCGGTACACAGAGGCGAAACGAATATAGGCAACCTTATCGAGATTCATCAATTGCTCCATCATCAAATTACCAATCATCTCCGATGGCACTTCCCGTTCTCCCGTGGCACGTAGGGTCGACTTGATCTTACTGAGCGCCTGTTCAATTTCATCCATTGACACGGGGCGTTTCTCAACGGCGCGCAGCATGCCACCTTGGAGCTTTTCTTCATCGAAGGGTTGGCGTGTGCCATCGCGCTTAATCACTCTAGGCATGACTAACTCGGCGCCCTCAAAGGTGGTAAATCTTTCATGGCATTCGGTGCATTCCCGGCGACGGCGCACTTGATGGCCTTCCGCCACTAATCGGGAATCGATCACTTTCGTATCTGTCGCGCTGCAAAATGGACAATGCATTGAGCCTCCTGCCAGTGAATGGCGTAAAGCCGTTGGCTTTACGATGTTATCTAAGATTAACCTGTTTGGTTTAAGTCTAAGATTTTAGCAATAAAAATGGCCGCTTAATGCGGCCATGGGATTTTATCCTATTTATGGGCTGAGGTTAACCACCTGATGCTTGTTAGGCTCAGCACCACAAAAAGGCGGCTATTTACAGATTAACCGTAAACAGGGAAACGGGCGCACAGTGCCAATACTTGGCCCTTCACACGCTCAATCACAGCAGGATTGTGGGCATCGTCGAGGATGTCACAGATCCAACCAGTTAACTCTTTCGCTTCGGCTTCTTTAAAGCCGCGGCGAGTGATCGCTGGCGTACCGATACGCACACCCGAGGTCACAAAGGGTGAACGTGGGTCGTTTGGCACAGAGTTTTTATTAACAGTAATGTTGGCGCTACCTAAGGCGGCATCGGCTTCTTTACCCGTTAAGTCGCGACCAATCAGGTCAAGTAGCATTAAGTGGTTGCTGGTTCCGCCAGAGACGATTTTGTAACCGCGCTCAAGGAAGACTTCGACCATAGCTTTAGCGTTGTTAACCACTTGCTGTTGGTAAACTTTGAACTCTGGCTCTAGGGCTTCTTTGAACGCCACCGCTTTACCGGCGATAACGTGCATCAATGGGCCACCTTGACCGCCTGGGAATACCGCAGAATTCAACTTCTTGTATAAGTCTTCATCGTCAGCAGCAGACAGGATCACACCACCACGGGGACCGGCTAAGGTTTTGTGGGTCGTTGAAGTGACAACGTGTGCGTGTGGTACTGGGTTTGGATAAACGCCCGCAGCGATAAGACCGGCAACGTGCGCCATATCGACGAACAGGTAAGCACCAATTTTGTCTGCGATTTCACGCATTTTTGCCCAATCAACGATACCAGAATAGGCAGAGAAACCGCCGATCATCATCTTAGGCTTGTGTTCTACGGCCAGACGTTCCATTTCGTCGTAGTCAATTTTGCCAGACTCGTCGATACCGTAAGGAATGATGTTGTACAGTTTGCCAGAGAAGTTAACCGGTGAACCGTGGGTCAAGTGACCACCGTGGGCTAAGTTCATGCCCAGTACGGTATCACCAGGTTTTAACAATGCCATGTAAACCGCGCTGTTTGCCTGTGAACCTGAATGAGGTTGCACGTTAGCATAAGTTGCGCCAAACAGTTGTTTAGCACGTTCAATCGCTAAGGTTTCCACTACGTCCACATACTCACAACCACCGTAGTAACGCTTGCCTGGATAGCCTTCGGCGTACTTATTGGTTAACTGTGAACCTTGCGCTTCCATCACGCGTGGACTGGTGTAGTTTTCAGAAGCAATCAGCTCAATATGCTCTTCTTGACGCAGAGTTTCGTTCTGAATTGCGTTGAACAGTTCCGGATCATAATCTGCGATATTCATATCTTTTTTCAGCATTGCTTACTCCAGCTGCCAATTCTTATAGGTAGGGTTGCGCGGTATTCTACTCGGAACGCGGCCACAATCCCAGTATTTGAAACATGAAATTCCTATGGATTGTGCTTGAACTTGGCTCATTGCCGAGTTGAGTTCGGCGCGCAATCGAGTAGAATTAGCCGCATCATTAGTCACTTAAGATAGAGAAAAATGGCTCAGTTTGTTTATAGCATGCTGCGGGTGGGCAAGGTTGTTCCGCCTAAGAAGCAGATCCTTAAAGACATTTCTTTAAGCTTTTTCCCCGGCGCCAAAATTGGCGTATTAGGTCTCAACGGTTCAGGTAAATCCACCCTACTGCGCATTATGGCGGGTATTGACACCGAAATTGAAGGTGAAGCGCGCCCAATGCCGGGGTTGAAAATCGGTTACCTACCGCAGGAACCTAAACTCGATCCAACGCAAACCGTGCGTGAAGCGATTGAAGAAGCGGTCTCTGAGGCAAAAAATGCCCTGACTCGCCTCGATGCCGTTTATACCGCCTACGCCGAGCCGGATGCCGATTTCGATGCCTTAGCAAAAGAGCAAGGTGAACTCGAAGCCATTATTCAAGCCCAGGATGCCCATAACTTAGATCATATCCTTGAGCGCGCCGCCAACGCCCTGCGCCTGCCGGATTGGGATGAGAAAATCGAAGTGTTATCGGGTGGTGAACGTCGCCGCGTGGCGATTTGTCGCCTGCTGCTTGAAAAGCCTGAAATGCTGCTACTCGACGAACCGACCAACCACTTGGATGCTGAATCCGTGGCTTGGCTTGAGCACTTTCTGCAGGAATATGCCGGTACTGTGGTTGCTATTACCCACGACCGTTACTTCCTCGACAATGCCGCTGGCTGGATTTTAGAACTCGACCGCGGTGAAGGTATTCCGTGGGAAGGTAACTATTCTTCATGGCTTGAGCAGAAAGATGCCCGCTTAAAGCAGGAATCTGCCGCAGAAAGCGCCCGCCAAAAAACCATTGCTAAAGAATTGGAATGGGTTCGCCAAGGCGCGAAAGGCCGTCAGTCTAAGGGCAAGGCCCGTATGGCGCGCTTTGAAGAACTGAACACTAACGATTACCAAAAACGTAACGAAACCAACGAGCTGTTCATTCCGCCCGGACCACGTTTAGGTGACAAGGTTATCGAAGTGAATAACCTGACCAAATCCTACGGTGACCGCGTCCTGATCGACAATCTGTCGTTCTCTGTGCCTAAGGGCGCGATCGTCGGTATTATCGGTGCCAACGGCGCGGGTAAATCGACCCTGTTCCGCATGTTATCCGGCGCTGAAACCCCAGACAGCGGCAGCATTGAGCTGGGTGATACTGTGCAATTAGCATCGGTTGAGCAGTTCCGCGATTCGATGAATGATAAGAACACCATCTGGCAAGAAATTTCCGGTGGCCAAGACATCATGCGCATCAACAACATGGAAATCCCAAGCCGCGCCTATGTGGGCCGCTTCAACTTCCGTGGTGGTGATCAGCAAAAGGTCATCGGCACTCTGTCGGGTGGTGAACGTAACCGAGTGCATTTAGCCAAACTGTTGCAAGCGGGCGGTAACGTTTTATTACTCGACGAACCGACTAACGACTTAGACGTTGAAACCCTGCGCGCACTGGAGGAAGCGATTCTGGAATTCCCAGGTTGTGCTATGGTGATCTCCCACGACCGTTGGTTCCTCGACCGTATCGCGACCCACATTCTGGATTATCGCGACGAAGGCCAAGTGAACTTCTACGAAGGTAACTACACCGAATACTCGGCATGGTTGAAGAACACCTATGGCGCCGATGTGGTTGAGCCACACCGCTTGAAATATAAGCGAATGATTAAATAGAATCTAGAATCTAGAATCTAGAATCTAGAATCTAGAATCTAGAAAGTGTGTATCTGAGGAGTTTAACTCGAAAGGGTTAAGCTCCTTTTTTATTCCATTCGATTACGTGGAGCTGGCTTTGGCACTATTTCAAACTGGCACTATTTCAAACTAGCAAAATAGGCCACCAGCATATCCATCATCACCCTGAGTGCGGGCTGCATATGTTTGCGGGATTGATACACGCCATACACTCCAAGGGACTGCGGCTTAAATTCAGTTAATAAAGGCACTAACTGACCCGAGTCTAAATAGGGTTTCGCCGCCCATAGCGGCTGCATCGCAATCCCCTCACCCGCCAGCGTGGCATTGAGCACCACCATGGAATCATTGGCGCTGAAATTCCCATTCACAGGCACATTAAACGCCTGACCTTGGTTTAACGTAGGATCGGAATTCAGCGCTTGAGCCTGTTTCGCCCCTACATCGGTTTTATAAAAGCGCCACATCACATCGCCAAAATAGGAATAGGTTAAACAGTTATGCTGAGTTAAATCCTCGGGATGCAGCACGGCGGCGCGCGCGGCGAGATAACTCGGCGCGGCGCACACCACAGACTCACACTCCCCTAAGCGCCTCGCGATAAGATTGGGGTCAAGTTCATTGGTGATGCGAATGGCCAGATCAATCCGCTCTGCGATCAGATCGACGGTTTGGCTACTCACGTGGATATTCACACTCGCCTGCGGATAACTGGCTAGGTATTGGCGCACCACGGGCGCTAAAATCTGATGTGCCATAAATTGTGAGCAGCTAATGCGCAGTAATCCCCGCGGGACCGCCACACCAGCATGGCTGACCGCCGGCACTTCATTAGCCAGTTCGAGCAATCTGTGGCAATAATCCAGTACTTGCTCACCCGCTGGCGTTAAGCTGAGGCTGCGCGTCGAGCGATGCAGCAGCCGAGCGCCAGACCATTCTTCCATTTCACTCAAGTAACGGGTCACCATAGAGCGTGACATATCTAAGGCATTGGCGGCGCTGATCATGCTGCCACGCTCAACAATCGCCACAAACACCTTAGCCGCTTCGAGTCTGTCCATTACTTATCTCCACTCACGTTCAACCACTCACTTGTAATCACTCAAAGGCTCATTCACATACTTTCGTACTTTCATAACTAGGAGTGCAAGAGTGCATGCAGTCATTCATCCGATTTATGCAACAAATATGGGCAATTGTACGCATTTATCCAGTGATTTTTGCAACTTATACTTTACTCACTTTTGCAACAACTGCAAAGCAACGACTTAAATCTTGAATATAAGTGAGCCCCAAATGAACACATCGAGCTATGCAATACGTAACATACTGAAAGCCACCTTTAAGGCTTCGTCTAACATCAACCTAGCTGCCACTCTGCTGCTTGCGGGGCTTAGCGTGGGACTTGGCGCGGTCAATGCTGCGCCATTGCAAGTGAGTCATTTTAATCCCGGCGAAAACAGCATCTTTGCCGTGTCATCGAGCTTTATCAGCGGCGAACACGAAATGATGTTAGTCGATGCACAATTTCAAAATAACGATGCCCAAACCTTGGTTGATACCATCAAGGTCAGCGGTAAAAAGCTGACTCAGGTGTATATCAGTCATAGCGATCCTGACTTTTATTTCGGTTTAGCCGTGATTAAAAAGAATTTCCCCGATGCACAAATTGTCGCGACTCAAACCACAGTCGATGCGATTAAAGCCTCAATGGAAGGCAAGCTCGCCTACTGGGGGCCGATTTTAAAGGACAATGCGCCAAGGGAATTAGTGTTACCTAAGGCCGTTCACAGCGACACTTTCACTATCGACGGTGAGCAAGTGATTGTCGAAGGTTTTAATGACAAACGCCCTAAACACACTTTCCTGTGGGTACCCTCGGCAAAAACCATCACAGGTGGCGTAGAAGTATTTGATAACACGCATGTTTGGATGGCAGACACTCAAACTGCCGCAGAGCGTCAGGAATGGTTAGCCCATTTAGATGCGATGGAAAAACTGCTGCCGACCACAGTGATCCCAGGGCACTACTTAGGCGAAGCGCGATTTGATACCCGTGCCATCGGTTTTACCCGTGAATATGTAAAGGCCTTTGAAATCGCAGCAAAAGCATCGAAAGATTCGGCCGAATTAATCCAAAAGATGCTGGCGCTATACCCACAAATGCCAGCCGATGCCGGGCTTGAGATCAGCGCCAAAGTCATCATGGGCGAAATGAGCTGGCCGATGTAAGCCCTACACATTTTGTAGATATAGGCACGTCAGCAATTCCTTGTCTCTAACACTGTACCAACCTAACTATTTTAATCGATGATCTCAAAGGGCTTAACTCACTAATTTAGCGACTTAAGCCAAAAGGTTTAACTATGACTAATCCAACAACTCATTTTGATAAAACGACCAACAGCACTTCGGAAACCAAAGTGCGCACCCTGCACGCCATTATCGACCCTTTATGTGGTTGGTGTTATGCCGCAGCACCACTGCTCGACGCCGCAGCCAAAGCTGGTTTTACCATTCAGCTCCACGGCGGCGGTATGCTCACAGGTTCTAGACGCAAACAAATTGATGCTAACTGGCGCGACTATGTGATGCCCCACGATCTGCGCATTGCCGAGTTAACCGGACAGCCTTTTGGGGAAAGCTACTTCGATGGTCTGCTGCGCGATACCACTATCGTGCTCGACTCGGCGCCACCCATTAAAGCCATGCTCGCGGTCGATACTATGGGTGGCGACGCTTTAGCCTATCTACACTCAGTGCAACTCGCCCACTACCGCGATGGTCACTGCGCCAGTGATGAAGGCAATCTCGCAAGGTTAGCCGTTGAACTTGGGCTCGACCCTATAAGCTTTGCACAGCATTATGCCCAAGGAGATGACAAGCTGTATAAGCATATCCTTGGATCCAGAGCATTACTGAATCTGATTGGTGCCCAAGGCTTCCCCACGATGGCAATGGAGACAGAGGATGGCAAAATAACCGCCATTAATATCAACCGCTACTACGGCCAACCCGCGCAATGGGTAAGCTACCTTAAAACACAATTTACCGGGACAATGGCTATACTCAATCCAAATGCGACTCACTAAAATGCTGGGGTGTATATGGAGACAACCTTACCTCTGATAGCGAGCTTAATACTACTGCTATTAAGCTATATTCCTGACGCTTTTGCGGGCCGTGAACTTCACTTAGTCGCCACTAACTACCCTCCTTTTTATGCCGATGCCTTACCCGAACAAGGGGGCGTTGCCCAAGTTGTGAAGGAGGCCTTTAAGCGTCAAGGGTACGATGCCAGCCTCAAGTTTTATCCCTTCGCCCGCGCGGCGCTCTTAGTCAGGACAGGCCAAGCCGATGGTATAGTTGGACTCTGGTATCGTAAGGAACGCGAACAATGGGCGCAGTATTCTGCGCCAATCCAACCCGTACAAATCGTATTTTATAAGCGTAAAGACCATTCCCTCAGTTTTAGCCAACTGTCCGATCTCAAACCCTATACTATCGGCATTGGCCGCGGTTATGCCAATCCACCGGAGATCTTCGCTGCAGGGCTCACGACCGAAGAAGGTAATTCAGATGAAATGAATCTTAAAAAGTTATTTCTAAAACGTATCGATTTAGTCTTGATTGGCAATAACTTAGCTAGATACTTAATCAAAAAAGGCCCCGCTGAGTATGCCAATGTTTTCGAACCAGTAGGCCAACCCATAGCGACAGAGATCTTTCACTTAGGCGTATCCTTAGCCGTAGCAGATCATCAGCAATTAGTGGCCGATTTTAATCAAGGCCTTGAAAGCATGAAAAACGATGGCCGCTTATCCACTATCTTGAGTCAATATCCACAGATAGAACTGACACAGGCGCCCGCAGAGAAAACCCGCACTGAAGTGCATCCTTAATATCCCGCCGTAAATCATTGCGCCTAAATATGCTACACCGCAGGGTATATTCATCCTTCAGCTATTCTAAGCCGCGATTTAGAGGTCACTTAGCGCAAAATCCCCTGTGCTCCATCTAGCAAAAACACAATTTCTTTCACTTTCGAGTGCTTAACTTTACAAATTTTTACCCTATTGGCATAGGTTGTTCACTAGAATAGCGCCATTAGTAGTATCGCCCTCTTAACTGCCTTTGTGCGAGATAATCATTCCAATGAAAAAAACCATTATTGCCATTGCCTTAATAGCGGTGATAGCCACAGCCGTAAGCTTTAGTTATGCCATTCAAGCGGCTAAACCCGAAAATGCCCCACATCTGATGCGCACCGTTCCCGTGGTCACGGGGACTGTGGTCGAACATCCACTGACGCAATCTATCGCATTAATTGGCAAACTGGCGGCCGAGCGCGCCGTGGTGATCGCGCCACAGGTAACGGGTAAAATTAAACACATCGCAGTGACCTCCAACCAAGCGGTTAAAAAGGGTCAATTACTTATCGAACTCGATGATATGAAGGCCCAGGCTGCCGTTACCGAAGCCAATGCCTTCTTAAACGATGAAAGACGTAAACTCAAAGAATTTGAAAAGCTTATTAGCCGTAACGCCATCACCCAAACCGAGATTGACGCCCAAAAGGCCAGTGTCGATATCGCTCAGGCACGGTTAGCTTCTGCCCAGGCGGATTTACATTACCATTCACTCATTGCCCCTTTTGCAGGTAAGACAGGGCTAATCAATTTTAGTGAAGGTAAAATGGTCAGCATGGGTACAGAGCTGATGACCTTAGATGATTTGTCCAGTATGAGACTAGACCTGCAAGTCCCCGAACATTTTCTGTCACAGCTGAGTATCGGCATGCCAGTGTCCGCCAGCAGCCGCGCCTGGCCGGGGGAGCTTTTTAACGGTAAAGTGGTCGCAATCGATCCCCGCGTCAATGAAGAGACCTTAAACCTTAAGATCCGCGTTCAGTTTGATAATCCTAAAAACCGCTTAAAACCGGGGATGATGATGTCATCCACCATCACCTTTCCGCCAATTATTGCGCCGATTGTGCCAGTACAGGCCTTAGAATATTCAGGCACTAAACGCTATGTCTACGTGGTGGGTCCCGATCATATCGCCCAGCGTACCGAGGTGATCTTGGGCGCTCGCGTGGGTGATCAAGTACTTATCGATAGCGGTTTAAAGATTGGTGATAAAGTCGTCGTGCAGGGGCTAGTAAATATGCGCGACGGTTTGAAAATCAATGAAGTGTCCCTCGATACCCAGCAAACGGGCACGAATTCCAACGACGTTTCTGATCTGAAAGCAACGGAGACCAAATAATGTGGTTATCCGATGTTTCAGTTAAGCGCCCCGTCGTCGCGATCGTTTTAAGCTTATTGCTGTGCGTCTTTGGCTTAGTGTCTTTCACTAAACTCTCGGTGCGGGAAATGCCCGATGTCGAGAGCCCAGTGGTGACTGTAAGTACTAGCTATTCTGGCGCCTCGGCCGCCATTATGGAAAGCCAAATCACTAAGACCCTCGAAGATGAATTAACGGGGATCAGTGGTATCGATGAGATCACCTCAACGACTCGCAATGGTAGTTCACGGATCACAGTGAAATTCCTCCTCGGCTGGGACTTAACCGAAGGCGTGAGTGATGTGCGTGACGCCGTGGCCCGTGGTCAACGCCGTTTACCCGAAGATGCAAACGACCCCGTCGTTTCTAAGGATAATGGTTCGGGTGAGCCTTCTGTCTATGTTAATTTAAGCTCAACCGTGATGGACAGGACTCAACTCACAGATTACGCCCAGCGGGTATTAGAGGACAGATTTAGCCTTATCAGTGGCGTAAGTTCCATCAGCATCTCAGGTGGTCTGTACAAGGTCATGTACGTCAAACTTAGGCCCGAGCAGATGGCGGGACGCAATGTCACAGTCACGGATATCACCAATGCATTGCGTAAGGAAAACGTCGAAACCCCAGGCGGCCAAGTGCGTAACGACACCACTGTGATGTCGGTGCGCACTAAGAGACTCTATTACACCCCGAAAGATTTCGACTATTTAGTGGTACGTACCGCCAGCGATGGCACACCTATCTATTTAAAAGATGTGGCCGATGTGGCCGTCGGCGCCCAGAACGAAAACTCCACCTTTAAGAGTGACGGCATAGTTAACTTAAGTTTGGGGGTGATCACCCAATCCGATGCCAACCCTCTGGTGGTTGCACAGGAAGTGCATAAAGAAGTTGATCGTGTACAAGACTTCCTGCCCGAAGGCACTAACCTAGTGGTCGACTTCGATTCTACCGTCTTTATCGACCGCTCGATCAACGAGGTGTATAGCACGCTTTATGTGACGGGCGCCTTAGTGGTACTGGTGCTGTATATCTTTATCGGTCAAGCGCGGGCGACACTCATCCCTGCGGTAACCGTTCCGGTATCGTTAATCTCGGCATTTATTGCCGCCAATATGCTAGGTTATTCGATTAACCTACTGACATTAATGGCGTTAATCCTCTCCATTGGTCTAGTCGTCGACGATGCTATTGTGGTGGTCGAGAACATATTCCACCATATCGAAAAAGGGGAAGAACCTTTACTCGCCGCCTATAAAGGCACTCGCGAAGTCGGTTTTGCGGTAGTGGCCACCACGGCCGTATTAGTCATGGTATTCCTGCCGATTTCCTTTATGGAGGGTATGGTTGGCCTCTTGTTTACCGAGTTCTCCGTGATGCTAGCGGTATCGGTACTATTCTCGTCCTTAGTGGCACTGACACTCACCCCTGTACTGAGCAGCAAACTGCTGAAAGCTAACGTCAAACCGAATCGCTTTAACCGTTGGGTCGACTGCGGTTTTGCCCGCATGGAAAGCGTCTATCGCGTCGCCGTGACTCGGGCGATTAAACTCCGTTTACTCGCGCCCTTAGTTATCCTTGCCTGCGTGGGCGGTAGTGTATGGTTAATGCAACAAGTACCATCACAACTTGCTCCGCAGGAGGACCGCGGCGTGCTCTACGCCTTTATTAAAGGTGCCGAAGGCACGAGTTACAATCGTATGACGGCCAATATGGACATAGTCGAAGACCGACTGATGCCATTGCTGGGTCAAGGTGTGCTGCGCTCCTTCAGCGTGCAAGCCCCAGCTTTTGGTGGTCGCGCTGGCGATCAAACGGGCTTTGTAATCATGCAATTAGAGGACTGGGAAAATAGAAATGTCACGGCGCAGCAGGCCCTTGGCATGATCAGTTCGGCCTTAAAAGATATCCCCGATGTGATGGTTCGCCCTATGATGCCGGGCTTTAGGGGGCAATCGAGCGAACCAGTACAATTTGTGCTTGGCGGCTCGGACTATACCGAACTGTTTAAATGGGCACAGGTATTAAAAGAAGAAGCCAATGCCAGCCCACTGATGGAAGGTGCGGACTTAGACTATGCCGAAACAACCCCAGAGCTTATCGTCTCCGTCGATAAAGAGCGTGCGGCAGAACTGGGCATCAGTGTCGATGAAGTCTCGCAAACCTTAGAGGTGATGCTGGGCGGGCGTAAGGAAACCACCTATGTGGATCGCGGCGAAGAGTACGATGTGTATTTACGGGGTGACGAAAACAGCTTTAACAACGTCGGTGACTTAAGCCAGATCTACATGCGTTCCGCCAAGGGGGAGTTAGTGACGCTTGATACCGTTACCCATATTGAAGAAGTCGCCTCGGCACAAAAACTCAGCCATACCAATAAGCAAAAATCCATCACCCTCAAAGCGAACCTCAGTGAGGGCTATACCTTAGGTGAAGCACTTAAGTTCCTGGATAATAAAGCCATTGAACTATTACCTAAGGATATTTCCATTGGTTACACCGGCGAATCTAAAGACTTTAAAGAAAACCAAAGCAGCATTTTAATAGTATTCGGCTTAGCACTGCTGGTCGCCTACCTAGTATTAGCAGCTCAATTTGAGAGTTTTATCAACCCTCTGGTGGTGATGTTCACTGTGCCTATGGGGGTATTTGGCGGCTTCCTCGGCTTGCTTGTCACTAGCCAAGGGATCAACATCTACAGCCAAATAGGCATGATCATGTTGATTGGCATGGTGACCAAAAACGGTATCTTGATTGTCGAGTTTGCCAACCAACTGCGTGACCGCGGTTTTGAACTCGATAAGGCGATTATCGATGCCTCGACTCGCCGCTTACGCCCAATTTTGATGACGGCCTTCACCACCTTAGTCGGGGCGATTCCACTGATTTTCTCGACGGGCGCAGGCTCAGAAAGTCGTATCGCTGTGGGTACTGTGGTGTTCTTCGGTATGGCATTCGCCACCTTTGTGACCCTGTTCGTGATCCCCGCCATGTACCGTTTAATTTCGGCCGCCACCCATTCACCGGGTTACGTTGAAGCGAAACTCGAAGCGGCCATTAAAGCCCAGGAGTTAGCGGCACAAGAGGCCGCCAAATAGCAGGAACAAACGGCAAAAGCCTAATTTATCGCAGTGATGGAAAACGGCGTGAAATAATGCTTTTACTTAAATCATAAAAGCTAAGGGATTATCCCTTGGCTTTTTCATTTATGTTTGAGAAGAGTTCCCCCTCCGCACTGTGCAACTGAGTCCTATACATAACAGTGCCGCGAAGGTGATGACGACCCCGAGATGGTTAATTATGCCCGCGCCGCCCAAACCTAGTCCCAACAGAATGTAATAAAACAACCCAAAGAGCGCACCAGCAGAGCCCGCATAAGCGCGATAGTTTGCCAGTGCCGAACTCAGGATATTGGGGATAGCAATACCGTAAGCAATCACAATCAATAACATAGGCGCCAAAAAGTAGATGGGGTTCCATCCCGTCCAACCGACTTGCACCCAAGAGATGCCCGCCCCACCCATGAGTGCAATAAGGCTCGCGAGCCGAACCAAGCTAGCACTGGAATTCCCTTGGCCCAACAGCACTTTATTGAGATAGCTCCCCAGAAAAGCCCCAAATCCTAACAATAAGCCACTGGCACCAAAGGCCAAAGTCGATAGCCCCTGCGCCTCAAACATAAAGGGCGCGAGCGAGAAGTAGCTAAACCACATCAAATTAAACATGGCCACCAGCAAGGTGCTTTTTAAAATATGCCCATCTGTGAGCATCTTTATCGCCAATTCGATAAGTGCAATTTTTTGCGAGAAAGCGGGTTTCGTTTCGGGTAAGGCATTAACCGATAACCACAGCAACAGCATTGCCGATAGCATTAAGGCGATAAAGACCCCGGGATAACCCCAATAGGCACTGAGAACACTGCCCAATAGCAATCCGATAACAGGGCTAATTCCAAGTGACATGCCCATTATCGAAAAGACTTTAGCTAACTCGTCGCCACTGTAACTGTCACGCATCATAGTTTGAGTGATGACTGACCCCACAGCCGCCCCAAAGGACGATACTACGCGTGCCAGTAACAACAGGCTAAAATCGCTCACCATCAAGGCTAACGCTGAGCCAATGGCATAACATACTAATCCCGCGAGCATAGCTTTGCGGCGACCAATAATGTCGGCTAAGCGGCCCCAGCAAAATACGCCGATAGCAAAGGCAATAAAGTACACAGATAAGGTTTGCGATGCGCCAGCAATCGACACTGCAAAGTGTTCTGCAATATTAGGCAACGCTGGGCTATAGATAGTTTCCATAATTTGCGGAAACATCATTAACAGCACAGCGAGCCCTAAAGGGGGTTTTATATTCATGATTTTTAGTCCATTTCAGCACTCCAACAAATGAGTTGGTTTACCGAAATGTCACTCCATACTTGTCAAAGATGGCGCAGTATAGATAAAATCCAAATGTGACAATTAACAACACTTAGACAAAAAACATCAAAAATAGGACAAGATGGCCTTTATTCAACCCGAACAGCTATTTAATCCAGATCTGCTGGATAATCTGGTTATTGGCATTGCCGCCGATATGGGCGAACACGATTCGGGAATACATCACCACAGAAAGGCACAACTGCTTTATGCTCCAACAGGATGCATGACATTCACCCTAACCCAGACTCAAGTGGTATTACCGCCGACGCGAGCCGCTTGGCTACCAGCTGGCGTTAAGCACAGCGTCACCATGCGTAATGTCGTCGCCTATCGCTCACTCTACTTTGAGCCAGAAACCGTCAGCTCATTGCCCGATAAAGTCACTATTTTCCATGTCAATCCGCTACTCAAAGCCTTAATCGACACTATGTCGTTTTGGCCTTGGGACAAACCAAGAAGCACTCAACACAATGCCTTTTTGCTGCTCTGCGAAGAATTGGGCAATGCCACGGAAGAAAATCTGGCTTTACCCCTCCCACAGGATAAACGTTTAACAACCTGGCTAGCGCAACTGCAGCAAGATCAAAAACCGCCAGCCAACCTTAAGGATATGGCAGTAGAAATCGGAGCCAGTGAACGCACAATTAGTCGCATTTTTAGCGCACAAACGGGAATGGCTTATCAAGCCTGGCGCCAGCAATGGCGTTTACTCTCGGCCATTGAACAATTAGCAACGGGAACCTCGGTGGCGCAGGTGGGCTTTAATTTACAATTTTCCAGCGACAGTGCCTTTATCAGCTTTTTTAAGCAATATACCGGCACTACTCCGGCACAATATTTCAAATAAGTACTGGCTCGACTGACTTACAATCATCGAATCGAGCCTTGCCTCATATGCACTTTCATGACGCTAGCTGCGACGTTAAGCTTTCACCGCTGGCGTGGCAGAAGACTTAAACCAAGCAAGCGGTTTTTGGCGGCGCGTTAACATGTTTCCGAGCGCGACCAGCAAGAGTCCCACGCTTGAATACCAAGTCCACTGATAATCCTCAAACACACTCGATACACTTAACGCCACCACAGGGGTAATCACCAACAGATACGCAGCGGCATTAGCGCCAATTCGCTCAACCAAGATCAAATAAGCGGTAAAGCCAACCACAGAGGCGATAACGGCTAAGTAGAACAAGCTGCCAAGATAGCGGGTTGTCAGCGGTAAACTAAAGCTTAAATCTTTAAACCAGATGATGAGCAGTAACGCCGCACTGCCATAGCACATGGCATACGCTGTTGAGGTAAAGGGCGACACATTATCGCGCGAGTTGCGCATACTGATCATGTTACCAATCGAGAAAAACCAAGTACCTAACAGCGAAAACAGTAAGCCCCACACTAAGGTTGGTGACCACTGAGTCGCGAGCAAATCGGCGCCAAAGAGCAAGAGAATGCCACCCAGACCGACACTGACTCCTAACCAAAAGTTGCGGCTGGTGGGCGTGCCGTAAAAAATGCGACCATGTATCGCATTAAAAATGGGTGCAGTGGCCATAATTACCGCCGTTAAACCGCTGGCGATATAATGGGTTGCGGAATAAAACGCGATAAAATTTAAACAAAATAGACACACGCCTTGCAGTAACAACCAAGGATGCTGCCTAAGTTTTACCGCTTGCAGCTTGTTAAAGGCAAAGCCGATGGCGAACATCAAGAGACTCGCAATCGCAAAACGATAAAAAATCGAGACTTCGGTCGCCACCTCACCGTGCTGCCACTTAATGGCAATCCACGAAAAACCCCACACAAAAATCATCAGCAAATACATCACAGCAGCCATAATGAGCCCCCTACACCTTCATAAAATGCTTAATGAGGCGAACTATACAAGGATGGCTTTCGTCCTTATGCCACTATCTTGTTGGTCATAACACGATATTGCGGTTTTAATCGCGAGCGAGCGTTGAGCCACACCCATAAGTGCGATAATTTGGACAGACAAAACCCTTAGCCAGTGAGATCACAAGGCCCCATGGAGCCCAAATACGTCAGTTTTGATAAATCCGCTAAAACCTGTATTCGCAAGCAAGCGATTACGGAGGAGTTATCTTGGGCCCATTATCAAAATGCGGGCGAGCGTTTGTATTACCAAAACGATGCACAACACACGCTGAGCATGTATCTGGATGGCGGCTACGAAACCCACAGAACCGATATCAAGGCCGACTATGGCGCGCCCAGCAAGTTTTGCCTTATGCCCCAAGGCTGCCAAAGCCATTGGCAACTGGGACAACCGCAGCAATTTATGCATCTGTATTTTAGCGATGAACATCTGAAGAAATTGGCCGTGCGAGTCTTCGATAAAGATCCACGCCAAGTGCGTTTACCCGAGTTAACCTTTGTCGATAACCCGACGTTAGAAGCACTATTTCGGCATCAAGTTGCCGGGCTCAATTGGCAGACCAGTGATAACCATCTAATGATGGAACAGGTCACCGACACTGTGCTGGTGACGTTACTGCAAAGCTCAGGCTTTAATTTGTCCGTGGGGCCAATTAAGGGCGGGTTAGCACCTAAAGTGGCCAAAGCGATCAAAGAGTTTATTTATTGCCATTCACATCGGCAGATTTACTTGTCTGAGCTGGCCGAGATTGCCCAGCTTAGTGAGTACCATTTTTGCCGCATGTTTAAATGCCAATTTGCGATGACACCGCAGGAGTATTTGCTGCAAGTGCGCATCGAAAAGGTCAAACAAAGCTTGAATCATTCAACGCAATCCTTGACCGATATCGCCCTTAATAATGGTTTTGCCAACCAAAGCCATATGGGGCGTTACTTTAAAAAACTCAGCGGCATGTCACCGGGCGAATATCAGAAATATCATAGAGGCTAACCCGCATTAGAGTCCCGTCGCCTGCTATAGTGGCACTCTTTATCTAGCCGTTGAGAAATGTCTTGAAAAAAATCGCTTTATTTGTCGATGTACAAAACATCTATTACACCTGCCGCGAGGCCTATGGTCGCCAATTTAATTACCGTAAATTATGGCAACACTTAGGTTATGAGGGAGACATAGTGTTAGCTGTGGCCTATGCCATCCACAGGGGTGACGATGGGCAGTTAAAATTCCAGGACGCGTTAAAGCACATAGGCTTTGAAGTGAAGTTAAAACCTTTTATTCAGCGCAGCGATGGCTCGGCCAAGGGCGACTGGGATGTGGGGATCACTATCGATATTATGGAAGCGGCGAGTGAAGTGGATACTGTGATCTTGTTGTCTGGTGATGGCGATTTCGATTTATTGCTACAAAAAATCCATCAAAAATATGGCGTTGAAACCCAAGTCTATGGCGTCCCTACCCTGACAGCGAAATCCTTAAGGGATGCAGCGTCTCAATTTCATCCCATCGATGAGGCGTTACTGCTTTAAGTGAACGCAGTAAGTGCATAGCCAGCAGATGACTTAACACTTATAAAGCAAAAAGGCCTGTTTATACAGGCCTTTAACTGGATCGCTTTATATCTGAATCCTATGTATTTGCATGCTGTTGACCTGTAGTAATATCCACCAACGGCTCGACATTTTTACCGCCCCGCTTTGCTAAGGCATAGTAGAACAACGGCGTTAGGATAAGACCAAATACAGTCACCCCAATCATACCGGCGAATACCGCCACGCCCATGGCTTGGCGCATCTCGGCGCCCGCACCAGTGGAGAACACCATAGGCACCACTCCCATAATAAAGGCGATAGATGTCATCAAGATAGGTCGTAAACGTAATCTTGCCGCCTCTAATATCGCCTCCATAGGCGCCATACCGTGATCTTGTTTCTCCTTTGCGAACTCGACAATCAGAATCGCGTTTTTAGTCGCGAGCCCCACCAACACTATCAGGCCAATCTGGGTGAAGATGTTGTTGTCGCCACCATAAATCAGCACCCCACTGAGGGCTGAAAGTAAGGTCATTGGAATGATTAAGATAATCGCCAATGGCAGGCTTAAGCTCTCATACTGGGCGGCTAACACCATAAACACTAAGATGATCACCAGCGGGAAGACTAACAAGCCCGTGTTGCCCGCTAAGATTTGCTGATAAGTCAGCTCAGTCCACTCGTAGGTCATACCGTTTGGCAGCGTCTCGGCGAGGATTTTCTCAATCGCTGCCTGCGCTTGGCCGGTACTGACTCCAGGGGCTGGACCACCGTTGATTTCAGCGGTCGTGAAACCGTTATAGTGCATCACCCTGTCTGGGCCTGAACTTTGGCTGACGTTGATAAACGAACCTAGCGGGATCATGTCACCATTTAGATTGGGCACCTTCAGCTGACTTATCTGCTGCGGGCTTTGACGGAACGCCTCATCGGCTTGCATATTCACCTGATAAGTTCGACCGAAACGATTGAAATCGTTGACATAGGTCGAGCCCATATAGGTTTGTAATGTCTGGAAGATTTGATCGAGCGACACTGCCTGCTGTTTCGCTTTAGTTCGATCTATATCCAGTTCAAGTTGTGGCACGTTCACCTGATAGCTGGAGAAGATCCCCGCTAATTGTGGATCGGCCCACGCCTTGTACATCACTTGTTGGGTCACCTGATACAAGGCCTCATAACCAAGGTTGGCTCTGTCTTGAATTTGCAGACGGAACCCTCCTATAGTGCCGAGGCCTTGCACAGGTGGCGGCGGGAAGATGGCAATAAACGCGTCTTGAATACCGGCAAATTGCTGATTCAATTGTCCTGCAATGGCATTCGCCGACAGTTCAGGACTGGTACGCGAGTCAAAATCATCGAGCGCGACAAACACGACGCCTGAGTTAGGACTGTTAGTAAAACCGTTGATGCTAAGGCCAGGGAAGGCAATCGAGTGCGCCACACCCGGGTGATTAAGGGCAATCTCAGACATCTTTTTGATAACGGTATCGGTACGTTCAAGGGACGCCGCATCGGGCAACTGGGCAAAAGCCACTAAATACTGTTTATCTTGGCCGGGCACATAACCCGTTGGAGTATTGGCAAATTGCACACCCGTTAGCGCTACCATGCCTAAATATACTAGGCCGATAATGCCGCCAAAACGGATCACTTTGCGCACTAACCAACCATAGCCATCGGAAGCGCGGCTAAATAAGCGGTTAAAAGGCGTGAACAACCAAGCACCGAACAACTTGTCCATTAGACGGGTTAAAGCATCCTTCGGCGCATCATGGCTCTTGAGCAATAATGCGGACAATGCTGGACTCAAAGTGAGTGAGTTAATCGCCGAGATAAAGGTCGAAATAGTGATAGTCAAGGCAAACTGTTTATAGAACTGCCCGGTTAAACCGCTCATAAAGGCCGTTGGAATAAACACCGCCGCCAGCACTAAGGTGGTTGCCACAATTGGGCCGGTCACTTCTTTCATCGCCTTTTGCGTTGCCGCAATGGGGCTTAAACCTGCGGCAATATTACGCTCGACGTTTTCGACCACCACAATCGCATCATCCACCACGATACCGATGGCGAGCACGAGTCCGAATAACGACAGGGCGTTGAGCGAGAAGCCGAGCAGATGCATAAAGGCAAAGGTACCAACCAAAGATACAGGCACTGCCACCAGCGGAATAATCGAGGCGCGCCAGGTTTGCAAAAACAGCACCACCACTAACACCACCAGCAACACCGCCTCGAGCAAGGTTTTTACCACAGCCTCAATCGAACCGCGCACGAAGACCGTTGGGTCGTAAACGATTTCGTATTCTAGCCCTTCGGGGAAAGACTGAGACAATTCCGCCATTTTGGCACGCACATCGTCGGAAATTTGAATCGCATTCGAACCCGATGCTTGGAATACTGGAATCGCCACCGCATCTTTGTTATCCAGCAGTGAACGCAGCGCATAACTCGTCGCGCCCAGTTCGATACGAGCCACATCCTTCAAACGATTCACTTCACCGTTTTGGCCAACTTTGACAATGATATCTTCAAATTCAGATAATTCAGTTAAACGGCCTTTCACGTTGATCAAGAGTTGAAAGTCAGCATTGCCACTGGGCTGGGCACCTAAACTGCCCGCTGCCGCCTGTTGGTTTTGCTCACGCACGGCGGCAATAATATCCGCTGGCGATAAACCCAGCGCCGAGACTTTATTCGGGTCGAGCCAAATTCGCAGGCTATACTCGCCAGCGCCAAACAAGCGCACCGCGCCGACGCCATTAATCCGCGCGAGTTCGTCTTTCACGTTTAGCGCCGCATAGTTAGACAGATACAACATGTCATAACGGTTATCCGGTGACAGTAAATGCACCACCATAGTCAAGTCCGGCGATGACTTTTCGGTGACTATGCCTAGGCGTTGTACTTCCTGCGGCAGACGCGGCATAGCGCGATCGACACGGCTCTGCACTTGGGTTTGTGCCCTGTCTACATCGGTGCCAATCGCAAAGGTAATGGTTAAGGTCATGCGCCCATCGGACGTCGCCTGGGATGACATATACAACATGTCTTCGACGCCGTTGATTTCCTGCTCCAGCGGCGAGGCCACAGTTTCGGCAATCACCTTAGGGTTAGCGCCGGGATAGTTAGCGGTCACAACCACAGTCGGCGGTACAACTTCAGGATATTCTGTAATAGGCAACTGCCAAACGGCAATCGCCCCTGTGATAAAAAACAGCAGTGAGAGTACGGCTGCAAATATCGGTCTCTTAATGAAAAACTGCGACAACATAGTGTTTTGTTCCTTAACCGCGGCTAGCCGTTTCGACCGCTTGCGCCGTCAAATGATCTTGGTTTTTATCGAGCATTAACTGGGCTTGACGTAATGCTTCGAGCTTGTCGCTGTCGACCATGTCCACCATGTTTGGCTCAATTTGCATCCTTGGGCGCACGCGCTGCATGCCGTTGACGACAATCTTGTCCTCGGCTCCTAAACCTTGAGTGACGATACGCAGTCCTTGGACTTTCTCACCTAAGGTCACGCCGCGATATTCGACTAAACCATCGGTACCCACCACCAACACAAACTTATTGTTTAGATCTGTGCCAACGGCTTTATCGTCGATCAAGATACCCTCATAGGCGCCGCTGCCTGCGGTGCGCAGGCGGGCAAACAAACCTGGTAATAAGTTATTGTCTTCATTGTTAAAAGTAGCTCTAACTCGAATGGTGCCGGTCTGTTTATCCATCGCATTATCGACAAAATCGACTATGCCGATATGCTGATAATCACGCTCATCGGCTAAGGCCATGTACACGGGATTATCCCCTGCTCGCGGGTCGTTACGTTTCTTTTCGGCCGTTAATTTCACGTATTTAAGATAGGTTTGCTCATCCACATCGAAATAGGCATACATGCTGGCGGTAGACACTAAGCTGGTCAGCACACTCTGTCCTGCAGTCACATAGTTACCGGTGGTGACATTGGCATAGGAGACGCGGCCATCAATCGGCGCCCGCACTTGGGTATAATCCAAATCGAGTTCGGCCCGCAGCAATGCCGCTTTTACCGACGCCACAGCCGCTGTGGTTTGGCGTTTATTCGACTCACGGGTGTCGAGTAATTCTGCTGACACCGCTTTTTGGGCAAATAACTTACGGGCACGCTCTAGATCGTTAGTGGCCAGTTGCTCGGCAGAAAGCGCGCTAGCAAGATCTGCTTTTAACCGGGCCACTTCCACCTCAAATACGCTCGGATCGATGCGGAATAACACCTCGCCTTTTTTCACTAAGGCGCCTTCTTTAAAATTCACCGACTCGATATACCCCGATACCCGAGGCACTAAGGTCACACTCTCTGGCGCCTGTAAACGGCCGGTAAATTCATCCCATTCGGTAACTCGCTCGTGCAATACTTGGGCGACATCCACTTTAGGCGCACTCGGCCCAGGCCCCTGCTGCGCGGTTTGCTCACCACAAGCGGAAAGGACGACTGCGGCAATGGCCGTTAACATCATGGTTCGTAAGGGGTTGTGGCTCATCATATTCGTGTCCTCAAAGTGGTGTGTATTTTGTGCAGCCCTAATAAATACCGACTGGTAAAAAATATTCTGTACTGGACGGTAATATATAGCGTAAAATGACTCTGTCAACAAATTTATGTACCGATTGGTATTAAATTAAAAGCGCGCACTAACCTTCACTTTGCAATGCGCCCTTAGGCGGAAAGCCACAAGTTTGATCTTCAACGCATTTTTATGAATATTGAGGCGAACACTGACTGACACGGATTGAATGCTGAACTTAGGTGATAGCTTGAATGACTAAGTAGCCAAATCCCCTTAGTCGATCATCAGTCAGCAAGTGTGGCTGGACACGGGCTAAACCCATGTCTATCCTAGGGGCAATTGAGAATTGAGGAGCCTAATGATGTCAACCGTCACCCAGACGCCCTGTGTAGGTCGCCCACGTGCCTTCGACACTGACGATGCATTAGCCAAAGCCTTAGAAGTCTTCTGGCGCAAAGGTTTTGAAGGTACATCGTTAACCGATTTAACCCAAGCTATGGGCATTAATAAGCCAAGCCTTTATGCCGCCTTCGGCAATAAAGAACAGTTATTTCTCAAAGCGATAGAATTATATGAACAACGCCCCTGTGCGTTTTTCTATCCCGCGCTTGAGCAGAAAACCGCCTATCTGGTGGTCGAGTCAATGCTGCTCGGGGCTGCGAGCTCTTTGGTGGATAAAAGCCATCCACAGGGATGTTTGATTGTTCAAGGGGCATTAACCTGCAGTGAAGCAGGGCAAGCGATTAAAGACACCTTAATTAATCGTCGCCGCGACGGTGAAATCGCCCTGTGCGAACGACTGCAACGCGCCAAAGATGAAGGTGATTTGCCCGCTGATGCCGATCCCTTGCTGCTTGCCCGTTATGTCGGCACTGTATTACAAGGCATGGCTGTACAAGCAACCAGTGGGATTTGTCCGGATGAATTGCGCAAAGTGGCTGAACTGGTGTTAGCGAATTTTCCAAAAAGTAACCGCTAATTTATCCACTTAATTAAATACCCCCTGTTAAGTCATCGCCTAACAGGGGGTTATTTTTTGGGGAGACTATTTGGGGGAGATTCACTATCAATCGTTAGTCATTAACCCTATGGGTCACGAGTGTTGGTTGTAAAAGATTGTCATGTACAGGGCAACGATTGCACACAGTATCTAAAAATTCACGCTTCTGCTCCTCTGAAAGATCGGCATCGATACTGGCGTTGAGTGCAATGTGTTTAAAACCGACCGGATCTTCGGAAGGCTGACCTAATAAGCCTGCGGAATTCATGATGGCACGGACATGCACATCAAACTGACGTAGTTCAATATGACGTTCCCTTGCAACCATTTTCGCGATGGCAGAAATACAGCCTCCCAGCGAGAATAGGAATGTCTCCAAGGGATTAGCCCCCTCGTTGGTGGCACTCGGTTGATCTATCACTAAAAGATGCTCTCGAACCTGCGCGGTGACTTTCCAACCACTTGCCATATGGGTGGTAACTTCGACAACTTTTTCAGCCATTGAATAATGCTCCATTAGTTTTTTTTCAATCAGATTATTCTAATAGTTGATTTGGCAAAAATCACGGAGAAAGATCACAGTCTGCTGGAGTTTATTATGCTATCGAGCATATTTAAGCTCCCATAAAATAATTAGCCTAGCGACAGAGACTTATGCTATAAACGCCATATATCAAGGTAGGTATAAACGGACGCCAAATGCGTGTAGGGACTCAAGCAATTATAAAAATGCCCCAATTATTTTATTTACCCCGGTCATTTTTGCTTGGTGTTATTCTGTTATTCCTGTTGACGGGTTCCCCCCTTACCTCTGCCCAAGAAAGTCTCCCCCTCGCTAGCACAGTTCCCCAACAGGCGATCACTCTGGCGGCGGAGGATAGCTGGCCTCCCTTCGCTAATCAGTACGGGCAAGGTATTTCCCACCGTTTAATCCAAGCCGCCTTTAAACAGTCGCATATTGAAGTGAATAGCTTAGTCGTGCCCTATTCCCGTGCATTAATGATGGCGGAAAAAGGCACTGTAGACGGTGTTTTTAATGTGACACGCGAGGCGAGTACTGAGCAGCGTTTTGTGTTTGGTACGACGCCCTTATTTATTGCTACAGCCTCTTTTTACCATAAAAAAGAACAGACTATAAAAGCGGGTAATAAATGGGAGCTGCCTAAGGGCACAGTCGTTGGGGTGATAAAAAGCTACGAGTATGGCGATGAGTTCCCCCTATTAGTCAAACAAAGGCAGCTCAACCTAGTACAAGTCGCCACACAACAGCAGTTAATTAATTTATTGCTGATAGGACGCATAGATACCGCATTAATGTTCGACCTCGTCGCTAAAGAAAATTTACAGAAGATGGGGGTGAACGATGAAGTCGTTCCCGCCTTTAGCAATCACAGCAGCAATATTTACCTCGCGTTTTCCAAGGCAAATCCCAAATCAGTTCTGCTCGCTCAGGCACTGGATAAAGGATTATTGCAACTCAAAAGTGATGGGCAATACCAAAAACTCTTCGCCACTGGGCAGTAAGATATATACTCAAGCTACTTGAAGGCATATTCGCTATTTAAGACTGTTGAGAGCGGATAATCTCTTGATTTACCCAGTATAAAAGCTGTTTTATCGCCTTAGAAAGAATTTGGTTTTGCCGCACTATATAGCCCAAACTTGTGCTTGGAAATTGCGGCAGAGGCGTCACCTTAGTCGTCAAGTTAGCCTTAGTGTAAATCGAAAACTCGGGCACAATCGCAACCCCAAATCCGGCTTCAGCCCAATCAATTTGCGCATCAACACTGCCCACCTCCATGATCCTGTAACTGGGCAGGTTTAAGGATGGGAGCGCAGGATCCAATAACTCACGGGTACGGGTATCGTGGCCGAGTAAAATCAACGTTGGTTGCTCGGCAATCGGCGTGTCTGCTGACAATTTAGCCTGCTGCCAAAGTTCAAGATTATCCCCAAGGGCACACCATTTAATTTGCTGTAATTCAGTAAAATGCAGCGGTTGGCTCTCCTTCTGCGCGATCACAAAGCCTAAATCCGCCTCGGCATTGGTCACTAACTCCGAAGCCTGCGAAGAAGTAGTATTAAGTAGTGAAAAGTCAATTCCCGGAAACTCCGCTTTAAATAGCTGGAACGGTTGGATCAACAATAACCGCGAAATAATATCACTCGCCGCGATGGTCAAGGTGCCTTGGCTAAGATCGTTAATGGCATTCAGATCCGCCTGGCAAATTTGCAATTCCATCAGGGTCTTTTGGCTGCTCTCTAACAGACGAAATCCCGCCTGCGTCAATCGAAAGGGATTACGTTCAATCAACTTCACCCGAGTCGTTTGCTCTAACTGCTTAATGTGTAAACTCACATTAGGCTGTGTCATATGCAATGCCGCCGCAGCCTTACCAAAATGCTTATGTTCAGCGAGGGCGACAAAGGTTTTTAACCAATGAAGATCGAGCATAGTGCACCCCAAGACAATAAAAATGTATTAATTATGGGATAATGATATATGAAATTCTTATCAGCACGATAACTATAATTAATTTCTCTTATTTCTATTGGAGGTCTAGCATAACCGCTTAATCAATGTGGAGATGATGCTATGCCGTCTATCGTGGTTGTGGGTGCAAATTGGGGTGATGAAGGCAAAGGCCGCATCGTGGATTATTTAGCCGCGGATGCCGCTGCCAGTATTCGCTTTCAAGGTGGTAACAACGCAGGCCATACGGTAGTCAACGACTATGGCACCTTTAAATTACACCAATTACCGAGTGGCATTTTCAACCCTAACTGCATTGCAGTATTGGGCCCAGGCATGGTCATCAGCCCAGAAAAACTCAGCGTTGAAATTGCTGAAGTTGAAGCGACAGGTGTTGAAGTCAAATTATGCATTTCTGACCGCGCAACTCTGTGCTTACCGCTACATGCATTAGAAGATACCTTAGAAGAACAACGTCTTGGCGATTTAGCCTATGGTTCAACCCGTCAAGGGATTGCGCCAGCCTATGGCGATCGCGTGATGAAAAAAGGCATTTTAGTCGGCTGGTTAAACCAACCCGAAGTGCTGCAAGAACGCATTCAATTTATGCTCGACTGGAAGTTGCCACAATTAAAGGCTCTTTATCCAAGCTGCGATTTTAATCAAACCGCCGCCGAGATGACCGCATGGTTATTAGAAGTGACTGCGCCTTGGCGCCCCTTTATTTGTAATGTGACTGAGCCATTAAAAGCATTACAAAAACAAGATGCAAACCTATTGTTTGAAGCACAATTAGGCGCTGGCCGCGACTTAGTCTACGGCGAATATCCTTATACCACCTCTTCAAACGTGACTGCGGCTTACGCGGGTATCGGCAGTGGTTTACCCGCACTGCGCCCAGAGCGTGTGATTGCCGTGGCGAAAGCCTTTAGCTCCTCTGTGGGTACGGGCACGTTAGTGACTGCGATGGAAGAGCAAGATGCGTTTCGTGAAAACGCCAACGAGTTTGGTGCAACCACGGGTCGTCCACGGGATATGGGTTACTTCGACGCCGTTGCCACCCGTAATGGTGTCGAGCTGCAAGCGGCAACTGAAATTGCCCTGACTAAGATTGATTGTCTATCGGGCATGAAAGATCTGAAAATCTGTGTTGCCTATGCTGGTGAGCACACTGAGAACCCCATTTGGCCACAAACCGCCGCATTGAGCCCAGTGTATGAGCAAATGCCAAGTTGGAGCGAAGATATTACTGGTTGTCGCACCTTCGAAAGCCTGCCCGTGGCCGCGCAGCAATATGTTGAACGTATTGAGGCCCTAATGGGTGTGCGCGTCAGCATGGTGTCCGTTGGACCCGAGCGTGATCAAATGATCATCCGTTAACGCATCGATTACCCTACAAAAAAGCCATATTCGCTAAAACGAATATGGCTTTTTACTTTGTGCTGTCGATGCAATTTCCCCCCAATATGCAGGATTTAGCCTGCATATTGGGTTTTGTTTAGCCCCATAAACCGCTAGACTGCGCTCAAACAAAACCAGTCCATATCGAAAACACCATGCCGCAATTTAGCCCGACTTATGCTTTCCCAGTGCAAATCTACTATGAAGATACCGATTTTTCCGGCGTGGTTTATCACCCTAACTTTTTGAAATACTTTGAGCGCGCCCGCGAGCATGTGATTGGTGCCGAGCGTTTAAGTGCCCTGTGGCAACAAAATCAACTGGGGTTTGCCGTATATCGCAGTGAAATGGTATGCCACGAGGGGGTGGAATTTGCCGATATTATCGATGTGCGCACTAAGTTTTACTTTGAGAGTAAGTACCGGACTGTGTGGCAACAGGAAATTTGGCGACCACAGGGCAAAAAACCTGCCGTCACAGCCACTATCGAAATGGTGTGTATGAATCAAGCCCGCCAGCTAGCCCCAATGCCTGCAGAGTTAATTGCTGTCCTCAGTAGCGGATTTGAACTGAACCAATAAGCATCCAAGTAAATCTAAAAACGCGGCTGTAACTGAGCCCAGTTCATTTCCAGTTCTGCGGCTCTCATGGGTTTAGCGTAATGCATCCCCTGCAGAGTATCTGCGCCCATTTCCACTAAAATATCACGTATTTCAGGGGTTTCTACACCTTCGACAGTCACATCATACCCGAGCTTTTTCGCTATATTGATACTAGCCTCGAGAATGTATTCCGCCGATTTATTCTGCTCAAGATCCCTTAAAAAAGCCTTATCAATTTTGACCTCATTGGCGGGCAAATGTTTTAAATACGCGAGGGACGAATGGCCAGTGCCAAAGTCATCGATAGCGAGTTTAATCCCCAGCTTGCGAATTTCCTCTAAGGTTTCCACTGCCTTATTAAGATCCGCCATCAAGGCACTTTCGGTGATTTCGATCATTAAACATTCTGGGGGCAATTGATAATGGGCAAGACGCGCCGCCAACTCCTGGGGCAAGGTTTCACTGTCAAGATCCCGTGTCGATAGATTGATCGCAACACAAAGCCTCATCCCCATGGCCCGCCATTCTACCTGCTGAGCTAACACCTGCTCCAACGCCCAGCGGCTCACTAAATCAATCATGCCTGCGTATTCGGCCAAGGGAATAAACTCACTAGGGGAAATGAATCCCAAGGTTTCGTGATCCCAGCGTATTAATGCTTCAACTTGGGTGCACTGCCCCGTCTTTACATCCTGCTTAGGCTGATACACCATATACAAGTGATTACGCTGTAAGCCTTTGGGTAAGCTGTCAATAATCTGTAGTTCCCGCAGTTGCCTAATATCATCATTCTCACTGTAATAGGCGATGGCACTGCGTGTCACGCGCGCTTTGTTAAGGGCAAGATCGAGCCTGCGTAGCATATTGCTGGTATCGGCATGGTGCTGCTCTAACTGTACGCACCCCACCTGAACTCGCACACTCACGGGTGTGTCTTTTATCCTAAAGGGCACCTGTAGGCGACCACGTAGCTGCAATAATTGTTCTTCCGATAAGCTCTGCTCATAGTACAGAAAAAACTCATCGCCATTTAAACGCGCAATGAGTCTAGGGGCGACATTGAGGTTGGTTAACCGTTCGGCAAATTGCTTGAGCAAGATATCACCAAACACAAAGCCGAAAAGATCATTGACGTAGCGAAACCGATAGATGTCGAGCAACACCATAGTACCTTGGGTGAGCGGCATCATTGAGGCTAAGGTGCGTTTCAGCCCGAGGCGGTTGCTCAGCCCCGTCAGTTTATCCTTACCCGTTCCCGCGGGTAAGACGGCTAACATCTCGTTTAATGAGTGATAGAGAGGAGCAAACTCCTGCGGGACTATGGGGATATTCAGGGGCTGACGTTCAATCTTTTGCTGGTCAAGCTGCGGGCAAAGCTGTACTAAAAATCGTTGTTGTTGTCGCAAAGAGCGATATTTTTCTAACAAAATGTACAGCACACCTATCAAGATGATAAACAGGGCTAACCCAATAAATCCCAACATAATCATACCTAGGCCTCAATCTTACCGCATAAGCTTATTTCCGATGGCGACTCTGCGAGAGTCATCATTTGAGTTCCATTTAGGCCGACTATTGGTAACTTTCTCTAATAGAATGGAATTTATCCATAAACTCATCACTGGCTAAATCGCTAGCCGATACAGGCAATCCCCGCTCAACAAATACATCTAGACGCTGCTCTAACTCTGTGCCAGCCCGCAATTCTCCCGAATAAAATGCCGCGGCGCGGATAAAATCTAAGTAAGTCACTTGCTCGGGCAAATAAGGAAGATCCGCCCAACGCTCGACCACTTCCATCACTTCGGGGGCAAAATCCCAACTCTTTAATACGGCCCGCCCTAATGGCCCCTGCATTTTACGCACTAACGCACGCAGTTGATCTATGCTAGTAAACAACTCAGGATGCGCTTCAGCCTCGGTTAATACGGGCAAAGCCCCGATGTTATGTACCAGCCCAGCCAAGGTTAAGGTATCGAAGTTTAACCCACTGCCATGGCGACGCTTATTGTACATCTGCAATATGGCACAAGCCGCCGCAGTAACATCGATGGAGGTACGCCATACTTCATCCATCACTTCCCATACCATTTCATTGGTGGAAATAAATAACTGTTCCATCGCCACTGACGTGGCAATGCTCTTGATCTGAATGAGTCCAATACGTGAAACGGCGCTGTTAATGCTCTCAGCGGGAATACCGCGACTATATAAAGCACTGTTGGCAACCTTAATGATCCGAGCAGAAATCGCCGCATCTTGGCCAATCACTTCCGCCACTTGTTTAAGACTGGCTTCGGGGCGTCCCACGACTTCCTGCACCCGCATTGCCACTTCGGGTAAGGTTGGCAATACTAAGGCATCATCTTTTAGTTTTTTTAATAAGCCGACTAACAGTAGATGTTCGGTAGACATCTTAGCTCCCATCAATCTATCAACATGAACATTGGATAGTTGGAGTATATCAGTTGGCCGTGATAAGAAGGGTAGAAAAAGCAGTAGAGGTTAATAATTTGTATGATTGCGTTATCAATTTCGGCCATAGGGCCGTTTTCTCATCTTATATTCGCAAAGTGTGAAGTACCGCTAAAGTTAGCTGCCGCTATTTGCATAACCCTACTTTCATTGTGTAAAATCCCGCCCCCGCGCACTGCGCCTTTATAGACCAACTAATTCGAGAGTTATTATGTTTAAACCAGAGCTATTATCTCCCGCAGGGACGCTGAAAAACATGCGCTACGCCTTTGCCTATGGCGCAGATGCCGTGTATGCCGGTCAGCCGAGATATAGCCTAAGGGTACGTAACAATGACTTCAAAATGGAAAACCTTGCCACAGGGATTGAAGAAGCCCATGCGCTCGGTAAAAAGCTGTATGTGGTGAGCAATATCGCGCCCCATAATGCCAAACTTAAAACCTATATCAAGGACATGGAGCCCGTAGTGGCGATGAAGCCAGACGCACTGATCATGTCCGATCCGGGTTTAATCATGATGGTGCGTGAAGCGTTTCCCGATCAGGTAGTGCATTTATCCGTACAGGCCAATGCCATCAACTGGGCCTCGGTCAAGTTTTGGCAAACCCAAGGGATCAAGCGCGTGATCCTGTCCCGCGAACTGTCCTTAGATGAAATCGAAGAAATTCGTCAGCGCTGCCCAGATATTGAACTCGAAGTCTTTGTGCATGGCGCCCTGTGCATGGCTTATTCAGGCCGTTGTTTACTCTCGGGTTATATCAATAAACGCGATCCAAACCAAGGCACTTGTACTAATGCTTGTCGCTGGAAATACGATGTACACGAAGCGCAGCAAAACGACAGCGGCGACATCATTGCCATGCCTAATGCAGTACAAATCGAAACTCCGACGACTTTAGGTGCGGGTGCGCCCACGGATCAAATCTTCCTACTGCAGGAAGCCAATCGTCCCGGCGAATACATGCCAGCCTTTGAGGATGAGCACGGCACTTATATCATGAACTCTAAGGACTTACGTGCGATTCAACACGTTGAGCGCCTGACAAAAATGGGCATAGACTCACTTAAAATTGAAGGCCGCACTAAGTCTTTTTATTATGTCGCCCGCACCGCACAGTTGTATCGCCGCGCGATTGAAGATGCGTCATCGGGTAAAGATTTCGATCGCAGTCTGATGAACCAGCTAGAGGGACTCGCCCACCGTGGTTATACCGAAGGCTTTTTGCGTCGCCATGTGCATGATGAATATCAAAATTATGACTATGGCTACTCAGTCAGTGACACCCAACAATTTGTGGGTGAACTGACGGGCAAACGCAACCTGGCGGGATTGGCAGAAATCGAAGTGAAGAATAAGTTTTCCGTTGGCGACAGTGTCGAGCTGATGACGCCGCAGGGTAATATCAGTCTGACGATTGAACAACTCGAAAATCGTAAGTCAGAAGCGGTTGAAGCGGGCTTAGGTTCGGGGCACACTGTGTATCTACCCGTGCCAAAAGAAGTCGATTTGAGCCACGGTATTTTGCTACGTAACCTGTCCCAGGGTCAGGATACTCGCAATCCACATGAACTAGGTTAAGGTATGGCATTACTGATCGACGATAGCTGCATCAACTGCGACATGTGTGAGCCTGAGTGTCCCAATCAGGCGATCACTATGGGCGAGGAGATCTATGAAATCGACCCAGACCGCTGTACCGAGTGCGTGGGTCATTACGACAAACCGACCTGCGTGTCTGTCTGCCCTATTGATTGCATCGACCCCGATCCAAATCGCGTCGAATCCAACGACGAACTGTTAGTGAAATTTGCCGTGCTAACGCAAAAAGCTTAATCACATCACCGGACCGAGTGGCAATACAGCCTCTCGGTCAAATTCACCCCATACCCGCCTAAAGCGATCACAACACTTGCATATAAACAGTATGCAACACCATTTAAGCGCATAAATCCGGGCATTCATTACCAGCTTCATAAAAACACTACTTTAGACTGATTTTGGTTTAGAGCTGTCAGCCAAAAAACTGACCGACGGTATTTATTACGTCTTCGCAACCTATAGCTCAAGACATAATGTCGCTTGATAAATCACCATTTTTACAAATGCTGTCACTTTAATGGACTGAGAGTTATTATTTTGACACTTATTTGTACAGTTCAATAATCATCCCAGTAAAAACTCACTCAAGCCCAAATTGTAAATAAAGTGTTACATTTTAGCTTTATGAATTAGGCAAGCCTTAAGCATTAAACTGGGCAGGTTGAAAATACCTTCTACATTGGATTATGTCTCGAAGTCCGTGGAGACATAAAAAGAAAATGGAGTTCAACATGCATAAGAAACATTTAATAGCAGTCGCGGTCGCAACTGGACTTGCTTACTTCCCTGTTAACGCTAATGAATACCAAGCGAATATGGTAAGTGTCCCACAATCTAAAGCCATCAAAGATACTTACATCGTGGTATTCAATACCCCAAGTGTTCTTAATCTCAGTAATAACAATGCCATATCTGACTTTGCTACTCAGCAGGCCGAGAGTTTAGTCAATCAATATGATGTCAGAGTGATGAAAAACTTTGGCAGCGCCCTTAATGGCGTATTAGTTAATGCAAGCCCCCAACAGATTAAAGCCTTGCGTAGCGATCCTAAGGTGAAATACATAGAACAAGATCAAGTGATGTCAGTAACGCCCATGATGGAAGCCAATGCGGACCAACCGAGTCCGACCTGGGGCATAGACAGAATCGATCAGCGCAACTTGCCATTGGATAGCAACTATCACACGGATTACGATGGCTCGGGTGTGACCGCCTTTGTTATCGATACTGGCGTGCTAAATACACACAATGAGTTCGGCGGCCGCGCAAGCAGTGGCTATGACTTTATCGATAATGATTACGATGCGACTGACTGTAACGGTCACGGTACCCATGTGGCGGGGACGATTGGCGGTTCAACCTACGGTGTCGCGAAAAACGTCAATGTAGTGGGTGTCAGAGTGCTCAACTGTTCAGGTTCTGGCAGTAACTCTGGCGTGATTGCAGGGATAAACTGGGTGAAAAACAATGCTTCTGGTCCCGCCGTCGCGAACATGAGTTTAGGTGGCGGCGCCTCCCAAGCCACAGATGATGCCGTCAATGCCGCCGTAGCTGCGGGGATCACCTTCGTCGTCGCGGCCGGCAATGATAATAGTAACGCCTGTAATTACTCTCCAGCCCGCGCGGCGGATGCCATCACAGTCGGTTCAACCACTAGTAACGATTCCCGCTCGAGTTTTTCTAACTACGGGACCTGTTTAGATATTTATGCCCCCGGTTCGAGCATTACTTCCTCTTGGTATACCTCAAATTCGGCCACTAATACCATTAGTGGCACCTCAATGGCTTCCCCCCATGTAGCAGGCGTCGCGGCATTATACTTAGATGAAAATCCTAACCTCTCCCCCACACAGGTGACTAGCTTACTCGCGACGCGCGCCACTGCGGGCAAAGTCACAGATGCTAAGACAGGCTCACCCAATAAGTTACTGTTTTCACTTGCAAGCGATGATGGTGGTTGCGGTAATAATTGCCCCGTCGACGAGACTCCGCTGCAAAACAATCTGGGTATCGCGATCAGTGGAGCCACAGGTTCAGAGGCTTATTACTATATTGATGTCCCCGCAAATGCGGCCAGTTTAGGCATCAACCTCGCGGGGGGCTCTGGCGATGCGGATATTTATGTGAGCCAAGGACAAAAACCGACGACGACCAGCTATCAATGTCGTCCATATCAAAATGGTAACAATGAGAGCTGTAATTTCACCGCGCCTGCAGCGGGTCGTTGGTATGTGATGGTCCAAGGCTATAGTAGCTATGCCAATGCACAACTCACCGCAAGTTACAATCTTGGCAGTGGTGGTGGCTGTACCGATGCAAACTGCTTAACCAATGGCATACCTGTCACGAATTTGAGCGGAGCAACGGCAACTGAAGCCCTGTATAAAATTGTCGTCCCAGCCAATAGTCAACTCAATATTGCGACCAGTGGCGGCACTGGAGACGTGGATCTGTATGTCAAAGCAGGTACAGTCCCAACAACCACCAGCTATGATTGCCGTCCCTATAAAAACGGTAACAATGAAAGCTGTTCGATTACCGTGACTCAAGCGGGAACTTACCATGTGATGTTACGTGGTTATACTAATTATTCGGGTGTTCAACTGAGTGCAAGCTACTAGCGAGTGAATAGGTTCAGTGAGTTTTGAGTCAAACTTAAGCCCACTAAGGTAACGACTTAGTGGGCTTTTTTAGTGGTTTATTCAGAAGGCAATCTCGCTAAATAGCATTAATAGCTTGATTAATAACTTGGAGACTTAGCGAGAATAACCGTTGGTTTCGCTTCGAGTTGCAGACGTTCAATCACTGCGGCGAGCTTTTCAACGCTAAGGCGAATTGGGGTCGGCATACTGGCAAATTCGATGCTGAGCAGCAGGTTTTTCACTTCGAGCCCTAATTCTGTATCCCCTTGAATACTCAGCTTACGCTGGAAGAATAGCGTGTCGGGATCTTCCTTTGCCGCCGCCACTAACACCAGTTCAGCCGAGTTGGCACTAAAGGTCACCTGCGCGTCGGTCAATTTCCTCACTTGCCATTGGCCATTAAAACTCACTTCGAAATCGAGCGCTAAGTCCTCCACCCGGATAGCCACCCATTTATCGGCTAAAAATGTTAGCTCATCGTCCGCCATTTGTTGGGCTAACAGCAACCCCAACAGTTGGCTAATGGCTTTTGCCTTCAAGCTAAAGGGGACTTTCCCAAGGGGGAAGCGTATTAATTTGGGGGTAAAGGTTAACAGTTGCTTAGCAACATTTGCTGAAAAAACAGCGGACATACGGAAATTCCTACGGAAAAAAACACGATATATCTCAGTTTACCTAGATTTTATGATCTTAAACCTGTTTTAAATCAATTCACCGTCATTCAATCTTGCCTACACTCTGCGGCTATTATTTTATCGGGAGCACCATTATGGAGTTATTGTGTCCAGCGGGAAATCTGGCCTCGTTAAAGGCGGCACTACAGGCCGGAGCCGACGCGGTATACCTAGGACTAAAAGATGATACCAATGCACGTTCATTTGCAGGGTTAAACTTCACCCCAGCAAAATTGCAGGAAGCGGCAGAACTAACGCACAAGCAAGGTAAGAAAATCTTTTTAACCTTAAATACTTTCCCTAAGCCAGGTGAAGAATACCGTTGGTATCAGGCTATCGATTTAGCGGCAAAACTGGATATGGATGCCCTAATCGTTGCCGATCTTTCTTTACTCGATTATGCCCATAGGCACTACCCCAAGCTGCCGCTGCATTTATCGGTGCAGGCCAGTGCCACTAACCTAGGGGCACTCAGTTTTTATAAGGAAACCTTTAATATCGCCCGAGTCGTGCTGCCGCGGGTGTTATCCATGAAGCAAGTGCGCGATCTGGCCAAGGTCAGCCCAGTGGATTTAGAAGTGTTCGCCTTCGGTAGTCTGTGCATTATGGCCGAGGGGCGTTGTCATTTATCTTCCTATGTGACTGGCCAATCGCCCAACACCGGCGGTTCCTGTTCGCCCGCGAAGCATGTGCGCTGGGAGGAACAAGGTCAGGACAGACTCACTCGGCTCAATGAGGTGCTTATTGACAAGTCGGGGCTCGATGAGCAAATGGGCTATCCCGTGGTTTGCAAAGGCCGTTATCTCACCGAAGATCAGGACTCGCCCCAGTACTTACTCGAGTCACCGACCAGTTTGAACACCCTAAGCTTACTGCCCGAACTCGCCAAGGCGGGCATAGTGTCGCTGAAAATCGAAGGCCGCCAACGTAGCCCTGCCTATGTTGAGCAAGTCACTAAGGTTTGGCGTCAAGCTATCGATACCTATCTCAATCACCCCGAGCAATTCCAAAGCCAATCCCATTGGGAACAGGCACTGGCAAAGGTGTCCGAAGGGCAAATTACCACTCTGGGTGCCTATGAGCGCAATTGGCAATAACGGTCAATAACAGATAACAAAAATGGATAAAGGAGGAGTGATGAATATTTCCCTAGGGCCGTTGCTATATTGCTGGCAAAAACAACAGGTTATTGACTTTTACCAACAAGTTGCCACCAGCCATATTCCCTTAGTGTATTTAGGCGAAGCCGTTTGTAGCCGTAGACGCGAACTTAAATGGGGTGATTACCTCGAACTGGCACAGATGCTTAAGCAAGCGGGTAAAGAAGTAGTGCTTTCAACACTGGCGTTAATCGAATCCCCCTCTGAATATGCGGAGCTGAAACGCCAAGTCGAAAATGGCGAATTTATCGTTGAAGCGAACGATATGGCGGCAGTGTACCTTGCCCAAGAACATAAACTGCCCTTCGTCTGCGGTGCGAGTATCAATAACTACAACCGCGCCAGTTTAGATATCTTGCAGCGGTTTGGTATGAAAAGGTTTGTGATGCCAGTAGAGTTATCTAAGTCCTGGCTTAGCCAAGTGATCCAGGAAAAACCCATATTTGAGGTCGAAGTGCTAGGCCATGGTTATTTGCCACTCGCCCACTCGGCACGCTGCTTTACCGCAAGGCATAAACAACTCACTAAGGACAGTTGTCAAACGGTTTGCCGACAATACAGCAAAGGGCTCCTCGCCCAAACCCAGGAACAACAACCCTTGCTGAGGCTCAATGGTATTCAAACCCAGTCAGCCCACTGTTTAGATTTACGCGGTGAAATGGCCTCTATGGCGAAGATGGGGGTCGATGTCTTTAGGGTATCCCCCAGCAGCATGGAATGTATCGCGATGGCCGATAACTTAGTCGACGCACTCAAGGCCCCAGAATCGTTACCCTATTTCCCTCTGAATGCAGAGCAATGTAATGGCTACTGGTTTGGTGAGGCTGGCGTCGCCATTCATATTAGCTAGGCTGTTTTTCAGTCACTGGCACTCTTGTGAAACTGAGCTGACTCAGTAACAGGGCGCCCACCCACCCCAATAAGCTTCCCAGCCCTAGCCACTCTAATAGGGCTGGCCACCATAACGTCGGGCGTGGAAACTGCAGCACCATTTCCTGATAAAAAGGCCTGTCCCCGTCGGTGAGTCCCAAGGATAACTGCGGGGCATAGAGGAATGTCATCATGCTTGTTAGCACCATCAGCGCCAGTAATACCGGTAAAAGGCGAAATGCCGAACGATTAGCAACCACAAAAACTAAATAAAAGATTGCACTTAGGCTGCCAAAATAGAAAAACCATTTCAGCCCTAAAATGTGCAAATGGTACACATTGACCGGAAACAGCCCCACACAGGCTAAGGCTAAAAAAGTGAAGGCTAAGAAGATAAAAAAAGGATACTCCCAGAAAGAAGTCACGTTTTGCAGTGAGGATAGGCAATAAAAAACAACGCTTAAACTGCCAAAAAATAATCCGCCATTGAGAACCACTGCATAGGTAGAATGCCCATAAGTGCCTAGTTCGCTTAGGGTATAGTTTAAAAAGTTAAAGGTTTCTGGCTCGGAACAGTTAAATCCCACGATCGCCACAACCATCCCCAGCAATAATCCAAAGAGACCAAGAAAGCCAAATTTAGTGGCGAGCACTGACCCCTTCTTTATCGTGATACTTGATCTTGTAACAGTCATGAGTAATTTAGCCAAATAGAGGTACTAATAAGGTACATGGAATTGAAAAGATTTAAAGCGGCACACATCCGCTTTATCGGAAAATTTTTACTTTCCGCATCTATATCGACTTTTTAGTCATACTCAGTTGGGGTAAAAAGTGGGCTAAGTATGGCTTAATGCTTCTTGGCTGATATTTTTTAGTCGAATACAAATACGAACAGCCATAAATTATAAAATAGAGCACCTTGCTAAGATTGACTCAATAAAAACACATAACACATTGATTTAAATGAAACTAACCTTAAATAACACCGATAAGCATCGCAACCCTCACTTGATACTGACGCCGAAATAACTATGCTGTTTTGTTGCTTATCTCAAACTAACTAGCGAATCGTTTTACATAGTGGAGCTAAGCGAGTAATCTTCCCCCTTCTCGATTTTGAGCTGAATGAAAATGCACCTTAACTGGCCCTAAAAACGGTTTTGGATGGCTGCTTATTCAAGTTTATTTTGTGCGACTCGTACTTTAAGGTGTACACCATTGGCTACTGAACATAAAAACCGCAACATAAAGACGATACTCACCTTTATCGTCCCTTCGCTGATAGGTCTGCTGCTGTTTATGACCCCTATCAGCTATAACGATGCGATCACTATTCCCATCGCAATCATCTCTAAGGCGCTACAAAGTGCATTGAGTGAGGTCCTAACCTTAATCGTCACGGCGATTGTGGTGACTATGGCATTTGCCTCCCTACTCACCAAAATGCTCAAACCTAAGTTTGTCCTCAATCACCATTTTCTTAATGGCTTACTCAATATCAGCCCCCTGTGGTTAACGACCCGAGTTGTAGGCGCAGTCTTTATTGTGCTGACCTATTTTACCGTCGGCCCCGAAGCGATTCACTCCTCCAGCACGGGTGCGTTAGTGTTAAATGACTTACTGCCCGTGTTGTTCTCGGTGTTTATTTTCGCGGGTATGTTACTGCCATTGCTGCTGAACTTTGGTCTACTCGAACTCTTTGGCACATTGTTAACTAAGATTATGCGCCCAGTGTTCAATTTACCGGGCCGCAGTGCTATCGATTGTATGGCCTCATGGCTAGGGGATGGCAGTGTCGGGATTTTGCTGACCAGCAAACAGTATGAAGCCCGTTTTTATACCCAGAGGGAAGCGGCCGTTATCGGCACCACATTCTCGGCGGTATCCATCACTTTTAGCCTAGTGGTGATCTCGCAGGTTAAGTTAGAACACATGTTTGTGCCCTTCTATTTAACTGTGTGTCTCGCTGGTTTTGCCGCTGCCGTGATTGTGCCTAAGTTGCCACCACTGTCGTGGAAGAAAGATAACTATATCGACGACACCCCGCGCACGCCCGATGATGAGATCATTCCCGCAGGACACGGTGCCTTCTCCTGGGGTTTTGATAAGGCCCTAGAAAAAGCCGCCAGTGCAGGAGGGATCAAAGCCGTTCTAAACGAAGGCGTTAAGAACGTGATCGATATGGTGTTTGGCATTATCCCCGTGGTGATGGCAATTGGTACCACGGCGCTGATCATTGCCGAACATACGCCTATCTTTAATTATCTGGGGATGCCGTTTATCCCGTTACTCGAATTGCTGCATATTCCAGAAGCCACCGAAGCCTCTAAAACTATCGTGGTAGGGTTTGCCGATATGTTTATTCCGTCGATTTTAGCTAGCTCTATCGAATCGGATATGACCCGTTTTGTGATTGCGGCATTATCTGTGACTCAGTTGATTTATATGAGTGAAGTCGGCGCACTGTTGATTGGCAGTAAAATCCCAGTGAACTTTGTTGAGCTGTTCGTGGTATTTATCCTGCGGACCTTAGTGACGCTGCCAGTGATTGCCGGTGTAGCTCACTTGCTGTTCTAAGCGCAAAAACCTTTGAAATATCAAGGGGAGTCAGGTTAACTGACTCCCCTTTTTTATATTCACCTATACACGCACTTATACACGAACAGACAGTTTTGATTATTTAGTGGGACTTAAGCGTACAAACTCCACTCGACACCACACAACTCCCTTTGGGACAAAAGCTCGCTGCGTTTTGCGCGGCATTATCTGCATTTCGGATAAACAAAAATAATTCTAATCACTGAAGTGAACAGTAGTGAGCTTAAGGATGTAATGCTTGGCTAGAGGCTTTGCCTTTACACCATTTCCCGCTGTTATGCTGCTTTTTAAACTCACACATGCTATCCCATCGGCCACTTATGCCACTGTATTGACGACGAAACTCTTTGGTTGATGTGAGCCATGCATCAGGCGAAATGCCTAATTCATTGAGCAATTTGGGCCGTTGATTATCGATATAACCTTTTTTATCAAGGCGAATAGCGCGGCCTGTCCAATCTATCAACTCAAGATAATCAGCAAAATGAAACGGAATACCCATTTGCTCATTCAGGTGTGCTGCACCATCGAATTGGGCAAGAGATTTGTTGGGAATATGAGATTGATTGGTTGAGAAGTCTGTTGGTAA
>NZ_PFGL01000015.1 GCF_002783505.1 Shewanella sp. CG12_big_fil_rev_8_21_14_0_65_47_15
AATCGCGCCGATGGTAGTGTGGGGTCTCCCCATGTGAGAGTAGGTCATCGCCAAGCGCCTAAATAAACACCAAAGCCTTAGCCTAAATCGCTAGGGTTTTGGTGTTTATACGCTCCGCGAAAATCTACCTCGATGTCGACCCGCCGCTAAGCGGGCTCCCCGGCTACGAAGACAAGCTTCTTCGCGTTCAATCATGGCTAAATACTACGTATTTATAGCGCCATGATTTCACCCCCATGTGAGAGTAGGTCATCGCCAAGCGCCTAATTATCTCATTGAGATGTAACGAAGCCAGCTGAATAAGCTGGCTTTTTTGCGTTTGTTATTTATCACATTCAGCCTCGTTTGCACTCAATTCGTGTATTCCCTCCTCTTTTTCTCTCCATCACACCTTCTTGCAGTTTCCACCATATTAATAATAAGTACTGATAGGCGGTTATTTATACACTTGTCTTGTCAATGCTTTGATTTCGCTACAGCGATCTGAGTTCTAGATCGATCCTAGCTATTGCTATTAGTTAAGCGGTTACTTACCTTATGTTTTAATTTATTGGGGTAGATAAGGATCAGAGATGAAGTTAGAGATGATTTGTACTGGGGAAGAGGTGCTATCGGGTCAGATTGTTGATACCAATGCGGCCTGGTTCGCCAGTACTATGATGGAGCATGGTGTCGAGATCCAGCGTCGAGTGACAGTCGGCGATCGCCTCGAGGATCTGATTGCGGTTTTCCAAGAACGTAGTTTACATGCCGATGTGATTCTCGTTAATGGTGGTCTCGGGCCGACGAGTGACGATATGTCAGCTTTAGCGATGGCTAAGGCGAAGGGTGAACGTCTGATCGAGAATGCGGAGTGGCGTGAGCGTTTAGAAGACTGGTTTACCCGCAATAACCGTGAAATGCCCTTAAGTAATCTCAAACAAGCCATGTTGCCAGAGTCGGCCGTGATGGTTGATAACCCAGTGGGAACTGCCTGTGGCTTTAGAGTTAAGCTTAACCGTGCTTGGTTATTCTTTACTCCTGGTGTGCCTTTTGAGCTTAAGCACATGGTTACAGAGCAGTTTGTGCCTTTTATCCGCGAAGAGTTTAATCTCGATTCCAAGGTCGCATTAAAAAAATTATTAACTATAGGTCAAGGCGAGTCGGCGTTGGCGGATAAGTTAGAGCCATTAGAACTGCCAGAAGGCATTACTATTGGTTACCGTTCTTCTATGCCGCATATTGAAATTAAGATTTTTGCCCGTGGCGAGAAGGCGATTGCGGTATTACCTCGGGTCGCTGGGCACATTAAGATGGTGCTGGGTACTGCGGTTGTTGCGGAAGATAAAGCGACGCTTGCCGAAGAAATTCACTATAAGCTACTCAACTCCGGCTTGACCTTAAGTGTTGCCGAGTCCTGCACTGGCGGCATGATCACCAGTCAATTGGTCGACTTTCCCGGCAGTTCATCTTACTTACAGCACGGCTTAGTGACTTACAGTAATGAATCTAAAGTGCGTGTGCTCGGTGTTAGCCCTTCAACCTTAGATGATCATGGCGCTGTCTCGATTGCGACTGTGGAGGAAATGGCTAAGGGGGCAAGGCAAATTTTAGACAGTGACTACGCGCTGGCAACCAGTGGAATTGCGGGGCCCGATGGTGGCACAGAAGAGAAGCCTGTGGGCACAGTGGCGATTGCATTGGCGACTCGCGGCGGTGTTTATAGCCAGATGATTAAATTACCACGACGTTCGCGGGATCTGGTGCGTAGCCTAAGTGCGGCAGTGGCCTACGATATGCTAAGACGTGAGCTTTTAGCTGAAGCCGTCATTGTCGATTATCAATCGATTGGGCGATTTAGCAAGTAAGGGATTTGTGGATATCTCTAGGTTGGAGTCTGTAAAAAAAATGCTCCCGAGGGAGCATTTTTTATGGAGTGTGATCCCGAAAAATCAGTTATTTAGTGAACTTAAGCACTAATTTGCCAGGGGAAACTTGAATGCTTTCGGTCATTTTTGCCATCAGTGCTTGGTTACTGTCCTTGGTATCAAGCACATACACAGGCTGGTTTTCTAAGAATTGCCTTAGATAACCCATCACCTGTGGTGTGGCACTGCTGATGGCTTTTTCAATATCTTTTGGCGTTGACTCCACTTTGACTAATTCGAGCTGGCGCAGATAGACACTGTGGGTTGCGCTGTCATACCAAGGTTTGGCTTCGAAAGTCGTCGTGAGTTTGGCACTCAATGGAAAGATTGGATTCTTAATCGATACCTGAGTAGCGGCACTTACGCTCATAGTGTCAGGTTTTGCACCTAGCCTGACACTAATGTCGTTAATGCGCACTTCTGCGCCAACGAATTGATTGCCTTGCTTAACCTCAAAGTGAATTTCTTTACTGAGGTACTGCTCCATTTCGTGCTCGCTGATACTGTACTGCGAGGCGCAGCCACCCAGCAGTACAGTGAGTCCCAAGCAAATCGTGCGGGAAAGTTTTTTCATTAACCTGTGTTTCTCATTCCCGCTGCTACACCAGCAATAGTTAGCATTAGCGCTAACTGCACATGTTCAGACGCGGGAGTTTCGGTTGTTTCCTTACGTGTCCGCGCTAATAGCTCGGTCTGTAAGAAGTTTAATGGATCGATATAGGGATTGCGGAGTTTTACTGACTCGCGATTCCACGGTGTATGCGCCATTAAACTATCTGATTTTGTCAGTTCGAGCACGACTTTAATGCCCAGATCTAAGCGTTGGCGCAAGGTTTCGCCTAAGTGATGCAAGTCTTTCGGTACTAAACAGGTTTCGTAGTAACGGGCCAAATTAGGTTCCGCCTTGGCGTAGACCATTTCCAGCATTGAAATTCGTGTGCTAAAGAAGGGCCATTCCCGTTCCATATCCTGGAGTAAGCCCATTTCACCGCGTTCACTGGCGGCCTGAAGTGCTTCGCCGGCGCCGAGCCATGCGGGTAACATCAAACGGTTTTGCGACCAAGCAAAGATCCACGGAATTGCCCGTAGGCTTTCAATCCCACCATCGACACGACGTTTGGCAGGACGGCTGCCGAGTGGTAGTTTTCCTAATTCCACTTCTGGCGTTGCCGCGCGGAAATAAGCCACAAAATCAGGTTCATCACGCACTATGCCACGGTATGCGCCTACTGATTCTTCCGCGATACGTTGCATGCAATCGCGCCATTCTTGTTTAGGCTCTGGCGGTGGTAATAGGGTTGCTTCCAATACGGCCGAGGTATACAAGGCTAAGCTTTGAACCGCGAGTTTTGGCAAGCCAAACTTGAAGCGGATCATTTCGCCCTGTTCAGTCACGCGAATACGACCATCTACCGAACCCGGTGGTTGGGATAGAATCGCTTTGTGTGCAGGACCGCCGCCGCGACCAATGCTGCCACCACGGCCATGGAATAGCGTAAGCTTGACGCCCGCTTGTTTACAGACCGCGACTAACTGCTCTTGAGCGTGATACTGAGCCCAAGCCGCCGCCATAACACCGGCATCTTTAGCTGAGTCAGAGTAACCGATCATCACCTCTTGCATGCCCTTGGTGTAACCACGGTACCAGTCGATATCGAGCAAATCGGTAATACATGCCGCGGCGTTGTTTAAGTCGCTTAAGGTTTCAAACAGTGGCACCACGCGCATTGGGTGCGAACAGCCCGTTTCTTTGAGTAACAGCAAAACGGTTAAGACATCCGAGGGTTTACCCGCCATCGAAATCACATAGGATCCGAGTGCTTTTGCCGGATGTTTAGCAATTAAACGACAGGTATTAAGCACTTCGGCCACATCGGCTGACGGTTGCCAGTTGCTTGGGATCAGTGGACGACGGTTGCTGAGTTCGCGTAATAGGAAGGCTTGTTTCTCGGTTTCATCCCAATGGTTGAAATCACCCATACCGAGATAGCGAGTTAACTCGGCGAGCACATCGCTATGACGGCTGGCATCTTGGCGAATGTCGAGTCTGAGCATATGAATGCCAAAACAGGCGAGACGACGCAGAATATCGAGCAATAAACCGTTTGCGATTAAGCGCATACCGCAGTCGGTTAAACTCTTATAAAGCATTTCTAACGGTGCTTTGAGATCGCTTTCTTGCCAAATCAGGCTCGACTTATCGACTTCAGGATTGTGGCCTTCGATGCGCGCATTTAAATAATCTATGGTATCGCGCAGTCTTTGGCGAAGTGAGCGCAGCACATGGCGGTATGGCTCGCAGCTGTTATTGGTATAAGCCTTTAACTCATCATTGGCTTCTTCCATCGACAGTTCGCCAACCAGCAGGACTATGTCTTTTAAGAATAATCTAGCGGCGGCATGGCGGTTGCGATCGAGTACTTCTTGGGTGACTTTCGCAGTAACAAAGGGGTTGCCGTCGCGATCGCCACCCATCCAGCTTGAAAAACGCACTGGCGCGATATCAATCGGTAATTGTTGACCCGTGCGTTGCTGCACTTGGTCGTTAAGTTGTCTTAAGAAATCAGGCACCGCATGCCAGAGTGACTCTTCGATGGTCGATAATCCCCAACGGGCTTCGTCCACAGGCGTTGGACGCTCACGGCGGATCTCATTGGTGTGCCAGATTTGCGCGATTAATTGGCGCAGGCGCAGATTGATTTGCTGACGTTCTCTATCCGACAACTGGTTGTTTTCTTGCTCGGCAAGACAGTCCACAATGGCAGCGTACTTTTGGATCAGGGTACGACGGGAGATTTCCGTTGGATGGGCCGTGAGCACCAGATCTATATCTAATGTTTTTAAGCAATCCAACATTTTAGTTTGATCTACTCGGCCATTTAACATGCGGCCTAGGAGCTGTTCCACGGGATCGGGCACGCAGACAAGTTCATCACAGTTACGGCTAATGGTATGAAATTGTTCGGATAAATTGGCTAAATTGAGGAACTGGTTAAATGCCTTCGCAAACGGAACTAATTCTTCGTCTGGGAGGGCGGTGAGTAACTCGAGCATTTGCTCTCTAGCGGCTTCGTCACCACGGCGTGAATCTTTAGCAAGTTTACGGATCTGTTCTACCTTCTCGAGAAAAGAGTCCCCGAGGTGGGTGCGCATAGTGTCACCGAGGATTTGGCCTAACATACTCACGTTTGATCTTAATGACGCATACATATCTGTCATACTGTCTGCCTTGGTGGCAGCCATAGTTACTTCAGCCATAGTGACTCCGAATAGAAAAACATGAAAATTCTGCCGTACATTTAGCCCGTTAGCACAATACCTATCACCTGGGGCTATGGTCAACAGCAGAACTTATAACTTATACGACTGGCTTATCTGATATGCAACTAATCGCAATGTTCGTTGAAGAATATTCAATAGATATGCGAAGTCACGCAATATTTTGTGATGATTAGTGCAAGTGAATATGAAGTGCATCATTTTGCGCTTTGCAAGCATGTATCTTAGTTGTTAATAAAAAGGACTGATTTTGCATAAATTTGCCACGGATAACTGAGTTATTAACGAGTTAGCTGAATAAGTGACTGGCTGGCCAGAGCGGCATTTTAGTAAGAAACATAAAAATAAACTAAAAATATATATTCACATATATTGCATAATTAGATCTTTGTGGTAGTCTAGCCTGCAGTTGAGATGAGTCACCCACTGTGACCTGTAGAGTAAATATCATGATGCAAAGCATTAACCTGACAGTGAATACAATAACAACCCAATACCATTTCCTGCGACGATAGTCTTGTCATCATAGATATGCGCGGTTGCGTGTACGCTATTCATCTATTCTTTAAGTTTCTTTGATTCGGTTAATAAGACAACAACACATGAAAAATATCGCCATTATTGGTGCCAGTGGTTACACAGGCGCACAACTAACCGCTTTAATCCATGCAGAAGCAGAACTGACGATTCAGGGTTTGTATGTTTCTGAAAACAGTTTAGATAAAGGTAAACCTTTAGCGGATTTGTACCCTAGCTATAGCCATATTGAGTTAACGCTGTCGCCATTGTCCGATGAGGCTAAGGCAAAAATCGTTGCCGAAGCCGATGCCGTTGTGCTGGCGACCGAGCATTCGGTGAGCTTACATTTAGCCGCTTGGTTTTATAGCCAAGGGTTAGCTGTATTCGATTTAAGCGGTGCCTATCGTTTTAGCGATGTGGCGCAATATCCTAAGTGGTATGGCTTTGAACATGAATATCCTGAGGTTTTAGCCAAAGCCGTATATGGCCTTGCCGAATGGAATGCGAAAGAAATCGCGGCGACTAAGATGATTGCCGTGCCAGGTTGTTACCCAACCGCATCATTGACAGCGTTAAAACCGCTGGCGAGTTTACTGACATCGGCTTATCCGGTGATCAATGCCGTGAGCGGCGTAACGGGTGCGGGCCGTAAGGCGCAGTTACACACCAGTTTTTGTGAAGTGAGCCTGACACCCTACGGCGTATTGGGCCACAGACATCAACCCGAGATCGCTACTCAACTTGGGCAAGAAGTGATATTTACCCCGCACCTTGGCAATTTTAAGCGTGGCATTTTGGCGACTATTACAGTGCAGCTAAAACCAGGCACTACGACTGCCGATGTGGCAGATGCCTATAGCGTGTATGACCAGGCGCCATTGGTGACCGTGAAGCATAATCAGTTCCCGAAAGTGGACGATGTGGTGCTAACACCGAATTGCCACTTAGGTTGGAAGTTTGATGAGAATAGCGGTTACTTAGTGGTAGCCAGTGCCATCGATAATTTGATGAAAGGTGCTGCCAGCCAAGCGCTGCAATGCATAAAGATTCATTTTAACCTTTAATTGTTCATCCTTATTTAAGAGAGTCGTCAAGATGTCTACAAACAACTCAGTATTAGTGCTTAAAGTGGGCGGCGCGCTGCTGCAATGTGAAATGGGGATGGCGCGGTTAATGGATACGGCTGCGGCTATGTTAGCCAATGGTCAGCAAGTGTTGATGGTGCATGGCGGTGGTTGTTTGGTGGATGAACAGTTAGCGGCCAACGGCATGGAAACCGTCAAGTTAGAAGGTTTACGGGTGACCCCACCTGAGCAAATGCCGATTATTGCCGGCGCACTCGCGGGGACTTCGAACAAAATTCTTCAAGGCGCAGCGACTAAAGCTGGGATTGTGAGTGTGGGCATGAGCCTCGCCGATGGCAATACTGTGTCGGCCAAGATTAAAGATGAGCGTTTAGGGCTAGTGGGTGAAGTGACACCGAAAGATGGCACTTATCTTAAGTTTATCCTCGAGCAAGGTTGGATGCCGATTTGTAGCTCGATCGCCATGATGGACGATGGCCAAATGCTTAACGTCAATGCGGACCAAGCGGCGACGGTACTAGCCAAATTAGTGGGCGGCAAGTTAGTGCTGCTGTCGGATGTGTCGGGTGTGCTCGATGGTAAAGGCCAACTCATCCACAGTTTAAATGGCAAGCAGATAGCAGACCTTGTCAAACAAGGTGTGATTGAAAAGGGAATGAAGGTCAAAGTTGAAGCTGCGCTCGAAGTCGCACAGTGGATGGGGCAGGCGGTTCAAGTTGCCTCGTGGCGTGATGCAAGCCAATTAATCGCATTAGCAAAAGGTGAAGCCGTAGGAACACAAATTCAACCATAAGCGGAGTAGGTTATGAAGCATTTACTATCGATAAAAGACTTAACACAGCAGCAGTTACAGGATCTCATTGCCTTGGCAAAGACGATCAAAGCCAATCCGGCGGAGTATCGCCATGCGCTGGATGGCAAGAGTGTGGTGATGTTATTTGAAAAGCCCTCGCTCAGAACCCGCGTTAGCTTTGATATCGGTATTAATAAGCTCGGTGGTCACTGTTTATACCTAGATCAGCAAAACGGTGAGCTGGGTAAACGGGAATCGGTTGCTGACTTTGCTTCTAACCTGTCCTGTTGGGCCGATGCGATTGTGGCGAGAACCTATTCGCACAATACCATCGAACAATTAGCCGAGTTTGGCACTGTGCCTGTGATCAATGCGCTGTCGGATTTGTACCATCCTTGCCAAGCATTAGCCGACTTTTTAACCCTCGCCGAGCAGTTTGAGGATGTCAGCAAAGCCAAATTAGCTTATGTTGGTGATGGTAATAATGTCACTAACTCGCTGATGTACTGCGCGGCTATTCTCGGTGCCACCATGACAGTGATCTGCCCTGCGGGTCACTTTCCTGATGGCTACGTAGTGGCGGAAGTGCAAGAACTCGCTAACCGATATGGCGGTAAGATTGTACTGACCTCAGATATTGATGCTATCGAAGGTCACGACGCTATCTATACTGATACTTGGATTTCCATGGGCGACCCAACGCCGCTGGCGGATATCAAAGCGAAGTTTGCGCCATACCAAGTCAACAAAGCCTTGATGGCGAAAGCGGGCGCTCACTTTTTTATGCATTGTTTGCCCGCCCACCGAGGTGTAGAAGTAACAGATGAAGTGATGGACGGCGCAGGCTCCCTAATTCTGCAACAAGCCGAAAATCGGATGCATGCTCAAAATGCGGTACTGGTAACCTTATTTAGTTAAATTAACCCTGTTTAGCAGCCTGTTTTCTCCTAGGTGAGAAACGAGTCATAGGAATTTAAGATGTCTATCGAGAACAAAAATACTGGCGTGAAAAAAGTGGTTTTAGCCTATTCGGGTGGTCTAGATACCTCGGCCATTATTCCTTGGTTAAAAGAAAACTACGATAACTGTGAAATCATCGCATTCTGCGCCGACGTCGGCCAAGGTGAAGAAGAGCTGGTTGGCTTGACTGAAAAAGCCTTAGCTTCGGGCGCATCGGAATGTCATATCGTCGATCTGAAAGAAGAATTCGTTAAAGACTATATCTACCCAACGATTGCGAGCGGTGCGATTTATGAAGGCACTTATTTACTCGGTACTTCAATGGCGCGTCCTATCATTGCCAAAGCGCAGGTTGAAGTGGCCCGTAAAGTGGGGGCCGATGCGCTTTGCCACGGTTGTACGGGTAAAGGGAACGACCAAGTGCGTTTCGAAGGTTGCTTCGCCGCCTTAGCGCCGGATTTAAAAGTGATTGCACCATGGCGTGAGTGGACCATGCAGAGCCGTGAAGATCTGCTGGCCTATCTCGCCGAGCGCAATATCAAGACATCAGCCTCAGCGACTAAAATTTATAGCCGTGATGCCAACGCCTTCCATATTTCCCATGAAGGTGGTGAGTTAGAAGATCCATGGAACGAGCCAAGCAAAGGCGTATGGACGCTGACTGCCGATCCTGAAGATGCACCGAACAAGCCTGAATATGTGTCGCTAGAAGTAGCACATGGCCGTGTGACTAAAGTGAATGGTGAGGCATTAACACCTTATGGTGTGCTGATGACATTAAACGCCATTGCTGCGCCACACGGTGTGGGTCGTATCGATATTACCGAAAACCGTTTAGTCGGCATGAAGTCTCGTGGCTGTTACGAAACACCGGGCGGCACTGTAATGTTCGCGGCACTGCGTGCGATTGAAGAGCTGGTACTCGACAAGACCAGCCGTAATTGGCGTGAGCAGGTGGGGGCACAAATGGCGCATCTAGTGTATGACGGTCGTTGGTTTACGCCTCTGTGTAAGTCACTGCTGGCGGCATCTGAGTCATTGGCTGAATCAGTGAACGGTGAAGTCGTGGTTAAACTCTACAAAGGCCAAGCGACGGCGGTGAAGAAGCGTTCACCCAACAGCTTGTACTCCGAAGCGTTTGCGACCTTCGGTGAAGATCAAGTGTACGATCAAAAACATGCAGAAGGCTTTATCCGCCTGTACTCATTAGCGAGCCGCATCCGCGCACTCAACGCTAAGTAGTAGGCAGGCTTAAAGGGCGCCAGGCGCCCTTTTTTATATCTTTAGTTTTAATGGCTTTAACGTATTAAAAGCAGTGACCGAGGGGATTGAGCATGGCTTTATGGGGTGGAAGATTTCAGGGCGAAACCAGCGCGCTATTCAAATTATTCAACGATTCGCTACCCGTGGATTATCGCCTGTTCGAGCAGGATGTGGTCGGCTCTATCGCTTGGGCCGATGCGATTGCCAGCGTCGGCATTATCACTGCCACCGAATGCAGCGACTTGAAAAAAGCGCTTAATGAGCTGCTGGTGGAAGTGCAGGGCGATCCGGCGATTATTCTCGCTTCGGGCGCCGAAGATATTCACAGTTTCGTCGAGTCGGCCCTGATTGCCAAAGTGGGCGATCTCGGTAAGAAACTGCACACTGGCCGTAGCCGTAACGATCAAGTCGCCACCGATTTAAAGCTTTGGTGTCAATCTGAAGGAGCAGCATTACTCGCGCGCCTTCAAAGCTTACATACTGAATTGCTGGCGTTGGCTGAACGTGAATTTGATGCGGTAATGCCGGGTTACACTCATCTGCAGCGCGCTCAACCTGTAACCTTTGGCCACTGGTGTTTAGCCTATGTGGAAATGATTGAGCGGGATATCAGCCGTTTAGCCGATGCGTTAACCCGCGCTAACACCTGTCCATTAGGTTCAGGCGCTCTTGCTGGCACGGCCTATAAAATGGATAGACATGCACTGGCCGCGGCGCTGAATTTTGCCTCGCCGACGCTCAACAGTTTAGACAGTGTGTCAGATAGAGATCACGTAGTAGAACTGTGTTCAACGGCATCGATCAGCATGATGCATTTAAGCCGTATGGCCGAAGATTTGATTTTCTTTAACTCGGGCGAAGCCAACTTTATTTCCCTGAGTGATGAAGTGACCTCGGGTTCATCCCTGATGCCACAGAAGAAAAATCCCGACGCATTAGAGCTTATCCGTGGTAAAACGGGCCGGGTTTATGGCAGTTTAGTGGGTATTCTCACCACCATGAAAGCGCTGCCTTTGGCATACAACAAAGATATGCAGGAAGACAAAGAAGGCCTGTTTGACGTGGTCGATAGCTGGGCAATTTGCCTCGATATGGCGGCGTTAGTGTTATCGGGTTTAGTGGTGAATCGTCCTAATGCGCTGTTAGCCGCGCAGCAAGGTTATGCCAACTCGACTGAGCTGGCCGATTATTTAGTGTCTAAAGGTATGCCATTCCGTGAGGCACACCACGTTGTGGGTGAAGTCGTGGTTGCCGCGATAGCTAAGCAAATTCCGCTCGAGGATTTCTCCTTGGCCGAATTAAAAACCTTTGCCGCCATCATTGAGGATGATGTTTATCCTAACCTCACGATTGAAGCTTGTTTAGCGAAACGCGATGTGCTCGGTGGTACTGCATTGCCACAAATTCAACAGGCAATAGCGGCGAAAAAAGCTCGCTAACTCGCTTGTTTAAGCCAATAAAAAACGCGACTTTAGGTCGCGTTTTTTATTGGGTCATTCCGGATCGCGGCAATGACTTTTTATGACTCGTTTATTGGAATAAGTCGTCCGTTGGCGCATCGATGAAGAGGTTATTTTCATCCTGAGTTTCGCTGATATATTCCTTCGGCTCAGTGCCCGAAATGAAGTATTCGAATGCGCTGGTATAGTCGGTTTTGCGCGTGAGTTTACCCGTTGCTAAATCGATCCGTACCGAGACAATACCTTCTGGTGGAATCGATGTGGTTTCAGGTGTGCCTTGTAAGACACTGTTCATAAATTCGTTCCAGCCAGGACCTGCGGTTTTAGCGCCCGCTTCGGTGCCGGTGATCTGATCTTTTTCGCCGTTGCTATTCCATGCGGTTCTACCGAGCTGGCGACCGTGATCATCGAATCCGACCCAGAAAGTGCTAGTGAGTGTTGGACTAAAACCACTGAACCAAGTATCACGGGATTCGTTAGTCGTCCCCGTTTTGCCGGCAATATCGTGTCGTTTAATTAACTGGGCCGCACGCCAAGCCGTACCTTGCCAGCCAGTGCCTTTACTCCAATCACCACCCCCCCAAATTACGCTCTTTAGTGCTTCGGTAATTAAGAAAGCAGTTTGTTCAGAAATAATTTGTGGCGCAAAACGACCCGTTTGTTCAAAGCACTGCGCGGCAGGCGCCTCGGCTGCTAAGTTGCTGTCACCAAAAACCATCGTCTCGTTTGAAGACTGTGCTGTAGCCCCATTAGGTTCACAGGCCAACGTCGGATTGGCTTTTTCAATCACATTTCCATAGGAGTCTTCTACACGCTCAATATAGAAGGGTTCCACTAAGAAGCCACCATTAGCAAACGCATTAAAGGCGGTAGCGACTTGCAGAGGCGTGACCGAAGGAGAACCTAAGGCTAAAGATTCGTTGCGCGGTAAGTCATTAGGATCGAAGCCAAATTTGGTCAGTTCGGCAATGGCCGCATCTAAACCAATATGGCGCATGGCCCTTACCGACATCACGTTAATCGACTGGGCTAAGCCCACCCGTAAACGTGTTGGACCGCCATAGATATCGGGCGAGTTTTTAGGACGCCATGCGGTACCTTGACTAATATCGGGTTTGTTGATCGGCGCGTTGTTAATTAGGGTCGCTAAGGTAAAACCTTTCTCTAATGCGGCGGCATAGATAAAAGGCTTAATATTCGAACCTAACTGACGTTTGGCCTGAGTCACACGGTTATATTGGCTCTGGCTAAAACTGTAGCCACCCACTAAGGTTCGAATGGCACCATTGTAGGGATCGAGCGATACGGTGGCACTGGCAACTTCGGGTACTTGGGACAACTGTAAATATTGACCGTTATTGCGGATCCAAATACGTTCACCGACACTGAGCATATCGGCGGCAGATTTAGGCACAGCACCTTGACGTTTATCGGTAATAAATTTGCGCGCCCACTTAAGTCCATCCCACTTAATGGCTTTGGTTGCACCTTTGGCGGTGAGTACCGTGGCTTGTTGACCATCGACACTTAATACTGCCGCTGGCTGCAATTCCTGCACAGGCGTTATTTTGGCGAGTTCTGCCTGGATCTGAGCATTATCAGGCTTTACATCCGTCCACATGACCGCCGCTGGACCACGGTAGCCATGGCGTTCATCGTAGGCGTAGACGTTATTACGTAAAGCCTGCTGGGCTAATAGTTGAAGATCCGATGAAATAGTGGTGTAGACGTTGTAGCCGTTGGTATAGGCTTCTTCTTCACCATATTTTTGCACCATATAATCCCGTGCCATTTCAGAAATATAAGGGGCATAGAGATCAATTTCGGCGCCGTGGTACTTAGCGATCAAAGGTTCCTGCAAAGCGGCTTGATATTCAGCTTGATTGATATAGCCCACTTCATTCATTCGCATTAAGACGACATTCCGACGAGCCAATGCGCGCGAGGGGGAAGTAATAGGGTTAAGGGTCGAAGGTGCCTTTGGCAGACCCGCAATCATACTCATTTCAGATAGGCTGAGATCCTGCACATTCTTTCCAAAATACACCTGCGCGGCGGCGCCCACACCATAGGCTCTTTGGCCTAAATAAATGCGGTTAACGTAGAGCTCGAGGATTTCATCTTTGGTGAGTAGCTGCTCAATATGATAGGAAATAAAAATTTCCTTCACTTTACGAATAATGGTTTTGTCACGGGTAAGGAAAAAGTTACGCGCCACCTGCATTGTGATGGTACTCGCACCTTGTTTCTTTTCCCCCGTAGTTAACATCACTACCGCGGCACGCAGTACGCCTACAGGATCAATACCGCCGTGCTCATAGAAGCGCGCATCTTCGGTGGCAAGGAAAGCCTGCAGCAGAGGTTTAGGCACTTCATCTAGCTTCAATGGAATACGGCGTTTCTCACCAAACTGAGATATCAGTTTGCCGTCACTGCTGTAAATGCGCAAAGGCGTTTGTAATTGCACATTTTTTAGCGTTGAAACATCCGGTAGGTCCGGTAAAACATAAAAGTATGCTGCAACAATGGCGCCTACGCCTAGAAGGGCTAGACTGAATAGAGCTATAACAATACGTTTTAACCACTTCACCTAAATTGATCCTAATGTTCAGTTAAGTGCGACAGTATATAAGGCGCGCACGTCTTGGTGAAGCAAAAACGTGATAGCGCTTAAATAGCATTTGTAAAATCTTGAAACATTCTATACAAATACGTATAACGAGTTGATTTTGTGCTAATCTCTTTTACTGAAATACCAATAATAAAGTGACAACGGATTATGCTTTCAAATTTATGGAAGCGTCAGGCTCCGCAGATGGTTGGAATCGATATGGGTTCCCACGAAGTTAAGGCCATTTTGCTGAGTAAGACTGCTGATGGATACAAAATATTGAGTCATGCAGCGGTTCCCGTAAAAAAGGGGGCTATTAACGATCATGATATTCGTGATGCCGATGCCGTTGTCGAGTGTTTGAGGCAAATAAAGCGAACTTTACCTAAATCGGTAAAATATGCTGCGGTCGCGGTATCGGGGTCGGCGGTCATGACCAAAGTGATCTACATGGATGCTTCGCTGAGCGAAGAAGAAATGGAGGCTCAGATTGAGATTGAGGCCGATAATCTTATTCCCTACTCGCTCGATGAAGTCAGCATTGATTTTGAAACCTTGAATGTCAACAGCACAGATCCTTCCAAGGTCGATGTGTTGCTCAGTGCTTGCCGTACCGATAATATTGATGTGAGGGTCGATGCCTTAGATGAGGTCGAACTCGAAACGAAAGTTGTTGATGTTGAAGGTTATGCTCTTGGGCGCGCGGTCGAATTAGTACTTGGTCAACTACCTGAAGGTGCTCGGCAGAAAGCCGTTGCTATGGTCGATATTGGTGCCAATATGACCACTTTCTGCGTGGTTGAGTCCGGTGAAACCACCTTTATCCGTGAACAGGCCTTTGGTGGTGAGTTATTTACTCAGTCGATTTTATCTTTTTATGGCATGTCCTACGAGCAAGCTGAAAAAGCTAAGATTGAAGGTGATTTGCCGCGTAATTACATGTTTGAAGTGTTATCCCCCTTCCAAGCTCAACTGCTGCAGCAGATTAAACGTACCTTGCAAATTTACTGTACTTCGAGTGGAAAAGATAAAGTCGATTACCTCGTATTATGTGGCGGAACATCTAAACTGGAAGGCATGGCTAATTTATTGGCCAATGAATTAGGCGTTCACACTATTATTGCGGATCCTTTTCAAGGATGTTTGCACGCAGACGAATCGGTTAAAAATATACTGCAACCTAACATCAGCAAATATATGGTTGCTTGTGGCTTAGCGCTGAGGAGCTACGGTCAATGGCGAACATAAACCTGCTTCCCTGGCGTGAAGAGGCAAGAGAAAAACAGAAACGTGATTACATTGGTATATTGGCTGCTGTATTTTTAGGCTCTGCCATTTTAGTGTATGTGGCGCTTTCTTTACTGGAAATGATGACCGATGAGCAAAGGGGGCGTAATGCCTATCTGCAATCGGAAATACAGTTGCTCGAAACGCAAATTGCCGAGATTAAAAAGATCACCGAACGCAAGAAAGACATTGAGCGTCGTACGGAAATCATTCTCAACCTCCAACAATCACGTAATTTACCAACCCATGTGCTGGATGAGTTAGTGCGTATTGTCCCACCTGGAATATATCTTTCAAACCTTGAGAAGAAAGGGAGTTTATTGCTGATTGAAGGCCGCAGTGAGTCTAACAATAACGTCGCAAATATGATGCGTAAGGTAAAGGCCTCCGAGTGGTTAACCGATCCCAATATGCAATCTATTGTGACTCAAGAAGATGAGTTAAGGCAATTGCAGCGCTTTAGCCTGAGAGTCAGCATTAAAGGTGCTATGGCTGATGAGCCAGTGAAAACGGCAAAAGGAGCGAGTAAATGAAACTCGATCTAAGTCAGTTTAATGATATCGACTTCGAAAATATTGGCGGTTGGCCTAATCAGGTTAAAACCTTTTTCGCAATTTTGTTGGCGCTCTGTGTGTTTGCTGCGGGTTATTTTCTGGTCGTGTCCGATGCAATAGATGTTTATAACGCAGAGCAAAATAAAGAAGTGCAGTTGAGGGACGACTTTAAGAATAAGTATCAACTCGCAGCCAATTTAAAACTCTACCGTGAACAATTGGCCATCATGGAAGAGCAGTTTGCGGAGTTGCTAAAAATGCTGCCCTCTGAGAATGAAATGCCAGGATTACTCGATGATTTAACGTTTGTCGCTACCGATGCTGGCTTGCGTATCAAAAGCTTGAATTGGGAGCCCGAAATTCAACGGGATTTTTACATTGAATTTCCAATTAAAATGTCAGTGACGGGGGACTATCATCAACTCGGTAATATGGTGAGTGGTGTCGCAAAGTTGCCGCGGATTGTTAGTTTGCACGATTTTACGATTAAGCGAGATGAAGCCGGCAACTTAGCAATGGATATATTAGCTAAGACGTATCGCTTTAAAGAAGGTGCTGAGTTACCCCCTGAAAAACCTGCCAATCAAAAGGGGAAGAAATAATGAAACTCTTACCTTTATTGGCTTTTAGTCTTTTTTTAATGGGTTGTGTTGGCGATCGTAGTGATTTAGAGCTATTTGTTACTACAACTAAAGCGCAACATGTGGCCCATATTCCACCCTTGAAAGAGCCACCCAAGTTTGAACATTTTGCCTATCAGGCAGAATTAATGCGTAGTCCCTTTGTTCCACCTTCTCGAGAATTAACGGAAGAAGTGATTGATACCAGTAAAAACTGCTTACAACCGGATTTGAAACGTCGTAAGGGACGATTAGAAACCTATGCGTTAGATAACCTGAAAATGCGTGGCACTTTGAAAGACGCCGATATGACTTGGGCACTCGTAGAGACCAATGATGGTAGCGTATATCGGATGGGAGTGGGCGAGTATTTAGGTTTATTTAATGGCCGCATAGTTAAAGTGACTTCACAGAGTGTTGAAGTAATAGAATTAATTCCAGATGGTTCTGGTTGTTGGTCCGAGCGATCAAACAGCATAGTACTTTCTGGAGAATAACGAGCGAAGGATGAGGGAATAATGAAATCTTCTGCCGCGATAAAAATCCCGTTAATATCTTCAGGCTTGGTCAAGTCTGTTATTGGGATCGCATTGGTATTTGGAGTTTTGCCATCGAGTTTTGCGGCAAATCGATTATTAGATGTCAAATACCATGCCTTGGTCGATCACCAATTAGAGGTTGAGCTGGTCTTTGAAGGGGCGGTGACACCGCCAGTCATCGATTCCAATGCCGCACCTGCAGAACTGGTATTAACCTTTGGTGATAGCATTTCTGGCTTGTCTAAAGATCGCCTACCTATTAATCAAGTGGGCGTGAACGAGATAACGACTACGCAGCAAGATACAAGCCTTAAAGTGGCCTTAGGTTTATCTAAGGTAAAACCTTATCAGGGTGCTGTGATCGGGAATTCCTATCGTTTAACCATTAATGATAATGTCGCAGGGACACAAGCGAATACGGACAATCCCTTCGTCAATAGTGTGAGCAATATCGATTTTCGTCGTAATGCCAATGGTGGCGGAGAGTTATTAGTTTATCTAAACAACCGCTCAGTGGCTGCCAACGTTGAACAAATTGGCGCTAAGTTAGAGGTACAACTCTATAACACAGACATTAAGAGTGACTTACTGTATGTGATGGATGTGCAAGACTTTTCAACTCCAGTAAAGAGTTTCGAAACTTTTAAGGAAGAGTTAACGACACGGATCTTGGTTGATGTTGCTGGTAACTATGAGTTCAACTATAAACAGGAAGATAAGTTGTTTAGGCTCTCAATCAACAAAGTTGAGCGGGTTGCGACAACAAAAGAAGTGAAAAAATATAACGGTAAAACCCTATCACTTAACTTCCAAAGTATCTCAGTTCGGACTGTATTGCAGATTATTGCCGATTATAACAATTTCAACCTTGTGACCAGTGATACGGTTGAAGGTGATATCACCCTAAGATTAGATGATGTGCCATGGGATCAAGCGTTGGATCTGATTCTACAGACTAAAGGATTAGATAAACGCATCGAAGGTAATATCTTGATGGTGGCTCCGAGTGAAGAGCTGGCTATCCGTGAGAGCCAAAATCTTAAGAATCAACAGGAGGTTAAGGAGCTTGAGCCACTTTACTCTGAATATTTGCAGATCAATTATGCCAAAGCTATCGATATAGCAGAACTCTTAAAGAGCGCGGATTCGAGTTTGTTGTCTCCGCGGGGATCCGTTGCGGTCGATGAGCGTACAAATACTGTGTTAGTTAAAGATACCGCCGAGACCATAGAGAATATTCATCGTTTAGTCGAAGTACTCGATATCCCTATTCGTCAAGTGTTGATCGAATCCAGAATGGTGACGGTAAAAGATGACGTTTCGGAGGACTTAGGTATTCGCTGGGGCGTTACCGACCAACAGGGAAGCAAAGGGACTTCAGGTTCACTTGAAGGTGCCGAAAGTATTGCCAATGGTACAGTGCCCTCCATAGATAATCGTTTAAATGTTAACTTGCCCGCGGCGGTGACTAATCCGACGAGCATTGCTTTTCACGTTGCTAAGCTTGCCGATGGCACTATTCTAGATCTAGAACTGAGCGCCTTAGAGCAAGAAAATAAAGGGGAAATTATTGCCAGCCCCCGCATTACGACTTCTAACCAAAAAGCGGCCTATATTGAGCAGGGGGTCGAGATCCCTTATGTACAGTCCACTTCAAGTGGTGCGACGTCGGTCACCTTTAAAAAAGCCGTGCTTTCCTTAAGAGTAACACCACAAATTACTCCCGATAATCGAGTGATCCTCGATCTTGAAATCACCCAGGATTCACAGGGCAAAACCGTAGATACTCCAACGGGGCCAGCGGTGGCGATCGATACTCAGCGTATCGGTACTCAAGTGCTAGTCGATAACGGGGAAACTATCGTTCTGGGGGGAATTTATCAACAGAACTTAATTAGCCGTGTCAGTAAAGTCCCTGTTTTGGGTGACATTCCGCTGGTCGGATTCTTGTTTAGAAACACGACAGATAAAAATGAACGTCAGGAGCTGCTCATTTTCGTAACGCCCAAAATTGTGGATGAGAAGCTCTAATCATTTGTTGTACATTGAATAAAGCCAGCAGCCTTTGCTGGCTTTATGGTGTCTGAAATACAATTCTGAGATAAATAGCGCACATGACTTGCCATAGTAGACCTTAAACTGAGATAATCCACGGTCAAGTCTCATAAGAGCAAGGTAACATATAGGTCGGCTTGATCATGAGTCGATATAGGCATACTTTTCAATAAGATTCAGACGTACAAGAAATGGCTGAAAAACGTAATATTTTTCTGGTAGGCCCTATGGGCGCAGGTAAAAGCACAATTGGTCGCCATCTGGCGCAAATGCTGCATTTAGAATTCCACGATTCAGATCAAGAGATTGAACAACGCACAGGTGCTGATATTGCTTGGGTGTTTGACGTCGAAGGTGAAGAAGGCTTCCGTCGTCGTGAAGCTCAGGTTATTGCTGATCTGTCTGAAAAACAAGGTATCGTCCTTGCCACCGGTGGTGGTTCAGTACAGAGCAAAGATATCCGTAATCATCTATCTGCGCGTGGCATTGTGGTGTATTTGGAAACCACTATCGACAAACAGGTCGCTCGTACTCAGAGGGACAAGCGACGCCCATTATTGCAAGTGGATGACCCACGAGAAGTGTTGGAGAATCTTGCAGAGATCCGTAACCCGTTGTACGAAGAGATTGCCGATGTGATCGTTAAAACCGATGATCAAAGTGCAAAGATCGTTGCAAATCAGATCATTGAGAAATTAGGTTTCTAGGCAGAATGATGAAACAAATTCAGGTTGATTTAGGTATACGTAGTTATCCCATTTATATTGGCCAGAGTTTGATGAGTGATGGCGGGACCTTGTCTCGCTACCTGCTTAAAAAACGTATTCTTATCGTCACCAATGAAACTGTCGCGCCTTTGTATCTCAAGCAGATACAAGAAACGATGGCTTCGTTTGGTGAGGTAGAGAGCGTAATCCTCCCCGATGGCGAACAATTCAAAGACTTAGCACATTTAGACGTTATTTTTACCGCATTATTGCAGCGAAACTATGGTCGAGATTCAGTGCTGGTGGCTTTGGGTGGCGGTGTGATTGGTGATATGACGGGATTTGCTGCCGCATGTTATCAGCGTGGGGTCGATTTTATTCAAATCCCTACAACCCTATTGTCGCAGGTGGACTCTTCCGTCGGCGGTAAAACAGCGGTTAATCATCCCCTAGGCAAAAATATGATTGGGGCCTTCTATCAGCCGCAATTCGTATTGATCGATACTCTCTGTTTACAGACCTTACCCGCACGTGAGTTTGCCGCAGGTATGGCTGAAGTGATTAAGTATGGCATCATGTGGGATAGTGATTTTTTTCAATGGCTTGAAAATAATGTACAAGCCCTAAAGCGCTTAGATACCGAGGCTCTGGTATATGCAATTTCCCGTTGCTGTGAGATCAAGGCTGATGTGGTGAGCCAAGATGAAACTGAGCAGGGAGTTCGTGCATTATTGAATCTAGGCCATACCTTTGGGCATGCAATTGAAGCCGAAATGGGCTATGGCAATTGGTTACATGGCGAAGCAGTTGCGGCTGGCACGGTCCTTGCTGCTCAAACGGCTAGGTCATTGGGACTGATTGATGAGTCAATTGTTTGTCGTATTACGCAATTGCTACAAGCCTTCGATCTTCCCGTGAGTGCGCCGGAATCTATGGGTTTCGACAGTTTCATTCAACATATGCGACGCGATAAAAAAGTGTTAGGTGGTCAGATTCGACTGGTGCTCCCGACTGCAATTGGTCAAGCGGACGTATTTAGTCAAGTCCCTGAATCTACCCTCGAACAGGTTATCCGCTGCGCATAAAAATTGTGTGGTGGGTGAGTGACGTTTCAGGGTTTGGTCTTGCTTCCTTCACAGGAAGCCCTCATACAAAGATTGCATCATAGTGCCAGTTATAGCGATCAGCTGCTGGTGCTTTCTGGTGGCCAAGGCTCAGGTAAAACCACACTCTTAACCGCATTAGCGACCGATTTTGATGAGTCAAATGCGGCATTAGTGATCTGCCCTATGCATGCCGATAATGCTGAAATTCGTCGCAAAATTTTAGTGCAATTGATCTCTTCCCCCATTTTTGACGACGAAATTCCCCTCGCAGAAACCTTATTGCGGGTGGCATCCACGCAAACCAAGCCCCTGCATATTATTATCGACGATGCTCATCTGCTTTCTAAAGAGTTGTGGGCCGAGTGCATCATTCTCAATCAGATCCAATGTGCGGGTAAGAATATTGCCGTGACATTGGCGGTACCACCGGTATTTTTAGCGGAATTATTGTCACAGTTGCCCGAGTCATTAAGGCGACAAGTGTTACCCGTGAGTATTGAATCGCTGAGTCTTCCCGAGCGTGAGGCGTTATATCAGACTTTGCTAAGGTGTAGTGAGCAAAACCCTTTTACTCCTAGGGATATAGTACGCGCTCAACTCGAAAAACAGACGGGCACACCGCAAGAGGTGATTAATTTGCTCGAGTTAGCGCTCCACGGCCAGCCAGAGAAAAAATCGCTGTGGACGCGATATAAAGTGGCATTCATCAGCATTGTGAGCGTGCTGGTGGCTTTGGTGATTTGGTTTGCTGTTACCCGACCATTTATTCCTGAGCCTCAGCCTAGTCTAGTGACTTACCCAGCAATTGACTCGCCCGCTTTTTTAGCTCTAGGTCAGCAGCGACTGGCACCTTATTTTGATCAGCGCTTAGAGTCATTTAAACTTTCTCAACAAAGGGACGATGCAATCGAAAAGGATCCCTTGGCGGATTTTCATGGTGAGGAACCTCAGGCTGATGCAGATGCGGCGACTGAGCCTCCAGTAGATGAGGCGAGCAGTAAAACCGAGAATGTCGAGCCCGCTACAACCCTAGATTCGTTCAAGCAAGCAGAAATCAAACTCGAACAAACTAAGGCCACAAATCCGTTAGATACTGCCGATACACTCCCAAAAACCGGTATTGCATCGGCTGAGGTTATACCATCCCAGAAACCCACTAAGGGTTACACCATACAGGTCGCAACGATTTCGCAATTAGATTCACTGTATCAGACCCTTAAAATGCTTGAAGGGGCAGAAGATGTGCGGGTCGCAAAGTATAAGCACCTTTGGGTTGTACTGGCGGGCAACTATAGTGATAGCAAATTAGCCCATGAGGCTGCGGCTAAGTTGACCAAACAGTATCACCTTGACTCACTTTGGGTAAGAAAATGGGCCGAATTGGGGGGATATCAGTTACAAGAAACATACCCAAATCGTGAAATCTCGGAATAAACAGAGTACAATCATGACCTTTATTTTTGTCGGCATTCATCAAGTTAAATGATAAAAAAACATAGAGCCTTCCTTAAATGGGCTGGTGGAAAATTTAAATTGGTGGATGAGTTGGCAAACTACTTACCCGCGGGCGATCGTTTGGTTGAGCCGTTTGTGGGCGCGGGTTCAGTATTCTTAAATACCGACTATCCCAGCTATTTGCTCTGCGATATCAATGAAGATCTGATTGAACTATACAAAATAGTGAAGGAAAGGCCCGCCGAGTACATTGACGCTGCTAAAAAGCTATTTGTCGATGAAATGAACCAAAAGGAAGCCTACTACCGAGTACGTAGTGACTTCAACAAATGTCGTGATCCTTTCCAGCGTGCAGTGTATTTCCTGTATTTAAACCGCCATGGTTTTAACGGCTTATGTCGCTATAACCGCAAGGGCGGTTTCAATGTGCCCTTCGGTTCATACAAAAAACCTTACTTTCCTGAGAAGGAGATTTGGGCCTTTTCAGAAAAAGCACAAAGTGCAGAATTTAAATGCATTAGTTACGAGCAAGCATTTGAACAGACTCGTACAGGCGATGTTATTTATTGTGATCCGCCCTATGCGCCATTATCGACAACCGCCAGCTTTACGACCTATGTAGGAGCAGGTTTTAGTTTAGATGATCAGGCGTTACTCGCCCGCCATTCCCGCCATACAGCACTGGAGCGCGGCATCCCTGTGTTGATCAGTAATCATGATATCCCCCTAACACGGGAACTCTACCGTGGTGCCCACCTTGCGAAGATCCAAGTGCAACGTAATATCAGCCAAAATGGCAATAGCCGCAATAAAGTGGATGAGCTAATGGCCTTGTACGATGAAAACTATGATCTGCAGGATGAGTGAGTTCAGTGGGTTAATTTTTTATGAAGAACTCTAGTTAAGTATCTGACTAACAAGCAATATCAAACTAACGACTAAGGTTATCGCTAGCATAATCCCCATAATGATATAGGGCAGAGGCGAATGAGTTTGGAAATCCTTTTGGCGATTTTCATTGGATTGCACCCCGAAAAAAGCGGCTAAGGTGCTATAGAATACCTGCCAGATGCGCCTAAACATTAATAGGAAAGTTGTGAGTTGGTGGGTTTCATATCATCAATAGGTTTATCTTGATGACCGTGTAACAGCTCGAGTAGATCGACGAAATGGAACTGGCTCGAACGATTCTTGCCCGTGAGCCAAGTTTTCCAGCTTAACGCTTGGGCTTGATTAGCACAGCGATTATTTGGGTGGCTGCTAGGTAACGTATTGTTGTAGCGGGTTTCGCTACTGCATGCGCAGGCAGTGTTATCAGTACTTACGGCCAGTTTTTCAACACCAAACGCTAAGGTGGCGACTACCATTGCAGTAAACGCCAACATCATGGATGACTTAAAGGTCACCGAGCCTAAAATGTGAGAAAACCGAGTTAACTGCCCTTTCATGATACTTCCCTTGAAATCTTCTAGGTGCACATTAGCGACTCGAGTATAACAAATCCGCTTAGTTTATGAACAATAATTTATCAATCCGCATTAAAATCTTCACATAATTTAGCCTCAACCATGGCCTAGTAGTGGCATATTCATACAAGAAGGCGCCATATGTAATGTTTTACGGGCATTTAGCGTGAGGCGAATCGTCATAAATGTGGCTTAGACTATAGAGGCTTAACGCCGCTAAGGGTAAAATAAGGCACTTTTTATCCATTTGCAGCGAGTGTGTTATGCGTCCATTCTTAATTGCTCCATCAATTTTATCCGCCGATTTTGCCCGTTTAGGGGATGATGTTAAAGCCGTATTAGATGCGGGCGCTGACGTAGTGCATTTTGATGTGATGGATAATCATTATGTGCCTAACCTGACGATTGGCCCTATGGTGTGTAAAGCCCTACGTGATTATGGCATCACCGCCGATATCGATGTGCATCTTATGGTGAAACCGGTCGACCGTATCGTGCCTGATTTTGCTAAGGCCGGTGCTTCTATTATTACCTTCCACCCTGAAGCCTCAGAGCATGTCGATCGCACACTGCAGCTGATCAAAGAATCAGGCTGTAAGGCAGGCTTAGTGTTTAACCCTGCGACTCCGCTGCATTATCTTGACCATGTGATGGATAAACTCGATGTCATCCTCTTGATGTCGGTGAATCCTGGCTTTGGTGGCCAATCTTTTATTCCTTCGACGCTAGATAAGCTGCGCCAAGTACGTGCACGTATTGATGCCAGTGGTTTCGACATTCGTTTAGAAGTCGATGGCGGCGTTAAGGTCGACAATATCGCTGAAATCGCTGCGGCGGGTGCGGATATGTTTGTGGCGGGTTCTGCCATATTTGGCAAGCCAGATTACAAAGCCGTAGTTGATGAAATGCGTACTGAACTGGCTAAAGTTGGGGCTTAGGATATGTGGGATCAGATTAAAGCCATAGCATTTGATCTCGATGGCACCCTTATCGATAGTGTGCCAGATCTTGCGGTTGCCACTCAGGAAGCCTTAGCCGAATTAGGTTTGACGACTTGCTCAGCAGAGCAAGTGCGCACTTGGGTGGGTAACGGTGCCGAGATGTTGATGCGCCGCGCTATGACCAATGCACTCGGTGCCGACGTCGAGCAGGCTGCACTCGATGCTGCTATGCCGGTTTTTATGCATCATTATCAAGAGAATCTTGAGAAACACAGTGCGCTCTATGCCGATGTCCATCAAGTGCTGCAAACCTTGTTTGATGCAGGCTTTAAGCTGGCCGTTGTCACCAATAAACCCTATCGCTTTACGTTACCCTTGCTCGAAGCCTTCAAGATAAACGACTTTTTCAGTTTGGTATTAGGTGGTGATTCGCTATCGAAGATGAAGCCCGATCCTTTACCGCTGCAGCATCTGCTTAGGGAGTGGCAGTTAGATAAAGCGGAGTTATTGATGGTAGGTGACTCTAAAAATGACATTTTAGCGGCGAAAGCGGCAGGTGTTGCATCAATCGGCTTGACCTATGGCTATAACTACGGTGAAGATATTGGGCTCGCAGGCCCAGATGCCGTCTGTGAGCAATTTAACGATATTTTGAACTGGATAAACCCAACAAAGCGTTAATTTAATCGATTCTTTTTATTTATAGATAGTGGAGCAATGACGTAATGACCAAACCCATAGTACTCAGCGGTGCACAGCCGTCCGGCGAATTAACCATAGGTAACTACATGGGTGCATTGCGTCAATGGGTTGCGATGCAAGATAGCCACGACTGCCTGTATTGTGTGGTCGACTTGCATGCTATTACCGTGCGCCAAGATCCTAAGGCGCTGCGAGAAGCCTGTTTAGATACTTTAGCCCTGTATTTGGCCTGTGGCGTCGATCCTAAAAAGAGCACAGTGTTTATCCAGTCACAGGTACCGCAGCACACCCAATTAGGTTGGGCATTAAACTGCTACACCCAAATGGGTGAATTGAGCCGCATGACGCAGTTTAAGGATAAGTCACAAAAGCACGCTAACAACATCAACGTGGGTCTGTTTGGTTACCCTGTGCTGATGGCGGCGGATATTCTGCTGTATCAAGCGAACGAGATCCCCGTTGGCCAAGATCAGAAGCAACATCTTGAATTAACGCGCGATATCGCTACTCGCTTCAACAATGCCTACGGTGATACTTTCACCATTCCTGAGCCATTTATTCCTGAGCATGGCGCTAAAGTGATGTCATTGCAGGAGCCGTTGAAGAAGATGTCTAAGTCAGACGAAAATCGTAACAACGTTATCGGCCTACTCGAAGATCCCAAATCCGTGCTGAAAAAACTGAAAAAAGCCATGACTGACAGCGATGAGCCGCCAGTCGTGCGTTTCGATATGGACAATAAGCCGGGCGTGTCCAACCTGTTAAGTCTCATGTCGGGTGTGACGGGGCAAAGTATTGCCAGCCTAGAAGCCGAGTTTGAAGGCAAGATGTACGGCCATTTGAAGGTCGCCGCTGGTGAAGCTGTTGTGGGCATGTTAGAGCCACTGCAAGAGCGTTACCGCACAATTCGTGCCGATCGTGCTTACTTAGATCAAGTGATGAAAGCGGGCGCCGAGAGTGCACAGGCTCGCGCTGCAGTGACGCTGAAAAACGTCTATGAGAAGATTGGTTTATTAGTCTAATCAATCGATATCGATAAACTAAGCCGACGTCGCGTCGGCTTTTTTGTGCCTGTACGTTAAGCCTGGGATTTTAGCCAAGAGGAGAAGGCGGCAATCGCAGGCTCAGATAGGCGGCGCTGTTTACAGAAGAAGGTAAATTCAAATCCCGTATGCACATCGGGTAGATTCACAGCAACCAGTCGTCCGGTTTCAATATCTCCCGCCACCATAAAATCGGGGGCGAGTGCGACACCTTGGCCCGCGATCGCGGCTTCAATCGCCATCACTATGTGGCTAAATATATGTTGCTGCTCATTATTGAGCGGAATAGCATGGGCCGATGACCACTTGCGCCAGTCGAGCCCGAGTGGGCCTTCATCCACAACCAATAAAGCCTGTTGCTGAAAATTAGCTAGGCTGATATCACGCCATTTAGGGTAAAGAGTGGGACTGCAGACGGGGATTAAGCGTTCCTTATGCAATAATTGTTGCCAATATCCCCGCAGATCCAGCTTGCTGGCGATAAAGATATCCGCAGAGCTAGTGCTTAAGTCGGGATCTTGGGTGATCATTTCGAGGCGGATCTTCACACTTGGATATTGGCGGCGAAAATCCGCTAGGCGCGGTATCAACCACTTGACCGCAAATGAGCTATATACGGCTAAACAGAGTTGCTGGTTGGGCGTGTCACGCAGCTTAAGATTGAGATCGCCTAAATCATTGAAAATCCGCTCTAACTCAATAAATAAACTCTGGCCCTTTGGGGTGAGCTGCAACTTACGGCCCTGGCGATCAAAGAGTTGTTCAGCAAAATATTCTTCCAGTACCCGCACTTGGTGGGATACAGCGCTTTGGGTGATGCACAGTTCATCCGCTGCCTTAGAAAAATGCTGCTGCCTCGCGGCGGCCTCAAAGACCTGTAGTGCGCGTAATGGAGGAAGTTTTCTCATGTTTTTCAATATATAAAAAATTTAGTATGAATTTAATTCATTCAGCATGAGAAAGCATCATTTCAGCTTACCTTTTGTGGGCTCTATCATGCAGCCATTGAAATTTATGGATGTTATAAAATGCAGCGCTCTATAGTTATCAGTTTGATTTTATTGATAGTGGGTAATCTATTTAGCGCGTTCTACGATGTATCGATCAAGTGGTTACCGGACGATGCCAATGCCGCCACTTTCCTGCTGGTAAGGCAAATCAGCTCAGTATTTATGTTGTTGCCTGTGTGGCTATATGCACAGAGGCCAATGACTACCCATATTTCAGTTCACCTTTGGCGTGCCAACATAGGCTCAGTTGGCGCGCTTTTTTTAATTATCGGTTTAATGGCGTTGCCGCTCGCCACTGTGAGTTCGTTGTTTTACTCGGCGCCCCTGATGATTATGCTAATGGGCTATGGGTTTCTTAAGGAGCGCATTACCACGGGGCAGGTCATCTGTGCCTTATTGGGCTTCGTTGGGATCTTGATTATTCTGCGCCCAAGCGAGATGAATTGGTTTGGTCTGGCGGTGCTGTTTTCGGCTTTTACCTTTGCTGTGAACCAACTTACCTTAAAAAAGGTGCCCAATACTGAGCATCCGGTGCTTACCCTCATGCTCTATAACTTGCTCGGCATTCCGGCAACCTTACTGATCGCTGCCTTCCAAGGTTTGCAGGGGATGAGTTGGGAATTACTAGCTATCGCCTTGCTCAGCAACGCCTTTTTATTAATTTACCACTGGTTTTGCGTACTGGCCTACCGTAAGGCACAGGCGAGTGATATTGCGATTGCAGAATATACAGGATTGTTATTTATCGTATTTTTGGGTTGGTTACTGTTTGATGAATGGCTGGATAGCTTGAGTTGGTTCGGCGCCGCGCTAATAGTGTTACCGTCGTTATTTTTACCTTGGATAGGTAGGCTAATGGCCCAGCAGCCTAAGGTTATCGAAGGTTTACGAGCCGAGCCCTTAGCTATTGAGGGGGGTGAGCCCAAGCGCTAAACGCTTAGGCTTAACCGAGATTATTCGACGTATTCGAAGACTTTAACCACTTTACGTACGCCCGCAGTATTACGGGCGATATCGACGGCTAAATCCGCCTGTGAGCGGTGGATAAGCCCAAGCAGGAAGACCTCCCCATTTTCAGTGATCACTTTGATGCGGGTAACATCCAACTGTTTCTCGTTGAGCATGCGCCCCTTTACCTTAGTCGTGACCCAAGTGTCATTGCTGCGGGTAGTAAAGGAGGTGGGATTACCAATACGGATTTGATTGTGGATCTTGCCGCCAAGCTTAAGATCCTGCACGACTTTTATCGCCTTATCCCTGAGCATAGAGTTCGGGGCTTGGCCTATCATAAGCACATTGCCATTCACCGATACACCCGTGATATTGGTTAGTTTTTTAAGATCTTCTTGCTCCAGCAGTGCGCTAGTGATCTTAAAATCCGTGTTGGTGTCATCGAGTTGCGTTTTTACGGTACGCTCATCATTGGCCATCATGGCGCCGCTCACAGCGCCCACCATAACGGCACCAGCGCAGCCCTGCAGCAGCAAGCAAACCATTAATAACGGGGCAGCGTGCCTCATTGTTGCTCATCCTGTGGGAAAAGCGTGCGGTCGATATTGTCACACAGGCAATGGATCACTAGCAGATGCACTTCTTGAATTCGGGCCGTAACATTGGAAGGCACACGGATTTCTACATCGCCAACACTCAATAAACCCGCCATCGCGCCGCCATCTTTACCCGTGAGGGCGACTATGGTCATATCGCGGCTGAGGGCCGCTTCCATGGCTTTGATCACGTTACCAGAGTTACCGCTGGTGGAAATGGCTAACAGGATATCACCAGGTTGGCCTAGGGCTAAGATTTGCTTTGAGAAAATCTCATTATAGCTATAGTCATTTGCAATGGCCGTGATGGTCGATGTGTCGGTTGACAGGGCAATGGCTGGTAAGGGTGGACGCTCAATCTCGTAGCGGTTTAATAGCTCGGCCGAGAAGTGCTGCGCATCGCCGGCACTGCCGCCGTTGCCACAGGCGAGGATTTTATTGCCGCCCAAAAGACAGTGCACCATCATTTCGGCCGCTTTGGCGATGGATTCTGGCAGTGCTTCGGCTGCATCGATTTTAGTCTGGATAGATTCAGTAAAGCTGTCTTTAATGCGTTCTAACATGGATACATCCTTTCAGGATAAAGTGTTGCTATCATGCCATATTTCCACCGGGGAGTTGAGGCATAAGCGTTAAAAAATAATTCATCTGTGACGTTCAAAAGGCATCGACCAGCCATTGGATTTGCCCCTCATCCATGGCGACAACATCAAAACGGCAGGGGACGTCGAGTCGTTGAATTTGCAAATAATGGCTAGCAGCCTTACGAATTCGGCCGATTTGGGCCTTGCTCAATGCCTGCAATGCACCACCGAATTGGTTTGCCGAGCGGTATTTCACTTCAACAAATACCCAATACTTCTGATGGCGCATCACTAAATCAATTTCACCGAAGGGATAGCGGACATTGCGCTCGACAAAGGTTAACCCTTGTTGTTCAAGGTAACGTTGGGCGAGTGTTTCTGCCTGCTGTCCGGGTGTCATAGTTGACGAAAACTGCCTCTCTGATAACGTCCCCAGCTTAATTGACGGTTGAGGACCCCATCGGGATTAACCGATAAGACACCGCTACGACCGTTAAACTGGAAGCCGGGGAATGAGCGCATTTGGGCGAGTTTGCTGATCAAGTCCATTGAATCATAACCCATGATAAACAAGCGCTTTTGACCGTTATTCCAGCCTGACCATAGGGTTTTGACCATCAGGTTTTCTTCGCCATTTTGCATTAACCAAGGGGCATCGCTCATGGTTAAGTTATTTAAATCCTGCGAAGTTTGGCTCGATTCGTTATCGATACGGCTACGGCTAGAGGTGTACAAAGGCACTGGCTGAGTAAAGACGCTAAAGTTGACATCGATAAAGGCTTTTAGCAGGGTTAACTCCTGCGGCGTCGAGATCATATAAATAGCATCGATATCTTGGCGCGAGCGAAAATCGGCCTGTACTGAGTTGCCGAGTAGCTCCTTGATGCGCGCTATGCGAGCCTGACTGTCCCGTACCCCTAGGGCATCTTGTACCGTGGTTTTCATCTTATCGCCGCCATCGTAGTAATAGACTTCGATGGCGGTGTCACTCTTTTTCTTCCACGCCTGAATAAAACTCTCGGCCATACGTTTACCTATGGCATCGTTGCTGGCAAGCAGTAGCGGCATGGTTACGCCATCTTGGTACATGCGAGTGGCGGCATCGGCCGCTTCCTGTGCGGGGGAGAGTGCAAAGTAAAACTTATTGATATCAGGGACGAACTTGTCGGTCTGATTTAAAAATAGTTGCGGAATTGGCGCAGTCGGTGCGGTGTTTGCAGCCCCTGTCGCCGCTGTTGCCACGGTACTTGCCGTGGTGTTCAGTGCCAATAGCTGATCGATTTCATTCGCCAGCAAGGGACCGATGATAAATTCCGCGCCCGCGGTGACCGCTTGCTGATAGGCTGCCGTGGCATCGTTGGCCGTGTCGTAAAAATTCACTGAAACTTGCTCATTAGGCTTCGCTAAGTAACTGGCCAAAATACCCTGGCGAATCGCATTGGCGGCGGTGGCTCTCGATCCAGTCAATGGCAAGAGCACTGCAATATTCTTGGGTGTAAATGGCTTAGCGTTTAACGCTCGATCTAAATCGGCGGGTAGTTTGGCTGCGGCAGGATGGTAAGGGTTTTGTTTCTGCCATTCGCCTAAGTAACGGACAAGCTGATTGGGATCCACCGCATAATGCTTCGCAATATAGGCAAGTTGTAACCAACCGGCAAAGATGGGGCTTTTAGCATCCTGAGTAAAAGTCTGCAGGGTTTGCTCATGCATAGGTTGTAATACTTGCCAAATTTGGTTGTTAACCTCATTGGCCTCGGCGGGGGGTAAATAGCTGGTCAATAAACTTAGCTCGCGTACTTGCTCAATCGGCTGTTTATTTAACTGATATAAATGGGCTTTAAATTGATGATAGGCGGCCATTTGCCAGCCGGGTAACACCCAAGAGCTTGGATAGTTAAGTGTATTAAGGGCATCGAGGTAAGTCGATGTGTGCTCCAGCCCCCGGGCCGTGAGGTATTTATGCTCGGCCAATAGGATTGGGCTCTGGGTTAAACTGGGCAATATCGACTTAAGCAGCTTTTGCGCGGCGGCATAATCGTTGGCATTGATATAGGCATGCGCCGCCAACAGTAGGTTAGTATCGCGCTGCTGTGGATCTTTGCTGTTGCTTGCCTGTGCTAAATACACATTGGGCGCCAAAGGTGCAGAAGCTAACGAGGAGGCCGCTGTGGGGGCTGTACCCGTCGAGGTAGTGGGCGCTTGAGTGCCACAACCCGCCAAAACTGCCGATAAAATGGCCACGGAAATAAACTTAGTTGTATTCAGGCTTTTTAACACTGGGCTTCACTCTGGTAAGATGCTGCCTCTAGTTTAACCTTCTCTCGCGCTTGACGAAAGTCTTGGCACTGTCATTACAGAGGTATATATGGACCAAAGCGTCGCACTCTACATAGTTCCCACTCCCATAGGTAATTTGGGCGACATGAGTTCACGGGCCATAGAGGTGCTAAATCAGGTTTCGTTGATCGCCTGTGAAGACACGCGCCACAGCGGCAAGTTACTGAGCCATTTTGGTATCACCACTAAAACTATTGCGCTTCACGACCATAACGAACGCGCTCGTGCCCAGTGGATTGTGGATCAGCTTGCGGCGGGACAATCGATTGCCCTGATTTCCGATGCGGGCACGCCGTTGATCTCCGACCCCGGTTATCATCTCGTGTCCCATGTACGTCAATCGGGTTTTAATGTGATTCCATTACCGGGTCCCTGCGCCGCGATTACGGCGTTGAGTGCCTCGGGTTTGCCGTCCGATCGTTTTTCCTTCGAAGGATTCTTACCCTCAAAGGAAAAAGCCCGCGCCGACAAGTTATTAGAACTAAAAGAAGATCCGCGCACGCTGATTTTTTATGAATCACCACACCGTATCGAGCACAGTCTAACGACTATGGTCGAGGTGCTCGGCGGCGATCGCCATGTGGTGATGGCGCGGGAAGTCACTAAAACCTTTGAAACTTTTCTATCGGGTCCCGTTTCAGAAGTGCTGGCCACCGTGAGTACCGATCCCAATCAGCAAAAGGGTGAAATAGTACTGATGGTGCACGGTTATCATCTCAATGATGATGAAGCCATTCCCACGGTTGCCATTAACACCCTAAAACTTCTTTGCGAAGAATTGCCCCTTAAAAAAGCCGCAGCCATTGCCGCGCAGATTCACGGTCTTAAAAAGAACGCCCTGTATAAATACGGTTTAGAGTCTGATTTATAAGCGGATCTTACAGATAGGCGCACACCGGCAGGATTAACAGTGGTGCGCGTAGAATGCTTAGGCTATAATCCGCGCCGAGTTGGCCAGACAGTCGCCGCGTTCGCAAGAACGGGGAGGAAAGTCCGGGCTTCAAAGAGCGGGGTGCCAGGTAACGCCTGGGCGGTGTGAACCGACGACAAGTGCAACAGAGAGGAGACCGCCATCCTAGCCTCGGCTAAGGTGGTAAGGGTGAAAGGGTGCGGTAAGAGCGCACCGTGCGGCTAGCAATAGTCCGTAGCAAGGTAAACTCCACCCGAAGCAAGACCAAATAGGGTTCCGTATGGCGTGGCTCGCGTTGGAACCGGGTAGGTCGCTTGAGCCTGTGAGCGATTGCAGGCCTAGATGAATGACTGTCCAAGACAGGACCCGGCTTATCGGCCAACTCAAACCTTTCGATATAGAAGGCCTCGCAGCGATGCGAGGCCTTTTATTTTACCGATGTACTACAAACTGAGCTACAAACACTTCCCTATACCTTTCAGCGGAATGGGATCTATTACTTGCGGTATCGCGTTCCAAAGCTTGTGTGAGAAGCAACAGGCCTTCAACCCATCATTCGACAGAGCCTACCTAAAAAATCCCCAAGAAATGATAATAAACTCACTGTGATAACCTTTTGAACGTTCTATAAGATATTCAGTTTTATAGGAAATTAATTAGACCATGCTTAATTTGTGAAACACAGCAAGGCAGTGGGTGATAAAAATTAGCAAATTGGAGGAATTGATTAAATTTTGTGATATCACCCCAGTAAAATGACTGTAATCGGCAGTAAGATGCGCTCTACATTGGGTTAAAACTTGGTTAAATCCCGGTTAATATAGATGCAGGGTGAATAAGATGCGCCATATAAGTCTACTACTAATACCCACAATACTCCTTAGCGCTTGTGGTGGCTCAGATAGTTCAAACGACCCCATCGCAGACGCTAAAGTCGGTACTGTTAATATTGCAATATCAGACTCTCCGATGAGCGAAGTCAGTAAGGTCGAGCTGGTACTCGACCAACTTGTCATGACCGATGAGCATAACCATGTTTACACCTATGATATGGGCCATCAGAGATTTAATCTGCTCGATTATCCGGGTATGGCAAGTCATAAGGTGATTAGCGATTTGCAGCTACCCGCAGGTCATTACCATAGTGTGCACTTTACGTTAGTCAATGGTGATGAGGCCGATGGTTGTGCGATTGAAAATGGCCATGGACGATTGCCATTAATGGTAGAAGATGGCCACCTTCCGCTACGTGATTTTGTGCTCAATGAGCACGATAATCTATCCTTTACAATGGAGATAGATCTTTATCGATCAATGCACTTTAGCGATCACCAATACCAGCTTAATCATAATGGGATCTACTCGGTCGATGATCGATATATGGGTCACTTGAATGGCGAAATGGACCCACAATGGATCGCCGACTGCGAAATAGCTAATGCAGCTAAGGCTCCTTTTGGCGGTCAGTTTTATCATATGGCTTATCTTTACCAAGACAATGTCACCGGTATTGAGCAGATGGCAGATATCAGATCCGATAAAACCGATGGAAAATTTTCACCGGTTGCCGTATCGCCGATCCACCAAGATAGGAATGGCGACTGGTCCTTTGCTATAGGGTATCTACCCGTGGGGAACTATCGTGTCGGTTATACCTGTCTAGGCCATTTGGATGATCCCGCTCAAGACGATATTCATCAGAGTCAATTTAGCCTATTTAAGGATGCAGGTTCAGTGGCCATAGCAGAAGGGGGGCAAGCAACGACCCATAGATGTGGTAATGGACATGGTGGTCGCGGTTAGCACTAAAAACCTATTTTAGATTCAGGACCGAGTTAAGTCGCCTTATTGGGATAGTAAATTACTACATCTTGCGCTCTTGTTACTTAGGCTTTTTTGACTAACATAGCTGTTCATTCGTCTTCTTGTGAGTGCAGCATTGATAAAGTAGATGTCGTCGGTGCGTTTATAGTGGCACTGCAAATGAGGCTAAAATGCCGTGAGTCACTGGGAAAATAATGACAATCAATATGCGCAATGCATAAAAAAGCCCCGATAATTCGGGGCTTGATCATTTGCGAGTAAAGATTACAGGCTGTAGTACATTTCAAACTCTAATGGATGAGTTGTACGTGCAACACGTTCAGCTTCAGCGGTTTTCAGTGCGATATAAGATTGGATGAAATCTTCACTGAACACGCCGCCTTTAGTCAGGAACTCATGGTCAGCTTGCAGGTTTTCAAGGGCGTTTTCTAATGAAGTGGCCACCTGTGGGATTTCAGCCGCTTCTTCCGCTGGCAGATCGTACAAGTCTTTGTCCATCGCTTCGCCTGGGTGGATCTTGTTTTGAATACCATCAAGACCAGCCATCAGCAACGCTGCGAAACCTAAATATGGGTTTGCATGTGGATCAGGGAAACGTGCTTCGATACGGCGGCCTTTAGGGCTTGGTACCACTGGAATACGGATTGATGCAGAGCGGTTACGGGCAGAGTAGGCCAACATAACGGGTGCTTCAAAATGTGGCACTAAACGCTTGTAAGAGTTAGTGCTTGGGTTAGTGAAAGCGTTCAGCGCGCGGGCGTGCTTGATGATACCACCTATGTAGTACAGAGCCGTTTCACTTAAACCCGCGTATTTGTCGCCAGCGAACAGGTTAACACCGTCTTTGGCTAAAGATTGGTGCACGTGCATGCCGCTACCGTTGTCGCCAACGATGGGTTTAGGCATGAAAGTCGCTGTTTTGCCGTAGGCATGTGCCATGTTGTGCACTACATACTTCAGAATTTGGATTTCGTCCGCTTTCTTAGTCAGAGTATTGAAGCGAGTTGCAATTTCGTTTTGACCCGCAGTCGCCACTTCATGGTGATGCGCTTCAACCACTTGGCCCATGTCTTCGAGCACTAAACACATAGCGCTACGTAGGTCCTGTGATGAGTCAACTGGCGCAACGGGGAAGTAACCGCCTTTAACGAATGGACGGTGACCTGTGTTGCCGCCTTCGTAGCTAGTGGCAGAGTTCCAAGCCGCTTCTTTAGCGTCGATCTTAACGAAACAACCTGACATGTCAGTACCGAAACGGACATCGTCAAACAGGAAGAATTCGGGTTCTGGGCCAATCAATACTGTGTCAGCAATACCGGTAGAGCGTAGGTATTCTTCCGCTTTTTTAGCGATAGAACGTGGGTCACGGTCGTAACCCGTCATAGTGCCTGGCTCGAGAATGTCACAGCGGATCAGTGCAGTGGTTTCTTCGGTGAATGGGTCTAATACAAAAGTGGTTGGATCTGGCATCAGCACCATGTCTGATTCGTTAATGCCTTTCCAGCCAGCGATTGAAGAGCCGTCAAACATTTTGCCGTCTTCGAAGAAATCAGCATCTACCTGATGAGCAGGAATAGATACGTGCTGCTCTTTACCTTTAGTGTCGGTAAAACGTAAATCAACAAACTTAACTTCTAATTCTTCAAGTTGCTTTAAAACTGATTCAACTGACATTCTCAAGTCTCCGGTAGGGTAAAGGGATGCCCCTCTTATAATCTTTTAGCCCAAGTGTATTTTCCTGAGCCAAACTTACGAGCTATAAAGCGATATTTATGCCAACAATTTAAGATGCTGATAATTAATGAATATAAACTTTAATGCACTAAACTGATGTTATGCGTGCACCTATATGGTGCATTTGTTTGTTACATTTTGGTGCAGCAATCCATTTTGGTGCGCACTGCAACCTAGGGTAAAATCCTATAGGTGCCGATTTTTTATTGGGTAGCCCTGCTGTAACTGCGACCACCTGATATGGCATCAAATTGTACCCATTAGCGCCGCCAGCCTAGATAAAGCACAATGAATCTAGCATATTATAAGGAATGCCCTTGAGTGGTTAATTTTTATCTTTTAGGAAAAAGTTTCTGGCGCTAATACTGTCATAAAACAGTGCGAATTTAAGGTGCTATGGTCACGGATCCTGACGGCACAATCCTATCCCATTGTTGTTTTAGTTCGATAACTAAAATAGCCGGGGGGCTTATACCAATCACATTAAATATCTAATCAGTTCAGAGCCTCACAGGCATCTTAATCCAAGGCGCATTGACGCAGAGATGGTCATTCCCTTTTAAGTCAATGCAAC
>NZ_PFGL01000055.1 GCF_002783505.1 Shewanella sp. CG12_big_fil_rev_8_21_14_0_65_47_15
TCGAAGGTTTTAGGCAGAGATACCGCCGCCGTTTCGAAGTCATAGTCAAAGAGCCTGAATCCGTTTACCAATTGGTGAGCCGTAATCTGATGCCCGCGGGAATTGAAAACTACCTGCCGCTGTTTTTTGATGACATTGCGACCCTGTTCGATTACCTCCCCAGTGGCACCCAGCTTGTCACCTTAGGCGACATTGAAAAGTCGGCTCGCGCCCATTTGCAGGAGGTCGAAACCCGCTACCAAGATAGACGCGTCGATCCACTGCGGCCATTACTGGCGCCTAAAGAGCTGTATTTACTGATAGAAGAGTTATTTGCGGCCTTTAAACCCCTGCCCCGATATCAGTTTATTGCCCCCAGTTTGGGAGTTAATGACGATAAGGGCTCGGTGATCGATGCCCAGTTGTTACCCGACATCAGTGCCAATCACAAATTAAAACAACCCCTATTGGCATTGCAGGATTACGCTCAGAGTGCACCGCGCATCCTATTCAGTGCCGAATCCGAAGGACGACGTGAGGCCCTGTTCGAACTCTTAGATAAAATCCAGCTTAAACCCACGTTATTTAGCCATTTTAATGAGTTTATTCAAAGCGATGCTAAATTAGGACTCATAGTTTCGCCGCTATCACGGGGCTGTTTACTTAAGCTCAATGCAAGGGATGCGGTCAGCATTATTTGCGAAACCGAGCTTTTTGGACACCGCATTTCCCAACAGCGCCGCCGGGAAAAACAGCGTCAGATCAGCAATGATGCCCTGATTAAAAACCTAGCCGAACTCAAAGTGGGCCAGCCCATAGTGCACCTCGAGCACGGAGTGGCCTTGTATCAAGGGCTCATCACCTTAGATACGGGCGGTCTGGTGGCGGAATACCTGCAATTGGAATACGCAGGGGGCGATAAACTCTATGTGCCCGTCTCGAATCTGCACCTTATTAGTCGCTACAGTATGGGAGCCGATGGCGATGCGCACTTAAATAAACTCGGCAACGAGACGTGGGCCAAGGCAAAAAATAAAGCCATTGAAAAAATTCGGGATGTGGCGGCGGAATTACTCGATGTTTATGCCCGTCGTCAGGCTCGTCCGGGTGAAAGCTGCGCGATTGACGAAGAGGAATACGCCCAATTTGCCCAAGGGTTCCCCTTCGAGGAGACTGTCGATCAAGAAAGCGCCATTCATGCGGTATTAGCGGATATGCAATCGCCTACCGCCATGGACAGATTAGTTTGCGGCGATGTGGGCTTTGGTAAAACCGAAGTGGCCATGCGCGCCGCCTTTGTGGCCGTCAACGCCGGTAAGCAAGTGGTTGTCCTAGTGCCGACCACACTGCTTGCCCAGCAACATTATGAAAACTTTAAGGACAGATTCGCCGACTGGCCAGTCGTTACCGAAGTCATGTCTCGTTTTAGAACGGCTAAAGAGCAAGACCAAGTGCTTAAGCAGCTTGAAGAAGGCAAAGTCGATATCGTTATTGGTACGCATAAGTTGCTGCAATCCCAAGTGAAATTTGAAAACTTAGGCTTACTTATCATAGATGAAGAACACAGATTCGGTGTGCGTCAAAAGGAAAAAATCAAAGCGCTGCGGGCCAATGTGGATATTTTAACCCTGACGGCAACGCCGATCCCGCGCACCTTGAACATGGCCATGTCGGGTATGCGTGATCTATCGATTATTGCCACTCCGCCCGCCAAACGCTTAGCCGTCAAAACCTTTGTCCGTGAATTCGATCTCGCCACAGTGCGCGAGGCTATACTGCGGGAAATCCTCCGTGGTGGCCAAGTGTATTATCTGCATAACAATGTCGAAACCATCGAAAAATGCGCCCAGGATATTATCGATTTACTGCCCGAGGCTCGGGTCGTCGTGGCCCACGGGCAAATGCGAGAGCGGGATCTTGAGCGGGTGATGTCGGATTTTTACCATCAAAGATTCAACGTCTTAGTCTGTACCACTATTATCGAAACCGGTATCGATGTGCCCAGTGCTAATACTATTATTATCGAGCGTGCCGATACCTTCGGTCTGGCGCAGTTACATCAATTACGGGGCCGCGTCGGACGCTCGCACCATCAGGCCTATGCCTATTTAATGACTCCGCATCCCAAACGTATGACCAGTGATGCGCGTAAACGCTTAGAAGCCATAGATGCACTCGAAGATCTCGGTGCCGGTTTTATGCTGGCCACCCAAGATTTAGAGATCCGCGGCGCAGGTGAACTCTTAGGCGATGAGCAGAGCGGCCATATCTCTAAGATTGGCTTTAGCCTGTATATGGAAATGCTCGAATCGGCGGTAAAGGCACTTAAAGAAGGCAAAGAACCGTCGCTCGCACAAATGCTGAATCAACAATGTGAAATAGAGCTGAGGATCCCAGCACTACTCCCCGAGGCCTACGTGGGTGATGTGAATGTTCGTCTATCCTTGTATAAACGGATTGCGGGCTGCGAAACAGAGGCGGCGCTCGACGAGTTAAAGGTCGAATTGATCGACCGTTTTGGTTTACTACCCGAGGCCACTAAAAATCTGATGGAAATGACCCTCTATAAACATCAAGCGACTCGCCTAGGCGCAACCAAAATTGAAGTGCATGCCACGGGTGGCAGTATCGAATTTAGCAATGACCATGTGATCGACCCAGGCTTTATTATTGGGTTACTCCAAAGCCAGCCACAAATCTATCGAATGGAAGGGCCGAATAAGTTAAAGTTCAGCCTTCCCGCTGAAACGGCGAAGGATAGGCTCGCTTTAGTCAAACTCTTGCTCGAACAACTATCTCAACATCAATCGCAACATCGTCTTGGAGATAAATAGTGTTACGTCAACTCGCGGTCTCTATCGCTACATTCATGGCACTCTCACACAGTCAGCTTGCCCGTGCCGAAGCTTGGTTCGAGGTGGAAGTCTATGTGTTTGAACGCCAAAGCCAAACAACCGAGCAATGGCCAAATGCCCCCATTGCCACCAACACCCATAGCGCCATCGACTTTATTTCTCCCCTCGTTGCCCAAGTTGTCACCCCTATGGGTTCAGCGGCAACACCCTGCACGCTCGTGTTTGATGCCGATGCCAATAGCCACTGTGCAGAGCAACTCAATGCCGACGGCACGACTGTAGATAACTTCAGCAGCGATGGCACCTCAGCCCCGGCTGCGATAGGCACAGCTCCTGCGGCGATAAACACTGTCGCCACCGAATACCGCTATCCATCGACTATCCCATCGGAAATCGGTAACAACAATACGGCGAATGCGTCCTCCGGTGCCGATGCCCTATTACTCTCCAGCAGTCAAGGGCAATTTGCTAGTATCATCAGTAGTTTATCGAGGGAGCGTGGTAATCGCAGCCTATTACATATGACATGGCAACAACCGATGCGCAGTAAGAGTGGCGCAGTGCCTATCCATTTATTTGCGGGTAAAGACTTCTCTGGCACCTACCATTTCGATGGTCGTAAAATTGCGCAACAAGCATTAAACGAACCCATGCTAAATGCCGACGGAACCCCAATGCCCATGCCGACGGTATCACCCGTTTGGGAGCTAGATGGCACGCTCAATATCTATTTAAATCATTATTTATATATCGAAACGGCCTTAAATCTGCGTAAGGAAGGCAGAAAATTAATGGCCGTTGAAAATACCGATCTGGCGACAGTCACAACTCCACAACCTAAGGTGATGACACCTTATTTAATGGCGATCCCACTCGAACAAAATCGCCGGGTAAAGAGTGAGGAGATCCATTACTTAGATCATCCCGAAATGGGCATGGTGATCCAAATTCGTAAAATGGCACAGCCGAGCAACCCGGTTGGGCAGGATGCTGGAGTGGCACAAACCGTCCAGTATTAATAGTGTAAATGTGGGATAGCCAATGGCAGTAAAAGTTGTTAACTGGCTATCCCCGTTCACACTTTCCACTGTGTATTTCGCAATAAAACGGGCTAATACAACAAGTTAATAAATGGGCTAAGATTGCACAATGGAAAAGTCGAGGTAGATATCATCGGCTTTATCTTCACCCACAGTCACTGTGAGTCCCTCGGTGCAGGGCACACCCACTTCGCACCAAGCAATCAAGTTATTCACCGCAATATCACTGCCTTGGGCTAAAACCTCAACACTGCCATCCCGGCAATTCGTCACATAACCTGTCACACCTAAGGCCCTCGCCTTTGTCAGTGTCGCATGCCGACATCCCACTCCTTGTACTTTACCAGTCAAACGAATTAATACTCGCTTCATTTCACGCCCCTTTTCCACGTATCTCATTATTGGATTAAGCATAGCCGCAATTATCCAAAGGCTAAGTGTTAACCTCTGGATCTGTAGAGCAAAAAACAAACAAAGATTATTTTTAGGCAAAAAAACAGCTAACAAGACTGCTGTTAGCTGTGTCGGGCGACATACGCAAAGGGATATCCAATTACTGGACAAAGATAGCATCAACTCTGTAGCATTTTGTTACAAAATGACAAGGGTCGCTACTCTACACAATAAATAATTATTTTCAAGAGTTTGAAAAATAAACCTATCCAGACTTAATCAATATAATGCTTTTAGCTGAGGATCGGTTTGCAACCATCTAGGCACTGTTCACCATGCAAAACACTGTATATTCGTGCAAATTGGACTTGGTACTACAAGAACTGAGGGCTAAAAGCTGTCGGAAAATACACCGATGGTGAACTGGATGGCAACTGGTAATGGTGGCGTGAGGACGGCCCCCCCTGCAGGTCGGCTCCTTCAACTGCAGTCAACAGGTCGGCCCTTGGAAGCGCGACTAGGAGCATGGTCAGTTGTGGGACGAAGGTACATACGAAGGCGGCATAACAAATAAGAATAGGCATCGAAATGAATGAGGGATCACGGCTACTGTCGATTTCGGGGAGCCTCATTCGTCTACATAGACGAAGCCGCGCGTTAATCGGTCAGGCTGTCCCATCATCGGATAAGGTCCCTATTATGAATAGACGCATCATCACGCAGCTTCTACAGATAACTGTAGCAACCGTTTTTTTATGTTGAGTTTAGTCACTCCAAGGAGTCAGCAATGAATCAAACCAATCCTACTGCCCAGACTGGTTACGCCCTCGTCAACGGCCTCCAAATTTACTTCGAGATCCACGGTGTCGCGAACTCTCCGCAACCGCCTTTGGTACTGTTGCACGGCGGTGGTGACACAATTGGCACTTCCTTTGGCCATCTCCTGCCAGTGCTCGCACGCAATCGACAGATTATCGCCTTCGAGCAGCAAGGTTATGGCCACACCGCCGACATTGCCGACCGTTCATTTAGTTTTGAGCAGTCAGCCGACGACACCGCTGCGCTGTTACACTACTTGCACATTGAGAAAGCCGATTGCTTTGGCTTCAGCAATGGCGGCACCATCGCTTTGCAGGTGGCAATCAGACATCCGAACATCGTGCGCAAACTCGTATTGGCATCGGCCCTTCTCAGGCGCGATGGCGCGTATCCATGGCTCTGGGAGGCAATCGACAATGCCAAGCTGGAGAACATGCCACAGGAACTGCAGGAGGCATATCTCAAGGTTGCGCCGCACCCCGAGAACCTGCAGATGTTTCATGACAAAGCTGCCCAGCGCGTACGTGAATTCAACGACATCCCGAGTGATGCTATCCGCGGTGTCAATGCACCAACACTCGTTATTGTCGGTGATGCCGACGTCATACGTCCCGAACATGCTGTGGAGACGTTCCGGCTCATCCAACACGCACAGCTTGCCGTGCTCCCCTGCACGGATCACATGAAGTTGACTACTCGCACTGAGTGGTTAGTGCCGATGATCGAGGGGTTTCTTGATGAATAAACGCAAAGTGACAGCGGCCCGCTCAGCTTTCGTTCATAAGTTCAGGTGGGGCGATGCCTAATCGGGTAGCCGCAGGTATCTATCCTCCAGTCCCAACAAGCGCTTGAAAGGTGAACCATGGTGATTAGCGAAACGACCGTCCGCCCCATGGACGGGGCGGTCGAGCATCCAAGGATGGACTGGCTGCGAGTCGGTGAGTGGATGCCATGGCAAGCCTATATGAGTGGATATCAGCTAGCACTAAGATCCTAAAAGCTGAAATTAAAAGCTATCAAATACCATTTATCTACACTTTTCTATCCAAAATCAACACAGTCAATCGCCGATAAGATAAACCCACTCCCCTCTTTAATATAAAAAGAGGAGTGATACTTTTGCCCAATCGATATAAATCAAGCCAACTTAAAGGCTTTTATTTTGGGGAGATGTGCGGCGAGTTGGGGGAATTTATGGGGCTGAACTTCATCCCATTCAATCGAATAATAGGGCTTTAACTCGCTAGCGAGCTGCTGATTATCGAACATCTCATCATTGACAGAAAATATACACATGGCCTTGTGGGTATTCTTTTCGCGGAATTGAGACACACACTTATTGGCAATATCGGCATATTCTTCAGGGCGATCAATCTTGCCCTGCATATTATCTTCGGGGTGCAAATTGGGGTTAATTAACACTGATTTTAGGCCATTTAAAAATCCAATTCGTTCGGCCCAATATCCGCCGAGCCCAACGCCAACCATCAAAGGCGCTGGGTCGTCGGTATATTGCCTCTGCTTCGCCACTTCCTTAAGCAGATGCTGCATATCGTGTCTAGGGTGTAGCGTGCTGTAACTTAATAAACGCACATCGGGGTCAATAAACTGCAACTGCCGCATTTTCTCATGATTACCAGGGCTAGTAGCATCAAATCCGTGAAGGTAGAAAATCATATCAAGGCCTTTTACAGTGTGAGATAACACGAGTTGTTAACGAGTGACACCTATTACCCTAGCAAAAGTTTGTGTCAGAACCTTGCGTTGCATCAAACTTTTGCCTGTTGGGCCAAACAAATCTGTTCAGCTAACTGTTTCGCATTTTCCCAACGAGCCGTATTATCGAGCGCTACGGCCGTTTGTGCGGCATTGGGTTTAAGTAAACTCGCAGGATACTGCGGCGCGCTCGCTGGCCATGTAAAACCATCCAGCAGCGACATTACGCCCGCATTGTCATTGCACACTAAAATCATATCGCAACCGGCAGCTAACGCCGCGCTGGCCCTTGCACGATAATCGCCCGCAAATCCAGCGCCTTGCATGCCAAGATCGTCAGAGAAAATCACTCCGTTAAAGCCAAGTTCTTTGCGCAGCACTTGTTTTAGCCAGTATTCGGAGAAGCCCGCAGAATTGGGGTCAACTTTAGGATAAACCACGTGCGCGGGCATCACGCCTAATAACTTTTCTTTTGCGATCAATTCTTTAAACGGTTGGATATCCTTTGCAAAAATCGCCTCGGCATCGCGCTCATCAATCGGTTTCTCGTAGTGCGAATCCGCCACTACACTGCCATGACCGGGGAAATGTTTACCCACGGCGCCCATGCCAGCGGCGGCCATGCCCGCAATAAAGCTTTCGGCCAGTGTAATCACCTCGGCGGGCTCTGGGCTAAAGCTGCGTTTACCTATGACTTGGCTCACACCGTTTAAGTCCAACACGGGCGCGAAACTTAAGTCGATATCGCAGGCCAGTAGTTCAATTGCCATCAAGAAACCGAGTTCACAGGCCCAACGCTTTGCCAGTGCCATATCACCTTTAGCGGCGGGTAAAATATCCCCCATCGCCGGAATTAACGTGAAACCATCCCGAAAACGCTGCACCCGGCCACCTTCATGGTCAACGGCGATCAGAATGTCGGGGCGAATTTGGCGGATCTGTTGCACTAAGGAGATTAGCTGCCCACGGCTCGAAAAATTGCGGGAAAATAGAATTAAGCCACCCACCTGCGGATGGCGAAGCATTTCAGCTTCTGCTTCACTGACATCCACCGAGAGCAAATCCAACATTAAATAACTCATACTTCTCCCTAAAAATATTCATTCATACTCAAAAAATAACCACAATAGCTAAAGTCAATATGTGTCACACAAAATACCAAAAAAGCGAACTATTCACTATTACAGCCCTTTTAAAATCGACAATCTTACCCGCTGACAGGGCAAACTGATATGGCGAGTTAAGCTCAACTTATCCGAAGTCTTTTATATCAAAAAAACTAATGTGAATTGTCACACTGTTCTATGTGATACTGATAGCAAGAGTATCACACTAGCAGATCCCGCCGGAATGCTGCCTGCAGTTTGCCAGAGTTTGCGTCAACAAGGCTAGCCTGCTTTATACCGAACTGCGAGCAATCCCGTGGGCTCAGACTAGAATAAAAAGTAAGACACAACAGGACTTCAACCATGATTAGCGTATTTGATATGTTCAAGATCGGCATAGGCCCTTCGAGTTCACATACCGTCGGCCCGATGAAAGCGGGCAAAATTTTTATGCAACACCTCTCCGATGCCGATCTTCTTTCCCAAGTGGATGAACTAAGAGCCGAACTCTTTGGCTCCCTCGGACAAACGGGTAAAGGCCACGGCACGGGTAAAGCAGTGATTTTAGGCTTAATGGGTGAAGATCCTGAAACCGTAGAGACCGACAGCATAGATGGCATCCTTGAGCATGTCTCTAAGAGTGAAACCCTGACACTGAGCACAGGGAAAATCGTCAAGTTTACCCGTGAAGACGGCATCACCTACCACAGACGTAAGACCCTGCCAGCCCACGCCAATGCGATGACCTTATATGCCTATTGCAAGGATAAATGCATTTTTGAGCGCACTTACTATTCTGTCGGCGGCGGCTTTATCTTAGATGAAGATGAAATTAGCCAGCGTAATGCTTCACCAGCGTCACAGATTGAAGCCGCACCCTTTGATTTTGTGAGTGCCGCTCACTTACTCGAATTATGTAGCGAACAGGGTCTGAGCATTTCTTCTTTGATGATGGCGAACGAATTGAGTTTAGCCACTGAAGAGGAAGTCAAAGCCAAGCTGTGGAATATTTGGCAGACGATGAAAACCTGTATCGAGCGCGGTTATCAAAAAGAAGGCATTTTACCCGGCGGCTTAAAACTGCGTCGCCGCGCCCCAGCACTGTACCGCCGCCTGAAAGCCGAAGGCCGTAACAACGTCGACCCATTAACGGCAATGGATTGGGTCGATTTATTCGCCCTGTCGGTCAACGAGCAAAATGCCGCCGGCGATCGCGTCGTCACGGCGCCAACTAACGGTGCAGCCGGGATTATTCCTGCGGTTTTATGCTATTACGATACCTTCGTACAAGAAGTGGATATCGATGTCTGCGCCCGTTATCTATTAACTGCCGCCGCGATTGGTATTTTGTACAAGAAAAATGCCTCGATTTCTGGCGCCGAAGTGGGCTGCCAGGGTGAAGTCGGCGTGGCCTGTTCTATGGCCGCTGGCGCACTGACTGAAATCATGGGCGGTACGGTTGAGCACGTTGAAAACGCAGCCGAAATCGGTATGGAGCATAACTTAGGCTTAACCTGCGATCCTGTCGGCGGCCTAGTGCAAGTGCCTTGTATCGAACGTAATGCCATGGGCGCGATCAAGGCGATCAACGCCTCGCGTATGGCCCTACGTGGTGATGGTAACCATAAGGTTTCACTGGATAAAGTGATCAAAACCATGATGGATACCGGCAAAGATATGCGCAGCAAATACAAAGAAACCGCCAAAGGCGGTCTAGCGGTCAATATTGTTGAGTGCTGAGTGTTAGTTCACTCTCGTTAACCGCTTAAGCTGCACCATAAAAAATGCCGCAACTCAGTGAGTTGCGGCATTTTTATTTAGCTATTTTACGGCTAAATCAACGATTCAGGGCTTAAAATACAAGCTATGGAACTTAAGGTGCTCTTCAATAAAGCTCGCGATAAAGTAGTAGCTGTGATCATACCCCGGCTGCATACGCACATCTAAGGGATAACCCTTAGCATGGGCAATATCCACCAGGGATTGTGGCATCAGTTGGGTGTCTAAAAAGCTGTCGGCTTCACCTTGGTCAATCAGTACTGGTACTTCACTAATCGCAAGCTTAAGCAACTCACAGGCATCGTACTGGCGCCAATGTTCGCGATTCTCACCTAAATACTCACTAAAGGCTTTAATACCCCAAGGCGCATTACTCGGATTCGAAATCGGACTAAAGGCCGAAATTGAGCTGTATCTGTGCGGATTACTAAGGCCAATCACCAAAGCACCATGGCCGCCCATCGAATGGCCGGAGATGGCGCGCTGGGTGGTAACCGGAAAATGCGCTTCAATCAAGGCCGGCAGCTCGTGGACGATGTAATCGTACATTTTGTAATGGCGATTCCACGGGGCTTTGGTCGCATTGAGGTAAAACCCCGCGCCTAGGCCCAAATCGTAGGCTTTGTCCGCCGCATCGGGCACATCGTCACCGCGAGGGCTGGTATCGGGGGCAACAATCGCCATCCCAAGTTCAGCCGCCATGCGCTGGGCGCCCGCCTTCTGCATAAAGTTTTCATCGGTGCAGGTTAGGCCTGAGAGCCAATACAGCACAGGCACAGGTTTATTTACCGCTTCTGGCGGTAGATAAATGGCAAAGCGCATCTCGCAGTTTAACGACTGAGATTGATGGCGATACTGCTTATGCCAACCGCCGACACTCTTGTTACAACTGATATTTTCTATGGTCATACAAGTCCTTTTAAGCTCAATCTGTTAGCGCTTGGTCTTAGCGTTTGTCTTAGCGTTAGTCAGCTACTCAGTTGGCAACACGGCAGACAGATTTGCACCTGTCTGCCGGTTTGTCACATCAAGCTTAAGCATCTGCTTAGCGTTAGTGTGCGAAATCGCTTATTTATCAAAATGGATCACGCTGCGAATGCTCTTACCTTGGTGCATTAACTCGAACGCTTCATTGATTTGCTCAAGTCCCATGGTATGAGTGATAAAATCATCGAGCTTAAACTCACCGGCTAAGTAACGCTCAACAATGTGGGGCAGTTCAGAGCGCCCTTTCACACCGCCAAAGGCGGAGCCGCGCCACACTCGGCCAGTAACAAGCTGGAATGGACGGGTTGAAATCTCTTGGCCAGCACCGGCAACACCGATGATCACCGACTCGCCCCAGCCCTTATGGCAACACTCTAAGGCGCTGCGCATCACGTTGACGTTGCCGATACACTCAAATGAATAATCTACGCCGCCGTCGGTCATCTCAACGATCACTTCTTGGATAGGCTTATCGAATGATTTAGGGTTGATGCAATCGGTCGCGCCGAGTTTTTTGGCTAACTCAAACTTAGATTCGTTGATATCAATCGCGATAATGCGGCTGGCTTTTGCCATAGTCGCACCAATGATCGCCGATAAACCGATACCGCCGAGACCGAAAATCGCCACGGTCGCGCCCTCTTCCACTTTGGCCGTGTTCATCACAGCGCCCATGCCTGTGGTTACGCCGCAACCTAACAGGCAAATTTCTTCAAGCGGCGCGCTCTTATTGACTTTAGCCAATGAGATTTCCGGCAACACAGTATATTCAGAGAAAGTCGAGCAACCCATGTAATGGAAAATTGGCTTACCATCGAGATAAAAACGCGTGGTGCCATCGGGCATTAAGCCTTTACCTTGGGTCGCTCGAATTTTTTGGCACAGGTTAGTCTTGCCCGATAGGCAAAACTTACACTCGCCGCACTCAGGGGTATAAAGTGGGATCACATGATCGCCCACTTGTACACTGGTCACGCCCTCGCCCACTTGCTCAACGATACCGCCGCCTTCGTGGCCTAAAATCGCCGGGAATACCCCTTCTGGATCGTCACCGCTCAGGGTAAAGGCATCCGTATGACACACGCCGGTGGCCACAATGCGTACTAAGACTTCGCCCGCTTTAGGTAACATCACATCCACTTCTTCAATCTTCAGTGGTTGTCCGGGCCCCCAAGCAACAGCGGCCTTTGATTTAATAAACTGCGGTTTTTCGTTCGACATTGTTACCGTCCCTTGATAGGTAATAGGAGAAAATGATTGTTGTAATCGATGCCACTTAAGCTCGAGGATATTGACTCAAGCATACGGACTCAACATAAGAGCCTACGCATACGCAGATGCCATTGCACTTATGCTGCTGCACTGATGCTAATGAACTGATGTTACTGGATAGTGAGATTGTATTTGTTTCTCAACGAGAGACAATCTAGTATTCAGGCAATTCATTTTTACTGAGCAACAACAATGTACCTCTGGGATGGCATTTCTGAGTTTATCGCAGTGGCCGAGACGGAAAGCTTTACCTTGGCCTCGCAGCGTCTCAATATTTCTATCGCCCACGTGAGTCGCCAAATCACGGCATTGGAAAATCGCCTCGGCACAAAACTCTTTTACCGCACCACCCGCAAAGTATCGCTCACCGAAGAAGGTACGATTTATTATCGCCATTGCCGCCAATTACAAACGGGGTTAGAAGAAGCCGAGCGCGCCATCTCAAACCTAAAGGACTCACCCCAAGGCTTAGTCAAACTCACGGCACCCGTCGCCTATGGCGAGAAGTTTATCATGCCGTTACTCAATGATTTTATGGTGCAATATCCCAGTGTTGAATTTAGCGTTGACCTCACTAATCGCACCTTGGACTTGATTGAAGGCGGTTACGATCTCGCCATTCGCCTCGGCAAACTCGCCGACTCGAGCCTGATGGCCAAACCGCTCAGCAGTCGCACTCACTATGTCGCCGCCTCACCCAGTTATGTGGAAAAGTACGGTCAGCCCCATACCTTATCCGAACTCAATCAACATAATTGCCTAATCGGTAATCATAATTACTGGCGCTTTGTGGAGAATGGCCGCGAGCGCAATATCAAAGTGCGCGGCAATCTCAACTGTAACAGCGGCTACGCACTCAGGGATGCGGCGCTAAAGGGAATTGGTATAGTACAACTACCTGATTATTATATTGAAGAAGACATTCGAGCCGGAGATTTACTCTCCTTACTCGACAGTCACCGCGAAGCCAAAGAAGGCATTTGGGCACTCTATCCACAAAACCGCCATTTATCGGCCAAGGTCCGCGTATTAGTCGATTATCTTGCCGAAAAACTCATCGAATAAAATTAAGTGATGTTTAAGCAGATTGATTGGTAGCAGGCAAAACGGCGCAGACTAGCGCCAATTTTCCCGCAAAGTGTAATACAACATGCCTAAGGCCAGCGCTTGATTGCCGAACCATTCATTTAACGGAATGCGGATATGGCGCATGGCGGCAAACAGGTCAAACTCACGCAATTGCCCGTCCATCGCATTGGCCATGATCTCGGCCATAATGTGCGATGTCGCCACTCCGTGCCCAGAATATCCTTGGCAATAGAACACATTAGGTGACACTTTGCCGAGCTGCGGGATACGGTTAATCACAATTCCTGCCATTCCCGCCCAGGCAAATTCGATATCAACGCCCTTTAATTGTGGAAAGGTGCGCTCAATTGCGGGCCGTAATTCCGCCGCCACATTTTTAGGATCGCGGCCGCTGTAATTAGTGCCGCCGCCGAACATCAGCCGTTTATCCGCGGTCAGGCGATAGTAATCCAGCACAAAGCGGCAATCGTACACGGCCAAATCCTGCGGATTGATTTGTAAAGCGATATCATCGGGCAGAATCGCAGTGGCGCAATTACCTAAGGACGCCGGAAATAATATACCGCGCAGTTTTGGACGGGCGAGTTTATGGTAAGCATTACCGGCGATCAGCACACTATTGGCACGCACTTTTCCCTTAGCAGTGACAACAGTCGCCACATCGCGTTCTTCAATATCGAGTACGGGTGAGTGTTCAAAGATTAACGCCCCAAGACCTGCTGCAGCGCGGGCTTCACCCAGGCATAAATTAACTGAGTGCAAATGCATATTGCGCCGATTGACTAAGCCACCGTGATACAAGGGCGAGCCTAGATAGGCGGGCATTTCATCGGCGGATACCAGCGTCATAAATTCATCCATGCCGCGACGCTGCGCCTCATCATGCATCGCCCTAAGCTCCTGCATATGCTGCATCTGGTAGGCGGTTTGGATATGACCAAACTTTAAATCACAGTCTATGCCGTACTTGGCCACCCGATTTTTAATAATATCGTGGCCGCGCCAACGCATATTCCACACATAATCTTCAGCTTCATTGCCAATTTGGCGGCGCAGCTGTTTTGTCATCGCAACATCGCCGGACAAACTGCCCGTCACCTGCCCACCATTGCGTCCGGTCGCGCCCCACGCAATTTTATTGGCCTCAATAAGCGCCACTTTGTAGCCCTTCTCGGATAATTCCAACGCCGTTGCCACGCCGGTAAAACCGCCACCGACAATCGCCACATCGACTCGAATGTCGCCTTCAAGCGCAGGATAAACCGACTCTTGGTTAATGGTGGCATTGTAGTAGGAGGCACAGTGTTCTGTGGGCATAACATTCCTTTGGTAATAGTAGCTTAAGTCTCGATAGTGGCAGTCGGTCAGTGACCAGTATCCGAAGATGAACCGCTCTAATTTGTTTTATATTTTTTACACTTGTTCAATATTGCGAGTATAACTAAGTTCAAAATGGCGTCAAGGAGGGATATGGAGGCTTACGCTTTCCCCAAGCTTAGGTTAGGCTATTAGCTTAGGTTATAGGGCGACACTGACCCTTCCAGACTCCCACTCTTAGCCAGACCAGTTGGAGTCAATAGAGATCGCTAACTTATGCGGCAATACACGCGGCAATACAAGATAGTTAGATTTTAATAAAATAAACCAATAGGTTACAAAGTATATTATGTTAGCATTGCCCTTTTCCCAAGCCTGTGAAAACAACAAAGCGCCAATTCTAGCCCTGTTGTCACAGGCCTTTTCCCAAAGCCAACATGTGCTCGAAATCGGCAGTGGCACGGCGCAACATGCCGTCTATTTTGCGGCGAATCTGCCCCATCTGATTTGGCAAACCAGCGATCAGCCTGAGTATCTTGCGGCAATCAAAGCCAGATGCGAGCAAGAAGCCCTGTTACCAAATCCAGCATCGAATATACGCTTACCGCTCTGCCTTGATGTCACCCAGCCATGGCCTACCCATAGTCTCTCGCCCGATATTGATGCGGTATTTACCGCTAATACCTTGCATATTATGAGTAAAGAGATGGTGGAAGCCTTTTTTAGCGGCCTAGGCGCCAATCTACCGCAGCTAAACACCCTGTGCATTTATGGCCCCTTTAACTATCAAGGCCAATTTACCAGTGACAGTAATCGCCAATTTGATGCATTTTTGAGGCAGCGTGACCCCGCAAGTGGGATCCGGGATATTGAATGGATCTGTAAGCTAGCAAATGCACAAGGTTTGTCACTCGAACAGGATTTTGCCATGCCGGCCAATAATCGATTGTTGCATTTTAGCCGCTAAGCCAAAGCGCCCTAAGAAAATGCTGTGTTAAAATTCACCATTCAATCACTGTCCTATGCCACAGCCCTTGCGCTGATGGGGATAAGAAAACTAAGATGGCAACGGCTATGTTATAGGATGCAGGATAAGCGTTCGCTACCCGCTCCGATTTTGCTCACTTGAGGAATCCCAATGTCTAAGATCAATCTACTTTTGCTGTGCGGCGGTGGAAGTGCGGAACACGATATTTCCCTAATGTCGGCGAATTATTTTGAAACCTCATTGGCAAAATCCGATCAGTTTTCCGTCCTACGCGTTGAGCTGGATAAATTTGGCCAGTACCGCACCGCAGCGGGTGATGATTGTGAACTCACGAATAACCGTGAGATCCGCTTTCGAGATGAAACCAAGGCCCCATGGCCAGTGGATTATGTTATTCCTTGCATCCACGGTTATCCCGGGGAAACCGGCGATATTCAATCCTATTTTAATTTGATCCAATTGCCCTATTTTGGCTGTGAATCCGAAGCCAGCAGCAATTGTTTCAACAAAATTACCGCCAAAATGTGGTTCTCTGCCTTAGGTATTCCTAATACGTCCTATATTTTCCTCCATCAATACGATGAAGATGCCATTGCCCAAACCCAAACGGCATTAGCCCAGTGGGGTTCCATCTTCATTAAGGCCGCCTCCCAGGGTTCATCCGTTGGTTGTTACAAAGTCGACACTAGCCACAATGTCGCCGCTGTCCTCAAGGATGCCTTTGGTTACGCCCCCTATGTTGTGGTTGAAAAAACCATTAAGGCGAGGGAGTTAGAAGTCGCGGTATACGAATACAAGGGTGAAATTGTGGCAACGCTACCGGGTGAAATCATCTGCGACAGCAATACGTTTTACACCTTCGATGAAAAATACGCCAAGAACAGTAAGGCCCGTACCGATGTGGTCGCCCAAAATGTGCCTGTCGAGATCAGCGATCAAATTCGTGCCTATGCCATTAAAGCCTTTACTGGTATGAAGCTGCGCCACCTGTCGCGTATCGACTTTTTCTTAACCGCTGATAATGAAATTTTACTAAATGAAATCAATACCTTCCCAGGTTTAACTCCGATTTCAATGTTCCCTAAAATGCTGCAAAATCACGGGCACGATTTCACTGATTATTTAACTGTAGTGATCAACAGCCAGCTTACCGCTAAAGCCTAATGCGCTAAGTTGCTGGTTTTATTTAAAGCATAAAGAGCGCCCTGCGGCGCTCTTTATTATTGGTGCGACAAACTTAGGGGAAGGAATCACACTTTCTAGGCTTGCTTAGCCAGCAATTCAAAAAAAGCCGCCTTAGTCATAGGTTTATAAAAGAGGTAACCTTGGATCTCTTGAATATGATTGGCGACCACAAACCTAAGCTGCGATTCATTCTCCACCCCCTCCGCCGTCACACTGAGATTTAGCGCATGGCTCAAGCGCACTATTGCCTCAACTAACGCCTCATGGCGCTCACCTTCCTCTAGTCTGTCGATAAAGCTCTTATCAATCTTAATCTGATCAATCGGAAAGTTGGCTAAATAGGATAGAGAGGAGTAGCCAGTCCCAAAATCATCTAAGGCAATTTTTACGCCTCTACCGCGTAACTCATTCAGTACCTTGATTAAATGCACATGCTGCTTCATCAACAGCGATTCAGTGATCTCCAGCGTAATTAACTCGTAGGGAAAATCCACTCGGCCTAAATCGTCAATAATATCGGCGAAGGAATCACAAAACTCATCCTGTAACTCATGGGACCAAAACTCAAAGGTAGAGACGTTGAGCGCTAAACTGATGGACCAACCATGGGCCTGCATCTCTAAAATGGTTTCCATCACGCTCCGGCGGACATTACGGCCAATATCCACGATTAAACCGCTATTCTCGGCGATGGGGATAAATTCATCGGGGGGGATAAATTGCCCCTCATGTTGCCAACGCAATAACACTTCGGCACGCACAATTAAGCCAGTACTGGCATTAACAATAGGTTGGAAATAAAGCTCGAATGCATTTTGATCTAGGGCTTGCTTAAGTAAAGTGTGTAAATTGGCAATTCGCTCCGCAGTTTGCTGCATTTGTTCGGTAAAAAAATGATAACGATTGCGCCCGTTTGCCTTCGAAATATACATGGCCTGATCGGCGCAATTTAACAATTGCTCTAAATCGAGCGCATCCTCCGGGAAACGTGCGATCCCGATACTGACAGAACTATAAACGCCTTTATCCTTAGATAATTCATATCGGCGATAAACCTGCTTATTAATAGTCTCTGCGAGCTGTGAAAGCTCTTTTTGGGTTACAACACCGGGCAATAACAACGCAAACTCATCCCCCCCAAGGCGAGAAAACACTATGCTGTCATTCAAGCAAATCTTAATTTGCTCGACAACTTGGACCAATAGCATGTCGCCTTTATCGTGCCCATAGGTATCGTTAACTTGTTTAAAATTGTCTAAGTCCATCAGCATAAAGCTAAAACCAGGGGTTAAACAGTCCGCGGTAATCAACTCTTGGATTTGCCGGAATAAAGCATTCCGATTGGCAAGCCCCGTGAGGGAGTCATTATTGGCTTGGTATTTAATCAACTGCGCCGCTTTCTTACGCTCGCTAATATCCGAAAATAGCCAAGCAAAGCCATTCTGAGTGCTGTGGGGTTCACGAAATACGGTAACGGTAAGATCGAGGTGAAAGGTTTCCCCATTGCCCCGCAGACCAATTAACTCGCCCTGCCACATTTTTCCCTCGGCAAGATGCTGAAAAAGTATGTCGACTTCATGGGGCTCCGAAGGTGAGAGAAATAAAGCGGGATGAAACTCAGGGGAAACAGCTAGTTGAGGTTGGACAATTTGGCTAAATGCCCGGTTGGCATATAACACATTATTGGACGTGTTGGTGATCACTAAGGCTAAAGGGAGGCGATCAAATATTTTCACGGCTAATCGCTGAAACTCCATAGAACGGCTACGTTCTATGGCAAGGCTGGCTAATCTTGCGGCCTCGGCAATTAAGATTAGATCCTGCGATGTCGGGGATTTTATTTCATCGTAGTACATGGCAAAGGTCCCCAGTACTTTGCCATGACTATCTTTGATAGGTTCAGACCAACAGGACTTAAGGCCCGCACTCAGTGGGATAGTTTTATACTTTTCCCAGAAGGGGTGCTTAGCGATATCTTCAACAATCACCCTTTCACCCGTATAGGCGGCGGTACCACAGGACCCTACCTCAGGGCCAATCTCAACCCCATGAATGACTTGATTATAATTATCGGGTAAATGGGGAGCTGCGCCAAAGAGCAAGCGTTTGCCATCATCGCTCAGTAACAGAACGGATGCGCGTGTACCGATGCGTTGTGCTTCAATTTTAAGCACAAGCGCGTGGAGGATTTCACCGAGGGGAGCGCCGTTAAGCAACATAGAGAGAATGCCGCTATAACATTCGAGACTCACATCATGTTCGAGTGTGAGTGAGTTCCCGCCGAGCCTCCCTGAGACATTAGTGCCTTCGTCCATACATCCCTTATTTGTTTAGCGAGCAGATAAACTGTTACTAAGGTCAGTAACCTTGGTAAGCTAAGGGTGAATTTTAGGCACTAAGGCGCCCCAAAGCAACCTTTTAACGCAGGGAGTACACGGCTTTAGGACGAAGGTGATTACTCTTGAATACGTTCCAATTTTGCTAGATAAAAACCATCAAAGCCCGTATCTGCGGGGCTAATCGTTTCATCTTCAATTAATCGAAAGTTCGGATTATCAGCCAAAAAGGCATCTATTTGGCCACGATTTTCACAGGGGAAGATTGAACAGGTGGCATAAACCACCATCCCACCCACTTTAACCATTCGGCTGTAGCTATTGAGAATGTGTTTTTGCAGGTCCATCAACACGGGTAAACGTTCGGCAGTATCGCGCCATTTTGCATCGGGATTACGTTTCAACACGCCTAATCCAGAGCATGGTACATCGAGCAGAACCCGATCTGCGGTCAATTTTAACCTTTTAATGGTCTTGCTACTGGCAATAAGGCGCGTCTCCACATTGTGGGCGCCATTGCGACGGGCACGTTCTTTGAGTTTATCGAGCTTCCATTGCTCCACATCCATGGCCAGCAAACGCCCTTTGCCCTGCATTTGCGCGGCAATATGTAAGGTTTTACCGCCGGCGCCGGCACAGGCATCGATAACACGCATACCCGGTTTGGCGTCCAGCGCCGCCGCAACCCGTTGTGAGCCCGCATCTTGCTGCTCAAACAAACCCTCTTTAAAACTATTAGTACGGAACAATGCCGAGTCAGAGGTCACCTCGAGTGCAGAATCCACTTGAGGTACCACCAGCGTACTCACATATTCTGCCGCAAGTTTTTGGGCTAATGCTTCACGGGTCACTTTTAGGCCGTTAACCCGTAAAAAACGCTTTGGTGCCGTGCTTAACGCCGCACGTTCCTTTTGCCACTCATCACCTAATTGCTCATGACCCATAGTATCGAGCCACTCGGGACAACCGTCCCACAGTACGGGTTTGCTTTTAGCTTGTTCGATACGCTCGGCAAGACGGCTACTATCCACAGGCAGTGAATACTGCATTTTAGGTAGATCAAGATTGTGGAATAAATGCCAAGCGTTCAGTAATTTAGAGCCGAACCGTTCCATTTCATCTGGACTGATTTCCGCCAGGAAACAGTAAAGATTCAAACGGCGTAGAATATCTCCGGTCACAGTTGCAATTCGCGCCTGTTCGGCGGGCACGAGTTGCAACCCAGAAAAATGCTGAGAATAAGCCCGATCTAGGGGTTTTCCTTGGCTCAACACCATAGTTAAGATACTGATCACTAATTCGTTCGAGCTGGCAGAAAGTGGAGAATTCAACATTTAAAGGTCACCGTGAATGATAAAACCGGAGGATCATAGGAGGTCGAGCCCCAATACGCAAGCACACTGGTGCCTCGTTCAGGATAAAGCCATAAAAAAAGCGATCCAATGGATCGCTTTTTAGGTCAAGCCGTTTAACTCACTACATTTTTGAGCCTTTCGCACCGTAGAACAAGATAAAACCGTAACAGATCACCGGCAGAATAAAGGCCAGTTGAATACCCAAATTGTCGGCCAGCACGCCTTGCAGTAATGGCACAACCGCGCCGCCAACAATCGCCAAACAGAGGATACCGCTGCCTTGGGAGGTATGGGGCCCGAGATCCCGCAGTGCGAGACTGAAGATAGTTGGGAACATAATAGAGTTAAATAACCCAACACCCAAAATCGCCCACATTGCCATACTGCCACTCGTTGTCATGGCGATAACCACAAGTAACGCCGCCATTAAGGCATTAAAAGCGAGCACTGTGCCTGCAGGAATTTTTTGCATCACGGCCGAGCCAATAAAACGCCCCACCATAGCGCCGCCCCAATAATAGGCAATATAATGAGCCGCTTGTTCCTCTGGCATCGCGGCAATATGCGACTCGCCTAGGAAGTTTACCAGGAAACTGCCGATAGACACTTCCGCCCCGACATAAACGAATATGCCTACGGCACCCAGTACAAGGTGCATGCTCTGCAGCGCGCTTGTCTTGCCTAAGTGAGTCTGAGTCTCCCCCTGCGCACCTTCGGTATGTTCACGAATCGTGGGTAAATTTAGCTTAGCAAAAACGATGGCTAAAATCGCTAACGCCGCGGAGAGTAGCAAGTAAGGTAGTTTCACCACTTCCGCTTCAGCATTGGCCTGGGCCAAGTCCGCAGAAACCGATGTTGCAACGGATAAAATCAATATTGACCCAAAGAATGGTGCAACCGTCGTTCCCAAAGAGTTAAATGCTTGGGTTAAATTCAAACGACTCGATGCGGTCTCGCTACTCCCAAGGGCATTAACATAGGGGTTCGCCGCCACTTGTAGTATGGTGATCCCAGATGCCAGCACAAATAAGGCTGCAAGAAATAAACCGTAAGTCGCCAGTGTTGCCGCAGGATAAAACAGCGCACAACCTATACTGGCAATCACTAATCCAGTGACAATTCCCTTCTGATAACCGAGCTTTTTCACTAGATTACCCGCAGGGATAGACACCAGAAAATAGGCGCCGAAGAAGCAAAACTGGATCAACATCGCCTGGGTATAATTCAATGAAAATACCGCTTTAAGATGTGGGATCAGGATATCGTTCAAACAGGTGATAAACCCCCACATAAAAAACAGTGAAGTCAGTGACACGAGCGCGAAACGATAGTTGCCGTTTCCGCCATCGCTCACGCTGCTCGTGGGGCTACTAGTGTTAATTAATGACGCCATAATTGTACTCTCTATAATGTTTTTATTATCTATGGGGGTGAATCGGCCCTACTTCTTCCCATGACACTTGGGCGTTTGTCTTAAAAGGATAGGAGGTAAAGATCCCGTATCTATACCATCCCATCCGAATGAAGATGAAGCATTTTCATTTTAAAATAGCGTAATAGCTGGCGAATGCCGAAAACTTCAACATTTCACCGACTAATTGCGCGGTTTTCAAACCGTGACCCGTGAGTGCTTGTTGTATCTCGAGCCCCGCCAGACTGAACGAAGTCTCTGCATCCATAAGATTAAAGCAGACCAATACGCGCTGCTGTCCTAAGGTGCGCACAAAGACCAATAACGGCTCAGGTGTATCGATAAATTGAATATCACCCTCGATAAGCACAGGCTGGGATTTACGCCACCTAAGGAAGTGACGATAACTATTGAGCATGGAATCTGGATTGGCTTCTTGCACATCTACGGCGAATGCTCGATGGGCAGAGGCCAAAGGTAACCAAGGCGATACTTGGCTAAACCCACCAAAATCTTCATGCTGTAGCCAAGGCATGGGTGTACGGCAACCATCTCGGCCCTTAAACATCGGCCAGAAGGTTTTACCGAAGGGGTCCTGCAGCTCATGGTACTCAATGGGCGCTTCGGTTAATCCCAGCTCTTCACCTTGATAGCTACACACACTGCCACGTAGCGAGCTGAGCATCGCATTGAGCATTTTCACCATATCGACAGTTTGTTTGCCCCGCCCCCAACGGCTCGCCACCCGTTGCACATCGTGGTTGCCTATTGCCCAGCAGGGCCAACCATCGCCGATACTGGCCTCTAAGGCTTCAACAGTTTGGCGAATATAAGCGGCGCTATAATCCTCGGTTAACAGCTCAAAGCTGTAGGCCATATGCAGACGATCTTCGCCCTTAGTGTAGGCGGCCATCACAGCGAGCGAATCTTCGGCGGACACTTCACCTAAGGTGACGGCCCCCGGATAGCGGTTGATAAGCTGTCGTAGATCTTCAATAAACTGAATGGTTTGTGGACGATCATTATTGTAATAATGATATTGATAGGCGTAGGGATTATCTTCGCTGAAACCTCGGCCCTGACGTTTATCCTTAGGCTTGGCGGGATTATCCCTGAGCTGTTTATCGTGGTAACAGAAGGTAATGGCATCTAAACGGAAACCATCAACGCCCTTTTTCAGCCAAAATTCGACATTATCGAGCACGGCTTGGCGCACCTGCGGATTATGGAAGTTAATGTCGGGCTGGCTGCGTAAAAAGTTATGCAGATAATACTGTTGGCGGCGTGGCTCCCACTCCCAGGCACAACCACCAAAAATCGCGAGCCAGTTGTTCGGTGCCGTGCCGTCTTCCTTAGGATCGGCCCACACATACCAATCCGCCTTGGGATTAGTACGGTTTTCTTTACTCTCAACAAACCAAGCATGCTGATCTGAGGTATGACTTAACACTTGGTCGATAATGACCTTAATGCCAAGACCATGGGCCTTTTCAATCAATTCATCAAAATCATGCATAGTGCCGAAGAGCGGATCCACTTCGCGATAATCACTGATATCGTAACCAAAGTCCGCCATCGGCGACTTAAAAAATGGCGAAATCCAAATGGCATCGACATTAAGGCTAGCAATGTAATCTAACTTAGTAATAATACCGCGCAAATCGCCGACACCATCGCCATTGGTATCCAAGAGGCTTCGCGGGTAGATTTGATAGATCACGGCGCCACGCCACCAAGTTAACTCACTCATTATTGCCCCTTTATCGTTATTCTTCAGCGAGCTAACCCAGAAAGACTCATATCAACAGTTACGGTATTGTTGCTGTAGAGTAAAGGCGCTGCGACTTTATTTAGTGACACCGAGCATACGTGAAGAGGGAAATAAGGTTCAATACACCTGCATACGTATGCAATGCAGAACATCGACAACACCCTAAAACCAATTCAAAACAAATCATTTATTAACAATGAATTACCATCAATAAATTTCTGTTCCCCCATGGCATTTATTGCCCTAAATCGGATGATTCTTGAGCCGGAGGCGGATTGAATACGTATGCACAATATTGTGACACCGAGAAACTCGGGAGTAGTATCTTCACCGTTGCATAACAATTTGGTCATAAACGCAGCACTTATGCAGTCAATTAAGCGCCGAGATACCAAAAAAGGCCGCATAGATAACGCGGTGATAACGATAAAACGCTCTATAAAAGCGATAAAAGCGACTCCAAGGGGAAGAAAGATATGATGCGATTTAAACCCAGTTTGCTGACCTTAGCGCTCGTCGCTGCAGGTGCTAGCATGCACTCCTACGCCGCAGATGCTGTGGCTACCGAAGCAACAGCCAAAGACGATAATATTGAAGTCATTCAAGTGACCGGTATTCGTCGTAGCTTGCAAGAATCCCAATCTCTGAAAATGTCATCTTCTTCTATTGTTGAAGCCATTTCAGCCGAAGACATAGGTAAATTGCCCGATGTCAGTATTGCAGAATCCCTAGCCCGTTTACCTGGGGTTTCGGCGCAACGTCTGGATGGTCGTGCAAACGTCATTTCTATTCGAGGCATGGGTCCTGATTTTACCACTGCGACATTAAATGGTCGTGAACAAGCGTCCGTTAACGATAACCGCAGTGTGGAATTTGACCAGTATCCCTCTGAGCTATTAAATCGTGTTGTGGTTTATAAAACCCCCGATGCCTCTGTGATGGCACAAGCGATCGGCGGCACAGTTGATATGCAAACGATCAGCCCACTTGCCCACGGTGAACAAACCATTGCAGTTGCCCTACGCGGTGAAATGAACGACTTAGGAGCCTTGAACAGCGGTTCAGATGATAAAGGTTACCGAGGCAGTATTTCCTATATTGACCAGTTTGCCGATGACACTATTGGTGTCGCAATAGGTTATGCCCGTATGATGTCACCCAACCAAGAGGAGCGTTGGCAGGCATGGGGATATCCTGATTTATATAAACACACAGATAATGGTCAAGAGTTCTACAATGCTAATACCGACTATAAGGGCGTTCCTGGAGAAGCTGCAGGTTTTAAAGGTTTAGGTGGAGCAAAACCTTTTGTGCGCTCAAGCGAACTAGAGCGCGATGGTGTATTAGCGGTATTTGAATATGCGCCAAATGACACCTACCATTCAACGCTCGATGTTTACTATTCAAAATTTACCGATGATCAGCGCCTACGTGGTATTGAAATTCCTGGTGCATGGGGTACCAATGGTGGATTAGTTTCTCCGACCGTTAGCGATGGATTAATGACCGCAGGTGCCATTAATGGGGCTGAAGTCGTTGTCCGTAACGATGTGAATAAGCGTGAAGCGGATTCACTGTCCATTGGCTGGAATAACAAATTCAACATTAATGATAATTGGAGTGTTGAAGCAGATATCTCCATGTCAAAAGCTAACCGTACCGACATAGGTATGGAAAGTTATTCGGGAACGGGACGAGGCACAGGCGTGGGTGCCGTTGATGATTTAGGCTTTGCCTACAATGGCAACGGTGGTTATGTATTTGACCATAACCTCGACTATGCCGATAAAAACCTGATCAAACTTGGTGACCCACTCGGTTGGGGTAGCCCACTAGGCGCTAACACTCAAGATGGCTTTATCAACAAACCTGAAATTGAAGATGAGCTTAAATCCTTCCGTTTAAGTGCTGAATATATCCTCGATGGAGGAGCGGTCCGTAGCATCGAATTTGGTGTAAACCGCACAGATCGTGATAAATCTAAGTTAGATAAAGGCTATTATCTCACGCTAAAAGGTTATGACGGTTCCGCTGACTATACGATGACAGTACCAGATCAGTACCTATTAGATCCGACCTCCCTCGACTTCTTCGGCATGGGCGACGTGCTCAGCTACGATTCCTTAGCCTTCTATAATGATGGCAACTATATCGAAACCGATGTTGCAGATGTAGATCTTTCCCGTGCCACTAACTCTTGGACAGTGCAAGAGGAAGTGTCCACGGCTTATGTGATGGCCAACCTTGAGTCGGAAGTTTTCGGCATTCCTGTTACTGGTAACGCTGGCTTGCAAGCGGTTCATACCGATCAATCTTCAGACGGCACAGTGGCAACGGTTAAAGACGGCCTAGTGGTGTTAACACCACGCACAGCGGGTGACTCCTATGTTGAGTGGCTACCAAGCTTGAACTTAAGCTTTGAAGTCGCCGATAGCCAAGTGGTTCGCTTAGCGGCTGCGCGGACCTTGACCCGTTCACGCATGGATAAAATGAATGCCAACCTTAACTACAGTTATTCAGCTAACCCAAGCGGTGGCAATGTTAACTGGACAGGTAATGCGGGTAATCCAGAGTTACGTCCATGGTTAGCCCGTCAATATGACTTAAGCTATGAGAACTACTTCAGCGACCAAGGTTACTTCTCGGTAGCAGTGTTCTACAAAGATCTTGAAAACTATGTTTACGATCAACATACCGACTTTGATTTCAGTACCCTGTTCCCACAAGGCCCGACAGATAACCCGATTGGCGACGTCACCCAACCTCAAAATGGTGAGGGTGGTTATGTTCAAGGGGTTGAAGCCTCTGTATCTGTCGACTTTGGCATGTTTGCCGATGTGCTGAGTGGCTTTGGTACCGTGCTAAGTGGTTCATACAATGACAGCGAAGTGAAGGAAACCCCGACTAGCAATCCAACAACCTTGCCAGGTCTGTCAGAAAAAACCTTAAATGCTACCATTTACTACGAAAACTCAGGCTTTGAAGCACGGATTAGCTCACGCTACCGCAGCGACTTCCTAGGTGAAGTGACAAAAATCAGTTTGCAACGTGAAAACGTGAACATTAAGGCTGAAACCGTTGTCGATGCTCAAGTCGGTTACGACTTTAGCGAAAGCGGTATCGAGGCACTCTATGGTTTATCGATTCTGTTCCAAGTGAATAACTTAACCAATGAACCTTTTACCTCGTACACAAGCGACGATCAACGCTTAGTTCGGGATTATCAAAACTATGGCCGTAACTTTATGTTAGGCGCCAACTATAAGTTCTAATCCTGCATGACCCAGAGCCTCTGTAAGTAATTACAGAGGCTTTTTTATATCGATTCCCCAGTACATACTTTGAGCACATCAACAGCATCACATCAAAAATGAATGAAGGGCTAAAGCCATGAACTATATAAAAAATATTATCATTGTCGGTGGAGGCACTTCAGGTTGGATGACGGCGGCCATGTTGGCAAAACTGTTTAAATCTACACTCAATATTACCTTAATTGAGTCCGAGGATATTGGCACCATTGGCGTAGGAGAAGCCACTATCCCGCCACTACAGATTTTCAATAACGTATTAGGGATTAACGAAGCCGATTTTATTAACGCTACTCAAGCGACCTTTAAATTGGGCATTCAATTCGAAAATTGGGGCAAACCTGGTGAAGCCTATATGCATGCCTTTGGTCATGTGGGCAAAGACATAGGCTTTACCCAATTCCATCATTACTGGCTCAGTACCTCTCCGAAAGAGGTGAACTCGTTTTGGGATTACTCAGTTAATTATCAAGCAGCAAAACACAATAAGTTTCAAGTACTCCAGCACATCCCAAACTCTCCCCTTGCTGGTTTAACCCATGCCTATCATTTCGATGCAACGCTCTATGCCCAATTTTTACGGCGTTTCAGTGAACAACTGGGGGTTAAGCGTATCGAAGGCAAAGTGATCTCTGTGGATCTTGCTCCCTGCGGCAAGATAGACACAGTTAAATTACAAACAGGACAAGTGATTGCCGCTGATTTCTTTGTCGATTGCTCGGGCTTTGCTGCTCTTTTGATTGAAAAAGCACTCAAGGTTGACTTCGATAGCTATCAACATTGGCTCCCCTGCGACAGAGCCTATGCCGTGCCCTGTGAGAAAACGACAACAATTACCCCTTATACACGCTCCATAGCCCATGATGTGGGTTGGCAATGGCGTATTCCACTGCAACACCGCACAGGCAATGGATTAGTCTACTGCAGTCGCTACGTCAGTGATGACGCCGCAAAACAACTTTTACTCGATAATTTAGATGGTAAGCCTTTGGCTGAGCCTAAAAAGATCAATTTTACGACCGGACGACGACTCAAACAGTGGCATAAAAACTGTGTCGCCATTGGGCTTTCGAGTGGATTTTTAGAGCCATTAGAATCTACCAGCTTACATTTAGTGCAATCTGCAATTATTCGCTTGAGTAAACTCTTTCCACATCAAGGAATTGCACAAGCGAATGTCGATGAGTTCAATCACCAGTCCAAACTTGAATTTGAACAAATCCGCGATTTTATTATCTTGCACTATCACTTAAATCAAAGAGTCAACTCTCAAGAAAACAGTCTTTGGCAACAGTGTCAAACCATGGAGATCCCCGACAGTTTGCAGCAAAAAATAGAGCTGTTCCGTGAAACTGGCGCAGTGTTTAGGCATCAAGAAGAACTCTTTACTGAGGCGGCGTGGGTACAAGTCATGCTCGGGCAAGGCATCATGCCGCAGGATTTTAATCCCTTGAGCAGAACAATTTCAGCATCCGATCTAGCCGCATTTTTACAGAATATGCGCACGATTATCGATAACGCCGTCGGAAAAATGCCGACTCATAATCAATACCTTGCTCATCTTGGATAAATACCGTCTAAGGTTGACTTAAAAATACTGAATAAAAGCGAACAATAAGGAGTGACTATGACGTCAAAGCGCCCAAGGCTTGCGACTTATCTCATGATAAGCCTCAGTATTTGCCTACAAACTTGGCAAGCACAGGCCGAAATAGGCATCAGCCCTGTGAGCAACATAGAGAGCCCGATGCGATCTTCTTCACCCACAATTGAACCCGCTTTCTGGTGGGCGGGGATGCAAAATCCTGAGTTGCAGTTGATGCTCTATAGCCGCGAGTTGCCAAGCTTACCTCAGCAGCTTAGGGTGGATATCCAAGGGAAAGGTATTAAGCTAAAGGGCCTTGAACACACTGATAATCCTCACTATCTCTTTATCAATTTGGATCTGAGCCAAGCTGAGCCCCAAACCTTTGAGTTGCTGATTTCCAACACCCAATCCGGCGCAACAAACCAAAAACCTCTCTATCGCCTACCCTATACATTACAAGCGCGTGCTAAGGGTAGCCGTGAACGCCAAGGGTTTAGCAATAAGGATGTGATTTACCTTATCACCCCAGATAGATTCGCCAACGGCAACCCAAGCAATGATAATCAAGCGGATATGCTGGAACGCATCGCGCCAGAGAATTCCGACGGTCGCCACGGTGGCGATATTGAAGGCATTCGCCAGCAGTTAGACTATTTCGCAAAGTTGGGGGTCACTCAGTTGTGGATAAACCCGCTGCTTGAGAATAATCAGCCGCAATATTCCTACCACGGTTACTCGATTACTAATTTATACCGCGTCGATCCCCGCTTTGGTAGCAACGAGGATTATCAAGCCCTTGTCACTGAGGCAAATAAGCTTGGCATTGGCGTCATTAAAGACGTAGTCGTGAACCATATTGGCTCAAACCATTGGTGGCTAAAGGATTTGCCCAGTAAAGATTGGTTAAACTATCCTGCAAAAACGCAGGCAGCAACAATCCAGGCCAACGGGCCGACAACCTATGAGAGTACGCCCCGCTATACCAGCCATAGACGCACCACAGTGCAGGATCCCTATGCCGCAGCGCAGGATAAGACCGACTTTGTCGACGGCTGGTTTGCCGAGACTATGCCGGATCTGAATCAAGGTAATCCCAAGCTTGCCACCTATCTTATTCAAAACAGTATTTGGTGGGTGGAATATGCGGGGCTGTCGGGGATCCGCGAAGACACTTACTCCTACGCCAACAAAGATTTTCTCGCTCAATGGTCTAAGGCCGTGATGACAGAATATCCGCATTTTAACATTGTCGGTGAAGAATGGACCGCCAATCCCATCACAGTCTCTTATTGGCAAAAAGGCAAAATCAATGCCGATGGCTATACCTCAGATTTACCGAGCCTGATGGATTTTCCACTGTATGAAAAATTGATTGCCAGCCTCAATGAACCAGAGGGCTGGGATACTGGGTTTATCAAACTTTACGAGATGCTCGCCAATGATATGGTGTATGCCGAACCCAGTCAGCTCGTACTATTTGAGGGCAATCACGACACCAATCGGCTCTTCAGTTTAGTCAAAGAAAATATAGACTTATACCAAATGGCGCTCACCTATGTGCTTACGGCTAAACGTATTCCACAGTTGTTTTACGGCACCGAAGTGTTGATGACTAGCCCAACCGAAGGCCGCCACGACGGTGTGGTCCGTAGCGATTTCCCCGGCGGATTTGCCAGCAGCAAAGTGAATGGCTTTAGCGGGAAAGGCCTAAGCACAAAGCAGCAACAGGCGCAGGAATTTGTCAGAACCTTACTCAACTACCGCAAACACTCCCCTGCGCTACAAACCGGCGAGTTAGTGCATTTTGTGCCGCAAAACGGCATTTATGTGCAATTTAGATGCCTTGCAAATCACCCAGCCCCAAGGGCGCAGCATACTTGTAACCAAGCGGATGCGGATAAAGTCATGGTGATCTACAACAAAAATGACCAGCCGCAGCCGTTGGATTTAGCCCGTTTTAAAAGCGTATTAGGTAACAGCGTTTCGGCAAAATCAGTGCTTACGGGAGATAAGATCATGCTCAATGAACCGCTTACACTGCCCCATGCGGGAGTCATGCTGCTCGAGATCCAAAACCAATAGTGAATGATTAACTTGGTTGCCAAGCCATTGTTTGGCAACCATTGAGTCCCAAAGGAATCCACATTGAATTTTCCATTAGCGCCAATCACCCAACGCCGTGCTTATCGCTGGCAACAAGGGTTAACCCTGCTAGTTGCTGCGGGTTTTGCCGCCTGTAGCTTTGCAGGCAATACCTCAGTCGCCCAGGATGCCGCCCAGGCTATGCCCGCAAAGCACAACCCACCCCATAGTAATACAGCAAAGGCAAATGATAGTGCCGAGCAAGCAGCCAACAACTTTAAACCCGTGGTTTATCAGATTTTTACCCGCCTCTATGGCAATAAGAACCCCACCAATAAATCCTGGGGCACCATTAGCGAAAACGGTGTGGGTAAATTCAATGATATTGATGACACAGCACTCAAGAGTATCAAAGACTTAGGCGTTACCCATGTGTGGTATACGGGTGTGCCCCACCACGCCTTAATTGGCGATTACAGTGCGATTGGTGTGAGCAGCGATGATCCCGATGTGGTTAAAGGCCGCGCTGGTTCCCCCTATGCGGTCAAAGATTACTACAACGTCAATCCCGATTTGGCCGTCGATCCCGCTAAGCGTTTGCAGGAGTTTCAGGCGTTGATTAAGCGTACCCATCAGCAAGGGTTAAAGGTGATTATCGATATAGTGCCCAACCATGTGGCGCGCAATTATCACTCTGTCACTAAGCCCGAAGGCGTGCGTGACTTTGGTGAGGACGATAATCAAACCCTTGAATATGCAAAGCATAATGACTTTTACTATGTGATTGATAAAAAGCAAACCTCTGGCTTTCAAGTGCCCGATTTGCCTGATAGCCTCAAGCCTTTGGGCGGCGAGTCGCATCCCCTAAGTGATGGTCAGTTTCTGGAATATCCCGCCAAATGGACGGGCAATGGCTCACGCCTCGCTAAACCCGATATGAACGACTGGTTTGAAACCGTCAAAATCAATTACGGGGTACGCCCCGATGGCAGCCATGATTTCCCCGCACTTCCGCCACGCTATGCCACTCTAGGCGCCGAGCAGCACTATGCTTTTTGGCAGCAAAGGGGCGATCAACTGCCAAGCTCTTGGATTAAGTTCAATCAAATTGCCCAGTATTGGTTAGCGATGGGGGTTGATGGATTTCGTTACGATATGGCCGAAATGGTGCCGGTCGAGTTCTGGAGCTATTTAAATAGCCAGATAAAACATACACATCCAGCGGCTTTTATTCTGGCGGAAGTCTATAACCCTAAGCTGTACCACGATTATATTCAACTTGGCAAAATGGATTACCTTTACGATAAGGTCGACCTATACGATACCCTCAAAGCCATTATGGCGGGGCAAAAAAGCACCGCGCAGATCGCCGCTGACCAAGCCAAAGTGCAGGATATCGACTCCCATATGCTGCATTTTTTAGAAAACCACGACGAGCAGCGCATCGCTAATGCCGCCTTTTTAGGTAACTTAAGTGGTAATGCGTCAACGGATGCGGTCGATCCCCGCTACGCCCTACCCGCCATCGTGGTGTCGGCCACCCTAAGTACTTCGCCGACGCTGATTTATTTTGGCCAAGAAGTGGGCGAAGCCGCTAGCCAAGATCTCGGTTTTGGTCATGCCTCCCGCACCAGTATTTTTGATTATGCGGGCGTGCCCGCCCATCAACGCTGGATGAATAAGGGCAAATTTGATGGCGGCCAATCAACGGCGCAGGAAAAATCCCTGCGGGCGTACTATCAAAAACTGCTTAACTTAAGCACAGGTAAAAATGCGCCCGCACTCTTAGGGCAATATTACTCGCTGGATGCCGCCAACCGCGGCGCGGTATCGGCTGCAAAGGCTAGCAATAAGGCTAACAAAAAGACAAACAATGGCAGCGCAACGGGTTATGATGACTCAACCTTCGCCTTTGTCCGCTTTGAGACCAATACGGACGATAAAAAAGGTCAAAAGCTGATTATTGTCAGTAACTTTAGTCAAACCCAAGCTAAGTCATTATCCCTTAAACTGCCCAAGGCACTGATTGAGCAATGGCAGTTAACGGATGGGGCCTATCCGCTGAAGGATTTACTGGAAGATTATGCGGCGCAGTTGGTCATTAAACGAGGCGAAGGGCGAGTTCAGTTGCAGCTTGCCCCACTCTCCTCCGCCATTTTTGAACTCACCCATTAGCCCCCAGAGTATGTCAGATAAAAAATAAGTAAGATAAATAAGAAAAGTAAGCTAACGGCCCCAAAGATAGCATCAGAGTCACACACCGTTGTGACTCTGGCTTTTTTAAAACACACTAGGGTTAAAATCAGTTAAACAGGATAGAGGCAAGCTATGTTACTCGGCATTCACCATGCAGCGATTATTTGCAGTGACTATCAAAAGTCCAAACATTTTTATGTGACTATTCTTGGCCTTAGCGTGCTTGCAGAGCATTACCGGGAAGCGCGCCAGTCCTACAAACTCGATTTACAATTGCCCGATATGAGTCAAATCGAGTTGTTTTCCTTCGACACCCCTCCCAAGCGCCCCAGCTATCCGGAGGCCTGCGGCCTTAGGCATCTCGCCTTTCGCGTCGCATCGATTGAAGCGGCCATAGAACGCCTTACAGCCCATCATATCGCCGTCGAACCCGTCCGCATCGACGAATACACAGGCAAAAAGTTCACCTTCTTTAGCGATCCAGACGGCTTACCCTTAGAGTTATATGAGCTATAACCTGAATCCTCACTGTATTAAAAATGTAAATAAAACAGCGCACTAAAATAGCATATTTATGCTGCGAATAAGATGAATAAAGCTTAATTACGCCAAGGGATATTTAGAAGTAGACTCAATGAACCGGCGCAGTCCTAACCCATCATTTGACCAATATGACAGAGTAAAAGGCTGGCGCTTACCAAGCGCTAATCACTGAGGAACTCAAGGTGTTTGATAATCCAGCAATATTGTTATGGAGTTTAGTCTTTGGCCTCTTTGGTCTTGGCTTTTTCACCTACGGCAAGCGCCAAGCCGCCCCCATCCCTCTGGCCGTCGGCCTCACCCTGATGATTTACCCTTATTTTGTCACCAATCTCGCGCTACTTATCGCCATCGGCATCGCCCTTATCGCACTCCCCTATTTCGTAAGAATATGATTTTTAAGTAGTAGAAATATTCAAAGCCAGAAATGCATTGAATAACTGGCAGGATTAATAAAGCTGAGTGGGAGATTACGTCTTAGGAATTAGAACTATTTTGCTGGTATTGGCTTATGGTGAGCCATGGTATTTGCTCAACGACACGGTGAATAGAAACCTAATTTCTAAGCTTATGAACGAGAGCCATGGTCGTTCTCATGCGTCCCTGCATTGCACGACATTCAGGCGTCCTGCCTATCAGATGGCGAACTGGCCGTTAAACACGGATGTTGTTCAAGTCCATCCGTGGATGCAGGGCCGCCCATCTGATGTGAATGGATTCACAAATGCCGCGATGGCATGGATGCCAAAAAGCGGCCATGGGGCGGACGGTCGTCTCGCTAATCACCATGACTCACCTGTTTAGCATCGGCATAGCCTGTCGGTTTTAAAGAAATACAGAACTGCTTTGGGACAGAAGCGATTAATCGTTTTATCTATTTATTGAGTTTATTGTCATTGTTTCCCCAGTGACTCGCCGTGAATATATCCTTATAGGCTCGACGGCGACATCCATGTCGCCAACGGTCACTGGTGCCCCAATGCCAATTTTAACTACCCATTTGCGATATGTACGTAAAAAGCTAAGGGACAAAAGCGCGCTGAGTTGTCACGGAGTTATCTTCATTTAGGATAAACAAAAATAATCCTAATAGCTGAATCGTGAGCAGTGACGAACTTAAGGATGTAACGCTTGGCTTGACGCTTTACCTTTACACCATTTGCCGCTGTTATGCTGCTTTTTAAATTCACACATTGCATCCCATCGACCGCT